>NZ_AUWQ01000005.1 GCF_000455205.1 Mycobacterium sp. UM_CSW | reverse complement strand
CGGCGGCCCCGGCGGCCCAGCCGAGTGGCGGGGACGACCCGTGGGGTAGCGCCCCGGCCTCGGGGTCCTTCGGCGGCGGCGACGACGAGCCACCCTTCTAAAAACACAAAACTTCAGACCAGTAACACACGGAAAGAAAGACAGATATGGCCAAGTCCACCAAGCGGCGCCCGGCTCCAGAAAAGCCGATCAAGGCCCGCAAATGCGTCTTCTGCGCCAAAAAGGGTCAAGCGATCGACTACAAGGACACCACCCTGTTGCGCACCTACATCAGCGAGCGCGGAAAGATCCGGGCGCGCCGGGTCACCGGCAACTGCGTGCAGCACCAGCGCGACATCGCCATCGCGGTGAAGAACGCGCGCGAGGTGGCCCTGCTGCCCTTCACCTCCTCGACGCGGTAGCCGCCGAGAGCCAACCGAAAGTACTGAACAATGAAGCTGATTCTGACGGCTGACGTCGATCACCTCGGGACCGTCGGCGAGGCGGTAGAGGTCAAGGACGGATACGGTCGCAACTTCCTGCTCCCGCGCGGCCTGGCCATCCTGGCCTCGCGCGGCGCGCAGAAGCAGGCCGACGAAATTCGTCGCGCCCGTGAGACCAAGACCGTGCGCGACCTCGAGCACGCCAACGAAATCAAGTCGGCGATCGACGCGCTGGGCCCCGTCACGCTGCCGGTGAAGGCCGCGGGCGACACGGGCAAGCTGTTCGGCTCGGTGACCGCCGGCGCCGTCGTCGCGGCCATCAAGAAGGCCGGCGGACCAAACCTCGACAAGCGGGTCGTCCGGCTGCCCAAGACGCACATCAAGGCCGTCGGCACCTATGCGGTCTCGGTGCACCTGCACCCCGAAGTCGACGCCGAGGTCGCTCTCGATGTCGTTGCGGACAGCTAACTAAGTAGCGTTTGCTCTCTCTCGGCGGTGGCCACGGATCGGCCACCGCCGAACCTTTCGCGCTCGGCGCGCGCTTCCTCGCGGCTTTGACAGGCCGCCGGGTTTGCTCGGCTGGCGAACTCTTTCGCGGGTGCTGCCGAGCGGACCTCTTAACCACCTGGTAACTCTGCGAAAATATGGCCGAAAGCCAACACGCCCGACGCAGTAACCTGCGACGACACGCCGAAGAGATTCCTGTCCACACCGATTGTGGTGAGTTGTACTGCTCTTATCAGCAGTGATGTCGCCGAGTCTCGAATTAATCCACAGGTTCTCCACACCCCGTTCAACACAGGTGTCGAAGGATATGCACACACGATGCACAGCCTTATGAACAGAGCCCCCTTTAAGTCCTTGCCAGCAACGTTTACCGTCGTCCCCGCGCGATGCGATACGGGCGCGCTAGGTCGGTGGTTGTCGGGGCCTTGACTTACGCTCCGAATGTCGGTTCGAATGTATGTTCGGCTACTCGTGTTAGGGGAGGTGAGAGTCCGTGGCGGTCGTCGATGACCTCGCGCCAGGCATGGATTCGTCGCCACCCAACGAAGAGTTCGGCCGCCAGCCCCCCCAGGATCTCGCCGCGGAGCAGTCGGTGCTGGGCGGGATGCTGCTGAGCAAGGACGCGATCGCCGACGTCTTGGAGCGGCTGCGGCCCGGCGACTTCTATCGCCCGGCGCACCAGAATGTCTACGACGCGATCCTTGACCTCTACGGGCGCGGCGAGCCGGCCGACGCCGTGACGGTCGCCGCGGAACTGGACCGTCGCGGAATGCTGCGCCGCATCGGCGGTGCGCCCTATCTGCACACCCTGATCTCTACGGTGCCGACGGCGGCCAACGCGGGCTATTACGCGGGCATCGTCGCCGAGAAGGCCCTGCTGCGCCGGCTGGTGGAGGCGGGCACGCGGGTCGTGCAATACGGCTACGCGGGCGCCGAGGGCGCCGACGTGGCCGAGATAGTCGACCGCGCGCAGGCAGAGATCTACGACGTCGCCGACCGCCGGATGTCCGAGGACTTCGTTCCCCTCGAGGACCTGCTGCAGCCGACGATGGACGAGATCGACGCCATCGCGTCCAGCGGCGGGGTGTCACGCGGGGTGCTGACCGGTTTCACCGAGCTCGACGAGGTGACCAACGGCCTGCACCCCGGGCAGATGATCATCGTGGCGGCCCGACCCGGCGTGGGCAAGGCGCTGGCGCTGAAAACGCCCCTGCCGACCCCAGGCGGTTGGACAACCATGGGAGACGTCGCGGTCGGAGAGGAGCTGCTCGATGCCGACGGGCAGCCGACGCGGGTGGTAGCCGCTACCGAGGTGATGCTCGGGCGGCCCTGCTACGAGGTGGAGTTCTCGGACGGGACAGTGATCACCGCGGACGCCGCACATCAGTGGCCGACGACTCGCGGCATCCGGACATCGGCTCAGCTGCGCAGCGGCTGTGACGCGATTGCGGCGGCCGGCACGACGCCGCACTACGCAAACCTTGGGACGACGGCCTTGTTGGCTCCTGTGCTGCAGATCACCTCGGTGCGCCGCATGGAAAGTGTGCCGGTGCGCTGTGTCCAGGTGGACAACGCCGCGCGTCTTTATCTGGCCGGCCCTGGGATGGTGCCGACGCACAATTCCACGCTGGGTCTGGACTTCATGCGGTCGTGTTCCATCAAGCACCGGCTGGCCAGCGTCATCTTCTCGCTGGAGATGAGCAAATCCGAGATCGTGATGCGGCTGCTGTCGGCCGAGGCCAAGATCAAGCTCGCCGACATGCGCTCGGGCCGCATGAGCGACGACGACTGGACACGCCTGGCGCGGCGGATGAGCGAAATCAGCGAGGCGCCACTGTATATCGACGACTCGCCCAACTTGACCATGATGGAGATCCGGGCCAAGGCGCGCCGGCTGCGGCAGAAGGCCGACCTGCGGTTGATCGTCATCGACTACATGCAGCTGATGACGTCAGGCAAGAAGCACGAGTCGCGCCAGGTGGAGGTGTCCGAATTTTCAAGGCACCTCAAGCTTTTGGCGAAGGAACTCGAGGTTCCGGTGGTGGCGATCAGCCAGCTCAACCGCGGTCCGGAGCAGCGCACCGACAAGAGGCCGATGCTCGCCGATCTTCGCGAGTCGGGATGCCTGACCGCATCGACGCGAATCCTGCGCGCCGACACCGGGGCTGAGGTCACGTTCGGTGAGCTGATGCGGACGGGCGAACGTCCGCTGGTGTGGTCGCTGGACGAGCGGCTGCGCATGGTCGCGCGCCCCATGACCAATGTCTTCCCGAGTGGCCGCAAGGAGGTGTTCCGGCTTCGGCTCGCCTCGGGCCGCGAGGTCGAGGCCACCGGTAACCACCCGTTCATGAAGCTCGATGGCTGGACTCCGTTGGAGCAGCTCAAGATCGGCGATCGCATCGCCGCACCCCGGCGCGTTCCCGAGCCGGTCGACACGCAGCGGATGGATGACTGCGAGGTGATGCTCCTCGCCCACATGATCGGTGACGGGTCATGCGTGAAGCGCCAGCCGATCCGCTACGCATCAATCGACGAGGCGAACCTCGCCGCGGTGACGATCTCCGCGGCGCACTTCGGGGTGAAGGCGATCCGCGACGAATACCCGGCGGCGCGAGTGACCACGCTGCGGTTGCCGTCGCCGGAACGACTGGCGCGCGGCCGACGCAACCCCATTGCTGCATGGCTCGATGGAATGGGGCTGTTCGGCAAGCGCAGTTACGAGAAGTTCGTGCCGGAGGCCGTATTTCGTGCGCCCAACGACCAGGTGGCATTGTTCCTGCGGCACCTCTGGGCAACCGACGGCTCAGTTCGATGGGACGCCAAGGTCGGGCAGGCGCGGATTTACTACGCGTCGACCAGCCGGCGCCTAATAGATGACGTCGCCCAGCTGCTGCTCAGGGTTGGAGTCTTTGCGAGGATCAAGCATGCGCCCAAGCTTGGCTACCGCGACTCGTGGCACTTGCTGATCTATGGGGTCGAGAATCAGCTGCGGTTCGTTAACCACGTGGGCGTCCACGGCGCGAAAGCGGCGGCGGCAGAAGACGTGCGGCGTCATCTCGAAACGATCGTGCGCAACACGAACCTGGACACGATTCCGAAAGAGGTGTGGGAGCGTGTCCGCGAGGTACTGTCCGCCAAAGAGATCACGCACCGAGAGTTTGCGTCGGCGATGGGTAGTCAGTTCTGCGGCTCCACGATGTGGAAGCACAAGCCGAGTAGGTCCAGGCTGCATCGCGCGGCGGTCGTGCTCGATGATCGGGAGATCCACGCGCTTGCGACCACCGACGTCTACTGGGACACGGTCGTCGAGATCACGAGTTTGGGTGAAGAGGACGTTTACGACGGAACGGTAAGTGGCACACATAATTTCGTCGCCAACGGCATCGGCGTACACAATTCTTTGGAACAAGATGCCGACGTCGTCATCCTGCTGCACCGGCCGGACGCATTCGAGCGTGACGATCCGCGTGGAGGAGAGGCGGATTTCATTCTCGCCAAACATCGCAACGGCCCGACCAAGACGGTTACGGTCGCGCACCAACTGCACCTGTCGCGCTTCGCCAACATGGCGAGGTGACGTAAATATCTTGTGACTTCTCAAGTTTGATGTCCATTTCTCCCATTCCAAATGTCCACCCGATGTCCAATTGGACATCAAGGTGAGAATGCTGCCTTGGCTTGTGCGAGCAGTTAGCTGACCGCAGCGATGCGGCGTTGCCTTTTTGGAACCAGGTGCATACGGGTGTGAGCACTTCGTATTAGTTCTGGCCCTGGAGGTAGTGCAGGAAGCCGCCGGATACGACGACCGCGTAGTAGTCGCCGTCGTCGACGGCGAGATAACAAGCAGCTGAACGATGTTGGCGCTGGGGCAGCGGCCAGAGGTAGATCGACGATGGGCTCACGACTGCCCTTGGTGGGTGGGTGCCGGTTTGCGAGGTGCTCGATTGGAGGCGTGAGGTGTGTCAACCGCGCAGGGAAAAGGCATCACGCATCGTGTCGACGGCTTCTTTGTCGCCGTCGAAGCGGACTCGACGCAGCGCGGACTTGCGGGTGGCGGCGTCGCCGCCGAGGCGGATGGCGATGAGGTCTGCGGCGGCTGCGGTGACAATAACGCCGGGTTCGCCGCGAGCGCTGGCGAGATGTCCGTTGGTGACGGCGAATTCGAAACGCCGGCCGTCGATGTCGATGCGGTAGGTGGTGTTCAGGTTGGCTGCGGCGGCCGGATCGAAGGCCAGCAGCACGCCCGCGAGGAAGCCGTTGAGCGGTGTGACCGCGCTGCTGTCCATGGGATCGAGCTTGTCCAGGCCGAAGAGGGCGATGGCCTGCACGATGGGAAGCACGCGCTGCCAGGCGGTGTCGGTGAGCGTGTACACGGTGCGCCCGATCGGCGCGGGCAGGTCGGTGCGGTCGATCAGCCCGGCGTCTTGGAGCTCTTTGAGGCGTTGTGCGAGCAGGTTGGTGGCGATGCCGGGCAGCTCCGCCCGCAGGTCGCTGTAGCGGCGGGGGCCGCCGATGAGTTCGCGCACGATGAGCAGTGTCCAGCGTTCGCCGATGATGTCCAGACCACGCGCAATGGGGCAGTTCTGGTTGTAGACCCTGGTCTTCACGACACCACTTTAACAAGTTCTAAACTGTTAATCCATCATTAGCTTGATTTGTTTGTGTAACTGGTTTACGGTTGTACCTATGCTTCGTGTGCTGCCAGTTGTCGGACTCGGGCGGAAGGTCGACAACGCGACATGTGATCCGCACCCGCGGTCTGACTATCGCGTTGGGCCAGCGGCTTGGCGGTGTCGTCAAAAGCGTCACATTCAAACCGATCTACGGTCAGCTGCGAATCGCACGTTGCAGCTCCGCCTTGCCAATCGTGGCGCGATGACAGTAGCTACCCGGCACGAGGAAGTGGAGCGATCGCATGAAGAAGGCATTTGAGAACAAGGTTGTGCTGGTCACGGGCGCCTCGCGTGGGATCGGCGAAGCCGTCGCGTTGGCGTTCGCCACGCAGGGAGCGCGGCTGGTCCTTGCGGCACGCTCGGCTGAGCGTCTGGGTGACGTCGCCGAAGCGGTGTCGGCGCTGGGTTCACAGGCGTTGGCGGTGCCCACCGACGTGACGTCACACGATGCGGTTGTCGCGCTGGTGGATGCGGCGATACAGCGGTTCGGCAGGATCGACGTGCTGGTGAACAATGCTGGCATCGGCCGGGTCGGCGCCGTGGAGTCGGCGGATTTCAGCGATAACGTGCGTGACACTCTGCAGGCCAGCCTGTTCGGACTGGTCGACGTGACCCAGCAGGTGTTGCCGACGATGCACCGCCAGCGCTCAGGTGCGATCGTGAACATGTCATCGGTGATGGGGCGCAAAGCTTTCGCGCGTTTCGGCTCCTACGCGGTCGTTATGCATGCGGTCTCGGCCGTCTCCGACGCACTGCGCCAGGAGCTGGCGGGCAGCAACATTCGGGTGTCGGTGATTTATCCCGCGCTGACTGCCACCGACCTGCTGCGCGAGGCCGATGAGGCCGAGATGCCGCCTCCATTTCGCCATATGACGCCGCTGGCGTCAGAAGATGTTGCGCGCGCGGTTGTTTCGGCGGTGCGGCGCGGAGCGCCTCGGGTGGTGATGCCGGGACCGGCCAAATTACTGCTGCTCGGGGAGGCCTTCTCGCCGCGGATCGGCGACCTGATCGCCTCCGCCCTTGCGCAGCGCTCCTTCATCCGATTGGTGGGAATGGGCCGGGGCAAGACCTACCACCAAACAATCGGCGTCGGATGAGAAGGGTGACACCAATTGCTCCTGTCCGGGCCTCGATGCTCAAGGCGCGACGTTAGTTATCTTGTGCGACAACGCATAACGGTGTCGAACATGGCCGTTGGATAACACGCTCACGCTCCACTTTTAACGAACCCAGGAAGGTCCGCGATGGCTCCGCTAACAGCTCGCGTCGAAGAGACACTGTTTACCACGTTTGCCCCGCAAATCATCAAACACATCAGAGCCGTCTCCCCGCGCGACGCCGACGGTCTGGTGGGCGAGGTCTACGCCCAGATGAAGCGAGAGTTTCAGCTGGTGCCACCTGTCACCCTGCATGCTCCGATTCCTGAGCTGCTGGCCGGAGTATGGGGGATGCTCCGGGAATCCATCGTCGCCGGCTCGGTGAGTCGCGGTCTGCGTGAAGTGGTCTGTGAAGGCGTCTCCGCGATCAACCAGTGCTCATTCTGTGTAGACGCGCATAGCATCCTGCTAGTCGGTGCCGGCGACACCAGCACCGCCAATGCGATCCGCGCCAAGCGACCCGACCTGATCGCAGACCGAAAAACCCGTGAGGTCGCCATGTGGGCGTTCGCCAACCGCCAGCCCGGCGCCGACATTCTGCGTAAGCCGCCGTTCACCGCCAATGAGGCACCCCAATTGATCGCCTCGGCTGCCTGCTTTCACTACATCGACCGGCTGGTGCAGGTCTTTCTCCCCGACGGGCCTGTCGCGTTGCCGTCCAAGCTACGGTGGCTGCGCGGGACCACCATCCGGGTGGCTGGCACCGCGGCCGGCAAGCGCATCATGGCAGTCGACGTCGCCTCCGGTGGAGCGGTCGGCCGCCTTCCTGAGGCGACGCCATCATCGGAGTTCGCCTGGACCGCACCGCGGCCCGCGCTCGCGTCCGCGTTCGGCAGCCTCGAGGCCATCGTCGAAGACCTCGGCTCCGACGTGCTGGCACAGCCCGTGCGTGAGCTGGTGTGCGAGCACGTCGCGGCCTGGGACGGCGAAGAGCCGGGGATCAGTCGCAGCTGGGTAGAACAAGCAGTCACGGGTCTCGACGCCCGCGACCAGGCCGCGGGCAGACTCGCCCTGCTGGTCGCGATCGCGCCCTACCAGATCGACGACGGCATCATCGCGGCCTTCCGTGACATCCAACCCGCTGATGCCGAGATCCTCGCCGCGGTCGCCTGGGCCAGCTTCACCGCGACCCGCAGGATCTCAGGGTGGTTGTCACCAGCCGCCTAGACGGCACGTACTTCTGCCGCGCAGATGACCGAGCCGGCCTCCCGGAGATAGAATACCGATGGTTATGCTATAAATAGCTTTGTCATGAGATATCCGGCAGACCAGAAGGTCAAGGCGCGCGCGGCATTGCTGCGTGCGGGCACGCGGTCGATGAAGGTCGCCGGCTTCAACGGGATCGGCGTGGATGGGCTAGCCGCTGCGGCGGACGTGACCTCCGGAGCGTTTTATTCGAACTTCGCCAATAAGGAAGCAATGCTTGAGGCGATCATCGAGGCCGCCGTCGGTGAGCCGTTCCTTTCCGACACGGAGTCCGGCAGCAGGACCGAGCGCCGGTCGAAGCTGAAGAGTTTTCTCGCGGAATACCTCAGCACCTACCACGTGGAAAACCCGGGCGACGGATGTGTGATGCCGACCCTTAGCGCCGACGTCGCGCGGGCGGGATTGTCCACCCGAGAGGCGTACCAACACAAGATCACCGCGCTGGCACAGCGGGTGGCCGACGTTCTCGACGGAGCCGATCGGGAGCGGCGGGCGTGGAGCGTCGTCGCGCTGATGGTGGGGGCGGTGTCGATCTCGCGCGCGATGGCCGACCCCGCCACGCAGGCAGACGTGATCGACGCCGCGAGCGAGACCGCGGACAGGCTCATCTCGCCCGGCAAGCGACGCACATGAGTGGAGGCGGCATGTGGGCATCGAGTGCTTGGAAAGCCGCCCTGGCAAGCCTGGGTATCGCCATGGTCTTGGTTTGCGTTGTGCCGGACGGCAATTCGACCGCAGCGCCGGACGACGAAGCTGCGACAATGCAGCGGCAGCGCGCCATCGTCGGCGCGTTCGCGACCGCCATCGTGCACGACGACCATGCCGGAATCGCCGAACACGCCACCCCCGACATTGTCTGGACCATCCCCGGCTCCAGTATGGTGTCCGGCAGGGCGACTGGAATCGACGACGTCACCAGGTTGGCCGACACGTTTGCCCAGTACGGGCTACACATCTCGCCGCGCGGATTTGCTTTCGGCCAAGACACCGTTGCGGTCACACTGCACGACACCGGTGAACACAATGGCAAGCGGCTCGAACAGGACGTGGTCAACGTGCTCACCATCCGTGACGACAAGATCTCTGAGGTCACAGCGCATTTGACCGACGTCGGGTCATTTGACGCGTACTTCTCCTAACCCGAGGTTCCTCGCGGCCCAACCCACCGCAGCTGCACCGATCCTGGACTGGCCATAGAATAACGATCGATATATAGTGATCGTTATTCTATGGACGACGAAAGGAAAGCAATGGCAAGCCAGCAAGCGATCGAGTTCGCCGACTTCTTCGCCGAGATCGGCAGGCGCTCCTCGAATCCCAATTTCGAGCTGGAGACGATCCGCGACGTCACCGAGAACATCCATCTGGCGACGAAGGAACCCGAGGGCGTGACCTACGCCGAGGTGGACGCCGGCGGAGTCGAGGCGCTGTGGTGCATCCCGGTCGACAGCGACCCCGAGTCGGTGCTGCTGCACACGCACATGGGCGGCAGCGTCCTGATGTCGATGCATTCGGACCGAAAAGCTGCCGCGCACATCGCGAAAGCAGCGGGCGTGCGGTCGCTGGTGTTGAACTTCCGGCGTTCCCCGGAGCACAAGTACCCAGCGCAGGTCGAAGACGTGGACAACGCCTACCGCTGGCTGCTCGACCAGGGCTACCGGCACGACAAGATCGGCAGTGTCGGCCACTCGATCGGCGGCTATCTCGCAGTCGAACTTGCACTGCGGTTGCGTGATCGGGGCGAGGCACTGCCCGGTGCCGTGCTGTCCATCTCGCCGTGGACCGACGCCACGCTGTCGGGGGACTCCATCGAGACCAACGCCGAGCGAGACAAGCTGCTCACGCGGGGATTGCTCGAGCTGTTCCGGTCGTGCTGGCTTGATGGAACCGGCGTGGAATTCACCGACCCACGAGTGCATCTGCTCGGGGCCGACCTGTCCGGGCTGCCCCCGACCGCGGTGTACTACGGCGAATACGAGCTCCTCGCGTCCGACGCCATCGCCTTCGCGCGGCGGGCGAAGGAGGCAGGCAATGACGTCCTCGTCCGGCGGGTCGACGAGGGGCAGCACTCCTTCATCATGGGGGCGGGCCGCGTCGACGAGGTCGACCGCGCGATCGCCGAGATGGGTCGCTGGCTGCGCTCCGTGCTTGGGCTCCAGACGGCGGTGGCCTGACAGGTATGCAGCCGTTCGAACTGACGTTGCCTGCCGCCGCACGGGAGATTCGGGTCAAGGCGCTACCGCCGGTCGAGCCGGAGATCAACGCGCTCAGCAAGGTCACCGCCGAGCGGTCTGCGCGGAAAGCGTTGTGGGAGAACGTAGTTAGCGGTCGCGGTTCTTTTTCGAATGGGCTTGAACTGCTCAGCCTATCCACACGTGATCTAGGTATCTGCCGATATACCCAGTTCTGTTAAGTCAGGAGACCTTGGTGAATACTGAGTTGAAGCCGCGTTACGACGTCATCGTGTGCGGCGCTGGATCGTCAGGATCGGTGATCGCCGGCCGGTTGGCCGAAAACCCCGACATCACGGTCTTACTTTTGGAGGCCGGCGGCAGCGACGACGTCCCTAGCGTGACCGACGCAAGCCAATGGCCGTCGAACCTTGGCAGCGAACGCGATTGGGGATTCACGTCCGAGCCAGACCCGCGGCTTCACGGCCGCGCGATCCCGTTTTCGATGGGCAAAGTGCTCGGCGGCGGGTCCAGCATCAACCTGATGATCTGGGCGCGCGGACACCGCAGCGACTGGGACCACTACGCCTCGGAGTCCGGCGAGTCGGCCTGGGGATACCAGGCAATCCTCGACCTCTACCGGCGGATCGAGGACTGGCACGGCATCGGCGAGCCAAACCATCGGGGCAGGGGCGGGCCGGTGTTCGTCCAGCCGGCACCCGATGTGCACCCGCTTGCCGCGGCGACCCTTCAGGCAGCCAGGGCCATCGGTATTCCCACCTACCAGAGCCCCAACGGCCGCCTGATGGAGGAGATCCGCGGCGCCGCCATCACCGATCTGCGCTGGCGCGACGGAAAACGCCTATCGGTGTTTCGCACTTATACCGTCCCGCGTCAGCAGCAGCCGAATCTGACCCTGGCCCCGAACGCACTGGTCACCCGCGTGATCTTCGAAGGCAATCGGGCCGCCGGTGTCGAGATCATCCATGGCGGCTCAGTGCATCGAATAGCTGCCGACGCTGAGGTCGTCCTGTCGCTGGGCGCCATTCACACACCGAAGGTGCTGATGCAGTCCGGCATCGGCGACGAAGACGAATTGCGTCGAGTCGGCATCACCGTTCGGCAGCACCTGCCCGGGGTCGGACGCAACCTTCAGGACCACTTCGGGTTTGACTGCGTGTGGGAGTTTCCCGAGAACATTCAGGGCAGCACTCAGGTGGGTGCGACATTGTTCTGGGACTCCGGAGCTGCCGATGTCGACGGACCCGACTTGTTCGCATGTTTGGGACCTTTCCCAAAAGCCACCCCGGAAAATGCCGCGAAATACGGCCTGCCGCAAAATAGCTGGGTCCTATTCGGCTCACCAACGCACCCCCGCAGTCGGGGTCGGATTCGATTGTCGGGTCCCGACCCGGCCGACCCTGTGCTTATCCAAGCCAACGCGCTCTCGGACCCCGAAGAACTCAAGACCGCCATCACCTGCATCGAAACCCTGCGTGAGATCGGCAACTCCGCCGAGCTTCGGCCGTTCGTCGCGCGCGAGATCATGCCGGGTGACCTGACCGGCGCTGAACTCGAGACATATCTGCGGGACGCCGTCACCACCTACTGGCACGAATCCGGTACCGCCAAAATGGGCCGCGACACCATGTCGGTGGTCGACGGACACCTCAAGGTTTACGGCGTCGAGGGCCTGCGCGTCGCCGACGCATCGATCATGCCCCGCATCAGCACCGCCAACACCATGGCGCCCTGCGTCGTCATCGGCGAGCGCGCCGCGCAATTCATCCAAGCCGCACACCGAATCTGATCCGCGACCCATCCGATCAGGGCAGGCAGCCTAAACGGCGTCTCGAAGGGTGCTCAAAACGTTCGCCGGTTAGGCGCCCGAGAACCAACACAGAACCCTTCTTCCTCCCACGGATGGGACACGAGCTCATGTTAGAGCCGGGGTGGGCCACGGTCGCCGACACCAACCATTATTTCTTGGCTGGGCTCGCGACGACTGTGACCCTCGGCGGCTACTTGACGGCGCAATAATCAACGGTATGCCGCCACTTCTCCCTGACCGGATTGAAGGGCTCGAGGTGCTCCAGCGGTCGATCGACGACGTCATGGGCACGAGCGCCAACATCGATTGGTCGGTTTGCATTCGAGATACCGCAGGTCACGAACTAGCCTCTCGTAATGCCGATCGTCCGATGAAGACTGCGAGCGTCGGCAAGCTGCTGTTGCTGGTCGAGGTCGCACGGCAATGCGCGAGGGGCGAGCTCAGCGGCGCTACGTTGCTCGACCGCGATCCAGAGCTCTTGGTCGCCGATTCGGGGATCTGGCAGCACCTGCTAATCGAGCGACTACCCACCCGAGATCTCTGCGTTTTGATCGCCAGCGTCAGCGACAACCTGGCGACAAATATCCTGCTCAAGAGGGTGGGCTTGCGCAAGCTTCGCGACCTTGCCGAATCCCTCGACTTAGTCCACACGGCGCTGCTGGACTACGTCAGGGATCACCGAGGCCCAGATGACCCGGCGACACTGTCGACCGGCTCAGCATCCGAGTTGTCGCGTCTGATGAGTCAGCTGGGCCGCAAAGAGCTGATATCCCAAACGGTTTCAGAACAGGTGAACGCCTGGCTGGCAACCTCGGTAGACCTATCCATGGTGGCGGGCGCGTTTGGGCTTGACCCGCTGGCCCATGCGACGTCGGATCGAAACTTCTTTGTTCGCAACAAAACTGGTGCTGACGCAGGCATCAGAGCAGATGTCGGGACGATCGGGCGAGTCTCCGTCTGGTTCGACTACGCGGTGATCGCCAATTGGGATCCCTCTGACCGAGACCTCCGAGACGAGGTGCTGGCGGGAATGCATGCCATCGGCATGACGCTGAGGACCATGATCGAAAGTGCTTCATGAACGTGATCCCGAAACAGACCGTGTTCCAGTGAGCGCCCCAGACCGGGCGAAGCCGATCCGCGCCTTAGGTGATCGACCAGAATTCGAGCAGGGTGCGCAACGTCGCGACGAGGGGGAGCGGCTGGTCGAGCATCGGATGGTGGCCGGCCTCGGCCAGCTCGACGAAAGGTCCCCGCAGCTGGAGCATGGAGCGGATTCGTTCGGCCATGGCGGGCGGCACCAATCCGGATTCGCAACGCACATAGCCCAAACGGCACCGCATTTCGGCCATCATGGTTTCCAGCGTTTCTTCGTCGGAGGTTGTCGGCTCAAGAAGGTCACCGCCGAAGATCGCCGGGTCGAACTTCCAATTCCAGCCCCCGGCGGTCTTCCGCACCGACTCGACTGCGATATGCCGCCGGACGTAGGGGAGTATCACCTGCTGCGAGGGAACCGCCGTAAAGCGTTGCAGGATTTCGTCTCTCGTCCGATACGGGGTGTGTTTGCGGTTGCGTAACCGCGCTTCCTCCGGCGAACGTTCCCACAGCGGCGAGTCGATCACGATCATGCTATTGATCTGATTACCGAAACTCATCGCCGCCGTGGCCGCGATCCAGCCGCCCATGCTGTGGCCGACGATGGTCGGTCGCCCCGATGCCCCGGCGGCTGTGGAAACTGCCATCACTTCGTGTGCCCACGTTTGCAGGTCGTAGCTGCTACGCGTGCCGCTGTCGCCGTGTCCGGACAGATCCGGCGCGATCACGCGATGGGTGCGGGACAGGAACGGTGCGATGTGGTCCCACCAACCGGAGTGAGCCGCGCCGCCGTGGACGAGCACCACCGTGGGTTGGTCCGCGGCGCCCCAGGCGCGTAGGTGAATGCGGCAACCGTCGACGTCGAGGTCGCAATGGTCCGGTCGCTGGGCCAGCGCCGCCGTGAACCAGGACGGTTCAGTTTCCACCTGGCGCGAACGGGAAAACAGGCTCCGACCTCCGTGTGCACATAAACGCAGCTCAGTGGGACGACCTACTTTAACTGCAGTCAAACTCCCTGGAAAAACGCGCGCCCACCGCAGCGCCGTCAGCGCAAAGACGCTCGGCATCCTCGCAAGTCGAGTAGTCGACTACGCATGTGAAGTGGCCTGGTAGCTGACACTCTGTTGCCGTCCAGCACTGCCTGAACCGGAGGACGGCGATGGAGGCCGTCGCCAAGGAGCGAACTGTGAACCGAGGAACCCGATTCTAATGACCGCAGCCATGGCTACTCACCAGACGTTCCCCGACTACTACTGCGACCTCGCCGGCGACGGGATCTATATCGAGTACTGCGTCACCCCACCGCGGATCCCCGGCAGGCCACCCTTCGTGCTTCGATACGACAACGGCTGGCAGACGCTCAACTTCGAGCGCGAGCAGATCCGCAGTACGTTCGTGGCCGACCTGGGCTGGACTCTGAGCGTGACGACGCACGAACTCGGCGATGCCGGTTCGGTCACCGCAACGATCCTCTTCCCAACCGTCGTCATGCCCCCGACGGGAGGGGAAATCCCGGTGCGGTCGATGCTGATCATCGCCACCCACGAGATCCCCGCTGTGGTGACGCTTCCCGGCCAGCGTGACCATTACCGGATAACCGCCCTCACCGGCCGCGCCCAAAAGATGCGGCTCTATTAGGCGGAATGCGGGCGGCCGCTACCGCCCGCGAGAGCGTTAGGCCAAGGCCTGGGAGAGCTTCCTGACCAAACGGCGATTGTGGCGGCGTGCTCAGCGGCTGGGTGGCACTGGAATGTCTGCGTGCCGAATCTGGTTTCCCCCAGCGCGTTTCGGCCGCCATATGCTACTTATCGGCCTGAAAATCAGGGCCCGTTACGAATTTCAGCTCCAGCTGCGAGGTTGTGCGGACAGCTTGGTAATCAGCCGCCGAGCACTGCGGCCGAGAGATCGCGGAACGTGATCGGGATCCATCAGCTCGTTCTCGGCCAGCGCGCTGTCTTCGCCGGCCACCGTCCGCCCGGTGAATCGCCGCAATGTCTTGCCCTGCCCACGAAGCGTCTCGACTGCCGCCAGAAACGACCTATCCTGCCCCATCGTCCCCTCGAACTCGTCGACGGAAATCCCCAGATGCTCGCACACCAGTTGCTGCCGCACCGACTCGATCGCCCGCCGGATATGTTCGTGCGCTTGGCTATTCGGGTCCGCTTCGACGGCGACGTCGCACTCGCTGTCGAACCCCATCGACCGGTTGTTGAAGTTCGACGAGCCGACGCGCAACAGCCAATCGTCGACGACCAGTATCTTCGAGTGAATGTAAATCTGCGACCCGCCGTCGGTCACCGCCCAGTAGACGCCCAGACGGCGGTATTCGTCTGCCGCCCAAAGTTCTTGGATGAGCCGGTGGCGGGCGCTGTCCATCGTCTCGCGCTCGAGCCGGTTCAGCCCGCGGCGGGGAAGGACGATGACGATCTCCGGACCGTCCCGCTCTTTGAGCCGAGCGGCCAGCGCCTCGACCACCTGTCGGGCCGCCAGGTACTGGTTCTCCAGATAGATGGTGTGGCGTGCCGCCGCAATCGCCGCGAGGTTGAGCGCTTCCACCTCGCGAACCTCGTCGCGACCACCGAATGTGGGCAAGGTGCGCGCGATCCCGACCTCGACGTCGCTCACGATGGGTCGCAAGCCGCCAGGCCATACGTTGCGCGCAGACTCGATCGGGGCCAGCGACTCCTCGGTCGCGGTCCGCCATCTGTCCCGGGCGACCTCCGCCAGGGCGACCGCCGCGGCGCCGTCCACCGCGGCCGCGACTTCGTGTCGCGGACCGTACCTGCGGCCGAGCGCGCGGCGAAATCGATTGTTGTGCTTGTGCTCCGGAGTGTCCCAGCGATCCAGTGTGAGGTCGATGCCGCCGCAGAACGCGAGGACGTCATCGACGACCACGATCTTCTGGTGATGGACCGCGCCGGTAGGCCGTGCCCCGTCGATGGCAAGGCGCAATCGCCTGCTGCTCAGTCGATTCACAACCGACACGGGCGTGACGCCGTACCACAGGCCGTCGAACACAGGCAGCAGCCGGAGGTTGGATTTCAGTACGTAAATTTCGAGGGTCGGGCGTCGCCACAGCAGCCAGTAGAGAAAGGCACCCAGCTGGTTGGGGCCGGCGAGTTTCTTGCCTCCTCGTTCGAATGCCGTCCTGGCGTCGAAGTCCCAGCCGATCAAGATGATTCGATGTCGGGCCCGCAGCATCGCCGCCTTGACCTGCCGAAAGTAGTCGGCGGCGTCGATGATGCAGGCCAGCTGGTCGGCGCGCTCGACGCGCCAGCAGGTCCGTCCGGTGATGGGCAGGGGCTCGTCGCGCATACGCGGTCTGTCTATCACACGAGCGCCCGGTCGCCCGGCGACTGCCGCCGAACTGCGTACAGTCATGAACTGTGAACGTTGACGCGCTCGCCTTCAGCGAGCAGTGGGTGGCGGCATGGAACGCCCACGACGTCGAATCCGTGCTGAACCACTTCCACGAAGACGTGCTGTTCACCTCGCCGGTGGCGGCCGAGCTGCTCCCGGAAACGGCGGGGCTGGTTCGCGGCAAGGCCGCGCTGCGGCGCTACTGGACGCACGCGTTGCAGCGCGTTCCCGATCTTCGCTTCGTGGTCGAGGGTGTGTACCAGGGCACCGACACCGTCGTCATCGCCTACCGAAACCAGGACGACAATCTCGTCAGCGAGGTCTTGCGATTCAGCGGCGACCTGGTGGTCGAAGGGCACGGAACTTATCTTGTTTCTCCGTGACGACGGGTTGGCCCGGTTCGATCGCTCGGCATCCTGGAGCGTTGGAGCCCGATGCACGGGAGCGCTGACCCGCCCACTCGCGGCGGCGAGACCTACCGCGTGCTCTCGTCGGGAAGGTCGTGCCGGGACTGGTGCAACGCCGGCCCGTCCGGGTCATCGTCCTGGTGCTCCAGTTTCTCCTGAAGCTCCCGCTGCTCCTCGGTCGCTTTCCGGGCGTCTTCGGGTGCCGGCGGCGGGTCGATGTTGACTTGTTGATCCACGCGAGATCTCCCTCGAGCTTCGACGGCTGTTCCTGGGAGGATCTCCCCGATCACGCAATCCGAAACCGATCGATCACTGGCGACGGGCCTCCCGGGAGGCGATCGCTTTAGCGCGGATCAGGACCGCTTCTTTGCGGACGAGTCGCGCGTGCCTGCGAAGCTGGCGGGCTTGCATAGTCGGGTCACGCGGTTGTCGCAGGTCAGATTCGTCGAAGGTCCGCCGGGCGATGCGCAACCGGTAGGCCTTCTGCCGGCACGCCCCTGAGCAGTAATACGCGTCGGAACGACCATAGAACGGCGTCCGGCACACACAACACCGCAGTTTCGCGGCAACCACACGCAGGACGTTACAGATAGCCGTAACGCTTTGCCGGGGTTTCAGCCGGTTTAGTTGACTGAAAAGACCACGCTCGCAAGGTAGTAGCATTCACACTCGCAGGGTGTGGGTGCAGCTGCCGGCTCAAACGACGCGTGGGCCGACGCTGGTCACGAAAGGTGCCGATCCGGTGGCCGGTAAGACGTTTGCGAATTCAGACGAACCGGAGTTCCTGCACAGGCCAAACTACCTCGACGGTGGGCTGCCATGGTTGACCTCGTATCGCGTGTCTCGTTGCTACCAGGCAAGTCGCGAGTCGATGCGTGGCTGGGGGTTCGTTCAATGATGTCCCGGCTCAAGGCGTGGTGGAGCCAGCCCGACGAGTATGAGTGGGTCACCGCATTCCTGGACCAGCGTGGGATGCTGCGTCCGGCACGGATGATCATGGCGGTTGTCGCCGGATCGTCGGCGATGGTGCCGCTGGCGGTGTTGCCGAGCCAAAGCCACCCGGGTGCCGTCGAGCTGACCACCGGTACTGTCGCCGCCGCCTTCACCATGGGTGTGACCCTGTTGTGGCTGACCCGCTGGCCCACCCGTTGGCAGTCGCGCGTTGGCGTGGGGCTGGGTTCGCTGTTCGTCGGCGGGTGGAGCCTGGTGCAGCCCAGCGGTGCCCTCGCCGCGCTGGCGTGCACGGCCATGGCCGTCACCGGCGGCTACATCGCGTTTTACCACGGTCCCAAGCTCCTGGTCTTCAACAGCGTGGTGGCCTGCGCGGTCACGGCCGCGGCGGTGGTGCGGCTGGCTCGTGAGACCAATATTGCCACGGCGGCCTCCGCGCTCTGGCTAATCACGTTTCTCAATGTGTCTGTGGCCCTGGGTATTTGGGGTATGTCGCGGGCCATGGGAATGTATGTTCAGCGCTCGGAAGAAGATGCCCTCACCGGATTGCTGAACCGGCGCGCATTCGCCGACGCCGTCACTAACCGATTGGCGAATCCGCCGGCCGAGCACACGCACGTGTCGATGCTGATGGTCGATCTGGACAACTTCAAACGCATCAACGACACCCATGGCCATTTGGTCGGTGACCGCGCCCTGCGGGCGGTGGCCGACCTGCTGCGCGAGCACACGCCGACCAACGCGGTCATCTGCCGTGCCGGCGGCGAGGAGTTTTTGGTCGCGCTGACCGCGGTGACGTCGGACGTGAGGCCACTGACCGTGCAATTCAGCAGGGCGCTGGCCGGGGTCCTCCCCAGGGTCACCGCGAGTGTCGGCATCGCGAGCACCGAGCTGCGCCAGTTCAACGGCGACGCTGCCTGGGTCGTCGACGACCTCATCAAGATCGCCGACGAGGCGATGTATGCCGCCAAGCGCCGTGGCGGAGACCAGGTCCACCAGGGCGTGATGGCCTAGCCGCGGGCTTTCGAACGATACCCGCTTCGCTCGCGTACACGTTCTGCACAGATTCGCCATAGCGGCCGCTTAGGTTGCGGCGAAATCATCGAGCCAGGCTTATCAGCGGTCCGCGCAAGCGAGGGAGGGACATTGAGCTTCCAGACCGATACGGCCGCACAACCCAAGCTCGTCGAGAACGTGGCCGCTGCGCTGACCAAGCCACGGCTGCGCGGCTTCATCCACCAATACTGCGCTGTGGCGGCCGTGATCGCGGGCGCGCCGCTGGTGGTGATCTCGTGGGCCGAGGCCTCCAAGCGGGCGGGACACTCGACGCTGACCTACACCCTGGCGATCGTGGCGATGTTTGCCGTCAGCGCCGTCTATCACCGCGTGCACTGGGAGTCCGCGGTCTGCCGGAACTGGATGAGGCGGCTCGACCACTCGATGATCTTCGTGCTCATCGCCGGCACCTACACACCGTTCGCCAGGCTCGCGATGCCCCGCGGGACCGGCTACCTGGTCCTCGCGATCGTTTGGGGTGGTGCGGTGGTAGGCATTGCGCTGCAACTGTTCTGGCCGACCGCCCCGCGCTGGCTGGGGATTTCCCTCTACTTGCTGTTGGGCTGGGTGGCTGTGTGGTACACCGGGCTGATCTCGCAGAACGCCGGGATGGCGGCCGCGGTCCTGCTGGCGGTAGGTGGGCTGCTGTATAGCGTCGGTGCCGTGTTCTACGGACTGCGCTGGCCCGATCCCTGGCCGACGACGTTCGGCTACCACGAGGTCTTTCACGCGTGCACCGCGCTCGCGGCGATCTGCCAATACATCGCCATTTGGTTCGCGGTCTTCTGAGCCGACGGCTCCCGGCGAGGCCCGCTACTTCGCGTCGGTGGCGACCCGCTCCAACGCGGCGAGGTGGTCGTCGACGGTCCCCAGGCCGGCCTTCATGGTGTTCACCGACACGTGCGTGGCCCCGGCGGCCTTCCAGGCGGCGATGTCGGCGGCGGCTTTCTCAGGGTCGCCGGTCCAGCTGATCCGGCCCTCCATGCCGAGGGTGTCGGGGTCGCGGCCGGCCGCGGTCGCCGCGCGACGGACCTGCTCACGCGCGTAGTCCAGGCCGGGTCCGGGCTCCATCATCGGAAACCAGCCGTCGCTCAGCCGTCCGGCGCGTTCGTAGGCGCGGTCGGACGCCGCGCCGAACCACACCGGGATGGGGCGCTGAGTCGGCATCGGTGCCAGGCCTGCCCCCGTCACCGTGTGGTACTTGCCGTTGAACGTCACCGACCGTTCGGTCCACAGCTTGCGCATGACCTCGACCTGTTCCTCGGAGCGGCGGCCGCGGTTGGTGAACGTCTCGCCGAGCGCCTCGTACTCGACGTCGTTCCACCCCAACCCGATACCGAGCCGGAAGCGCCCGTCGGTGAGCAGATCGACTTCGGCGGCCTGCTTGGCAACCAACACCGTCTGGCGTTGCGGCAGGATGATGACGCCGGTGACGAGTTCAAGCGAGGTGACCGCGGCCAGGTAGCCGAACATCACGAACGGCTCGTGAAAGGTCGAGTCGATGTCGTAGTAGCCCTGCCAGCCCTGGTGCACCGCCGGATCGGCGCCGACGACATGGTCGTAGGCGAGGATGTGGGTGAAGCCCAATTCCTCCACGCGCTGCCCGTATGCACGTACCGCTGCAGGGTCTCCACCGAGTTCGGTCTGCGGGAACACGACACCAATGCGCATTGCCCGTTCAACCGACCCGCGCTGCGGATGCTTCCCGAATCGGAATCCGCGGTACGAGCCGGTCCTTTTTGCCAGTAAACACGCGTTCACAGCGAACTGGCAGGGAACCCGGTACCGCCGGTACGCATGACGCGGACAGCGGGTGGGTACCCGGGCGGTTGAACGGTCGCTAAGCGGCGGCCTGCGTTCCGCCCTTGGATCGACCGCTCTCTGAAATCGAGGGGAAGCCGACGGCGCACCACCCGTCGGCGGGAGGAGCGTCTGATGCCAGAAGTCCAACTTCACCACGAAGGCCATCCCAAGTACCGTCGGATGGTCCGATTCGACTGGTCGGAAACACCGCTGCACTGGGTGCCCGACGATCCGTTCTCAACCCACATGATCAACGTCCTGCACCTGCTGCTCCCCGAGGGCGAGCGGCACTTCATCAAGGCCGTCCTCGAGGCGTCGTCGCTGGTCGACGACCCGGAGCTGGAGGCGGCGATCAAGCCGTTCATCCAGCAGGAATCGTGGCACGCGTGGGCGCACCAGATCGTGCTGGACCACTTGGCCGAGCAGGGCATCGACACCAAGCCGTACACCGACCGGCTTGGGCGATTGTTGTCGATCACGTTGGGTGATCCACCCAAGTGGTTCCCGCCGGCGATGAAGCGGTGGTGGCTGTACCGGCGGTTGGCCGACGTCGCGGCGCTGGAACATTTCACCGCGATGTTGGGCCAGTGGGTGCTGACGAACCGGGGCCTGGACTACGCGGGGGCCGACCCGATGATGCTTGATTTATTGCGCTGGCACGGCGCCGAGGAAGTCGAGCACCGCTCCCTGGTGTTCGACGTGTTCCAGCACGTCTGCGGGAACTATTGGATCAGGGCGTTCGCCATGTTCTTCACTGCGCCGCTGTTCGTGGGCTGGTGGATCGCGGGCGCTCGCTACCTGATGGCACAGGACCCGACCATCGATCAGAAGTGGCGATGGCGGGACTGGCTGTGGGCGGCC
The DNA here is from genome assembly GCF_000455205.1 of Mycobacterium sp. UM_CSW. GTDB lineage: Bacteria > Actinomycetota > Actinomycetes > Mycobacteriales > Mycobacteriaceae > Mycobacterium. The sequence goes on along the minus strand of NZ_AUWQ01000005.1, from coordinate 70,102 downwards.
CGCGAGTACCGGGTGGTCGGGCCCTGGAAGCTTCTGGTGACGACACCGGTCCGCTACATGCGGCCCAGCCATCATCCGAACGACGAGGCGTCCACGCAGATGGCGGTCGACTACCTCAACTACTCGCCGGTGGCGAAAGCCGCCCGCGAGCGGGCGCATTCTCAAGGAAAGTCCCCGGATCAATCGCACGGGATCGAGACTTCCCGCAACGGCGCACGAAAGGTTGACGTGCGATGAAGGTCTCGGTGGATCTCGACACCTGCGATGGCAACGGCGTGTGCATGAGCATCTGCCATGAGGTGTTCGACGTACAAGAAGACGGGCTCCACGTACTGCAGGCGGAGCCACCCGAGGAACTGCGCCAGCAACTGATCGGCGCCGAGGTGTCCTGCCCCACGCGGGCGATCACGGTGAAGGAGTGATCCGATGCCGAGCCGTCAGCTGAAGGACGTAGTCGTCGTCGGTGCCGGCGTGGCGGGCACCCGCGCGGCCGAGACCCTGCGACAGGAGGGCTACGACGGTGCCCTGACCATCGTCGGCGCCGAGCGCCACGCCCCATATCACCGGCCGCCGCTCTCGAAGAAACTGCTCACCGGCGAGGTGCACCGCGCCGGGGTCGACCTGGCGCCCCAATTCGAGCTGGAAGCGCGCGTGCTGCGCGGCGCGTCGGCGACCAAGCTGGACCTGGCGTCGCACACCGTCCACGTGTGCGACGAAAACCGCGACCTGGCACTGCAATTCGACGGACTGGTGATCGCAAGTGGTGCGACACCACGCGAATGGCCGGGCGGCCCGGTCCCGGACGGAGTGCTGATGCTCCGCACGGTCGACGATTGTCTGGCGATCCGGCAAAGGCTGGGCTCGCGCCCACGGGTCGTCGTCGTGGGCGGGGGGTTCATCGGAGCGGAGGTGGCCGCGAGTTGCCGCTCGGTGGGGCTGGATGTGGTTCTGATCGAGAAAGCATCCAGCCCGCTGCTGGCCGCGCTGGGCGCGGAACTGGCGCCACGCTGGGCCGAACTGCACCGCCAGCATGGCGTGAATCTGCGGGTCGGGGTGGGAGTCGACGCGTTCGTCGGAAACGGACACGTGGAGGCCGTTCGGTTGACCGATGGTTCGCAAATTCCGGCCGATCTGGTCATCGTCGGCCTGGGCGTCACCCCCGCCACCGATTGGCTGGCCGGCTCGGGACTGCACCTCGATGACGGGGTGTTGTGCGGCGCCACGGGCGCGGCCGAGAGCCCCGACGGGGACGGTGCCGTCGTCGCCGCCGGCGACGTCGCGCGCTGGTGGCACCCGCTCTACGAGCGGCATCTGCGCACCGAGCATTGGGAGGACGCCGGGCGTCAGGGCGCGGCGGCCGCTCGCACGCTGCTGACGGGGCCCGACGCGGCGCAAGCTTACGACGACGTGCCGTATTTCTGGTCCGACCAATATGACGTGAAGGTCCAGATGCTAGGCGTCCCAACGGGTTACGATGCCATCGAAATCGTCGAGGGCTATCCCGACGGCTGGGAGTTCGTCGCCGCGTATGGACGCGACGGCCAGACGATCGCGGTGCTGGGAACGATCCCGAACCGGGTGTATGCCTACCGTGACGCCATCGCGAAACGTGCGGAGTTTCCGCCCGGGCGTCCGGATTAGCGCCTGGTGTGCCACTAGTCGGGCTCCGCCCGGGGAATGGATCCGCGGCGTCCGCGGTTGAGAAGGCCATGACTGACCGGATCGAGCTGAGTCCGAGAGACTGGGTGCGCGAGCAAACCGAACGAATCCTGCAGCAAGGCACGACCGACGGCGTCGAGATCCTCGACCGGCCCGTCGTCCTGATAACCGTGACGGGCGCCAAGTCCGGCAAGCAGCGCTACGTGCCGTTGATGCGCGTCGAGGAGAATGGTCGCTACGCAATGGTGGCGTCGAAAGGCGGCGCCCCCGAACACCCGTCGTGGTACTTCAACGTCAAGGCCAACCCGGCGGTGACTGTGCAGGATGGTGAAAAGGTCGTCGCCCTCACCGCGCGCGAGCTGGAAGGGTCCGAGCGCGAGCACTGGTGGCGGTTGGCGGTGGAAGCGTTTCCCCCTTACGCCGAATATCAGGAGAAGACGGCGAGGCAGATCCCGGTTTTCGTTCTCGAATAGCCGCTCGAATCCTCTTGCCACGGAGGGGTTATCGCTCGGGTGCCAACGGGGTATCCCCCACTGATGCCCGGAGATTCACCTATGGCCGCAGTCCCCGCTGGGTTTACCCGAGCCGGCGCCGCGGACGCTGCCACCGCTGCAGAATTGCGCAGTGCCCTGCGACGGTGGCTGCAGGAGGTGACCGAGGTTCCGGCCGATCTTCGCGAGGACATCGTTTTGGGCGCCAACGAGGCGCTAGCGAATTGCGTCGAGCACGCGTACCGGGCCCACTCCACGCCCGGTCCGATGAAGCTGCACGCACGCCACGATCCCGGCGCACAATCCGTCAACGTGCGCGTCAGCGACCGGGGAATCTGGCATCGGCAGCAGCCCATGAAGCCCGACGATCCCCGAGCGTCCCGGGGCATCCTGCTGATGCACGCGCTCGCGGATCACTGCACCATCAACGCCCGGCCCGATGGCACCACGGTGTGCCTCGACTACGCCACGACGCCTACGCCGCTGGACGGCCGCGACATTCGCTCCTAGGTCACACGCCGTAGGCGCGCTCCAGATCCTTCAGCGACGTCTCCAAGTGGCCCAGCAGCCGCTGCAGATGGGGAACGCTGCGGCGGCAGCCGACAAGACCGAAGTCGAGGTTCTCGGCGTTGTTGGTCACGGTGATGTTGACCGCCTGCCCGTCGAGCGGGATCGACAGCGGGTAGTTCCCGTCCAACCGGGCGCCGCGCCAGTACACCGGTTCCGACGGCCCGGCAGAGACGTTCGAGATGACGATGTTGAACGGCGGCGAGGCGGCCGAGAGATAGCCGGGAATCAGCCCGAGGAACAGCCCCCCGATGTTGAAGGCCGAGAGCGCAAGCTGTTGAACGGGGGGCAACTGCCGGAACACCTCTTTGGTGTCGTGGATCGACGAGCTGATGATCTCCAGCCGCTTTGCCGGATCATCGAGGTCCGTCGCGAGGTTGCACAGGAACGTTCCGACCATGTTGCCGCCGCTGTCGTCGTCGGCCTTGCGCAGGTTGACCGGCACCATCGCCGTCAGCGGCTCACTCGGCAGGGCGTTCTGCTCGAGAAGGTAGGCGCGAAGCGCCCCGGAGGACATAGCCAGCACCACGTCGTTGACCGTCACTCCCGCGGCGGATTTCACCGCCTTGACGCGGTCCAGCGACCAGGACTGCGCGGCCACCCGCCGGGCGCCGCCGATCCGGACGTTGAACATGCTGCGTGGCGCACGGAACGGGAGGGTCAGTTGTTGTTCGAGCAGCGCCGCGCGCGCAAGCCTCACCGTGGACGGCGCCAGCGCGAACGCCGACCCCGCGGTGCGGCCGACCCGCTCGAGCAGCGATGGCCGCTTCCGCGGCTCCCTGTGCTGCCGGGGACCCAGATTCCATGGCACCCGCACCTCGTCGTCATCCGGGTCAGGGCTGAAGGCCCGTTGCATCAGCCGCAGCGCCGACACGCCGTCCATGAGGGAGTGGTGGTACTTCGTGTAGACCGCATAGCGCCCGTCCTCCAAGCCCTCGATGAGGTGCGCTTCCCAGAGTGGGCGGTGCCGGTCGAGCAGGCTGCCGTGCAGCCGGGAGGCCAATTCCAGCAGGTCACGCACGCGTCCCGGCTCCGGTAGGGCCGACCGGCGGAGGTGATAATCGAGCTCAACCTCCCGGTCGAACGACCACGCGACATTGGTGATGCCGCCGAAGAAGGCCGGGTGCTTGCGGAACGTCGGTTGAACGTCCGTGCGCTCGAGCATCGCCTGATAGGACTCGCGGACGAAGTGCGGCCCGGCGTCCTCAGGCGGCACGAAGAGCTGCAACGATCCCACGTGCATCGGATGCTCGCGTGACTCGCCGATGAGGAACAGCGCATCCGTCGGCGATATCGGTTCCATGGTTGGCCTCCCCACTCAGTCCATTCGATACGGCTCGTCCCCTCACAATTAGCCCGAGCGGGCATCGCCCACACCTGCAAAATTCGGCGCCGACAGTTCCCGCCGCTAGGGCCGTCAATTCGTTACCCGGCCATCCGGACGGATAGACTGCTAGGCCGTAACTCGAGCGGCTGAGATCACACGCCGCTGAGCCCAATAAATCCACGTCCGGGGGAAGTGCCATGCCTGAGAATCAGACCGAAGCTGTCGGCCTGGAGCCGCACTTCGAGGACGTCCAGGCGCACTACGACCTGTCCGACGAGTTCTTCGCGCTATTCCTGGATCCCACGCGCACCTACAGCTGCGCGTATTTCGAGCGCGACGACATGACCCTCGAAGAGGCGCAGATCGCCAAGGTCGACCTCTCGCTGGGAAAGCTCGGATTGCAGCCGGGCATGACGCTGCTCGACATCGGCTGCGGCTGGGGCACCACGATCATCCGCGCGCTCGAGCGCTACGACGTCAACGTCGTAGGGCTCACCCTGAGCCGCAACCAGCAGGCGCATGTCCAGCAGCGCCTCGACCGGCACCCGTCCGACCGGAGCAAGCGAGTGCTGCTGCGGGGCTGGGAGCAATTCGACGAGAAGGTGGACCGCATCGTGTCGATCGGCGCCTTCGAACACTTTGGACGCGACCGTTACCCTGACTTTTTCAAGATGGCCTACGAGGCACTCCCCGCCGACGGTGTGATGCTGTTGCACACCATCATCAAGCCCAGCGACGAGGAGTTCAGCGAGCGCGGACTGCCCATCACCATGACCAAGATCCGGTTCATGAAATTCATCATGGACGAGATCTTTCCGGGCGGGGACCTGCCCCAAGCCAAGGGTGTCGTCGAGCACGCCGAGCGGGCCGGCTTCGAAGTCAAGCGTGTCCAGCAGCTGCGCCTGCACTACGCCCGGACGCTCGACACGTGGGCGGCCGCGCTCGAGTCGCGCCGTGACGAGGCCATCGCGGTTCAGTCCGAAGAGGTCTACGACCGGTACATGAAGTACCTGACCGGTTGCGCCGACCTGTTCCGCGACGGCTACACAGACGTCGCGCAATTCACCCTCGCCAAGGGCTGACGTCACGCCCCTTACGGGTGGCTGGAACCGGTCGCGCCTCCGCGGCGCGGTTTATCGGTGCATCCCTGCGGGTAACACCACGAGCAACGACCTGATGCGGTAGGGGCCGAGGCTCCATGGTGCAAATCCGCAGGAAGGAACTGACCGTGGACGCCAGGCGCCAAGCGAGCGAAGTATCGGAGCAAAGAACCCATGCGACCGGCTGGCGTGCGCGTCGCGGGTTGTCCGGTGTGGCGATGGCATGCGAGATCGTCTCCGCGTCGATGTTGTGCGCGGCCAGCCTGGCGGGCCTGTTTGCCTACGTCGAGCCCGACAAGCCGACGGTCGAGTCGACGCTGGGGCCGCCGCCGGCCTCCCACCCGGTACGCCAGCAGGGGACCGTCATCGCCGTGTCCGGGGACTCGGTGACCGCCCGCAGCCCCAACGGCTACACACAGACCTACCGCGTCACCCCGGATACCACGGTCATATCCCGTGACGGCGGCCAACCCCGTGCCGGCGCTTCACATTTCACCGTCAATGAGCAAGTGGACATCGTCGGGACGATCCAGGGCGGCACGGCGCTGGCCACCGCGGTCGCGGACCGTGGCACCTCCAACGGCGATGGGCCCCCGATGGATCACATTGCGGCGCAACCGATCAGCGGCTCGCCCGGCGGCATGTGAGTTCACTCTGGTTGGCTAGTGCCGCCCAAATGCGCGCCGCTGTCATCCAATTCGTCGCGGCGTAGGGCCATCGGCGTCCTGGCCGGAATGTCCCCGCCGGCGACCACCGCGCGGGTGATCGGGGTAAGCGCCCGAAACAGCGTTTCCACCTCGTCGTCGCTAAGGGCATCGAGGGCAGACAGCGCGAGCGCGTCAGTGCTCGATTCGATGCGGTCCTTCAGCTCCCGCCCGGCCGCGGTCACCGTGCCGTCTCCGTCGAGCAGTCCCCGCTCGGCGAGCCGTTCCTCGTGGTGGCGCCACGCCGCTTCGTCGTAATCGCGGGTGCGGGCTATGTAGTCGGGCTCGACCCGGCCGGTCGCCGCGTGCAGCACGTTGGATTCCCGCCCCGAGACACCGGCGGCCGCCAGCACCGCCACGTGCCCATCGCCGCGTTGCTCACGCAGCAGGGTCGCGGCATGCCAAAGCGCGGTCAGCGGTTCGTCCGGCCAGGGCAGCGCCAGATTCGCGGCGAACAGCGGTCGCCCGTCGAGCGGCGCCCCTCGGGCCGCCTTGGCCGCCAATTCGGCTGCGACGGCGACGTTTTCATCCGCCTCGACGCCGTATCGGCGCAGGGCCGCGACCGCCGATTCCTGCCGGGCACGCAACGCGGCCTCGGGGCCGGCGATCTCCCACGCCGCGGGCAGCGCCTTCGCGACGCGCTCGGGGGCGAAGTTGTAGAAGATCGCGGTGACGACCTCGCGCGGCACGATGCCCAACGGCGCCGATCGGGCGGCGAAGTACCCCATCCAGAAGCCGCGGTAACCCAGCGCGTCGAGCGCCGCCCGCGCTTCCGGCGCGAAGTAGGTGACTGCATGCACCGGCTCGAATCGGTCGAAGAAGCGCCGCGCCAACGCCGGTTCTCTGCGCACGTTCGCAGTTAACCACGCCGCTCGTCGGGAGCCGTCCCGAGGACACCCCGCGGCCGCCGTGCGCGGCCACGGACTCATTGGCCTTTCAGGCTGCCGATCCGAAGGGAAAAGTCCGTGCGTTTGGGCGGCGGATCGGTTTCGAGCGTGTCGACGTAGTCTTCGGGGTCGCGGTCGACGATCGGCAACCCCTCGGTGGTCGGATGCTCGGCCATGAACTCGCTGTATTGCCGCCCGAGCGCCTCGCGCAGACCGATCGGGGCGTTGCGACGAAAATCGGGCAGCCCGTCCCGTTCCTCCTCGCCCATGTGGTCGTCGTTCGCCGACCGGGTGCGGCCGACGGCGGCCCACCACTCATCCGTGCCGACCCGAGCCGCGTTGGCGTCGCGCACCCCGTCCCGAATGTCGTTGTGATCACCGATGGCGTCGAGCGTCTCGCCTTCGGGATCGTTGGTACCGCGCTTCAGCAGCTGCGGGTAGAAGATCTTCTCCTCGATGTAGGCGTGCACATCCAGCTTGTCAGCGAGGGGACGCCACACCCGCTCGAGTGCCGAATTGTTCACCGGCGCCTGCGTGCGCAGCGCGTCGAGCCTGGCGAACTGCTCGCGGAACCAGTCGTGGTCGGTCTGGATCAGGACCGTGATATCAGCCATGCCGGCTCCTAACCTCTCGGACCGCTACACCTTCGGCCATCGTGTTCCATGCCGGGCCAGAGTTCAACCGGCCGTTGCTTAGGCTCGACAAGTGACGATCTCCTATGACGAAGGCCTGCGCGACCGGATCCGGGCACACTTGGCCGCCCATGACCGGCGCACGGTCACCGACCCGACGAAGCGGCACGCGGCCGTCGCGGTGGTCTTGGTCGACTCGGAGCTCGGGGAGGACAGGGTCGATCCCGCGCCGCTGGACGACTGGATCGCGGTGGGCCCGGAGTTGGAGAACGACCTCGACGGCCGCATGGTCGATGTGTCCGGTGGCGCGGCTTTCCTGCTGTGCCGCAGGGCATCTCGCCTCACTTCCCATGCGGCGCAGTGGGCGCTCCCAGGTGGCCGGGTCGATCCGGGTGAGCCGGCCGTCGACGCGGCGCTGCGCGAATTGCGCGAGGAGGTCGGCATCGAACTGCGCGACTCGGCGGTGTTGGGTTTGCTCGACGACTACCCGACCCGGTCGGGCTACGTCATCACCCCGGTGGTGATCTGGGGAGGCGGACGACTGGACCCGCGGCCCGCGCCCGCGGAGGTCCTGGCGGTGTACCGGGTGGGCCTGCACCAACTGCAGCGGGACGATTCGCCGCGGTTCATCAGCATTCCGGAGAGCCCACGACCGGTCGTACAGATCCCGCTGGGGAACGACCTCATCCACGCCCCGACCGGCGCGGTGCTCCTGCAGTTGCGGTGGCTGTGCCTGGAAGGCCGCGACGACCGGGTGGACGAGTTGGAACAGCCGGTGTTCGCCTGGAAGTAGGTTTAGCGCCTCTCGCCGGCGAGCCGGTGATTCGGCCGAGCCCCGAATGGGTATGTCTCTCTGGGGTTGTGCAGCGAGTAATGGGAGACGAGATTCTGATGGCGGTGGAACGTGGACGGGCGCGATGCCCGCGGTGCGCGGCGTGGGCCGAGTATCAATTTCTTGAACTCGCTGACAACAAGCTCGAGTACGAGGTGCAGTGCGGCGCTTGCGGTCACCTCCACTCCGAGGTGACGTCGGTGTACCCGGCCGCCACCGCGGCTGCCTAAGACGGCGGAAACCGCTTAACTGACAAACTCTTTGGCCGTCAGCTGTGAAACAAGCGGCCGGCTCGGAATCAGCTCGCGGAGAATGGGCGCGACTTCGGACTGAAACAGCTCGAGGCTACGGCGCTGCAGGGCGGCCGTCACCCCGTCGGTGTCCGCAGCGAGATGCATCACTTCGTGTCCGAGCCGCTCGTGGTAGCGACCCACCTTGTCGATCACTTGTTCTGGGCTACCTACCAACGCCGAGCTTCGCTCGACGAAATCTTCGATCGACTCGAATACCACCGGAATCCCGGCACGGCGCTGCGCCGCCAGGCGTGCCTCGAACATCGGACGGTACGTGGCCACCGCTTCCTGCGACGTCGGGGCGATGTAGAACCCCGCGGTTCCCGCCCCGACGAGGGCGTCCTCGGGCCGGTGACCGTAAGACTCCCAGCGCTGCCGGTAGTGGCGAACCAGTTCGGCGTAGGGCTCGATGGTGTTGCTGACGTTGGCGGAGAAGATCGGGTCCCCGTGGCGGGCGGCAAGGTCGACCGAATCGGTACTCGTTGCGCTGCCGTGCCAGATTCGAATTCGGTGCTGAAGCGGCCGGGGCAGTGCCTTCGCATTGACGAGTGGCGGGCGGAACCGGCCCGACCACGTCACGCGTTCGTTCTCCCACAGCAACCGGAACAGTTCGTAGCCTTCACGATTGCGGTCCCATTGATCGGCGGTGGTCACGTGGAACAGCTCGACCTGCGCCGCACCGTTGCCCTTGCCGATGATCAGTTCGAGCCGGCCGCCGGAGAGGTTGTCGAGCGTTGAATAATCCTCGAACGCACGAACCGGATCGAGCAGACTCAACGTCGTCACGCCCGTGAACAAGCCGATCTTCGACGTGCGCGCCGCGATGTGGCTGAGCACCACTGGAGGCGAAGAGGAGATGAACGGGTCCTCGTGGCGCTCACCAACCGCGAAACCGTCGAAGCCCAGTTCTTCGGCGAGGGCTGCCTTGTCGAGCACATCGCGCAGCCGATCGGCGGGGCTCTTCTTCTCACCCGAAACGGGGTCGGGCAGGTGGGTAATCAGCGTGATGAGTAGAAACTTCATCGAAAATCCTCGGCGATCGGCCGTCCGAAATGGCTGTTCGTTCAGATGAACCCAGGGACTCCCGACTTGATTCCCGGCGCATTATGCGGCGCGGTGCTCGCGCCCGCCGATCAGGTAAACGGCGACGCGCAACTCGGGCCGAGGGTCGTTGGACGGCTCGATCCCCTCGAGACGGGGATCTGCGCAGCCGGATCTAAACGATTTCGATCAAATGTCTGAATGCGGTGTGGGACTCTGACCCGATTCCCATTTCGCCGCGAGGGATCTGTTGACCGGCGTGCCGGGTGCCAGGCCGAGCTGGAACGTCTCGCCGGCGCCCTCGAGTGTCACGACGAAGCGGCCGTCGGTGAAGTCCTTGAACACCACCTTGTATGGCTGCTCGCCGGCACCGCGGTCGACGGCGATCACATCGCCAGGTGCGACGTCGTCGATTCGGTCGTTACCGGTTACTTCACTCATCTACGCGACGATAGCGACCAATTGAGTTGCGACGCAACCTTATTGAAGGTGAGCTCATTTGGTGAGCTGCACCAGGAATTCATGGCAGCGCTGCGCGCGCTTGGAATCCTCCGCCATGACATCCTCGAAGAACGAGGCCACGTCGTCGAGCCCCGCGTTCTTGGCATCGCGGACGTACTGTCCGTAGTCGTGCCCGGCCTTCAACGAGTGGTACTGCACCGAAACAAGGTCGTAGGTCACATCGTCGAAGCCGGTTTCCCCCGTGGCCATTGCGCGCCTCCTTAAGGTCGTCGTCAGAATTGACGTGTGAGGCCTACCCGTGGGCCAAGGGCCTAAACAGATGGCGGCGTGGTTGGACGCACGCGTTCCAAGAGCCCGTAACCATTGTCTCCGGGTGCTGTCTACTCGACGGACGTGCAATATTTGTCTTCTGGTAACCGGCGGGCGGATTGTGTCTGCGAACCTTGACCGACGCTCCGGGACGGAGTCGCCGCGACCAAAGAAAGGGCGACCATGACGGAACATTTGCGCGCTTACAACAGTCTTTGGCAGGTCCGTAGCGACTCGTGGTGCCGATTGGAGGAGGCCGCCGACCGGCTCACCCGCCCGACCACCGAGGGCGCGCTGAAGACGAAGTGCATCAACACCTGCCAGGAATTGCTCACGCGGCTAAGCACTCTCGAGCCGTACTGGGCCTATCCGGGTTCGCCGCATTTCGCCCGCGTCCAGCGACTGTTCGCCGCCGGCAGCTACGACAAGTTCGCGCAAGCCCTGGTACAGATCAACCGCGCGCTGACCACGGAGTCGTACCGCACGGGCGACGTGGAGAACGCGGGAAGCGACGACCTCGACATGTTCCCGTCCGACCCGCGTCAGCTGGTCGAGCATCAGCCGGCGACGCAGCGGGACCGCCCCTATTTCGAGGTGTTGGTCGTCGAGAAGATGACCGAAGACCAGGAGCGGGCGCTGCGCAACGAGGTCCGCAAATGGCGGCGCCCCGACGACGAATTCGTCTACGAGCTGGTGGTGGTGTCCAGCGGCGATGAGGCACTCATTGCGGCACGGCTCAACGTCAACCTGCAGGCGGTGGTGATCCGACGGCGCTTCTCACACCAATCGACCCGGGACCTGTCGGCGCTGGCGGAGTTCGTCGATACCGGGGTGTCGCACGAGTTGGCGGACCACCAGTCGCCCGAGGAACGTGCACAGATCCTCGCGGTTTCCCTCGCGAAGTTGCGGCCCGAACTCGACCTCTACCTGATGACCGAGATCGAGGTGGAGGACATCGCGGGGCGGCTGGGCCAGTACTTTCGCCGGGTGTTCCACGCTCGGGAAGGCATGCTCGAGCTTCACCTGTCGATCCTGCAGGGTGTGGCGGCGCGCTACCGCACCCCGTTCTTCAGCGCCCTCAAGCAGTACAGTCACCGGCCCACGGGCGTCTTCCACGCCCTGCCGATTTCGCAGGGCAAGTCGATCGTCAACTCGCACTGGATCCGGGATATGGTCGGCTTTTACGGCCTGGACGTGTTCATGGCCGAGACGTCGGCGACGTGTGGCGGCCTGGACTCCCTGCTCGAGCCGACCGGGCCGCTGCGCGAATCCCAGCAGCTCGCCGCGGAGGCCTACGGGTCGCGGCACACGTACTTCGTCACCAACGGAACCTCGACGGCCAACAAGATCGTCACGCAGGCGTTGGTGGCGCCCGGTGACATCGTGCTGCTGGACCGCAACTGCCACCAGTCCCATCACTACGGGATGATGCTCGCGGGCGCGAATGTCATTTACCTCGAGGCGTATCCGCTCAACGACTACTCCATGTACGGCGCGGTCCCGCTGCGCGAGATCAAATCGAAACTGCTGGCGCTCAAGCGCGCCGGCAAGCTCGACCGCGTCAAGATGATGTCGCTGACGAACTGCACCTTCGACGGGATCGTCTACGACGTCGAGCGGGTCATGGAGGAGTGCCTCGCGATCAAGCCCGATCTCGTGTTCCTGTGGGACGAGGCATGGTTCGCGTTTGCCCGCTTCCACCCCGTATATCGGACCCGCACCGCCATGGCGGCGGCACGCGCGCTGCGGGAGCGGCTGGCCGACCCCGAGTACAAGCGCCGATTCGAGGAGGAGCTGGCAACCGAGGGTGCGCCCAGCGACGACGACCTGCTGGACCGCCGCCTGCTTCCCGACCCCGCACGGGCCCGGGTGCGGGTCTATGCGACCCAGTCGACGCACAAGACCCTGACCGCGCTCCGACAGGGATCGATGATCCACGTCTTCGATCAGGACTACGACCAGAAGGTGGCGGAACCGTTCCACGAGGCGTACATGGCACACACCTCCACCTCGCCCAACTACCAGATCCTCGCGTCGCTGGATCTCGGCCGCCGGCAGGTGGCGCTGGAGGGTGTCGAGCTGGTGCAGCGGCAGATCGAGAACGCGATGCAGCTGCGCGACGCGATCGACAACCATCCGCTGCTCAGCAAGTACATGCGCTGCCTGCGGACCTCCGATTTGATTCCCGAGGATTACCGGCCGTCGGCCATCGAACAGCCGCTGCGCTCCGGTCTGCGCAACATGATGGCCGCCTGGGATCAGGACGAGTTCGTGCTCGATCCGTCCCGAATCACGTTGTTCATCGGGCCAACGGGCTACGACGGCGACACGTTCAAGCGCCAACAGTTGATGGACCGCTACGGAATTCAGATCAACAAGACGTCGCGCAACAGCGTGCTGTTCATGACCAACATCGGCACCACCCGCAGCTCGGTGGCCTTCCTGGTAGAGGTGCTCGTCAACATCGCCCGCGAGCTGGACCAGAACATCTCCGAGATGAGCCTCGGCGAGCGCGAACACTTCGCGCGGGCGGTCTATCGACTCACCGAAATGTCTTTGCCCCTGCCCGATTTCAGCGGCTTCCACCCGGCGTTCCTGGATCACAGCGGAAGTGAGGTGACGCCCGAAGGGGATGTCCGCCGAGCGTTCTACCTCTCCTACGATGACACCAATTGCGAATACCTCACCGGCGAGCAGATCGACGAACGCCTGGACGCGGGCGTCGACATCGTGTCGGCGACGTATGTGACGCCTTATCCGCCAGGGTTTCCGGTCTTGGTGCCCGGCCAGGTGTTCAGCCGCGAGATTCTGCAGTTCATGCGCGACCTCGACACACCCGAAATCCACGGCTACCTACCGAATTTCGGGTACCGCGTGTACACCGAGAAGGCCATGGAGATGGTCAGCGAGGCGGTCGGGCTGGCGCCCAACGGTCATCGCCCCTCGCGAGCCAAGGCCGCGCCGGCAGCGGCGAAGGGGCCGAAGAAGAAGTCGGCCAAGCACGGTCGGTCCAACGGCCACGGGAACGTCCCCGAGGTCGGGCACGAGGAACTGGTCGGTTCGCAGCACCCCGGCGACGCGCTCGCGGCGGACCCGCCGACGGCCGACGAAGGCGATGTCCCCGAGGTTGGCGTGGACGAATTGATGGGCGAGCAGCAACCCGGCGACGCGGTGCAGACCGAGCAGCGCTCCTAGGCGCGCGAGCCGGGTAGCCGATGCTCGATGATCGTCAGCGCGCGCTCACCCCAGCGAATGTTCTCCTTTTCGAACGAGATTCCACGCAGCAGCGTCAGATAGGGACCCACCCGTTCGGCCTGGGCCAGATATGCCGCTTCGCTGCGTCCGTCGAGCATTCGGGTGCGCGTGCGTTCGTAGCGCTGCAATTTGGCCTTCGCCCGTTCCACTCGTTCCACCATGAAGTCGCGCACCGCCCGCGCGTCACCGGCGTCGACGGCCATGACTTTGACCGCGAGCTCGTCGCGGATCACGGAGGGCTTCGGCGCGCGGGCGGTGAACTGCACGATCGCTTCGTAGCCGGCTTCGGTCAGCGAGAACATGCGCTTGTTGGGCCGACGATCCTGCTGCACGACCCGCGCCCGGATGAGACCCTGCTCGGCGAGCCGCTCGAGTTCTCGATACAGCTGCTGAGGGGTGGCCATCCAGAAGTTCGCGACCGAAGCGTCGAAGCCTTTGGCCAGGTCGTACCCGGAGGCTTCGCCGTCGAGGAGCGCGGCCAGCACCGCATCACGCAGGGACACGCCTGACAGTGTAACGATGTGAATAATCAACAAAGTGACTAATCGCACATCGACATACGGACCGACAGGCTTTAGCGTCGAGCACGCCTATTCAACTAATTGACTATGCGAGGTGTCGCATGAGTGCTAAGCATCCCTTTCGCAAGGCGGTCGAGGAGCGCGACGAGGCGGCCATCCAGGCGATGCTGGCCGACACCGTGGTGTTCACCAGCCCGGTGGCGTTCAAGCCCTATATCGGCAAGCCGATAACCGCCGCGATCCTGCGCGGTGTGCTGCGGGTCTTCGAGGACTTCCACTACGTCCGCGAAATCGGCGACGGCAACGGGCGTGACCACGCGCTCGTATTCGAGACCGGGATAGCGGGGGCGCCGGGTGTAAAGATCACGGGTTGCGACTTCCTGCACTTCAACGACGACGGGCTGATCGACGACTTCATGGTGATGGTCCGGCCGCTGTCGGGTGCAACCGCGCTGTCCGAGGCGATGGCCGCGCAGTTCGATCGGATTCAGCAAGAGGCCGTCGAACTGGCCAACCAGTTCGCCACCGCATAGGGGCAGGGATCATGCGGATCGGATTGGGAATCAACTACGCCGGCGGGTTCAAGGACGTCGCCGCCGAAGTGGCCGACCTGGAACGCGCCGGGTTGGACATCGTCTTTGTCCCCGAGGCGTATTCGTTCGACGCGGTCAGCGCGCTGGGCTACCTGGCGGCGAGCACCGAACGGGTTGAGCTGGCGTCGGGCATCCTGCAGCTCTACACGCGCACCCCCACGCTGACCGCCATGACCGCCGCGGGTCTCGACTATGTCTCCGACGGCCGGTTCACACTCGGCTTAGGCGCCTCCGGCCCCCAGGTGATCGAGGGCTTCCACGGCGTGCCCTACGACGCCCCGATCGCGCGCACCCGCGAAGTCATCGACATCTGCCGCCAGGTGTGGCGCCGCGAGACCCTGCAACACAGCGGCAAGCACTACACGATCCCGCTGCCCGCGGGCCAGGGCAGCGGGCTCGGCAAACCGCTGAAGCTCATCAACAACCCTGTCCGAGAGCGCATCCCGATCCTGGTTGCCGCGCTGGGGCCCAAGAACGTCGAGCTGGCCGCCGAAATCGCCGAGGGCTGGCAGCCGATCTTTTATCTGCCCGAGAAGGCGCGCGACGTGTGGGGGGAGGCGCTGGCCGCCGGTCAGGCCAAGCGCGACCCCGCGCTCGGGCCGCTCGACGTGTACGCCGGACCGGTGCTAGCCATCGGCGAAAACGTCGAGCCCCTGCGCGAATTCGTCAAACCGCACCTGGCGCTCTACATCGGGGGGATGGGCGCCAAGGGCAAGAACTTCTATCACACCCTGGCCACCAAGTACGGCTACGGCCCGCAAGCGGACCGCATTCAAGAGCTCTACCTGGCCGGCGACAAGGACGGCGCGGCGAAGGTGGTGCCCGACGAACTGGTGCGAGACGTCAACTTGATCGGTACGCGCGAATTCGTCAAGGACCGCCTCGCGGCCTACCGCGAGGCGGGCGTGACCACGCTGAACGTTGCGCCCATGGCGGGCACGCCGCAGGAGCGGATCAAGCTGATCGAGACGCTGCGCGAGCTGCTCTGACCGCCGGCGTCACGCCCTGCCAAGGCCGCGCTTGCCATAGCATGTGTTTATCGCGCCGGCAGACCGTAGAAAGCAGCTGCAATGGACCTGGACCGAATCACCCACCCGCTGAGGCTCGCCCGAGGATCGCATCGGCCCGGATCGGGCAAAGGCTGTGCAATGAACGTGATTTCGTACATCAACGGCGACGAGCAGATCACCGACTTCCCGGCGACCTCGGCGCGGCCGCTGGCCTCCTTCGTCCAGTTGTGCAACGACCTGCTGGCCGGACCCGACGGGTATCTCGCGCCTGATGACAGCATGGTGGTGCTCGACTTGGCGTGGCTGACGGTTGGCACCGCCGACGTCACCGGAACCGTCGTGCACCCATGGGTCGCGAAGCTGTTGGTCAGCCCGCCGTGGGGCGTCATTCGCTACGCGGAGAACGCGGCGGCGGCAGGCGCGATCACCGACATCGCAGAACTGCATCGCCGGCTCGTCCCCGGCGAGTTGCCGCCGATCGCCGAGTGGGACGGCGCCGCCCGCGCCGCGCGCGCGATCGGTACCGCACCGGTGACCGCCGAAAGGTATGCCGTCCGGACCGCCGCTCAATCGACGGCACTCGTCGAGACCGACGACTGCTACACGCTGGATGCTGTGACCGGCAACGCCCTCAAAGCGCATCGATTGGCAAACGCGGACGCTGGAGCCGCCCGCGTCTTGGAGATCACGCGCCACGCCATTCGCTCATGGCGGCGCTTGGCGGGGCTGAGCGTCGTCGGCGAGCGACCCAAAATCGTTGCGGCATAAGGCATCCGACCGCCAAATCAACTCTGGCGGTGAGCAGCCCGTCGCAGCCGCACCGCGCGTGTCACCGCTGTCGCCAACGCCAGCACCGACATGACGGCCAAGATCGTCGTCGAGACCGCGGATCCGGCGGTGCTGAGTATCAGCGGCAGGCCGAAGCCGACGTAGGTCACCACGTAGAAGACTCCGACCAGGGCGCCGCGCAGCCGCTGCGGTGCCGCGGCTTCCAGGTCGATCAAACCCTCGCGCAGGCATAGGCCCGACGCGCACCCCAGGATCAAGAACAGCGGCACGCCCAGCGCCACCGACATGGTCGGCGGGGCCACCGCGGTAGCCGCGTAGCCGAGCGCGGCCAGCACGGCGCCGGCGGTGCCGGCGTGCGGTCCCCAGCGAAGAACGCGGCCCAGGATTTGGACGAGTCCGCTCACGCCGTTGACGATCAGCGTGGCGGTTCCCGCGGCCATCGGGGCCGCGAGCCCGGTGTGCAGGCGGCTGGGGATGGCGATGAATCCCAAAGTCGCCGAGGCGAACACCCACGGCGCGAGCGGCATGGCCCAGCTCAGGGCCCACGCGGTTCCCCGTCGCGCCGCGGTCGAGGGCTCCCAGGCGCGCGCTGCCGTCGTCGTCTCGTCCGAGCTCCGCACCGCCAGGATCGAGAAAATCATCGCCGCCACGACGAGGGCGGCGGCTAGCCCGAACGACACCCGAATGCCCGGCTGGCCGGCCCGCGCGATCGCGCCTGCGGCGAACGGCCCGACGGCGAACCCGGCGAGCAACACCGCGCCCGCGGTGGCCGCGCCGGCGGGACCCCTCAGATCGGACGCCCATGCGGTGCAAGAGCTCATCAGGAGACCCACCCCGAGTCCGACGACCAACCGTCCCGCCAGCAAGACGTCGGGTTGTTGCGAGAACAGCATGGCCAGCGTGCCCACCAGAGCGGTCGTCGAGCCTGCCAACGCCACGGACTGGCGCCCGAGCGCATCCGAGGCGCGCCCGCCGAAAAGCAGGCCGGGCAACAACCCGAGCGCGTAGATCCCGAATATGGCGTCGAGCCGGGCCGCGCCGAGGTGCTGGCGGTCGTCGATCGACGGCATCAACGCGACGAAGTGGTTGGCGACCCATCCCGTCGACAGCAGCAAGGCCAGCACGCTCGCGAACACGGTTCGGTTCGCGCCCGACTCGAGGCCCGCGTCGCGCTCGTCCGCCGTCGCCAACGCCGACGCGTTCGACGGGCTCACTGCTTTGTCCTCCCAGGGCTTGCTAACTCACGAATAGACGTAGCGACTTACGAAGGTATTCCCGCGTCAGCGCAAGCAAACACAACGTCCGTCGGCGCAAACCAGAGTGAGGTTTGAGATCAGCCGGTTTGGTGAACAGACAGCTCAAACCGGACCTAGGAGGGCAAATGATCAAGCAAACCGCCGCGGCCACGATCGCGCTGGCCGCGCTGCTGTCCGGCGCGTGCTCGGCCTCCCAGATCGTCAACACCGGCGGCGACACGAAATGCAAGGACTTCACCGGGCAGGACGAAAAGAAGCAGAGCGATGAGGTCAGCAAGATGCTCAAGGACAAGAACGGGTCCGATCCGACCAACGCGGAGATCACGGCGACCCGGCTGTCCGCGTTGACGTACTGCCAAACGTTGGGCAAGCCGGACACGAAGATCTCCGAGGCTCCGCACGGCTGACCGGGCTGACCGCCGCCGGGTTCAAATCACGACCGATCCAAACCTGGTGACCGCCGACGCCGATTCCTAGGCTGCGCGGGTGACGTCGAGCAACCCCGCGCCGGCGCTTGTGTCCTTGCGCGGTGTCAACCGAACGTTCGGCAAGCACGCCGTGCTGGACGACGTCGACCTCGAGATCGAGCCGGGCGAGGTGGTCGCGTTGCTCGGATCGTCCGGAAGCGGCAAGTCGACGCTGTTGCGGCTCATCGCCGGGCTGGACCGTCCGACGGACGGGCGGATCGAGATCGACGGCATTCCGGTTCGCGGGATCGATCCGCGCTGCGCCATGGTCTTTCAGGAACCTCGACTGCTGCCATGGCGAAACCTGGCGGACAATGTGGCCTTCGGCCTGCCTCGCGGCACCACGCGGTCGAAAGGGCCAGCCGTGGTGCAGCATTGGCTCGATGTGGTCGGGCTGCGTGAATTCGGCAACCACTATCCGCGGCAGGTGTCCGGCGGTATGGCCCAACGCGCAGGGCTCGCGCGCGCCCTGGCCCGGCGGCCCAGCGTGCTGCTCCTCGACGAGCCGTTGGCGGCTCTCGACGCATTGACTCGGCTGCGGATGCAGGACCTGCTCGACACTGTGCAGCAGGAGGCGGGCACCACCACGCTTCTGGTGACACACGACGTCGACGAGGCAGTGATCCTGGCCGACCGCGTGCTGATCCTGCGCGCCGATGACCGCGCCGAAGCCGGGGGCGTCGCGACCATTGCCGCGACGTTCGACATCACCATTCCCAAACCGCGCGACCGTGGCGACCCGCGCATCGTCGGGCTGCGTGATCGGTTGTTGGACGAACTCGGCGTGCGCCGGCACGGCGCTGCCGGCGATGAGGAGGCAATAGCACGATGAAAGCCCGTTATCTGGCGGCAATTTCGGTTTTCGCGGTGGCCGCGGCCGTGTCCGCCTGCGGTTCGAAAGCGGGTCCGACGGCTTCGAAGGACATCCGACTCGATTACGCCTATTACAACCCTTTGAGTCTGGTGGTGCGGGACCAGCACCTGCTCGAGGGCCGGGGTTACAACGTCACCTGGGTTCTTTCGGCCGGCAGCAACAAGGCCAACGAGGGGCTCCGTTCGCAAGCGCTGGACTTCGGGTCGACCGCAGGTTCGGCCGCATTGGTCGCGCGGGCCAACGGCACACCGATCAAGATCATCGACGTGTACAGCAAGCCGGAATGGACGGCCCTGGTTGTCCCGAAGAACTCCCCGATCAACTCGGTGGCCGACCTGAAGGGCAAGAAGATCGCGGTTACCAAGGGGACCGATCCGTACTTCTTCCTGTTGCAATCGCTTGCGACGGCCGGGCTTTCGCCTGCCGACGTGGAGATCATCAACCTGCAGCATGCCGACGGTAAGACCGCCCTGGAGCGCGGCGACGTGGATGCCTGGTCAGGACTGGACCCGTTCATGGCCCAGACCGTCCAGCAACAAGGCTCGCGGTTGCTTTACCGCAACCCGGATTTCAATTCCTACGGCGTGTTGAACGCCCGCGAGGACTTCATCACCGCGCATCCGGATCTCGTCCAATCCGTGGTCAATAGCTATGAGGAGGCCCGGAAATGGGCGAAAGCACATCCCGAGGAGTTGGCGGCGTTGCTGGCCTCGCAGGCGAAGGTGACACAGAGCGTGGCCCAGGAGGAGTTGCAGCGAACGGCATTGGACATCCAGCCCGCGCCGGGCGATCCCCAGCGCGCGGTCCTGACCAACATCTTGCCGATCGCCGTGGCGGACTCGGACATCAAATCCGACGAAGCCGGGCGCGGCGCCTTGAACACGATCATCGACCCGAAGTACGCCCAACACGCATCCTGAGGTTGCGCGCCGCACCGGTGGCGGGACTCGTCGTTCCGCTGCTGCTGCTGGCGACATGGCAACTGGTCACTGCCGCGGGACTTTTCTCGGCCAGTCAGTTGCCGCCCCCCGGCGATGTGGTGGCCGCCCTCGGCGGGCTGCTCCGCCACGGTGAACTGTGGACCCACCTGCAAGCCAGCCTGTTACGGGTGGTGCTCGGCTACCTGGCGGGCGCGGCGGCCGCGCTCGCGCTCGGTTCCCTGATCGGTCTGTCGGGTGCCGCGCGCAGCCTGCTGGCGCCGACGGTGGCGGCGCTTCGCACGGTGCCCTCGTTGGCCTGGGTGCCGTTGCTGCTCTTGTGGTTTGGGATCGACGAGACGCCGAAGGTGTTGCTCGTCGCCATCGGTGCGTTCTTTCCCATCTACACGACGACGGCGTCGGCACTGACGCACGTCGACCCGCAGCTTCTGGAGGTGGGCCGCGCCTACGGTCGGCACGGTGCCGCGTTGTTGGCGACCGTCATGCTGCCGGCGGCCGCGCCCGGGCTGGTCAACGGTCTGCGATTGGGCCTGGCGAATGCGTGGCTGTTTCTGGTGGCGGCGGAGCTGATCGCTTCGTCGAAGGGGCTCGGCTTCCTGCTCATCGACAGCCAGAACACCGGGCGCACGGATGTGATGCTGCTGGCGATCGTCCTGCTCGCCGGGTTGGGCAAACTCAGTGACGCCGCGCTGGGCACGCTCGAGCGCCGAATGGTGAGGCGGCGCACTTAGCCCAGGAGGAGCTCGCTCGGCGGCTCGTCGTTCAACACGGCGTGGGCCAGCAATTCGCCGAGCAGCGGCCCGAACTTCATCAGGTTGCTGCCGACGAAGGCGACGACGCGACCCCGCCGGGCCACCGTCCAGCCATCGCCACCCGAGTCCAGCCACTCGGCGCGAGCCGTGACGCAGTCCACCCGGCCCACCGGTGACAGGGACGGAAACAGCGCGCGCACGGTCGCGGCGTCGGGCACCTCCTGCCCGAACGCCCAGCGCCCCGTGCTGCCCAGCGGCAACCCGTATCCCTCGGGCGCGGAAAGGCATGCGGCGCCAACCGCTTCGGCGCCCTCGTAGGTGAAGCGCGTGTGCGGGGCGAATTCGATGCCCAGCGGACCGAACAGGGCCGGCGTCTCGACACCCGCGCAGATGAGCACGCGGTCCGCGTGCACGACGGTGCCGTCCGCGAGCGTCGTCGCGCCGTCGTCGTCGACCGACACGACCTGGCCGCGCTCGATGGCGGCGCGGCGCGCCAGGGCGTCGCGCGCGCGGCGGATGCGCAGGCTCCCGCCCTGCGGATCGAACACTCCGGTTTCCCACGGCGCGGCCAAAAACGGTATCCGCGCCGTGATTTCGGATCGGTCAAGTCGAAAGTAAGCGGCGCCGGCATCGTCCATTGCGGCCGCAATGTCCGGGCCGGCGTCGGCGGCGATGAAGCCCTCCGTGCCGAGCAGGCGTCCGGCGCCGAACTCGGTCTCCCAGCGCTGCCAGCCGTCGCAGGCCCGCATGGCGAGCCTGCATAGCACGGGGCGCCGATGCGCGATGCGGAAGATGCGCGCCAGTCCCGCGGATTGTTCCGCGAACGGCGCACCGCGCTCGAACACGACCGGCTGTTCCCCGCGCCGGGACAGCTCGTAGGCGGCCGCCAGTCCACAGATGCCCGCGCCGACGATGACGATCATCGCTAGAAGTAAAACCCTGCGTGCGGGGCGTCGGGCACCGCGAACAGCCGATCGGCGACGGCGAGCGCTTGCGGGTCATCGGCGCGGGCCAGTCCGGCGGTGGCCAGGGCGCGCCACGTCGCGCCACCGAGCAGCGCGGCGCCGAGTGCTTCGACCCCGGTGTGCAACTGGGCCGGTCGGTCCGTCGGCTTCGCGCCCGCGGCGGTGATGGTGAAGCTGGCCGAATTCTCCGGCAACAGGGGGTCGTCTACCGCCATGGTGACCTCTCCATCCCCGACATATCCGCGCGCCGCCAACGCCTTTCGCGCGTCGACGACGCGCAGCCACGTCTCGTCGTGCACCGCGGTAACCCGCGCGGCTCGCCGATCTACGAGCAGCCAGGGCAGCGGAGCATCGGCCGGCAGCATCCAGAACACGACGCGATCGATGAGATCGAGCCCGAGCAGGAAACGCAGCAACCCGACGTAGGCATGCATCGTGGGCGCGAAGAAGTCCTCGACCGCGATGGTGCGCTGGTCGCTGACGAACCAGGCATCGGTGTCGACGGGGCGGTAGCGAGCGAATCCGGACTCCGATCCCGGTTCGCCGTGCACCGCGACATACGAAGCGCCAGGCGAGGATTCGGCGCGCATCCGCAGGCTGCGCCACCAAACCGCCGGGCGGTCGATGGTTCCCGGGCGGGACGGACGATTCTCGGCGTAGATCCGGGGCAGGAGGTCCCAGGATTCGCCCACCTCCACCAGCCGCACCGGACCGCCGGCTGGCACCCCTGGGCGCAGCGCGGCCCGTGCGGTCTGAACCTCGACCGTCTGCGACGAACTCGCCACGCCATAGCCGTACCGCTCGTAGATGGTCGCCTCCGAGGCGCGCAGCGTCGCGACCGCTTCGCCCCGCGCGGCGATGTCGCGCAGCTGATGATGTATCAGGTCGGTGGCGATGCCTTTTCGGGTGAACGACGGCAGCACCCCGATATGGGTCACGGCGGCATGGCCCACGATCGCGCCGCCGGGAAGCGTAAGTCCGCTCGTCACCGCGTCGGCGGTGCCGACGAGTTGCCCCGACACGAAAGCGCCGATCGTGCGGCCGGGTTCCACCAGCTCGGTGATCTGGCCGGGCGCCAGGTTCGTCAGCGGCGGGAACCCGACCATGGCGGCGCGGAACACGTTGGCCGCAGCGACGAGGTCGTCCTCGCCCTCGAGGACGCGAATGTCGGTGCTCATGCCGCCATCATGTCTCGTGCCGTCGGGGGCAGTGCCCGCACCTCCCTCGGGCACCCGTTGGGTGGGGCCACAACCCAGCTTGCCCTCCGCTCGGCAGGAACCTAGCGTCGACGGCAGATGACTCCTCGATTCTTCTGGTTCTTGCCCACCACCGGTGACAGCCGTTCGATTGTCGGCGGATCACACGCATCGTCGAACCGCGCCATTCCGAACGGATATCGCCCACCGAGCCGCCGCTATCTGGCGGAAGTGGCTCGCGCCGCGGACCGGCTGGGTTTTGAGGGAGTGCTGACACCGACCGGGACTTGGTGCGAAGACGCGTGGCTGACCTCGGCAGCGTTGCTGGCCGAGACCGAGAAGCTCAAGTTTCTGGTCGCATTCCGCCCCGGGCTGGTGCCTCCCACCCTGGCCGCGCAGCAGACCGCTACGCTGCAACGATTTTCCGGTGGACGGGTGCTGCTCAACGTCGTCAGCGGCGGCGACGATGCCGAACAACGCCGTTTCGGCGACTGGCTCGGCCACGACGAGCGCTACGCTCGCACCGCCGAGTTCCTACAGATCGTCACCTCAGTGTGGACGCAGGAGTCGGTAGATTTCACCGGCAAGTACTACAGAGTCGCCGACGCCAGGGTGTCGGCGCCGCCGAATCCCTTGCCGGAGATTTACTTTGGTGGATCGTCGGCGGCGGCGCTGCCGATCGCTGCCGAGTATGCCGACGTGTACCTCACCTGGGGCGAGCCCCCGGACGACGCCGCCGCCAAGATCGAGCGCATGCGCGAGCAGGCCGCCGCGGTTGGCCGCAAGGTTCGGTTCGGCATTCGATTGCACACCATCAGCCGCGACACCTCGGCGGCGGCCTGGGCCGTCGCGAACGAGATGCTTGCCGATCTGACCGACGAGGAGATCGCCAAAGCCACATCGCTGCATGCCAAATCGGAATCCGAGGGACAGCGACGGATGACGGCCCTGCACGGCGGCCAGGTGGACAAGCTCGAGGTCTACCCGAATCTGTGGGCCGGAGTCGGTCTGGTCCGCGGCGGCGCCGGCACGGCGCTGGTCGGCAGCCACCGGGAGGTCGCGGACCTAATCCTGGAATACCATTCGCTGGGCTTCGAGGAGTTCATCCTGTCGGGCTACCCACACCTCGAAGAGGCGTACTGGTTCGCCGAGGGCGTGCTGCCCCTGCTGCCGAAGTAGCGGATCCCTGCTGGGCGTCGTGACGGGGTTGTAATCCGTGTGATTCCAAGAGCGCCAGCGCCCCGGCCATGCAGCGCGAGAGCGCGTATTTGCCGCCTAAGCACGCGCCGCGCTGGGGCCGTCAGCGCGCTTCCGGCCGCTGCCGCTGGGCGTCCGAACCGCCGATGGGCGCGGAAAGCAAACTGATGGGATCACAAGCGCAACAAGCGAAGTCACGGCGGGCGAGCGGTGCGCGAGAGGTGAACCCCCGGCCGGCAAACCGGCCACCCCGACGCCGGCATGTTTTCCTGCTCAACGGGGGTGACGGCGCCGCCCGCCGTGCGACGCCAACCTGATCATCGAGTAGTTATTCCCCTCGGTGGCTGGGCCCGGCCAAAACCGCCGTCGCGGTCCGCGTCTCCGGGCGCACCGCGGCACAGTGGTTGTATTCGTTAGGAAGGCTGGTCTGGTGATGCCCGATTCGTCGAGCCTCGTGCACCTGGCGGTGGCGTTGGATGGTGCCGGCTGGCATCCGGCCGCATGGCGGGAGGCCGAAGCGCGACCGCACGAACTGTTTGACCCCGCCTACTGGGCCGACCTGGTCGCCGAAGCCGAGAGCGGATCGCTGGACTTCGTCACTATCGAGGACGCGATGACCGTCCAGTCGGACGATCCCTTCGAGCCTGACAATCGCGTCGACCGCGTCAGCGGTCGCTTGGACGCGGTCCTCGTCGCCGCCCGAATCGCCCCGCGCAGCAAAGGCATTGGGTTCGTGCCGACGGCGACGATCACTCACACCGAACCATTCCATGTGTCGAAGTCGATCGCCACGCTCGACTACGTGAGCACCGGCCGGGCTGGGGTCCGGGTCCAGATCTCCGCTCGCAACGACGCGGCGGCGCACTTCGGGCGCCGCACGCTGCCTCGCCTGTCCCTCGACGTGATCGATGATCCCGCCGTTCAGGAGCAGATCCGCGAGCATTTCGCCGAGGCCGCGGATTACGTCGAGGTGCTGCGTCGCCTGTGGGACAGCTGGGAGGACGACGCCGAGATCCGTGACGTCGCGACCGGACGGTTCATCGACCGTCAGAAGCTGCACTACATCGACTTCGAAGGCCGGTGGTTCTCCGTCAAGGGACCGTCGATCACCCCGCGCCCGCCGCAGGGGCAGCCGATCGTCGCCGCACTGGGACACAACCGTGTGTCGTACCAGTTGATCGCGGGCAGCGCGGACGTCGGGTTCGTCACACCGCGCGACGCCGCGCAGGCGAGCGATATCGTCGGCGAGATCAGGGCGTTGCGAAGCGCCGCGGGCCCGAGCGGCGACGCGCTGCACATATTCGGTGACGTGGTGGTGTTCCTCGATCGCACCCCGCAGGCCGCTCAGGCCAGGCGACGCCGACTTGATGAACTGACCGGAGCCGAATACCGCAGCGACGCACACGTTTTCGTCGGGACCCCGAAACAGCTGGCCGACGTGCTGCAGGAGTGGCATGCCGCAGGGCTGTCGGGATTCCGGTTACGGCCGGCCGCTTTGCCCCACGACCTCGTGCAGATCACCCAGGGCCTGGTGCCCGAATTGCGCCGTCGCCGGCTGTTCCGTGCCGCCTACGAGGCGGACACGCTTCGCGGACTGCTCGGATTGCGCCGTCCCACCAACCGCTACGCGGTCGCCTGAAACAAGCCCGATATTGAGGATCTCCCGATGAGCGCTCCGGCAAAACAGATTCACTTGGCGGCCCACTTTCCCGGCGTCAACAACACGACGGTGTGGAGTGACCCGGCGGCGGGAAGCCACATCGAATTCAGCTCGTTCGCGCGGTTTGCTCAGGCGGCCGAGCGAGGCAAGTTCGATTTCCTGTTCCTGGCCGAAGGCCTGCGGTTGCGCGAACAGAACGGACAGATCTACGACCTGGACGTGGTGGGCCGTCCCGACACCTTCACCGTGTTGGCCGCGCTCGCGGCGGTGACCGACCGCCTTGGACTGACCGGCACGATCAACTCCACCTTCAACGAGCCCTACGAAGTGGCCCGGCAGTTCGCCTCGCTGGACCATCTCTCCGGCGGGCGCGCCGCGTGGAATGTCGTCACCTCCTGGGATGCGTTTACCGGCGAGAACTTCCGCCGGGGCGGATTCCTGGCCGAGGATCAGCGCTACGAGCGGGCAAAGACGTTCCTGCAGACGACGCTGGAGCTCTTCGACTCGTGGCGCGGCGACGAAATCGTGGCGGACAAGAAAACCGGCGTCTTTCTGTCCGACCCACACGCGGGCGCATTCGCCCACCGAGACGCACATTTCGACATCCACGGTCGATTCAACGTCCCGAGAAGCCCGCAAGGCCGGCCGGTGATCTTCCAGGCCGGCGATTCCGACGAGGGTCGCGAGTTCGCCGCTTCGGCCGCCGACGCGATCTTCTCCCGACACAGCACGCTAGGAGCCGGGCAAGCGTTCTACGCCGACGTCAAGGGACGCCTCGCCCGATACGGGCGACGTCGCGACGAGTTGCTCATCCTGCCCGCCGCAACGTTCGTCATCGGTGACACCGACGCCGAGGCCGCCGACATCGCCCACGAGGTGCGGCTGGCGCAGGTTTCCCCTCAGACGGCGATCAAATTCCTCGAACAGCTCTGGAACCGAGACCTGTCGGACCACGATCCGGACGGCCCGTTGCCCGCCATCGACCCCATCGTGGGGGAAAACACCGTTTCGCGCGGGAGGGCCAGCGTCCGCATGTTTCGGGACCCGATCGCGATCGCCAATGACTGGCGGGCTAAAGCCGAGGCGGAAAAGCTGACCAGTCGCGAATTGATCGTCGAGGTGACCGGGCGCCAGTCCTTCATCGGGTCACCGCAGACCGTCGCCGCTACCATCAACGACTTCGTGCAGGCCGACGCCAGCGACGGGTTCATCCTGGTCCCGCATATCACGCCCGGGGGGCTCGATCCCTTCGTCGATCAGGTCGTGCCGCTGCTGCAGGAACGCGGCGTGTTCCGCGCCGACTACGCGGGCACCACCCTGCGCGAGCACCTCGGCTTGCCGCCGCTGCCGGTGCCCGGGCGATCGGCCGACCCGGACGCCTCCAGGGGGGTGGCTTCGTAGGGCTCATGACTACCCCACTAACGGTCCTCGACCTCGTTCCGATCTCGTCAGGCTCGACCGCCGCGCAGGCCCTGCGCAACAGCATCGACCTCGCGCGGCACGCCGAAGGCATGGGCTACGCGCGCTACTGGTTCGCCGAACACCACCTCAACCCCGGCGTCGCGGGCACCTCTCCCGCGGTGCTGCTCGCCCTGACCGCCGCGCACACGTCGACGATCCGGCTCGGTTCGGGCGCGGTCCAGATGGGGCATCGCACCGCCTTGTCCGCAGTGGAGGAATTCGGCTTGCTGGATGCGGCGCATCCGGGCCGATTCGATTTGGGCCTGGGGCGTTCCGGTGGCAAGCCGCGGGTGCCGGCACGGGTCGCCCCGGCGCCGCGGCCGGTGGTCAATGGGCACGCATCGAATGGATTGCGCATCCCTGCCAGATTCGATCCGACGCCGCTACTGAGCTCGCCGCGCCTCGCGTTGCACAATGCTTTGCTGTCGCAGCCGGGTGCCGAACCGCAGAATTACACCGAGCAGGTGGACGACATTCTCGCCCTGATCGCCGGTGCCTATCGATCCGCCGAGGGCGAAGAGGCGCATGTCGTGCCGGGGGAAGGCGCCGACCTGCAGATCTGGATCCTCGGCAGCAGCGGCGGGGAGAGCGCGGCGGTCGCCGGCGACCGGGGCCTGCGGTTCGCCGCCAACTACCACGTAGCGCCGGCGGCGGTCCTGGAGGCCACCGATGCCTATCGGGCTGATTTCAGGCCCTCGCCCGAGCTCGACCGGCCGTACGTCTCGGTGTCGGCCGACGTCGTCGTCGCCGACGACGAGGCCACCGCACGCAACCTCGCCGCGGGTTACGGGCCCTGGGTGCGCAGCATTCGCACCGGCGAGGGCGCGATCCCGTTTCCCACCCCCGACGAAGCGCGCCGGCACACCTGGACCGCGGCCGACCGTGAACTAGTCGCGGACCGCGTCGAGACCCAGTTCGTCGGCTCCGCGGTGCAGGTCGCCGATCAGCTCGAGCGATTACGCGATGCGACCGAGGCAGACGAGCTGATCATCACGACGATCACTCACGATCACCAGGACCGGGTTCGGTCCTATCGGCTGCTCGCTGAGGAGTGGGCCCGGCGATGAGGTGGCCGGCTTAACGAATCTGCAAGCCGGTCACCGCTCGCGAAATGACCAGGCGCTGAATCTCGCTCGTTCCCTCGAAGATGGTGAAGATCTTCGCGTCGCGGTGCATTCGCTCCACCGGGTAGTCGCGGGTGTAGCCGTTGCCGCCCAGAATCTGGATGGCCTCGTCGGTGACGTAGACCGCGGTCTCGCTGGCCACCAGCTTGGCCATCGAGCCCTCCGCCGAGTCGAAGCTCTGGTTGTTGCGGGCCATCCAGCCGGCCCGCCACACCAGCATCCGCGCCGCGTCGATGCGGCTCTTCATGTCTGCCAGCTTGAACGCGATCGCCTGGAATTCGCCGATCTTGCGGCCGAATTGCTCGCGCTGGCAAGCATATTCGAGGGCGTATTCATAGGCGGCCCGGGCCACCCCGACGGCCATCGCGCCGACCGTGGGCCTGGTGCGCTCGAAGGTCTTCATCGCGGCCTGCCCGCGCGACGAGGCGCCGGACTTGACTCGGGCGATGCGCTCCTCGAACTTCTCCCGTCCGCCCAGAATCGCGTCCTCGGGCAGCCGGACGTTGTCCAGCACTACTTCGGCGGTATGCGAGGCGCGGATCCCGTGTTTTTTGAATTTCTGCCCCTGCGACAGGCCGTGGGTGTCCGGCGGGATGACGAACGTGGCCTGGCCGCGGGTGCCGAGCTCGGGATAGACGGAGGCCACCACGATGTGAACATTGGCGATGCCGCCGTTGGTCGCCCACGTCTTGGTGCCGTTGAGCACCCATTCGCCGGCCGCCTCGTCGTAGCGTGCGCGGGTGCGGATGGCGCCGACGTCCGAGCCCGCGTCGGGCTCCGAGGAGCAGAACGCGCCGAGTTTGGGTTCGCCGGGCGTACCGAACATCTCGGGAAGCCAGCGGCCCAGCTGTTCCGGGGTTCCGTTGCCCGCCAACGCCGCCGCGGCCAGACCGGTGCCCAGGATGGACAGCGCGATGCCGGCGTCACCCCAAAACATCTCCTCGAACGTGGTCAGAAATCCCAACCCGCTCGGCTCGGCCGCCTGCTGGGCGAAGAAATCGGGGGAGTACAGACCGACCTTCGCGGCCTCCTGGATTACGGGCCACGGGGTTTCCTCCCGCTCGTCCCATTCCGATGCGGCGGGGCGGATCACTTCGGCCGCAAATTTGTGCACCCAATCGCGCACCTCGATCACGTCGTCGCTCAATTGCAGTGAGAATGTCACGGGTTGGCTCCTGAAATAGGTTGGTGGATTTCAGCTTTCCGGCTTTTCCGGCTTGCGATATTGCTTGAGGACGCTGAGCGTCTGGTTCACCCACGCCTCGATGTAGCGGTCCTCGGCGATATTGCCGGGCAGGCGCCCGGTCAGCGACTGCAACGTCGCGGCGTAGGACAACGACCCGATCGCCACGGCCGCGGTCGCCGCGGGATCGGGTATCTCGTTGCGGCCCGATCGATTCAACGCGGCCAGTTCGTCGGCGAACCGCTGGTAGGCGTTGTCGGTGATGACCTGCCAGGTCTTCTCGCCGAGATCGCCGAGCTCGTCGGGTTCGCGCAGCATGACCTTGAGCAAGTCCTCGCTCTCCTTGAGGTTGCCCCAGATCAACTGGCCCGCCGTTCGCACCGCCTGCTCGACGCTGCCGGGCTCTCCGGCGTCGTACTGCTCCCGGGCGGCCACGATGCTGTCGATCCGGTGCGCGACGGCGGCCTCCAGCAGCTCTCGCTTGGAGCCGAAGTGCTTATAGAGCGCGCCCGACCCCGGCGCCAGGCCGGACGCCCGCTGGATATCGGCCACCGACGTGGCGGCGTAACCCTTGTCGGCGAAAAGCCGCAGCGCTTCGCCCAGCAGTCGGTCACGCCCCGAAGGTTGCATAGGTGAGAGAGTACTCACTCACCAATGCTGTGGCCATATCTGTGTTGCGAAGTTCACATCGCGCGCCAGCGGGCATTCGCCGGCGACGAAATGGGCCCGCGGGAACATTTGCATTCGATAAGCGCCGGGCCCGTCGGGTTGCCCGGCTCCCAACACCCCAATTACCTTTCACGGCAGGGGGCAGGACTTCGCATCCGAATGACGACACCGCTAGTCGGGTAAACCGCTAGGCCCCAACGTGTTACGCAGGCGTCGGCGCCGAATATTGCGACGCACAAGGCAACAACCAACGAGAAGGCGAGCAATGCAGCAAGTCGAAGAATTACCGGAGCGAGGCGCCGGCCGCGACCAAGCTTCACGACGCGAACGAAACGACCGGCTGCGCTCCGTGATTCGCAGCGATCTACCGGCGTCGCTGGTTGTGTTCCTGGTGGCTCTGCCCTTGTCGCTCGGGATCGCCATCGCATCCAACGCTCCAGTGCTCGCAGGCCTGATCGCCGCGATCGTCGGTGGGATCGTCGCCGGGTTGATCGGAGGATCGCCACTACAGGTGAGTGGTCCCGCGGCCGGGCTCACTGTCATCGTCGCCGACCTGGTGTCCCACTTCGGTTGGGGGGTGACATGTTTGATCACGGTCGCCGCCGGTGTCCTGCAGGTTTTGATGGGCATGAGCCGCGTCGCGCGGTCAGCGCTGGCGATTTCACCGGTCGTCGTGCACGCGATGCTGGCGGGAATCGGAATCACCATCGCGCTTCAACAGGTTCATGTGTTGTTGGGCGGCAAATCGAAAAGTACTGCCTGGCAAAACGTTATCGGCCTACCGGACCAGGTGCTCGGCGCGCACCGACCCGGCGTGATCCTGGGCGTGCTGGTGGTTTTGATTCTGATCGGATGGCGGTGGGCGCCCGCCAAAGTCGCCCGCATACCCGGCGCGCTCGTCGCCATCGTCACCGTCACGGTTATTTCACTGGTCTTTCCGTTCGACGTGCCGCGGATCGAGCTCGAGGGATCCGTTTTGGACGCGCTGCAGCTGCCGGAACTGCCCGACGGCGGTTGGGGCGCCGTCGCGGTGGGTGTACTGACGGTCGCGCTTGTCACCAGCGTTCAGAGCCTGCTGACCGCAGTGTCGATCGACAGAATGCACAACGGAACGCGGACCGACTTCGATCGCGAGCTGATCGGACAGGGCGCCGCGAACATGGTGTCGGGCGTGATCGGTGGCCTGCCGATCAGCGGTGTCATTGTGCGCAGCGCGGCTAATGTCAACGCGGGCGCAAAATCCCGTGCCTCGACGGTCATGCACGGCGTCTGGATCCTGCTGTTCACTCTCCCGTTCGCGGAACTGGTCGAGCAGATTCCAAGCGCGGCGCTAGCCGGCCTGCTGATCGTCATTGGAATTCAGCTACTCAAGCCGGCCCATATCGAGACCGCGCGCCGCACCGGAGATCTCGCCGTGTATATCGTCACCGCGCTCGCGGTGGTCTTCCTCAATCTGCTGCACGGCGTCATGATCGGCCTTGCGGTCGCGGTGGCGCTGACCGGCTGGCGGGTGATACGGGCCAGGGTCGAGGCCGCGCGCGTGGGTGACGAATGGACGATCGACGTCGGAGGCGCATGCACCTTTCTCGCCCTGCCCCGGCTGACCCGGGTGCTGGCGTCCGTCCCGGCGGGCGCGAAGGTGACCGTCAACGTCGCGGCCAACTACCTCGATCACGCCGCGCACCAGGCGATTAGCGACTGGCTGCGCCACCATCGGCATACCGGCGGCACGGTGCGTATCCATGGCATGAGTGAGCCGGACGGGTCCGGTCCGTCCGACGGTGAGGCCGCTAACGTCGAGCGCGGCGGTGCCCAGCTGACCCTGGTCCATCCGAAGACGGGATCGGCCGAAGGGAGCTGACCGCTGCGGCGGCGCTCGTAGCGCCGCGCGTGTGAACCGCTAACCTCAAACATCGCGCCTATATCCTGAGCTCGTTGGTCAAGCCAGGGCCAAGACGGAAGGCAAGATGTCACGAGAAGTTCGGCCGCTGCCGCGGACGGTGTGAGTGATGGCGACCGATAGGCCTCCGCCTCATCGTCTGCGGTTGCCGATGAAGGTGCTCTCGCTGCGCACCATCCTCATCGTCGCCGCGCTGTCGGTGATCACGCTGGTCGTCCTTCTGGGCGCGTGGGTGTGGATCGGCGTCACCAACGATCAATACAGCCAGCTCGACCGCCGGCTGGACTCGGTGAGCAGTTTGGGAGACATCAACACGCTGATCAACAGCGGCCAGCTGGCCAATCCCGATCGGCCGACGCCGGACGGCAACTTGGTGCGCACCGCGCGCATCGGGGATGTCACGGTGTCCGTTCCGGGCAATATCGTTTTGCCGAAGCTTCCGAATGGATACGCCAACACCACCATCAACGGCGTGCAGTACCGCGTCCGCACCTTCAGCGCGGGCCCCGCCTCGATCGCGCTCGCCGCCCCGCTGGCCGAAGCGCAGCACCGGATCAACGAACTGCACCTGCGGGTGTTGCTCATCTGCGGCAGCGTGATCGGCGGCACGATCCTTGTCGGCTGGGTGATCTCGTTGATCATGGTCAATCCGTTCCTGTTGCTGGCGCAGCAGGCCCGCGCCATCAACGCCCAATCCAGCCCGGACGAAGTCCAGGTTCGGGGCGTGCGCGAGGCCGTGGAGATCGCCGAAGCCGTCGAAGGCATGCTCGCTCGCATCGGCAACGAGCAACAGCGCACGAAGGCGGCGCTGGAGTCGGCCCGCGATTTTGCCGCCGTCGCGTCGCACGAGCTGCGCACCCCGCTGACCGCCATGCGCACCAACCTGGAAGTGTTGTCCACGTTGGAAATACCGCGGGAACAACGCCAAGAGGTGATCGGTGACGTCATCCGCACCCAGAGTCGGATCGAAGCGACGCTGACGGCGCTGGAACGGCTCGCGCAGGGCGAACTGACCACGGTCGACGACTTTGTTCCGTTCGACATCACGGAGCTTCTGGATCGTGCCGCGCACGACGCCCTTCGGATCTACCCCGACGTGCAGGTGTCGCTGGTGCCGTCGCCCACGGTGCTGATGGTGGGGTTGCCCACGGGGCTGCGGCTGGTGATCGACAACGCGATCGCCAACGCCGTCAAACACGGTAGCGCCACCGAAATCCGGCTCTACGTAACCAGTTCCGGCGAGGGTGTGGAGATCGCCGTCGACGACAACGGCACCGGGGTGCCCGAGTCCGAGCGCGCCGCGGTCTTCGAACGCTTCTCGCGCGGGTCTACCGCTTCCCGTTCCGGGTCGGGTCTCGGACTGGCCCTCGTCGCCCAGCAGGCCGAACTACACGGCGGGACAGCATCCCTGCACTCCAGTCCGTTGGGCGGCACGCGTCTGCTGCTCCGGCTGGCCGGTGACGGGCGCGGGCCGGCCAGCTGACGCGATGCTCGGCCACCTCGGTGTCAACGTGCCGGACCTCCGGGCCGCGAAGCGGTACTACGACGCGCTGATGCCCTTGGTCGGATTCGAGCCCTTCCTTGATGTCGTCGACGAATTCGCCTACAAACCCGCGAACAACAAGCCCGGCACGTACCTGTTCTTCTACCCGTCGGGCCAACCGGGCGAGTACTCCGCAGAGCGGACCGGTCTGCAGCACCTGGCGTTCATGGTGCGGCGCCGGTCCTCGGTGCACGCCGTACACGACCATGTCCTTCGGATCGGCGGCACCGTCATCCATCCCCCGCAGCATTTCCCGCAGTACTCCGGGCACTATTACGCCACCTTCTGGTACGACCCCTTCGGTCTGCGTCTCGAGGCCGTGTGCCACCACGACCGCGACTAATGGGTATCAGGGCCCTTGACATGAATCAGGCAGGTTGATATCACTGGGGAAGCGCCGCCACGCCGATTCGCCGACGAGTGACCGGGGGACGAGATGACTGATCCCAAACCACCAGCCTGGCTCAAGGCGATGAACAAGGTGATGATGGAGATGCAGAAACTCGGCATCGTCGCCGGACCAGTCCGGGTTCTTACCGTGCCGGGCCGCAAATCTGGACAGCTGCGCAGCACGCCTGTCACGCCGTTCACGCGTCATGACAGCCGCTACCTCGTCGGACATTCGCAGGCCGATTGGGTGCGCAACGCGCGCGCCGCAAGCACCGGAACCATCAAGCGCGGCCGCAAAGCTGAGCGTGTGGCGTTTGCCGAGCTCTCCGTGGAGCAGGCCCGCCCCGTGCTGCGCGCTTTTCCCGAAAAGGTGCCGCGGGGCGTGGGGTTCTATAAGCGCTCCGGGCTGGTGGAGCACGGCACCGCCGATGAGTTCGAGGCCCTCGCCGGCCGATGTGCGGTGTTCCGGCTCGACGCCGCGCCGGCATCCTAAAGGCTAGCTGCTTGCCGCCGAAACCAGTTGGCGCTCGGGCGCTTTCATCGGCGCCGGACCCCGCGGCGGGACGGCCCGCGGCCAGAAGAACCACCTACCCAGCAACGCGACAATGGACGGCACGACGAGCGCCCGCACGACCAGCGTGTCCATCATCAACCCGATCGCGATGGTCGTGCCGATCTGCGCAATGCTGAGCACGCTGCTGCCCAGCAACGCGAGCATGGTGAGCCCGAAGACGATGCCCGCGGTCGTGACTACCCCGCCGGTGCCACCGAACGCGCGGATGATGCCCGTTCTGATTCCCGCGGTTGCCTCCTGCTTGATCCGCAACGCCAGCAGCAGGTTGTAGTCCGCGCCGACGGCGATCAATGCGATGAAGGCGATGGGCGCGACCGCCCAGTGCAACTCGTGATGAAGCAGGCGCTGCCAAATGAGCGCGCTGATGCCCAGCGCCGACGCGTAGGAGGCGACGACGGTGCCGACGACGACCAGCCCGGCCACCGGACTGCGCAGCATCGCCGTGACGATCAGGAAGATGAGGACCAGCGCCGCACCCACGAGCAATGCGCTGTCACGCGCGACAAAGTGCTGCAGATCGGAGGTCACGGGGCCGACGCCGGCCAGGTCGACGCCCGTCGGCGCCAGCGTTCCTTCCTTGGTGGCCTCCTTGATCGCCGTGCGCACCCGATCCGCCCGCGCCGCGCCCTCGGCGCCCCATTCATTCCCCTCGCCGTAGACCAGCAGGTAGGTGGAGCGGCCATCGGCCGAGATCAGTTGGTGCAGGACCTCGATGTACCGCGGGTCGGTCAGCGCGCGTTGCGGCAGGTAGAAACCGGACGCGGCGCTGCCCTGAAATTGGGTGGCGATCTCGGTCAGGTAATCGGTCAACTGGTGCAGCTGCGGCCCGATCGTCTCGCTCAGGCTCAGCAATTCGTGAGTGGCCGAGCGCGCTTGTCCTAGAGCGTCTTTCATCGAATTCACGGTCTGCGGCAAGCTCGAGATGGCCGTCGCGGCGGCGCTTGACCCGCTGGTCAGCTTGGCCGCGCCGTCGCCGAGCCGCGTCGAAGTCTGCACCAGGTTGTCGACGGGCTGGAGCGCACGGTCCACCGTCGAGCAGATCGGGTTGGCATCGCAGCCCGGGGTGCGAGCGACGAAATCCCGCAGCGGGTCGAGGTAACCCGATACTGTGGTGACGGAACGTTGGACGCCGTCCATGCCGCTACGCATGTCGTCCGCGGCCGCGGACATGTCGGCCAAACCCGCGCTGCCGCCGCGCAATCCACCCCCCAGCCTGTCCACCGCGATTTGTGTCTGCGCCAGAGCGCTGTCGAGTTCGGAGACCCGGTTCAGCCGTTGGGTCAGTGAGTCGATCGTGTCCCCGAGCTGACGGCCGAGCACTCCGGTCTGATACGTCAACGTCGCCTCGTCGGGCACCCTGCCGTCGGGGCGGCTCGCGGACTGCACCATGCGCACACCCGGGATCGCCATGATCTGGCGTGTGATCCGTTCGACCGCGATCAGCCCCGCCGGGTTGCGCAGGTCGTGGTCGGCCTGAATGGTGACGACTTCGGGCAGTAGCGAATTCGACGCAAAGTGCCGGTCGCTGGCCGCGTAGCCGCGGCTGGATTCGGCGCCGGCGGGGGTGGCGGCCGGTTCGTTCCACCCGATCCGCGTGCCCGCCAGCGGCAGCGCCGCCAGCAGGGTCAAGCCGCCCGCGGTGATCAGGATGGGGCCGGGCCAGCGGGTCACCGCTGCTCCCACGCGCCGCCAGCGCCGCGACGTCGTCGAGGGCCGCGGCTCGAGAAACCCACCGCGCAGGGCCAGGCCCATGAGCGCGGGCGTCAGCGTCAGCGCGGCGGCCATGGTGACCAAAACTCCTATCGCGCATGGTATCCCGGCGCTGCGGAACATTCCGACCCTGGCGAACCCGAGGCATCCGAGCGCAACCGACACCGTCAGCGCCGATCCGATGACCACCGGCGCGACGGCCCGGTAGGCCTCGGCCAGCGCCTGCGGCGGCGCGATAGCGCGGCGCCGGCCTTCGTGGTAGCGGCCGATGAGGAAGATCGCGTAGTCGGTGCCGGCGCCCAACGTCATCGCCGCCATGAGCGCCGCCGAGAACAGCGACACCTCAACGACATTGGCCTGGCCAAACGCCGCAGCGAGGGAACGGGCCAAGGCCAGCGCGATGCCGACCGAGGTCAGGGGGATCGCCGCGGCGATCGGTGATCGGTATACCAACAGCAGCAACAGCAGGATGACACCGACCGTGGCGGCGGTGATCATGAGCATCTGCCGGTCGATGGCGGAGAATTCGTCGACGATGGTGGCGCCGGGACCGGTAACGAGGACGCGCAGGGCCGGCGGTGGTGACAGCTTGGCCACGTCGCCGCGCACGGCATTCACCGAATCGCGGGCCGCGGACGTGCCGAGCATTCCGGCGAGCCGCACCATCAGGCTGACGGCCCGCCCGTCGGAACTCTGGGCGCCCGCCGCCGTGGCGGGCTGTGACCACAAGTCGGTCAACGCGTTGACGTGGCCACGATCGGCGGACAGGGCTGCGGTCAGCGCGTCATAGAACTGGCGGTCGCGCGGCGTGAGGCGCTGATCACTTTCCAGCACGACGTAAACGAAGTTGTTGCTTGGCTTTTGGCCGAACAGCCCGGCGGCGCGGGACGCGGCGACGGAACTCGGCGCGTCAGCAGGCATGAACGTGCGGGCGTGTGTGTCCACGACCCGTTCCAATTGCGGCACGGCCAGATTGGCGCCGGCCGCCGCCAGGATCCACAGGCCGACGATCAGGATCGCGTATCGGCCGGTAAGGCGCGAGACGATTCCCGTTCCGTCAAGCAACGGTCTGCCGATCGCTGGGTCCGCCCAGCAACTCCATCACCCGTCGCTCGTCCCCGGACAGGGAACGCACCCGCAGCGAGCGCCTGGAGGCGATCTCCAGCAGGGCGTGCAGCCCGGGCTCGGCGGCCGCGAGGTCGGCCCGCACTCGTTCGGCCGCAACGCCGTCGTGCGCCGCCTGATCCAGCTTGGCGACGAGCATCGTCATCCAGCGCTGCCGCAGCGAAAGCAGTAGGCCCTCCTCGTCGCCGAACAGCCGCGACACCTCGGACGAACCGTCGGCCAGCGCGAGGGCCGCCTCGGGATCGGTCTCGGCGGCCTTGATCACGTTGGCCATGAAGGCCATCCGGTCGTGCAGCAGTGTCCATGTCATGACTCGACGGTAGGAAGGCGGACCTCTGCCGCGCGTCGTGCCGAGGTTCGGTTTTTGCCTCCTACCACGGGCGGAGACGGGTGCCGACCTCGGCATGATGTGACGAGGAGCGAAGCTCTCTTAGGATTGGACGATGTTGCGTGTCGTGGCGGATTACCTGCGGGAACAGCTTCGCCGGCGCAGCGAGCTGATCCCCGTGGGTATCACTTGGACGTCGTTTGTCGCTGTCGACGTCACCGAGGTGGGCGCCTGGGTGATCGCGATCCTGCAACGCCCAACCGCCGGCCTGCCCGTGGTGCTGGCGGCGCTCGCGGTGTCGGTCTCACCGACGCTGCTGTTCTTTTTCTTCAACATGAAGCTCAGCCCGTTGCTGATGTGGGCAACCTGGTCGACGGCTACCGCCATCATGCTGTTCGGCACGCCGACACCCGTTCATGCCGATTTCGCCCCGGCGCTGCTGGTGCTCATGGTCCTATCCGTCGCGACATTGAGCTCCATTGCGGGCGGCTTGCTGGCAGCCGCGTCGGCGGCCGGGCTGCTGCTTGCGGCGGCCGCGCTTCACCGCCTGGACGCGGTCGCCCTATACCTCGGTTTCGTTGCGGCGGGCTGGCTGCTCGGCTACATCATGCGCAGCCAACGGCTGCTGCTGGCCGAGCAGATCCGTGCGCAGGAGGCGCTGGCCGAGCACGCCGCCGCCGACGAGCGTCGGCGCATCGCCCGAGAAGTGCACGACGTCATCGCCCACTCGCTGTCCATCACGCTGTTGCACGTGACCGGTGCGCGGCGGGCGCTGCAGCAGGATCGCGACGTCGATGACGCGGTGGAGGCGCTCGAACAGGCCGAGCGGCTGGGCCGGCAGGCGATGGCCGACATCCGCCGGACCGTCGGGCTGCTCAACGATTCGCCAATGAAGATCGCGCCCGAGCCCGGCATCGACGACATCCGGCTCCTCGTCGGGGATTACGAGCGCGCCGGTCTGGCCGTCACACTGCGCGTCGAGGGCCCCACCCCGCGCGTCTCGGCGGCCGTCGGCCACGCGCTGTATCGCATCGCCCAGGAATCGCTGACCAACATCGCCAAACATGCCCCCGATTCGAAATCAACGGTGGCGCTGAGCGTTTCAGCGGTCTCAGCAAGCCTCGTCATCGACAATCGGCTGCCGGCCGCGGTGGCCGCGGCCCCGTGCGTGGAAGGGCGCGGGGTGAGCGGCATGCGCCAGCGCGTCGAACTGCTGGGCGGCGCGATCGACGTCGGCCCGACGAGCGACGGGTGGTCGGTGCGTGCCGAGATCCCGCTCGAAGCGGGCGACACGGGCCGGCGGCCGCCGTGGTGCAAGTTGTGATCGACGAGGCCGAGATCGCGGTGCTGCTGGTCGATGACCAGGACTTGGTGCGGTCCGGGTTGCGCCGGATCCTGCGCCGCAAGGACGGATTCAACGTGGTCGCCGAATGCGCCGACGGGGACGAGGTGCCCGCCGCCGTGGCCGCGCACCGGCCCGACGTCGTCGTGATGGACCTGCGGATGCGGCGGGTCGACGGGATCGAGGCGACACGAAGGCTGGCCGGCGGCCCGCCGGTGCTCGCGTTGACCACATTCAATGAGGACGACCTGCTGTCCGGGGCGCTGCGGGCCGGGGCCGCCGGATTCGTGCTCAAGGACTCGTCGGCCGAGGAGTTGATCCGCGCCGTGCGGACGGTGGCCCGGGGAGACAGCTACCTGGATCCCGCGGTCACCTCGCGCGTCCTAACCACCTACCGCAAGGCCGCCGCCCCCGACGCCTGCGAACGGCGGGGCAACGAGATCGCCCAACTCACCACGCGCGAGTTGGACGTGCTGACGCTGATCGGGAAGGGACTGTCCAACAGCGAAATCGCCGACGAACTGTGCATCTCGGGTGTCACCGTCAAAAGTCACATCGGCCGGATCTTCGGGAAACTCGACCTGCGGGATCGCGCCGCGGCCATCGTCTACGCCTACGACAACGGGATCGTCGCCCCGCGTTGAAAAGTCAAGAGGTGCGGCGACCGCGCCTGCGAACGTGCGGCCAGCCGCACGGTCGAGCAGTGACGGCGACCTAATAGCCCGAATTCACAGCGGGGTGGCCTGCTGGGCCAGGTTCAGCAAGACGTAGGCGATACAGAAGAGGAAGTTGAGTACTACCAGGACCAGGCCCATGAACAGCAGCGAGCGGGTGCCCTGGCGCTTGAGACGCTTGACCCGCGCGCCGCGGGCCTCGCGATTGAGTTGCATCGCGATCAACGCGAAATTCACATCCGTCACTTCATCGTCGGCAACGGGCACCCCAGCCACCATCTGGCGTAGCCGTTCGGGGGCGGTGTGGACCCCGACGCGCTCGAAATGGTGACACAGCCGCCGCGCCCGCCTGCGGCCGAGTGCCTGACATCGCATCTGTACCTGATGCAAG
Source organism: Mycobacterium sp. UM_CSW (assembly GCF_000455205.1). Taxonomy (GTDB): domain Bacteria; phylum Actinomycetota; class Actinomycetes; order Mycobacteriales; family Mycobacteriaceae; genus Mycobacterium. The sequence goes on along the minus strand of NZ_AUWQ01000005.1, from coordinate 29,911 downwards.
AGTTGCCGCCGTTCGTAGCCCCAGGCATCGGACGGACTCGTCACAAGCCGGGAGTCTAATGCGCGCCTACCCGATTTCGGGAGGTCTAATCGAATTCCGACGGCACCTTTTCACCGCCGCTTATCCGCTCGGACTCGGGCAGGTCCAGGTAGCGCTCGAGGTTGCGATGCATGTTGATGACGCGCCGTTCCTCGCTGGAGAGCGCCAGGTGGGTGAACCCGGGTTGGTGCAGGCCGCGCTGTAATCCCGCGAGCAGCCGGATGTCCTGGGTCAGCACCAAGCCCGGTTCGGCCTCCCCGGCGGTGCTTCGCATGTCCGCTGGCTTGCACCGCGGTGCCCCCGGCGCCATCCGGGTCATCAAGAAGATGACCATTTCGCCGTGATCGGGGTCGGCGCCGGGCCTCGAGCACATCAGCGTCAAGTGATCGGCGTTGGCGAGAAACGTCATGTTGGGGAACACGTTGTACTGGTGCAGCCGGGTGACCCGGTCGGTGTCGGCCCAGTCGAGGTCCACCCCGCGGCTGGCCGCGAAGGCGCGGGTGCGCGCCGCGATCAAGTCCTGGACGGTCTGCCCTGGCTGGCGTTCGTCGGCGGGGAAGGGCGTGCCTTCGGCCGCGCCCATCAGCGCGCCCTGCGTGTAGACGTACGCGTCCCAGACCTCTTCGTCGCTCAGCGCGCCCTCGAAGCGCGGGCTCTGCACGCCGTAGGGCTGGTCCGACTTGCCGGTGTGGCCCCAGATCTGTTGGGGCGCATGGACGTCGTCGACGCAGCGCAGCAGCTCGGGATGCAGCGTCTGGATGTGGTAGGTCTCGCTGTAGCCATCGGCGATCGTCTTCCAGTTGGCGTCGACGTCGATGGTCAGCGTCGCGTAGCAGCGGAAGTCGCTCAGGTGGCACCAGGCGATGTCGTCGGGCACCGCCTCGAGGTACTCGAGCAGCGGCATCGCGCCGACATCGAGGTTGACGAAGACCAGCCCCTCCCAGGTGTCGACCCGGGCGGGTATCAGCGGGAAGTCGGACATCCGCAGCGAGCCGAAGCCCTTGCGGTCGGGCACCCGCTTCAGCGTGCCGGCGAGGTCCCAGGTCCACCCGTGATACCCGCACTTGAGCTCGCGCAGCCCGGAACCCGAGCCGGTGCACAGCGAGTTGCCGCGATGGCGGCAGGCGTTCTGAAACGCGCGCAAGACGCCGTCCTGACCGCGCACGATCAGCACCCCGTAGGGGCCGCAGCGGTACTCGAAGTAGTCGCCCGGCTCGGCGACGTGGTCGACCATGCACGCGAGCTGCCACACCTTCGGCCACATCCGTTCGACCTCGAGTTGGGCGAACGCCGGCGAGTAGTAGCGCTCGGCCGGCACCAGGGTCGGGCAGGCGGGCGGGGTGCCGATCGCGTCCTCTTGGGCATGGGGGCGGGTTCGAGCGGGGTTGCCCACTGACGCGTTCATGCGCGGAGCCCTAACGCGCTCCGCGCACCAGGCGGCCGGGGCGCGCCCCGGTGTCGACATCGTTGCGGCGGGTCACGGTCCCGCTGACGATCGTGGCGGCATAGCCGCTTGCGCCCTGCAGGATCCGATGGCCGCCGGCCGGCAAGTCGAAGGCCATCGCCGCCGGGTGCAGTCGCAGGGCGTCCATGTCGATCACGTTGATGTCGGCCTTCTTGCCGGCCTCGATGGTGCCGCGGTCGGTGAGGCCGAACAGGTGCGCGGTGTCGCGGGACTGCTTGCGGATCACGTACTCGAGCGGCAGCTTCTCGCCCCGCCGGCGGTCCCGGGCCCAGTGCGTCAGCAGGAATGTGGGATAGGAAGCGTCACAGATCATTCCGCAGTGCGCACCGCCGTCGGAGAGTCCCAGCACGCCGGCCGGGTGCAGCATCATCTCCCGGATCGCGTCGCAGTTGCCGTCGGCATAGTTGAACAGCGGCAGCATCAACATGTTGGTCGCGTTCGCCTCGAGCATGAGGTCGTAGAGGGTGGCCAGCGGATCCTCGCCGCGTTCCTTGGCGATCGCGGCGACGGTGCGGTCGGGCGTCGGCTCGTAGTCGGGTGGGTTGCCCAGCGCGTAGAGGCGGTGCAGCGAGTGCTGCACCAAGGCGAACATCCCGTCGAACAGCAGCGTCGGGTCCACCGGCAGGTCGTCCTCGGAAAGGATCGCCGCCTTCACCGCGGGATCGGCGAGGCGCTGCGCGAGCTCGGCGCGGCTGCATTCGGCCGCGAGCCGACGATACGTCGGGCGATGGCTGAAGCCGTGATGCCCTTGGAAGCCGATCATCATGCCGAACGGGCGCGCCGCGATCTGCGGGTGCAGCCGTGCGCCCGCCGCGTGCGCATCTGCGGAGAGGTCGAGCATCTCGCGCCACAGCTTCGGGTCGGCGTCCACCTGAATGAGGGCGAACGACACCGGGCGGTCGATTTCGGCGCTCAGCCGGCGCATCCAGTCCAATTCCTTCTTCGGGCCGATGATGTCCTCGCCGGCGGCCCCCTGCGGGGCCAGCTCGAACACGGCCTGACCGCCGGCGGCCATGGCGCGGCCCAGGCCGAACAGTTCCTCCTCGGCGGCGAAGGTGCCGGGCACCGGCTCGCCGTCCATCGCGCGGTGGCCCATCGTGCGCGACGTCGAGAATCCGAGCGCGCCGGCCTCGACGGCCTCGGTGACCAGCCGCGACATGGCCGCGATGTCGTCGGGCGTGGCCGGCTCGTTGCGGGCGCCCCGCTCGCCCATCGCGTAGGCGCGGATGGCGCCGTGGGCGACCTGGCTGCCCACGTCGATCGCGAACTTCTGCTTGCCGATGGCGTCGAGGTACTCGGGGTAGGTTTCCCAGCCCCAGGTGATGCCCTCGGTGAGCGCGGTGCCGGGGATGTCCTCGACGCCCTCCATCAACTCGATCAGCCATTGCTCGCTGCCGGGCCGCACGGGGGCGAAGCCGACCCCGCAGTTGCCGGTCACGATCGTCGTGACGCCGTGGCCGCTGGACGGCTCGAGCAGGCCGTCCCAGCTCACCTGACCGTCGTAGTGGGTGTGGATGTCGACGAACCCGGGGGCCACCAGATGCCCTGTCGCGTCGATGGTTTCGGCGGCCTCACCGGTCATCGGGGGGTCGTCGGCACCGCGGCGGACGACGTCGACGATCACGCCGTCCTTGATGCCGACGTCGGCCCGATAGCGGTCGGCGCCGGTGCCGTCGACGACAGTGCCACCGGTGATCTTGAGATCGAACATGAGGGGCCTCTCCGCCGCATTACGCTACGCCGCGTAGCGTAAGTACAGACGATATTCCTCCCGGCACCTTCAGTCAATGAATCCTGCGAAGTTGGGGCTAGAGACAACTCTTCAGTGCCGCAATGGTTTCCAGGTCGTCCAGCGCTGCCACGCCGCGCCGCAGGCCCTCCATCGCGATGCCTTCGACCTGCATTCCGCCCATCCCCGCGGTGATCAGCGGGGCCACATACGCGTACAGCGCGCCCTGCCGGTAGCGCCGCAACAGCTCGTCGCGGTCGAGGTCCGGTCCGCCGGCCGCCGCGAGGGCGCGTCGGTAGTCGTCGAGCAGCTCCCGTTGGTTCGCCATGCGGTCCTCCGGGGTCAAGCTGGTGATCAGCGTGTACGCCAGCTCGCGGGAGGGGTGTCCGCGCCGCACCGCCTGCCAGTCCAGCAGCCCCGCCTTGCCGCCGTCGAAATACATGTTGCCGGGGTGGGCGTCGCCGTGCATGACGGTGTGCGGTCCCGTGTCGATCAGCGCGGCGACGGCGCGGTAGTTGTCGGCGATGAAAGCGCCGTTCTCGACGGGGATTTCGCTGCGTCCTGCGAGCCGTTTGATCGAGGCGTGCATCAGCGAACCGGTCAACAACGACGTGACGTCGTCAGACGGGGTGTACAGCCAGCCCAGCGGGCCGCGGCGGTCGCGCGGGAGGCGGTCCCAGAAGGTGGCGTGCAGATCGGCCAGCAATTCGACGATGAGGCTGGCCTGGTCGGGGGACAGCGGGTGCAGGGTGTCGGGGAATTCGCACGATCCGGCGGGCAGGTCTTCCAGAACCAGCAGGTAACGGCCCGTCCAGGTGTCGAACGCCGCGCCGTAGGCATACGGCACGCCGTGCAGTTGCGGCGCCAGTTCGTTGTAGAAGCGCACCTCGGTGTGTCCGAGGCGGCCGAGCTCGCCCATCAGGCGGGTGGCGGTGGTTTCGGCGGCGACCTTGACGAACACCGACTCGGGGACGTTCTTGCCGGTCAGCACGAGCCGGGCCCTTGACGAGGTCCCGGCGTCCCGGTCGAGCACGCGGACCGACCGAACGCTGGTTCCCATCAGCTTGGACAGGACCCGGGCGTCGATGTCAGCGACCGTCCGGGGCAACCCCAGCCGGGCCCCCACCACGGCGTCGGCGGCCACCCGGCGGACCCCCTGGCCCAGGTGAGCGGCCAAGCCCGCGAGGGAAAAAGCTTGTTGCGCAAGGCTTTTCATATGCATCCGTTCTGGTTCGGGAGCCCCGTGCCGGCGGGAGGGGTCACTCAACCGACGCGGGGTCCCGTCAGACAAAAATACCCGAACGTCTGGACATCAGACAATACGTGATTATTGTCTGATTTGTGGCACCAGGGCCCGCACCACGAACTGCTCGACGAACTGGCGCTTGTCCGCGGCCGGGCGATACCGCCACGACGGCCCCAGCAGAAACAACGTGGTGGTGTGCAACCACTGGACAATCGAGCGAAAGTCGAGGTCGTCGTAGAGGCGCCCCGCCCGCTTCCACCGATTCAGCAGGGGTTCGTAGTGCCGCAGCAGCAGCTCCACGAAGGGTTCCGAGCCCTTCTCCAGGGCCGCGGCCACCGCGGTGCTCTCCGCGGCGAACATCGCCTCGTTCAGTGGATTGCTGGCCACCGACTCGACCCGCGCCAACACCATCTCGGGCACCGACCGAACCGGGTCGTCCGGCGCGGGCAGCGAGCGCACCAGATCACCAAGCGCTTTGTCGACCCGCATCAGCATCAGGCCGAGCAACACATCGTCGCGGCCGGGGAAGTACCGGTACACCGTCGACCGCGACACCCCGGCCTCGTCGGCCACCTCACCCATTCGGAACTGAGAGTTCCCCCGGCGGACGATGCAGCGCCCCGCGGCGTCGAGGATCCGCCTGCGGGCCTCCTCGTCGTCGAGGATCGCGCGGTCGGCGCCCCACCACCGGCTCGGTTCCATCTCGCCGATGGTACGGGATGCGTTGTGCTACTTCGGTATCTGATGCCACGGGCAACCGCGGCGCGTTCGCGATGCACCGGATCTTCTTGTCGCCCAGGTCATTAACCGGACTGAGAGGGCGATGATGGGCTACTCCGCCGCCGACGAGTCGTTCACCCACCAGCTCCCGACGACCTTCGACCGGGTGCACGATCCCGATCCGACGTGGTCGGACCGGTGCTACTTCTTCGCCGCGTCGCCCGACGGCACCATGCTGTTGGCCAGCGGCTACGGCAACAACCCCAACACCGGAACCGCGCTGGGATATGTCAAGGTCAGCCTCGCCGACGGCCGGCACTGGGACCTTCTGGCGGGCCGGCCCGTGACCGGCGCCGACCGCGCCGACCTGCGCGCCGGCCCGATGAGCTGGACCTGCGTCGAGCCACTGAAGAAGTGGAGGCTCGACGTCGCGCCCAACAAGTCCGGCATCGAGTGGGAGCTCTACTACGAGCCCACCGCCCCGATGTGGGAGCTGCTGCCGATGAAGGTGCACGGTGAGGACGGCCAGCTGCTGGCCGACATGTATCACATGAAGGAACCCGGACGATGGAGCGGCTGGGTCACGATCGACGGCGAGCGCATCAGCGTGGACGGGTTCCACGGCGGGCGCGACCGCACGTTCGGCGTGCGCGTCTCGGACAAGATCGACTTCTGGCTGTGGCTCGACGCCGGATTCGACGACCGTGCCATCGAGGCGTGGGTCATTGAATCCTCGGACGGCACAGTCAATTACGTCGACGGCGGGATCACTCACGCCGACGGCACCCTGTCGAAGCGATTCGTCGAGATCGAGCACGAGGTGGAATTCGACGGCGACAGCAAGCGGCCCGCCCGCGCGACACTGGTCTTCACCGACGAAGATGGCAAGGCCTACCGCGTCTTCGCCGACGCCGCCCGCCAGGAAGTCAACGCCTACTACGGCCTTCCGATGGCGCATTGCCAATACGAGGACCTGGGCAACGGAGCGTACTTCATCCATTTCCAGTGGGACAGCACCGATCCCGAGCAGCTCGCGGAAACCGAGGGCAAATCGATGGCGCTCGACCAGTTGATGCGGTTCGAGATCGATGGCGACATCGGTTGGGGCGTCTTCGAATTGCTGCTCGGCGGGCAGGGCTACCAACGCTATCCGAACTGGACGGCCATGGACATGTCGGCGTTCACCCAGGACAAGACACCCGTCGACCGGCTGGCCGGAGAAGACGATCCGGTCCGCCAATGACGGTGGACGCCAACTCCGAAGAGCGCCTGACGGCCTGGCTGCGCACGCAGGTACCCGACGCTGACGACGTCCGTGCCGAGGGGCTGGACCGGGTGGACTTCGGACATTCCGCCGAGATGATGATGCTGAGCGTTGTCACCCGGCACGGCGACCGGGACACCCGCCAAGATGCGGTGCTGCGGCTGCGGCCCAAACCACCCGCGCTGCTGGAGCCCTACGATCTCGCGCGCCAGTTCGCGATCCTGCGCGCCCTGGCGGACTCGGCGGTCCGTGTTCCGCGGGCGCTGTGGCTCGAAGAAACCGGCGACGTGCTCGGCCGCCCCTTCTTCGTGATGGAACGGGCCGCCGGTCAGGTCTACGAGATGGAGGCGCCGGCCGGCGTCGCGGACTCGACCGTGGTGGGGATGTGTCAGAGCCTGGTCGAACAACTCGCGGCGATCCACACCGTCGACCTGGCACGGACCGGGCTCGACGCGCTGGACGACGGTCGCGGTCATCTCGACCGCGAACTCGACCACTGGGTTGCCGAGATGAACCGGGTCAAGCGCGACCGGCTGCCCGCCCTGGAACGGCTCCACGAGGCGCTGCGCGCCGGCAGGCCCCGGCCATGCCCGAAGGTCACGTTGGTGCACGGCGATGCCAAACCGGGCAACTTCGCCTTTCGCGGCGGCGAGGTCAGCGCGGTGTTCGACTGGGAGATGACGACCGTGGGCGATCCATTGACCGACATCGGTTGGCTCGAGATGTTGTGGATGCAGCCCGTCGGTATCAACACCCACCCGGCGGCGCTGGGCATCGACGCCCTACTGGCGCACTACGAGTCGGTCAGCGGGATTACGGTCTGCAACCGCGCGTGGTATCGCGCGTTCAACGCTTACAAGATGGCCGTCATCTGCCTGATCGGCGCGATGCTCATCGAGGATGGCCACAGCGACGACCAAAAGCTCGCTCTCGCCGCCTACGGCACCTCGCTCATGACCAAAGCCGGCCTGACCGAGCTAGGCGTCGACGAAGCGCTCGACGACGGTCCCGTGCTGCCGCGCGACGAACGCATTCAGCAGGTCCTGGCGCCCGCCACTTAGCGCGTCAGGCGAGCTCTTCCGAGGTCGAACCCTCGGAGACACGGCACAGCGCGCTGTCGAGCGTGCTGTACAGCGACAACACGTTGTCCAAACCCATGAGCTTGATCGGCCGGCTGGTGGCCGGGCCATTCGCGACGACCGCGAACCGAGTGGGCGGCGCGACGTCCGCCTGCGCGGACACCAGGACGGTCATCCCGGCCGAGGCCAGGAAATCCACTTTGGACAGGTCTACGACGAGTCCCGCCGGTCCGGTGGCCAGCTCGGTGTGTATCGCCTCGGCGAGTTGCGGCGCACTGAGCATGTCCACTTCGCCCGAGACGGTGAGTACGACCGTCTGGTCTACCTGCCGTTTTCCTACCTCGAAGGCGATCGGATCGGCCGAGTCGCCGGATTGTTCGATCATGGTTCATCACTCACATTCGTCCGGTGCGGGGACAGAGAAATCAACAGCTACCGCCAAGCCGGGGCTGTCGACTCAACCCGCGTAACACGCCCATGTAGAGGACAAATACTCCATCGATCCTGCGCCGCTAGGCGGAGCGCAGCCGCACGTGATCATTCGATCCTAAGCCACGGGAGATCGGCAGGGCGGCTCCAGCCCCGGGCGGGTGCTTACAACGTCGGTTGTCATTAGGCGACCGCTGAACGAATTCCGGCGCCGCGACGTGGTCGCAGTGTGCGTGAGGACCGCCGCAGGTGTTGCGCACGGCAGCCTCAGGTGGATGAATTGCTTCCACCGAGTGTCGTTCCCAGGCTGCGCGGCTTGGCCCGGAAAAGCGGGAAAGGACGGTGGGATGGGGGCCGGTGATCAGGATGGCGTCCCGGAAGACGACGTTGACACGACCAAACCCGAACACTCCCGTCGCGTCGCACTGAATCGGCGGGCTGCGCTGCTCGGACTGGGCGCCGTCGCGGGCTTCGCGGCGGTGGACGTCGGCGGCTTTGCCTATGCCGGCGGCTGGCTGCGGCCGGACACACTCACCCCACCCCGGTTCGCCGATCGCTTCGAGCACGTCTTCGGCCGCCACGACGGGTTTCGGCGAAACCATGCCAAAGGACTCAGCGCAACGGGGTCTTTTGCGAGCAACGGGGCCGGCGCGGCCATCTGCCGGGCCGCGGTCTTCCGGCCCGGAACCGTGCCGGTCGTCGGCCGGTTCTCGCTGGGCGGCGGCCTGCCGGACCAGGCGGACAAGCCCGACACCGTCCGCGGCCTCGGGCTGCTGTTCGAGGCCGGCGGCCAGCAATGGCGCACCGCGATGATCAACTTCCCCGTCTTCACGGACAGCACCCCGGAGGGGTTTTACGAGCGGTTGCTCGCCTCCAAGCCGCTGCCCGAGACGGGCAAGCCCGACCCGCAAAAGCTGGCCGCGTTCCTCGATCGGCATCCCGAAACCGTCGCGGCGATGAAGATCATCAAGCAGTCCCCGCCCACCGCCGGGTTCGCGGACAGCACGTTTTACGGGCTGAACGCCTTCTGGTTCACCAACACCGCCGGCGCCACCGTTCCGGTGCGCTGGTCGGTGGTGCCAGTGGACGCCGGCCACGGCGGGGGCCCGCAGCCGCCGCACGGCAAGGACTACCTTTTCGACGACCTCATCCGCGCGGCGTCGCAACGGCCGCTGAGCTGGCGGCTGGTGCTCACGGTCGGCGAGCCGGGCGATCCGACCCACGACGCGACCAAGCCGTGGCCGCCGTCGCGGCGGACTATCGACGCCGGCACCATCACCATCACGGCGGTGCAGACGGAGGAAGCCGGCAACGCGCGCGATATCAACTTCGACCCGCTGGTCCTGCCGGACGGCATCACCGCATCGGACGACCCGCTGCCGCCGGCGAGGTCGGCCGTCTACGCACGCTCATTCACCCGTCGCGCCGAGGAGCCCAAATCGCCCAGCGAGGTCAACGTGAGCAAGGTGCTGTCATGACCGAAACCGCAAGCGAAACTACCAGCGCCCCAGCACGTTTCGCCGTCCCCTCCCGAATTCTGCACTGGCTGATGGCGCCGATGGTCATCGTCCAGCTGGTGATCGGCGTGACCATGATCGCTTCGCTGACCTACTACCCGTTGCTGCTGGCCATCCATCGCCCGCTGGGGGTGTTGATCCTCGTCTTCGCCGTGGTGCGCCTGGTGAACCGGCTCACCCACCGGCTCCCCCCATTCCTGGCGACGATGAGCAAGGCCGAACGCCGCATCGCGTCGTGGTCGGAATACCTGCTTTACGCGCTGCTGCTCATCCAGCCGCTGATCGGGTGGGCGATGCTGTCGGCCGCACGATTCCCGGTCACTATGGCGGGGCCGCTGCGGCTACCGGGGATCGCGCCGCACAACCTCGATCTGTACGCGGTGCTCCGGCAGGCCCACAACGTGTTCGCCTTCCTGCTCTTCCTGACGTTCACCGCCCACGTCTGCGCCGTGCTGTTTCACACACTGGTGCTGCGCGACGGGCTGCTCGATCGCATGGCGGTGTGGCCCACCAAACGGCGCGCCCCGCGACAGGACGAAACCACGGCATAGCGGCTGTGCCGAGGCTCCATCGCGGGTTCGAGCCGCAACCGGGCGACATCGTCGCCCAAGAGCGTTGGTGTTCCAGCGGTTTCGACAACACCGACCTGGATGTTTTGCTCAGGAGGCACGGCATCCGTCGACTCATGGTGATGGGACTCATCGCGCACACCTGCCTGGAGGCCATGGTCCGATACGGCGCCGAACTGGGTTACGAGGTCACCGCGGACGATGTTGTCGACGCGCTGAAGTAACGGCGGTAGCGTCTGAGCATGCTGATCGCGGCGTTGCGCGATATGCAATGGCGACGGCGGCGCCTCGTCATCGCGATCATCAGCACGGGGTTGGTCTTCGCGATGACGTTGGTGCTGACCGGGCTGGCGAACGGCTTCCGCGTCGAGGCCCAGCGAACCGTCGATTCGATGGGTGTCGACGCCTTCGTCATCAAGGCCGGCGCGGCCGGACCGTTCCTGGGGGCAACACCATTCGACCAAGTGGATCTGACCCGGGTGGCCGGTGTGCCGGGTGTCGCGGCTGCGGCCCCACTGGTGACTGCGGCGTCGACTATCAGGGAGGGCACGGCAACGCACAACGTTACGGTCTTCGGCGCGCCGGAGCATGGACCCGGCATGCCGCGCGTCTCGGAGGGTCGGCCACCGGCGACGCCGGATGAGATGGCGGTGTCGAGCACGCTGGGCAAGCACATCGGCGACGATCTGCAGGTCGGTGCGCGCACATTGCGCCTCGTCGGCATTGTGCCCAATTCCACTACACAAGCGAAGAAGCCCAATATCTTCCTGACGACCGAGGGCCTGCAGCAACTGGCCTACAACGGTCAGCCGCTGATCACGTCGATAGGAATCGTCGGCACACCCCGACAGCTCCCGAACGGCTACCAAGCCGTCGATCGAGCAGGCGGTGTCAGCGACCTGTTACGCCCGGTGAAGGACCCTGCTGGTGCGATCACGATCGTGGCCTTCTTGCTGTGGATCCTGGCGGTGCTGATCGTCGGATCACTGATCTACCTGTCCGCGCTGGAGCGCCTGCGCGACTTTGCGGTGTTCAAGGCGATCGGTGTGCCGACGCGGTCGATTCTGGCCGGTCTTGCGCTGCAGGCGGTCGTCGTCGCGGTGCTGGCGGCGCTGCTGGGAGTCATCCTTGCGCAGCTGCTGGCACCGTTGTTCCCGATGAATGTCGTGATTCCCATGTCGGCCTACCTGGCGCTACCGGTGATCGCGATTATGGTCGGTTTGCTGGCCAGCGGCGCTGGACTAAGACGTGCTGTCGGGGTCGATCCGGCACTTGCGTTCGGAGGTCCCTGAACCGTGGACCAGCTACGCATTCAAGACCTCGTCGTCGAGTACTCCAGCGGGGGTTACGCACTTCGCCCCATTAACGGCATGCACCTCGACGTGGCGGCCGGGTCGCTGGTGATCCTGCTCGGTCCCAGCGGCTGCGGAAAGACGACGTTGCTGTCCTGCCTCGGCGGGATCTTGCGGCCGAAGAGCGGGGCAATCAAGTTCGGTGACATCGACGTCACGGCGCTCGACGGCCGCGAGCTGGCGAAGTATCGGCGCGACACCGTAGGCATCGTGTTCCAGGCCTTCAACCTGGTCCCCAGCCTCACTGCGCTGGAGAACGTGATGGTTCCGCTGCGCGCCGCCGGATGGTCGCGCGCGGCCTCGCGCCGCCGCGCCGAGGAACTGCTGAACCGCGTCAACCTCTCAGAGCGGATGAAGCACCGCCCCGGGGACCTCAGCGGCGGGCAGCAGCAACGGGTCGCGGTGGCTCGCGCGATCGCGCTGGAGCCGCCGCTGATCCTCGCGGACGAGCCGACCGCGCACCTCGACTTCATCCAGGTGGAGGAGGTACTGCGGCTAATCCGCTCGCTCGCCGAGGGCGAGCGCGTGGTGGTGGTCGCGACCCACGACAGCCGGATACTGCCGCTGGCCGACCACGTCGTCGAGCTGGCGCCCGCGCACGCGTCGACGAACCGGCCCCCCGAAGCCGTCCAGCTGAAGGCCGGCGAGGTGCTGTTCGAGCAGTGCACGATGGGCGATTTGATCTACGTCGTGTCGGAGGGCGAGTTCGACATCGTGCGCGAACTGGCCGACGGCGGCGAGGAGCTGGTCAAGGTCGCCGGGCCCGGGGACTACTTCGGCGAAATGGGCGTGCTGTTCCACATGCCGCGTTCGGCGACGGTGCGCGCCCGAACCGACGCGACGGCGGTCGGCTACACAGCGCAGGCGTTCCGTGAGCGGCTCGGCGCGGCGGGTATCAGCGGGGTGGTCGGGCAACGCGAGCTGGCAAGCACCGACGGATGACCTGCCCGCTCGCGCCCCGATCGGACGAATATGATCGGCACCCGACAGTGCCACGAGGGAGTGGGGAAGTTCCATGCCGAACCAGCAGCAGGCCGACCGGATGACGTCGGGCAAGGGGTTCATTGCAGCGCTCGACCAGAGCGGCGGCTCGACACCCAAGGCGCTGCGTCTATACGGGATTCAAGAGGACGCGTATTCCTCCGACGCGGAGATGTTCGACCTCATCCACCAGATGCGTTCGCGGATCATCACCTCCCCGGCGTTCAACGGCGACCGGGTGCTGGCGGCGATCCTGTTCGAACAGACCATGGACCGGGACATCGAGGGGGTGCCGTCGACCACGTACCTCTGGGAGACCAAGGGCGTGGTGCCCATCCTGAAGATCGACAAGGGCCTGGCGGAGGCGTCCGACGACGTCCAGCTGATGAAGCCGATGCCGGGACTGGACGAGCTGCTCGAGCGGGCCGTGAGCAAGGGCGTCTTCGGCACTAAGGAACGGTCGGTGATCGGCGGGGCCAACGCGGCGGGCATCGCGGCGATCGTCGCCCAGCAGTTCGAGGTCGGCCACCAGGTGCTGTCGCACGGCCTGGTTCCCATCCTCGAGCCCGAGGTCACCATCTCGATCCCGGACAAGGCCGAGGCCGAGGCCATCCTGCGGGACGAGATCACCAAGCAACTCGAAACCGTGCCGGCCGGTCAGCGCGTGATGATCAAGCTGAGCTTGCCCACCGAGGTCAACTTCTACCGTCCGCTGATCGAGCACCCCAAGGTGATGCGGGTGGTCGCGCTGTCCGGTGGCTACTCGCGCGAGGAGGCCAACGAGCTGCTGGCGAAGAACACCGGGCTGATCGCCAGCTTCAGCCGCGCGCTGACCGAGGGGCTTGCGGTCGACCAGTCCGACGAGCAGTTCAACGCCACCCTGGACAGGTCGATCCAGTCGATCTACGACGCGTCCGTCGCGGGCTGACGCCCGGCTCTAGTAGCGGTGGTTGGCCAAGGGCGGCCCGCCCTGGCCGGGTTCGCCGTCGTCCGACACCAGCGCGGGCACCATCTCGCTGGTGACCAGCCCCTCGTGCTGCGTGAGTTCGTCGACGACGTCAAAGCATTCCGCGATGTTGGCCGGAGTGTCGACGACGATCGTGACCGCCGGCACGCGACGCCTCAACGCGAGCAGCTTGTCCCCGTGGGGCCGATGGTCCCCGTGGTAACCCCAGATGCCCCGGACCACCGTCGCGCCGTCCGGCGATTCGCGCTGACGAAGCCGCTGGACGATGGCGCGGTGAATCGGCACCCCGTCATGCAGCGCCGATTCGGAGGTATAGACCATCAGCTTCTGCCACAGGGGCAGGCCGTGTTCGTCAACCCCCGGCAGGGCATGCGGCCGTTCCAGCAATTCGCCGTCGCGCTTGCACACGCGGACCCGTTCCAGCGTGAACATTGGCTGGCGGAGCAGGTCGCCGAGCTCCGGCAGCACCCGAGCGATCCGATCGCCGGACCCGACCGCGACGACCATCATCGGTACATCGGCGTTGCGACCGAAAAAGTGGGCGCGGTGCCGTTGTCCGTGGATGAGGCCGTCGACACCCAGGAAGACTGAGGCGCCGGCGATGTGGCGCCGGTGCATGAGATCGCAGACCGCGACGTAGGCCGGTACTCCCTGGGCGCGCTCCTTGCGGCCGAGGTAGATCGTCAGCTTGACGGCCTCGCGCAAGTCGTCGGGTAGCTCCGGCAACCTGACGTCCTGGCGCAGCAGCCGCGCGCGCTCCAGCGTGACCAGGCCGCGCTGTTTGATCGCGAGCACCGGATCGATCAGGGCCTCGATCGATTTACGGGTGTCCACGGCGACGATCACCACGGGCGGGTCCTCGGATAGCGTCAGCGACTCGTCGGTTCGCAGGTGCCGACCCGTCCCGAATCCGCCGATGCCGCGCAGCACGACGCTGCTGGCGATCCGATGCTGTTGGTAGAGGTTGAGCAGCACGTCGGAGACGAAGCCCTCGCCGGTCCGCCGGCGCTCCGCCAGATAGGCACTGAGCTTCAGACAGTCCTCGTCCATGCCCGCTCCTGTCGCCGTGCGGGATCTTACCCATTGGATCCGCGCCACCCGGATTTGGGACCAATTCCTCTGCTGTGGCGCCGCAGCGGCCGCTAATTTGGTGTGTGCCTTGATGTTTCGGATCGTTACCGTTACGCGGACGTTAACACCATGTGGCCGCAAAACCACGAAGGAGTCGTCGTGCTTCCTGAGCGCATCGCCGGGGGAGGTGACCTGCGGAGACTGGCAGGTTTGCTCGACCGGATCGACGGCTTGTTGACCAGGCTGTCCGAGGCCGAGCGCGCGTGGGCGGACTGGCTGACCACCGTGGCGCCCGAGCATCGGTCGAGCGCGCGAAACCTGGTCCACTACTGGGCCATTCGGCAATATGACTTGCGGGAGCTGCAGACGGACCTGGCGGAATTCGGGCTTTCGTCGCTGGGCCGCAGCGAATCACATGTTCACGCCACCCTTGCGGCGGTTCGCGCGGCCATCGCCGCCATCGTGGGAGGCACGTGGGAGCCGCCGCCGCCCTCGGTGGTACCCATCGAGCGGGGAGCCGAGATACTGCGCCAACATACGGTGGACCTGCTGGGCCCGCGCCCGCCGCATCGCGCGACCCGGATCATGGTCACGCTGCCGTCGGAGGCCGCCACCGACGCCGACCTGGTTCGCGGGCTGGTGCGACGTGGCATGAACATCGCCCGGATCAACTGCGCGCACGACGACGCGCCGGCGTGGCGCGCGATGGCGCACCACGTCCGGGATGCGGCCGCCCGCGCCGGCGAAACCTGCCTGGTGGCAATGGATCTCGCGGGGCCGAAGCTGCGGACCGGGCCGCTGGAGCCGGGTCCCCGCGTCATCAAACTGCGCCCACCCCGAAACGCCCTCGGTGAGGTCGTCGCGCCGGCACGCGCCTGGCTGACGTCGATCGAGGAGCCGACGGACCCGCCCCAGCCCGGCAAGGCGGTCATCACCGTCCCGCGACGGTGGCTGACCAACCGCAACGGCGGCGACGTACTGGTATTGCGGGACGCACGGGGGTCCAGGCGGCGGCTGGGACTCGAGACCGTCGACGCTTCAGGTGGATTCGTGCTGACCGCCCAGCAGACCACCTACCTGGTGACCGGCACGGCCCTGCACGCCGGAGACGGCAGAAAGCCGGCCGAAGTGGGTCCGCTCCCGGCGAAGGAGCAGAGCCTGGTGCTGCGCGCCGGAGACCTGCTGCGGCTGACCCGCGACTGTTCGCCGGCCCCGGTGGACGGCGATCAACCCGTTGCGCGGATCGGTTGCACGCTGCCCGAGGCGTTCGATCATGCCCGCTCCGGGGATGCGATCCATTTCGACGACGGCAGGATCGGCGGGCGGGTGGTGTCCGTCGATTCCGACGTCATCACCGTGCGCATCGACCATCCCGAAGAGGGTGAGGCTCGCCTGAAGGCCGCAAAGGGCATCAACATGCCGGACACCGAGCTGCCGATTTCGGCGATCACCGACCGCGACGTCGCCGACCTCGCCGTCGCCGTCGAACTGGCGGACTTGGTGGACATGTCGTTCGTTCGGAGCCCGGCGGATGTCGAGCGGCTGCTGGACGAGCTCGATCGGCTCGGCGCCGACGAGCTGGGCATCGTGCTCAAGGTCGAAACCCGGCGCGCCTTCGAACACCTGCCGCAGCTGCTGCTCACCGCGATGCGCCGGCCGCGGGTCGGGGTGATGATCGCCCGCGGCGATCTGGCGGTCGAATGCGGTTACGAGCGGATGGCCGAGCTGCAGGAGGAGATTCTGTGGTTGTGCGAGGCGGCGCACCTGCCGGTGATCTGGGCGACGCAGGTGCTCGAGCAGCTCGCCAAGACGGGCCTGCCGTCGCGCGCCGAGATCAGCGATGCGGCGATGAGCGAACGGGCCGAATGCGTGATGCTTAACAAGGGTCCCTACCTGCCCGAGGCGGTGACCGTGCTCGACAACATCATGCGCAGAATGGCGGAGCACTACTACAAGAAGAACTCGTTGCTGCGTCCGCTGCACTCTTGGTCAGCGGCGGGCCCCGAGCGCCTCGACGATGATCCGGGTGGTGCGCTCGGCTCGGCGTCGTGAATATGACTGTGCGTCAGAGAGAATCGGGTACACCACGCCGCCGACGATGGCGTCGGCCGCTGACTCGGCCGTTGCCTCGTCGATACCGTCCGCGAGAAGCCGGCTGCGGACGCTTTCATGCAGCGGCAAACTGAACCCGGCCCGCAGTTTGGCGGCGGTTTCCGGGTGCTCCATGCAGGCGACGGTCAGGATGCGCAGCATCGCCGAGCCCCGCGGTGCGGTCAGCGTTGCGGCAAGTTTGCGAACCCACCCGACGAGGTCGGCCGCCAGGTCGTCGGTGTGGTCCACCGACGCCAGGATCTTGTCCGCGTCCTCGAGCATGACGTCGGCGACCAGCACCGGACGGCTGGGCCACCAGCGATAGATGGTCTGCTTTCCCACACCGGCCCGGGCGGCCACCGCCTCGATGGTCAGGCCGTCGAATCCGCGCTCGAGAAGCAGTTCTCGGGTCGCCGTCACGATGGCCGTGCGCGATTTCTCGCTGCGGCGCCTCGGGTAGCTCTGGGTGAGATCGGTTGGCATCTAAGTGATCCTCATCTCCCCAGGTGTCGCCGGTCGTCCGCCGGATCTGGTCCGCTTTACATATCTTGACCCGCCCCGTAGTCTGCCACAAGACGAGACGGTTCGTCTTGTAAGGAAGGGGCAGCGGTCTTCGATGGCGTGTCGCCTCAGCCGCGCGGGGTCGCGGTCATGACGCTGGGACTGACCCCGGAACAACAGGACCTCAGCGACGCCGTCGCCCAGTTCGCCGGCCGGCACGCCCCGATCGCCGCGACCCGCGAGAGCTTCGACGACTTGGCCGCAGGATGCCTTCCGGAGTGGTGGGACGCGTTGGTTGCCAACGGCTTTCACGCGGTGCACCTGCCCGAGCGCCTCGGGGGCCAGGGCGGACGGCTCATCGACGCGGCGTGTGTGCTGGAATCGGCCGGCAAGGCGTTGCTGCCCGGCCCGCTCCTGCCAACCGTGACCGCGGGAGCCGTTGCGCTGCTTGCCGATCCGAACCTGACCGCGGAGTCACTGGTGCGCGACCTCGCGTCCGGCTTGCCTGCGGCGGTCGTCCTTCCCGGTGGCGGTGACTTCCACGCGCGTCGCGACGGCCAAGGCTGGGTGGTCAACGGCGCGTCGGACGTGACGGCGGGCGTCTGTTCGGCGCGGGTCGTCCTGGTGTGCGCTCGGACCGGGGAAGACGACGACATCTGGGTGGCGGTTGACACCACACAGCCCACGGCGGCAGCCGAATCCGTGCGCGGCACCGACCTGGTGACCGATGTGGGGATCTTGCGGTTGAGCGAATACGTCGCCGCCGAGTCCGCCGTGCTCGGGGGGCTCGACGCCGACCGCGCCGAGTGCGTCGCCGTCGGATTGGTAGCCAGCGTGATGGCCGGCATCGCGCAGTGGTGTGTCGACGCGGTCACCTCGCACCTGCGAATCCGCGAGCAGTTCGGCAAGGTGATCGGTACCTTTCAGGCCCTGCAGCACAGCGCGGCGATGCTGCTCGTCAACACGGAGTTGGCGACCGCCGCGGCCTGGGACGCGGTCCGCGCCGTGGACGAACCACTCGACCAGCACCGCCTCGCCGCGGGCGGGGCGGCGACGATCGCCGTCTCGCCGATTCCGGACCTGGTGCTCGACGCGCTGACCATGCTCGGCGCCATCGGCTTCACCTGGGAACATGACATGCACCTGTACTGGCGCCGGGCCATCAGCCTGGCGGGATCGATCGGACCGGCGAACCGCTGGGCGCGGCGGCTGGGCGAGCTCACCTGCACCGGGACCCGCGACATGTCCGTCAACCTCGGCGACGCCGAATCCGAGTTTCGTGCCTGGGTCGCCGAAACCCTCGACGCGGCAATGCAGTTGCGCAATGACACGCCCGCGCCGCACGGCGACTACCCGGACCAGGCCTCCGGGCCGCAGCGCACGCTGCTCGCGGACGCCGGGCTGATGGCGCCGCACTGGCCCGCGCCATGGGGCGTCGACGCGGGCCCGCTCAAACAGCTCATCATCGACGAGGAGTTCGCCAAGCGGCCCGCCTTGGTCCGGCCATCGCTGAACATCGCCGAGTGGATCCTGCCCTCGGTGCTGACCGCCGCACCAAAAGAGCTGCAGGAGAAGCTGATCCCGGCGACCCAGCGCGGCGAGATCCATTGGTGCCAGCTGTTCAGCGAGCCGGGTGCGGGCTCCGACCTGGCGTCGCTGGCCACCCGGGCCACCAAGGTCGACGGCGGCTGGCGGATCAACGGCCACAAGATCTGGACCTCGTTGGCGCAGTACGCCGACCTGGGCGCGCTGCTGGCGCGCACCGACCCCGAAGCCAGCAAGCATCGCGGCATCGGCTACTTCATCATCGACATGCGGTCGCCCGGAATCGAAATCCAGCCCATCAAGACGGCGACCGGGCAGGCGCACTTCAACGAGGTGTTCTTCAACGACGTCTTCGTTCCCGACGAGATGTTGCTGGGCGGCCCCACCGAAGGCTGGAGCCTGGCGATCGCCACGATGGCCGAAGAGCGTTCGGCCATCAGCGGATACGTCAAGTTCGATCGGGCCGTCGCGCTCCGCCGCCTCGCCGTACAACCCGGGCCGGATCGTGACGATGCCCTGCGTGAGCTTGGCGAACTCGACGCCTACACCAACGCCATCCGGGCGCTCGGCGTGCGGGAAACCATCCGGCTACTCGACGGGCAGGCGTCCGGTCCGGCTTCGAGCATCGCCAAGGTGGCGATGAACGTGTTGCTGCGCCGCACCTTCGAGGCCACGCTGCAGCTGACCGGGCAGGTGGCGATGGTCGATGACCCCGACGCCGCGGTCGTGGAACCCTATCTGCACCTGCCGGCCGAGCTGATCGGCGGCGGGACGAGGGAGATCCAGCTGAACATCATCGCGCAGATGATTCTCGGTTTGCCCCGGAAATAAGGACACCGCATGGGATTACGTGGAGAAGCCGCGATCGCCGGGTACGTCGAGCTGCCGCCTGAGCGCATGAGCAAGGCGTCACCCGCGCCTTTCGCCATCGAGCAATGGGCCGAGCTCGGTGCCGCCGCGCTGGGCGACGCCGGACTGCCGTTCGAGGTCGTCGACGGCATCGTGGCCTCGCACCTGGCCGAGTCGGAGATCTTCGTACCCTCGACGATCGCCGAATACCTCGGTGTCGGGGCGAGATTCGCCGAGCACGTTGACCTCGGCGGGGCCAGCGCCGCGGCGATGGTGTGGCGGGCGGCCGCCGCCGTCGAACTCGGCATCTGCGAGGCGGTCCTGTGCGCGCTGCCCGCCCGCTACATCACTCCCATGTCCAAGAAGAAGCCCAAAACCTACGGCGACGCCCTGTACTTCGGCTCATCGAGCAACCAATATGGCTCCCCGCAGGCGGAATTCGAGATCCCATACGGCAACCTCGGCCAGAACGGCCCGTACGGCCAGGTCGCCCAGCGCTACGCGGCCGTCTACGGCTACGACGAGCGGGCGATGGCCAAGATCGTCGTCGACCAGCGGGTCAACGCCAACTACACCGAGGGCGCGATCTGGAAGGACAAGCCGCTCACCGTGGAGGACGTCATCGCCAGCCCGGTGATCGCCGACCCGTTGCACATGCTCGAGATCGTGATGCCCTGCGTCGGCGGCGCCGCCGTCGTCGTTGCGAACGCCGACCTGGCGCGGCGGTCTCGCAATCGTCCGGTGTGGATCAAGGGATTCGGCGAGCACGTGCCGTTCAAAACCCCGACCTACGCAAAGGATCTGCTGCACACCCCGATCGCGGAGGCCGCGGACACCGCCTTCGCGATGACCGATCTGACCCGCCATGACATGGACATGGTGTCGATCTACGACTGCTACACCATCACCGTGCTGCTGTCGTTGGAGGACGCGGGGTTCTGCGAGAAGGGCAAGGGCATGGAGTTCGTCGCCAACCACGACCTGACCTTCCGCGGCGACTTCCCGCTCAACACCGCCGGCGGCCAACTCGGTTTCGGCCAGGCCGGATTGGCGGGCGGCATGCACCACGTATGTGACGCCACCCGCCAGATCATGGGGCGCGCCGGCGCGGCTCAGGTCGCCGACTGCAACCGCGCCTTCGTCTCCGGCAACGGTGGAATCCTGTCCGAGCAGACGGCGCTCATCCTGCAGGGAGACTGACGATGACCCTCGAGCGGCCGATGCCCGTCAAAACGCCGACCACCGCGCCATTTTGGGATGCGCTGGCCGAGCACCGCATCGTCGTCCAGTATTCGCCGTCGTCGCAAAGCTACGTGTTCTATCCGCGGGTGCGTGCCCCGCATACCCTGGCCGACGACCTGGAATGGCGCGAGATATCCGGGATGGGAACGCTGTACTCGTTCACGGTGGCGCGCCGCCCCGTCGGTCCGCACTTCGCCGACGCGGTTCCCCAGCTGCTGGCCATTGTCGAATGGGACGAGGGGCCAAGGTTTTCCACCGAGATGGTGCACGTCGACCCGGCGGAGCTGAGGGTCGGGATGCGGGTGCGCCCGGTGTTCTGTGACTATCCCGAGCACGACGTCACCATGCTGCGGTACGAACCCGCGTAAGCCTCGCTTCGAGCGCCCGCCCAGCCGGGCGAAAGGATTCGAACGCCCGGCCAGCCGGGACCTCGGCCGGCACGTTAGGCGCCAATTACTTCAGCCGCTCGGTCGGTACCCCGTAGCGGTCCTGATAGGCGCTCACCCGGTCGCGGACCTCGGCGGCGTCCAGGGCGGTGTCCGACCACGTGTATCGGCTGCCCCCGCCGTCGCCGGGGTGGGCAGCCAGGAAGTCGCGCATCCGCTGTGCGGCCTCGGGTTTCAGCTCGCGGCCCAGCTTTTGGTAGATGTCCTTGATCGTGGTCCACGGGTCGTTCATGAAATCGGTGAACAGGACGTCCACCACGCGGCCGGGCGGCACCGCGCCGCTGTCGCGCAAAGCCATCCCGCGCTCGAGGCCGACGACCACTTCTTCGTAGGACTGGGCCGCGCACTCGGCGATGTCGGATTCGTCGCTGCCCATCCGCCGCAGGTGGTGGGTCAGCGCGGCGATCGACGAGATGACGTTGAGCGGATCGCGGTGGGTCTGCACGATCAGCGCGTCCGGATATTCGGCGAGCAGGGTGTCGAGGTGCCACAGGTGCGCCGGCGATTTCAGGAGCCACTGACCGGGAACGCCGGACTGCAGGTGCTGCAGGAAGATTCGGTGGAAGCGGTAGGCGCCGGTGTGGTCGGCCTCGTACAGCAGCCAGCGGTAGTAGCTCGGCAGCCGGTATTGCACCGAGAAGATCATGCTGGTGAACTCGCTGGCCGTGATGCGGACGCACTCCTGCCCGACGAGCGCGCCCATCGGGTGAAATGCCAAGAACCCCGGGATGATCTGCTCGGAGAGTTCGATGCTGGCCTGCGTCTGCGCGATCCGCGGATCGTCGTGATAGGTCTCGGGCTGCGGGACCGGACAGGGCGCATCCACCTCCCACGTCAGCGGCGCCCGCAGGTCGGGGTCCTGGGCGAGCAGGTCATAGAGGATCGTGGTGCCGCTGCGCGGCTGGCCCACGATGAAGATCGGCGCCGTGATCGGCTTGTCGGCGACCTCCGGATGTTGCTTGCGCCAGTCGATTACGCCGAGCCGGTTCTTCAGGGCACGCATGACGTCGAGGTAGGCGATCTCTACCCCGATCGCCGACAAACGCGCCTCGTTGACCAGCCCATCGGTCAGCCGCTGCAGCCCGGCCTGCCACCCGTCGTCGCCGAAGTCGTCACTCCCGGCCTCCTCGCAGGCGGCGGCGATCAGCCGCTCCGGGGCGAATCGCTCCTGCAGCGTCATGCCCGGACCTTTCCCTCGTGGACCGACACCGAGACGTCCGGCGGGCTGGGGTTGTCCAGCCAGCGCACCACCACGAACCCGCGGTGCCGGCCGCCGGTGTCGAGCCAGTGGCCGATGCCGAAGTCCTCCGCCGAGATGGCGATCCGCACCCGCCCGTCCGCGTCGGGCCGCACCGCGCGACTTGTCACCGAGCTGTGCCGGCGGCGCGGCTCCAGGCACTCGTGCCAGAGGCTTTCCAGCGTCACGTTCCAGTAGCGCGTGTCGGGCGGCTCGATGTCGAGAACCAGCGCCTGCCCGGGATCGAGCCGGAATGTCCCCATCATGTACAGGTTGTCCGGCGTGGTGTCGGCGGCACCCAGATCGGCGGCCTCGGCGGTCAGCAGGGTGTTGGGCGTCTCCAGGAGCTCGGGCTTGATGGTGCGGTGCAGCGTGACCAGCTTCATCAGCGACCACGCCATCGCCGTGAACTGGTCGGCGAGTTCGTCGTCGGTCAACGGCGCGACGGGGTCGGGGTCCAGGGCGTCGATGCGCATGGTGGCCAACGTCTCGGAGGCGGGATCGCCGATGTACTCGCGGACGACAACCGAGGACGCGTCCTCGGGAATCTTCACCCATTGCGCGCCGGCGAGATCGGCGGGTTCTTCCGAAGACAGCACCAGCGCGAACTCGTCGCCGCTTAGCGTCAAGCCGGTGTCGCTGACGTAGTTCGCCATCCGGCGGGGGGTCAGGCCAGTGCCGGCCAGGATCTGAAACCCGAGATAGGCGCTGGTGCCTCGGGTGCCGGTGATCCGGTAGCTCCGATCACCGCGGATCATCGCCAGGTAGTAGTTGCCGTCGGGGTTGGGGCCGCCGACCATCCTTGTCGGAGAACACATATCGAAGAACGCGGGCCGGTCGGGGTCGGCCTCGACGGACAGTTGCGAACACAGCGACGAGACGCGGGCGATGACGCGCAGCCCCTCGAGGAGCTCCCGTTCAGATTCGGCGTCCTCGGTCACGATCTTGGTGACGTCGGCCAGCATCTGCTGGAAGAACTGCCACGCGGCGCGCGCCTTCGGAGCCTGGGTTTCAGCCATAGCCACATGCATAGACGATGCGTCAGCCTCCGGGCGCCGATTCGCCCGAATATCGGGAGGGCGACCCACGTGGGACGCGCGGCCCCCGTCCGGGCTCACCCGCAGTGCTGGACTAATAGTCCCTCACTATTGACTGGGACTCCATGGTGGGCGGGCGATTGAAGCGGTTGAATAATGGCGGTGCCAGCACGTATTTGCCGCTCGGCCATGACACACGGCGCCGTTGACTCTGTGACAGGAATCATTGTCTACTAGTCGCTATATCGGCAGAGGAGTGCGGCATGAACAAGGACGACCTGATCCTGATCAGCGTGGACGACCACATCGCCGAGCCGGCCGACATGTTCGACGCGCACGTCCCCGCGAAATATAGGGACCTGGCCCCCCGGGTGGTCCTCGAACCCGACGGCGTCCAGCAGTGGTACTACGGCGAGGTTCGCGGACGCAACATGGGCCTGAACGCCGTCGCCGGAAAGCCCCGCGAGATGTACAACATCGACGCCTCGCGCTACGACGAGATGCGGCCGGGCTGCTTCAACGTCGACGAGCGGGTCCGCGACATGAACGCCGGCGGGCAGCTGGCGGGCCTGAACTTCCCCAATTTCACCGGCTTCTCGGGCCAGGTGCTCAACCAGGGTCCCGACCGTGACGTGAACCTGGTGATGATCAAGGCGTACAACGACTGGCACGTCGACGAGTGGTGTGCGGCCTACCCGGGCCGGTTCATCCCCTGCGGCATCCTGCCACTCTTCGACGTCGCCGAGGCCGCCAAGGAGGTCAAGCGGCTGGCCGACAAGGGCTGCCACGCGGTGACATTCTCGGAGAACCCGGAAGCCTTGCAAATGCCCAGCATTCACACCAAATACTGGTATCCGCTGTTCGAGGCCGTCTGCGAGAACAAGACGGTGCTGTGCACCCATGTGGGCTCGGCGTCTCGCTCTCCGCAGGTGTCGACGGACGCGCCGCCCAGCGTGCAGATGACGGCGTCGTCGATGATGAGCATGTTCACCTTCACCGAGCTGATCTGGGCCGAATTCTGGGCCGACTTCCCGCAGCTGAAGTTCTCGCTGACCGAGGGTGATGTCGGCTGGATTCCCTACTTCCTCTGGCGCGCCGAGCACGTCTACAACCGCCACTCGGGCTGGACGCTGGCGAAATTTCCACCCGGCTATGCCGGACCCAGCGATGTGTTCAAGCGCCACTTCTACACCTGCTTCATCAGCGACAAGGTCGGCGTGCGCAACATGGATTGGTTCAACGAGGACATGCTGTGCTGGGAGTCCGACTTCCCGCATTCCGACAGCAACTGGCCGTTCGCACCGGAGGACGTCATCGAGACCATGGGGCACCTGGACGACTCGGTCATCGACAAGATCACGCACCAAAATGCCATGGCCGCATACTCGTTCGACCCCTTCCGGTACATCCCCAAGGAGCACGCCCGCGCCGGCTACCTGCGCTCGCAGGCCAGCGACGTCGACGTCGTCACACACGTCGGCCGCCCGGCCGGCCAGCGCGACCGCGACGCGTGGACCCGGATGACGCAGGCTGGTCTGCAGGCCCTGGCGCAGGGGCAGCCGCCGCCGACGGTCGAGATAACGGGCATCGCCGGGCGCGCCACCACCCTGGGCAACTGAGTGGCCGCCCGGGCACCGTTCGCCGACTGGCGGGTGCTGGAGTTATCCAACGGCATCGCGGTGTCCTACTGCGGCAAGATGTTCGTCGATGCCGGCGCCGACGTCGTGAAAATTGAATCACCGCAGGGCGATTCGATGCGGAGCTGGTCGGCCGGCGGACCCGCCGGCGCACTGTTCGGCTACCTGGCCGCCGGCAAGAAGTCGGTGAACGACCGTGGGCGGGCGGCGGCGCTGCTGGCCGGCGCCGACATCGTGCTCACCGACCTGACCGACGGCTGGACCCTCGACGACATCACCGCGCACACCGGACCGTCGGCGGTGATCGTGGCGGTGACGCCGTTCGGCACCACCGGGCCCTACGTCGAAGAACAGGTGGTGGCCAACGAGTTCATCCTGCAGGCCCTGTGCGGCTCGATCGACGGCCGCGGCTGGCCGGGCGACGAACCAGTACAGGCGGGTGGGCGGCTCGGTGAGTGGCTGGCCGGCTCGTTCGCCGCGCCCGTCGCCGCCGCGACGGCCCGCCGCGCCGCCCGGGGCGGAGGCGGAGAGGTCATCGACGTCTCGACCTACGAGGCGATGGCGATCGCGATGGGCGGGCTGTCCGCCATGTCGGCCAGCGTGCTGGGCGCGGATTCCCTTCAGCAGCAACGCAGCCTGGAACTACCGTCGATCGTTCCCACGGCCGACGGCATGGTCGGCTTCTGCACCATCACCGCGCAACAGTTCCAGGACTTTCTGGTGATGATCGATCGTGCCGACCTGCTCGACGACGCCGAGCTCGCGTCGTTCGTCGGACGGGTCGAGCGCCGCGACGAATTCCTCAGCATGGTCACGCAGTGGACGGAAACCCGTACCACGCAAGAGATCATCGACCTCGCAGTGGCCTTCCGCATCCCGGTGGCTCCCATCGGCACCCCGGCCACACTCCCGAAGGTCGACCACTTCGTCGAACGCGGCGTCTTCGTCGAATCGGGACCCGGCGGCGTGCAGCCACGGGTGCCGTATCGGAGCGACGCGATGGCGACCACGCCGCCCGGACGGCCCCCGCTGCTGGGCGCGGACAACGGCGGCGTCCACTGGCCGCCGCGGCCCCACCGGCCGCCAGCCGCTGACGCGGACGCACTCCCGTTGTCCGACATACGGATAACCGACTTCACCGCGTTCTGGGCGGGACCGGTCGCCACCCAATTCCTGGGCTGCCTCGGCGCCGACGTGATCAAGCTCGAGGGCGTCCGCCGGCCCGACGGCATGAGGCTCTCCGCCGGCCGCCCACCCGACTGGGACCAGTGGTGGGAGTGGGGCCCGGTGTTCTTGTGCAGCAACAACAACAAGCGCGGCATCAGCGCCGAACTCAGCGTCGACGCAGGGCGCGCCATCGCCTTGGAGCTCATCGCCGCGAGCGATCTGGTGATCGAGAACTTCTCACCGCGGGTGATGGAGAATTTCGGCCTGGACTGGGATGCGGTGACCGCGGCCAATCCGCGCGCGATCATGGTGCGGATGCCCGCGTTTGGCCTCGACGGCCCGTGGCGCGATCGCGTGGGCTTCGCCCAGACGATGGAGCAGGCGACCGGAATGGCGTGGGTGACCGGACACGCCGACGGCCCGCCGGTGATCCCGCGTGGGGTATGCGACCCGATGGCGGGGCTGCATGCCGCGTTCGCGGCGATTGCGGCGCTCGTGGTTCGCGACCGGGACGGGACCGGGATGCATGTCGAGTCGACGATGGTCGAGGCTGCGCTGAACGTGGCGGCCGAGGTGGTGGTCGAGTACTCGCGCAACGGGATCGAGTTGCGCCGCAACGGAAACAGGGGCCCGGGCGCGACACCCCAGGGCGTGTACCCGTGCCGTGGCGACGACGAATGGGTCGCGCTCGCCGCCCTGGGAGACGCCGCTCGCGCGTCGTTGGCGGCGCTCATCGAGCGACCCGACCTCGGCCCCGACAGCGCCGCCTGGCGCGAAGGGGCCGACGAAATCGACAAGCTCATTTCCGGCTGGACCGCCCGGCGTTCGGCGACCGACGCGGTGACGGCGCTGCGCGCCGGCGGGCTGGCGGCGGCGCGCGTCACGCCGGCCGCGGAGCTGCTGAGCGACCCGCAACTGCTCGCCCGAGGCTTCTGGGAAGAGATCGACCACCCCGTCGCGGGTTCGTTCCTGTGCACCGGCATGCCCTTCGCCTTCGTCGGGAAGCCACGACGCTGGCTTCGGCGGGTGCCCCCGCTGTATGGCCAGCACACCGACGAGGTGCTGACGGGAATTCTCGGCCGCAGCCAACGGGATCTGGTAGAGCTGCGCGCCTTGGGGGCCACCAGCGCACGCCCGGCGGGCCTCTGACGTGGCGGTCACGCTGTGCGTCCCGCCGCGCGCCGGCGAGCCCTGCGCCCCCGTCCGGTTCCTGGTGCGCCAGGACTCCGTGGTGATGGAGTTGACCGCCCGCCATCGGATCACCGGTGTCGAGTGGGACGAGAGCGAACGGGCGGTGGGGATGGTCGTCGAGATCACCGATCCGCAATCGGCACGGCCGATCGACGTGCGGATCGACGTGGTCGAAACCGGTGCCGCACCCCGCGGCGCGCGGACCACGACGATCGGCACCATCGAACGCGACGGGCAACAATACGACGTCGTCGGAACCTACCTGGGAGTTGTCGCGGATGAAAACTAGCCCGTCGAAGCGGACCGCGGCGATCGCCGGAGTGCACAACACCCGGCAGGGCCGCCGACTGGACGGCGAAACGTCACGAAGCCTGGCGCTCAAGGCCATTCACGGAGCGCTCGCCGACGCCGGCCTGAGCCTCGAGGACGTCGACGGGATCAGCGCGGGCCCGCTGTCCACCGCGTTGATCTACGACCTGCGCCTCGGGCCGGCCTGGCAGGGACTGGCGTTCGGGGTAGGCATGATCACCGAGGCGGCGGCCGCGATCGAGCACGGCATGGCCGACGTCGTCGTCTTGGTCGCCGCGCAAGCCGGTGAATACCGCGACCATCAGGCCACTGCTCCGTGGACCCGGCCCGAGAACGAATTCGTCGCGCCCTGGGGGATGTTCACCACCGCCGAGTTCGCGCTGATCGCCCGGCGCCACATGCACGTCTACGGCACCACCCGCGAACAACTGTCGATGGTCGCGGCGACCATTCGCAACAACGGGTCGCGAAACCCCGAAGCCGTTTACTACCAACGGGGTCCGTTCGCGCCGGAAGACATCACCGCGTCGCGGCCGATCGCCGACCCGTTTCATCTCCTCGATTGCGCCACCACCTCCGAGGGCGGCTGCGCACTCGTCGTGGCCAACATCGACCAGGTGGACGTCGCCGGCCAACCGATCTACGCGTTGGGCAGCGGCGCGGACTTTCATGGCCCGTCGTATCAGCACCCGCCCGCGTGGGACCTCGCCGGCCGGCGCGGCGATCACGGCCACTACGTCAATGGCGTCGTGGGCAGGCGCGCGGCCGAGCGGGCCTTCGCCCACGCCGGCCTGCGTCCCGACGACGTCGATGTGCTGGAGCTCTACGATCCGTTCTCCTTCGA
The DNA here is from genome assembly GCF_000455205.1 of Mycobacterium sp. UM_CSW. Lineage (GTDB taxonomy): Bacteria > Actinomycetota > Actinomycetes > Mycobacteriales > Mycobacteriaceae > Mycobacterium. Next base: position 1,387 of record NZ_AUWQ01000005.1, on the reverse strand, counting down.
AATCATCCGCCAGCTAGAGGCTTTCGGCTTCTGCGGCGACGGCGAGGGCGGACCGTTCGTCGCAGATGGCCACATCGCGATCGACGGCAGCCATCCGGTCACCACCGACGGGGGGACCATGTCCTTCAGCCACGCCGGCTCCAATCCGCAGATGATGCAGCGGGCCGTCCGGGCCGTTCAGCAGCTGCGCGGCCAGGCCGGTGACCTCCAGGTGCCCGACGCGCACATCGCGTTCTGCAGCAACGGGGGTGCGGGAGCGCTGTTCACCACAGTGCTGATCTTGGGAGACGAAGCGTTATGACATCCGAACCGTTGCGGCCACAGACCGGGCCGGTGCCCCACGCCGGCAGCGAACTCAGCGTCCCCTTCTGGCAGGGCTGCGGGGCGGGGGAGTTGCGTTACCAACGCTGCGAAGCGTGCGGCCTGTCGAACTTTCCGCCGACCGAGCATTGCCGCCAGTGCCTTTCGGCCGAACTGCGGTGGGAGTGCAGCGGCGGGCTCGGCGAGATCTACAGCTGGACGGTGGTGCATCGCCCGGTCACCGCGGAATTCGAGCCGCCCTATGCGCCGGCGATCGTCACGCTGGACGAGGGCTACCAGATGCTGACCAACGTCGTCGGGGTGGACCCGGGCGACCTGGCGATCGGCATGCGCGTCCGGGTGCAATTCCACGCCGTCGGCGCCGACGTCACCCTGCCGTATTTCACTGGATTGCAATGAGTCCCGCCCGCACCAGCAACGGCCTTCCGGTGACGGCCTACCTGGTGCTGGGCGTGTTGGCCGCCAACGACGAGCAACTCACCGCCGGCGAGATCAAGATGCGTGCCGAACTTTCGGTCGGCCACTTCTACTGGTCGCCGTCGGTGAGCCACGTGCGGCGCGAGCTGAACCGCTTGCTGGAGCGGGGCATGGTCAGCGAGATCGGCGCCCAATCCGGCAAGCGCGCGATCACGTTGTACGAGACCACCGATTCGGGCCTGGACGCGCTGCGCCGGTGGGTCCAGCACTTTCCGGCCGAGGATCGGGTGGTCATCAAACACCCCGTCATCCTCAAGACCTGGCTTGCGCGCGGCGAAAATCCGGAACACCTGGTCGACACGCTGGACCGCCATCTCGAGGCGACCCGCGCCCGGCTGGACGAGGCGCTGTGGTCGCGGCAGCGCTCTCGCGACCTCGGTCTGGCCGATGACCCGGACCAGCGTTGCTCGTTCGCGGTGCTCGACTATGCGATTCGCGGTTTGTATGCGGAGATCTCCAACATCGCGCAGCTGCGCGACGAGATCGCCGGCGGCACAAGCCGAGATCCGGTGAAACGGGTGCGACGGGCGAAGGGGCAGATCCGCCGTCGGGCACCCAGGGACCCGCGCTAGACCGATGGTGGCGACCC
>NZ_AUWQ01000004.1 GCF_000455205.1 Mycobacterium sp. UM_CSW | reverse complement strand
CGGCGGCGGGATCGGCACCTGCGGCGGGTTCTGACCGATCACCGGCGAGGGGCCCTCGTCGTAGGCGTTCGGCGGCCCGGGCGGAGTCTGCAGCGTCGACTGCACGGGCGGAATGTTGGGCCCACCCATGAGTTCGGCCAGCGACTCGGGCGTCATCAGGCCCGCGGTGATCGGTCCGACCTGCTGTCCCTGCATGCCGGGGGCCACGATCCACCCGTGTTGGGTGTTGCGGTGCGACGTCGGCGTGTCCGGCGACCAGATGCCGGGGACCGTCGTGTCCTTATATCCGTCCGGCGGATGCAGGCGCGGCTCGGAGTAGGCGACGTCCTTGGGCAGCGTCTCGGCCGTGCTGGCAACGTTCAGGCCGAACGGCAGGTAGTTGAACTTGATCGCGTCGAGGATCGGCGCCAGATATTGCGCGCACAGCTCGGCGGACTCCTGGTAACCGAGCCGGCTGCCGGCCTGGATCGAGCTGCAGATGAACTGCATCGGGTTGGCGAAGTTGGTGATCGCCGGAACGGCCACCACTGAACCGTGCGTCGGGTGATAGATCTGGTTGATGTTCGCCGCGGCCGTCGGCAGCACGTGCAGCGCGGTCTCCAGCCCGTTCAGCGGATCCGGTTGCAGCAGCGCGTTCGTCGCCGTCGCCAGGTTGTTGATGTCGTGGGTCAGCACCTCGCGGTTCTGGTCCAGCCAAGGACGCACCGTCTTGAGCAGGCCGTCGAACTGTTGGATCGCGTCGGCCAGGGCGCCGTCCGAGCTCGCGAGCCGCCCGGTGAAATCCGCCAGGTTCTCGTTCAGCGCGACGAACTGCCGGTCATCCTGGTGCAGCGCGTTGACGAACAGGGCCAGGCTGCGCACCACCGCGAAGAAGTCGCCGCGACCTTCATTGAGCGCCGTCAGCGCCTGCGACAGGCTGTTCAGCGTCGTGTTGAACTGCTTGCCCTTGCCGGCCAGCCCGTTCGCGTACGACTCGATGACCTCACCGAACGGACCCTTGGGCTGCTCGGGTGTGGGGCCCAGCTTGGAGATGATGTTGGTGACGCTGTTGCGCAGTTCGTCCCACTCCACCGGCACCTGGGTGCGGTCTTCGGGGATCACCGCGTTGTCGGCAAGCACCGGGCCGCCCTTGTAGACCGGCTCCAGCTGGATCGCGCGCGAGGCGACCAGGGTGGGGTTGAGGATCACCGCCAACGCGCTGGCCGGCACCTTGTACTTGTTCTGGTAGTGGAAGGTGACCTTCATCTTGTCGCCGGCCGGCTCGATCTTGTCGATCGCGCCCACCCGCAGCCCCATGATCTGCACCTTGTCGCCGGCGTACAGCGCGTTGGCGGCCGGGAAGTAGGCCACCACGGTGTTATTCGTCAGCTTCTGATACAGCCGCCAGCCGGCGTAGCCGAGAACCAGGGCCAACACGATCGCCAGCGAGCCGATGATCACCGACGTCCTCGTCAGCCTCGGCAGCCGGATGTTGCGAACATCAAAGATGGTGCTCAATTCTGGCTACCTCCCGTGATGCCGCTACCTCCCGTGCCGCCGGGGTTGATGAACGGCGCCGGCAGCTGGATCCCCGGCCCGGGCGGTGCCGGCGGTCCGGGCGGCAGGGCCGGCGCGAACGTCGACGGCGGCGGCGTCGGGCCGGCCGGTCCCAGGTTCTCGGTGCGTGCGCCCGGCGGCGCCTGCGCCGGCAGCGGCACCGGAGTGCCCGGAACGTTGGGCGGCGGGTCACCCGGGCGCCCCGCGATGTTGATGCCCGGGGTGGGCGGCAGGCCGTCGGGATTGGGCGGCGACGTCTGGACGTCGACCGGCGCCGGGAAGCCGACCCCACCGAACGGTCCGATGCCCGCGCCCGCGCACGGCAACGGGTTCCACGGCCGCGGCAGACCCTCGTCGCCGACGGTGACGTTGCCGCCGGGGTTGGCCGGCGTGTACGAGCACGGCGACCCGGGCGGGACGGCCGGACCCGGGTGATCCGGCGTGCCCTCCAGCACCGGCGGCGCCGGCGGTGGCGCGCCGTTGGGCTGGCGGGTGCCGTTCGGGTCGGGCCACCGGAATTCCGGCAGACCCGCGCTGCGCCAGAAGTTCTCCGGATCGATGCCGCGCTTCTTGAACGCCGCGTCGACGAACGGCTGCACGATCTGACCGGGGAACAGGTTGTGCAGCACCACCTTGAAGAACGGCCCCGACGCGATGGCCTCATTGAGCGACGGGAGGAACTTGCCGACCTCGGTGAAACCTTCGGCGAGGTCGTCCTTGCGCTGGACCAGGATGTCGCTGACCGTGCGCAGCTGTTCCAGCACGTGGTTCAGGTTGGGGTTGTCGTTGATGAACCCTTTGATCTGTTCGGAGAAGGCGGCGATGTTGCTCAGCAGCGCGTTGATGGCCTGGCCGCGCTCGTTGAAAGCGGCCAGCAAGATCTTCGTGTTCACCAGTAACCGGTCGACCTGGTCGGCGCGGTCACCCAGGATGCTGGCCACCTGGTTGGACTGGGCGAGCAGGTGCTTGATCTGCTCGTCGCGCTTGCCGATCGTGTCGGAGAACTTGGCCACCCCGTCGAGCGCGGCGCTCAGGTGCGGATAGGTCTGGTCGATGGTCTCCGAAAGCACGTGCAACGACTGCTTGACCGTGTCGATGTCCCACCCGCTGGCGGCCTTCGTCACGTCGAAGAACGCGTCGTAGATCTGATAGGGCGTGGTGCTCTGACCGATCGGCAGCGAGTCGCCGGGTCGCAGCTGCTTGGTGCCCCGGTTCTCGATCTCGAGGACCTTCTTGCCCAGGATGGTGTCCGTCTTGATCGCCAGCCGGCTTTCGGTGCCGATGCTTTCGGTGCCGATATTGAACTTGATCAGGACGTGGTCGCCGTCGATGTCGAGGCTCTCCACCTTGCCGACGTCGAAGCCGGCGATGCGCACCTTGTCGCCCTTGGTCAGGCCGCCGGAGTCGGTGAACTGCCCGTAGTAGTGCGGCTTGGCCATCAGCATGGGCACGCTCGTGAAGCTCTGGCCGACACCGACGACCAGCAGCGTCACGAGGATGCCCATCACGCCGATGCGCATCCGGTTGGGGGGTTCCAGCGTTCTCATTGCGGCGTGCACCTGCCCGTCGGCTGGTTGAAGAGCTTGACCGTCCGAATCGGGCCACCCGCCTGCAACCCGTTGATCTTGAGCGTGATGTCGCAGGCGTAGAAGTTGACGAAGTCACCGTAGGAGCCGATGGTGCGCCCGATCATGTTCAGCGCCGTCGGCACCCTGTGGATGAAATCGTTCAGCTGCTCGCGCTGATCGATGAGCGGCTGCTGAACGGCGTCCAGGTAGTTCAGCGTGCTGTGCAGCAACCCCCGGTCCTCGGCCAGCAGGTCGGCCACCGTGCCCGCGGCGTTGCTGATGTGCGCGGTCCCGCCCGCCAATTGCTCGCTGTGGCCCTTCAGCCCGGTGATCAGGACCTCCAGGTTGTTGACGGTCTGATCGAATTGCTGGCGATGCCGAACCGTGGTGTCCAGCACGATGTTCAGGTTTTTGACCACCTCGCCGATCGCCTGGTCGCGCTCGCCGAGCTGGTTGGTCAGCTGCGCGGTCTGGTCGAGGATGTCGTTGATGGTCCCGCCCTGACCCTGGAACACCGTGACGAGCGCCGTCGCGATGGTGTTGACCTTCTGCGGGTCCAGCGCCCGAAACAGCGGCTTGAACCCACCGATCAGCGCGTCGAGGTCAAGCGCCGGCGACGTCCGCGACGCGGGGATGAATCCGCCCGGCGGTAGCACCTTCTCGGAGCCCTCGCCCTCGCCGCGTTTGAGCTCCAGATACCGGTTTCCGATCAGGTCGAGGTAGCGGATCTGCGCCGTCGTCGACTGATAGAGCGGGATTGAGCGGTCGACGTTGAAGTCCACCCGCGCCCGCCTGCCGCCGTCCACCAGCTTCACCGAGTCGACCTTGCCGATCTCCACCCCGGACGCGCGGACGAACTGGCCCTGCCGCAGCCCGCTGACGTTGGTGAACTCGGCCGAGTACTTGTTGGTGCGGTCGAACCGCATCTGGCCGAAGACCACGACGATCATCACAGTGAAGACCAGCAGCACCAGCGAGAAGATGCTGAGTCGGACGATGGTACCGGTGATTTTCATGGGTTGATCGTGTTATCCCCTACCTGGCGGCCCCAGACGTACTCGATCGCATACGGCGAACCGGTGTCGAGGTGGTTGTACGGCGCGATGCTGTTGCCGGAGTCCATCACCAACTCGGGTGCGGGCCAGAGGTCATGGGTGATGTGCTGCCAGCAACCCGGCGCGCCCCCCGGTCCGCCGCGCGCATTCACCCGGGGCAGGTTCTCCGGCCAGATGTACGGGTTGGGCGCACCGCCGATCAGCGTGGCGATGTTGCCCAGGCCCGCCAGTCCCTGGGTGGGCAGCGCGAAGATCCCGATCAGGCCGACGAGGGTGATCGCCGACACCGGGTTGAGCAGCAGGCCCAGCCCGGAGAGCAGCTTCGTGTCGGCGTTGAGGGAATAGCCGTTGCCGCCGAGGAACGACCGGGCGATGGGTTCGATGTCGTGGTAGTTGCGGACCGTGCAGAACAGCTCGGGGCTGTAGGTGTCCAGCAGCTCGGCGGTCGGCACCAGGTCCTTGGCCCCGCGCGCCAGGTACGGCCCGCCGCGCTCGAAGATGTCCGCCCCGGTGTTACCGAACCCGGCGGCCGACAACAGCGCCTGATCCAGGTCCTTCTGCTGCGCGTTGATCGAGCGCGCGGTGACCACCGACTTGTCCAGGAAGTCGATCAGGTCCGGCGCCGCGTTGGCGTAGGTGTCGCCCAGAGCCGCCAGCGCCTGGATGTCATGACGGACCTGGGGCTGCTGCGGGTTGACGTCGTCGAGGATCGCGTTGGCGTTCACGATCGACTGCCCGACCCGGTCGCCCAGCCCGGCCAGCGATTGCGCGGCGGCGCTCAGCGTCAGGTTCAGCTTCACCGGATCCACCTGCTGCGCGATCTCGGTGATGGTCTGGAACAGCGTGTTGATCTCGGTCGTCACCGAGCGGGCGTCGATCACGGTCTGCGGCGTGATCCGTTGCGGCGACGGGTTTTTCGGCGTCGTCAGCGACACGTACTTGCCGCCGAACACCGTGGTGGCCTTGATGTCGGCGTTCACGTTGGCCGGGATCAGCTTGAGGTAGCGCGGGTAGACGTCCAGGTTGAACTTGGCCGCCGGCTTGCCGTCCTTGAAGATCTCCGAGATCTTGGCCACCCGGCCGATCTCCACCCCGTTGTAGGTGACCTTCGAGCCGGGGTCCATCACCAGGCCGGCCCGGGCGGCCACCATCGTCAGGTGTTCTTTCTTGGTGAAGTCGCCCCGGAACTGCCCGTACACCAGGACGAGTGCGACGGCGGCGGCGACGATCAGTGCGACCCCGGCCAACTTGTACGGCGGGTTGCGGGGTGGGTTGACCTTGCCGGGGGCGCCTGGGTTGGTCATGGCTACACCGTCAATGCGAAGTTGGGGTTGACGCCGTAGAGCGCCAACGCGGCGGCCAAAACGACAACCTGCACCGACACCAGCGAGAAGCGCATCGACCGGCCGACGGCCTCGCCCACGCCGACGGGCCCGCCGCCGGCGTTGTAGCCGTAGAAGCAGTGGGTGATCATCACGACGGCCGTGATGAGGATGGCCTCCACGAACGACCAGAACACGTCGTCGGGGCGCAGGAACGTCCGGAAGTAGTGCTCGTAGGTGCCGTGGGACTGGCCGTAGAGCACCGTCGTGGTGATCTGCGGGGACAGGAACGACATGATCATCGCGAGCGAGTAGAGCGGAATGATCACCACCAGCCCGGCCATGATGCGGGTGGTCGCCAGGAACGAAATCGACTTGATGCCCATCACTTCCAGCGCGTCGATCTCCTCGCTGATCCGCATGGCCCCCAACTCCGCGGTGGCGCCGGCGCCGACCGTGGCGGCCATCGAGATGCCGGTGACGACGGGCGCGGCGATGCGCACGTTGATCAGCGCGGCGAAGAAGCCGGTGAACGCCTCGACGCCGATGTTGCCCAGCGAGGCGAACCCCTGGATGGCGACCAGGGAGCTGCCGGACAGGGTCACGAAGCCGACGATCGCGACGGTGCCGCCGACGACGGCCATCGCGCCGGTGCCCATGCCGATCTGGGCGATGAGCCGCAGGGTCTCCTTGCGGTAGTTGCGCAGCGCGTGCGGGATGTGCCCGAGGGCCACCACGCCGAACCAGGCCATCTGCCCGATGTCGTCCAGCCCCCGGCCGAAGGCACCCCCGTAGCGGCTGAGATTCTCGACTAAGCGGGGATGGACGCCCCGCGTCACGGTGCCGATCGACATGTCAGCGCCCCGTTCCGAATCGCACGCCGATGGTGGTCAGCACCACGTTGACCGCGTACAGCGCGACCACGCACAGCACCACGGTTTCGTTGACGGCGGTGCCCAGGCCCTTGGAGCCGCCACGCACGGTCAGGCCGCGGAAACAGCCGACCAGGCCGGCGATGAGCCCGAACATGGCGGCCTTGACCGTCGCGATGACCACCTCCGGCAGGCCCGTGATGGTGGTCAGGGTCGCGAGGTAGGCCCCGCCCGACACGTTCTGCAGGTACACCCCGAACAGGTAGCCGCCCACCAGCCCGACGGTGATCACCAGGCCGTTGAGCAGCGTGGCGACCAGGGTCGCGGCGATCACCCGGGGCACCACCAGGCGGTGGATGGGGTCGATGCCGAGCACCTCCATCGCGTCGATCTCCTCGCGGATGGTGCGGGCACCCAGGTCCGCGCAAATCGCGGTGGATCCGGCGCCGGCGACCACCAGCACCGTGGTCAGCGGCCCGAGCTGGGTCACCGCGCCGATGGCGGCGCCGGCACCGGACAGGTCCGCGGCGCCGAATTGGGCCAGCAACACGTTGAGGGTGAAGATCAGCAACACGGTCAGCGGGATCGAGACGAAGATGGTCGGCAGGAAAGCCACCCGCATGATGAACCAGCACTGCAGGACGAATTCGCGCCATTGGAAGGGCCAGCGGAACAGCGCCTTACCGGTGAGAACGCACATCCGGAAGAATCCACCGATGAGCGTCAGCGGCGTCTCCAGCTGGTCGCGCAGGTAGCCGACCAGGTGCGGACGATCCGTCGTCGAAGTCACCGGCTCCCCCTCACCTCGACCTCGTGTGCCCCGGGGGTTCGCAGCGAAACGAGTCGCACGCGCCGCCCCCTCTCCGTCCCGCGGTCGGGGGCACCCCCAGCTCGCCCCGACCATGTGTCTGTGACCATCGGCTCCCTACCCGCAAGTAGTAACGGAGACCACAGGAATGTACCCGATGGCCTTGAGCGTGTGAACTGCATCCGCACAATTAACCCTTCGTCAACAGCGGGCAAACGTTACAGTGTCCATCAGCCTTCCCCTCGCATGGTCAAATCCCTTGCCGCGGAACCGCTTTCGCTAATATTGACGGCCCCGTAGCGAACCCGTAGCTCAGTCTTGAGCACCTTTCCGGCCGGATTGCGCGGCAGTGCATCGACGATCTCGAGCGCCTTCGGATGCTTGTACCGCGCGAGCCGCTCGGCCAGGAACTCACCCAAGTCCTCCAGCCGCAGCTGCTCGCCGGTGACCGCAGCAACCGCGATCGGCACCTCGCCCCACTTCTCGTGGGCCCGGCCGATGACGGCGACTTCGACGATCTGGGGATGGCCGGCGAGAACGTTCTCGACCTCGGCGCAGTAGATGTTCTCGCCGCCGGAGATGATCATGTCCTTCTTGCGGTCCACCACCCAGACGTAGCCGTCCTCGTCCATCCGGACCAGATCCCCCGAATGGAACCAACCACCGGCGAAGGCCTCCGCGGTGGCCTGGGGGTTGTTCCAGTAGCCGCTCATCAACGTCGGTGCGCGGTAGACGATTTCGCCGACCTCGCCGACGGGGACGTCGTTCATGTTCTCGTCGACCACCCGCGCGCTGACCGTGGGGATCACCTTGCCCACCGAGCCGCGCTTCCGGATCGCGTCTTCGCCGAGCAGCATGCAGGTGACGGGCGACATCTCGGTCTGGCCGAAGGCGGCCAGTATCTGGGTCCCGGGGAACGTCGCCGACATCTCCCGCAGCAGCGCGTCCGTCGCCGGGGCGGCCCCCCACGACATGACCCGCAACCTCAGATCGCGGGGCCGCGCCCGCTGCTCCGCGCACACCGCCTGCCACTGCGCCGGAACCAGGAACAGTCCGGTGACCTTCTCCGCCGCCAGCACGTCGAGCAGCTGGCCCGGGTCGAACGCCCCCAGCGGGTAGATCACGGTCGGCACACCGAGCAACATCGACGTCAGCATGTTGCCGACGCCCGCGATGTGGAAGAACGGGACACCGACGAAACCGACGTCGCTATTTATATCGGCGCCCATGGTGTACAGGCCGGTCATCGTCTGGCCGGTCAGGTTGGCGTGGGTCAGCACCGCGCCCTTGGGCCGGCCGGTGGTGCCCGAGGTGTACATGATCAGCGCGGGCGAATCGGTCGGGATGTCGACCGGCCCGTGCGTCTCGCCGGGCTCGTCGATGAGGTCTTCGTAGCCGAAGACGCCGTTGTCGGTTGCCGCGCCGGCGACCACGATGGTGTCGAGCATCGGCTGGATGTCGCGCACCCCGGTGGCCACCGGGGCGAGCACCGATTCGGTGATCAGCACCCGGGCCTCGCAGTCCTCGACCAGGAAGACGATCTCGGCCGAGGTGAGCCGGAAGTTGAGCGGGACCGCGATGGCGCCCAGCGAGTTGATGGCCAGGACCGACTCGACGAATTCGGGGCGGTTGAGCATGAGGATCATGACCCGGTCGCCGAAGCCGACGCCCCGGCGACTCAGCGCATCGGCCAGCGCCGTGACCCGGTGGTGCAGGCCCTGCCAGGTGATCGTGTTGCCGAGGAACCGCAGCGCCGTCGCGGTCGGTTGCATCAGCGCGTGCCGCTCCAATTGGTTGACCCAGTTCTGCCGCCGGGCCAGGTATGGCTGCTCGGTGGCCTGGGCCAGATTGGCCAATTGCGCGGTCAACTGCTGTCTCCCCTTTACCTCAGGCACCGCTTGCGCCAGCTTGATATTTGATAAAACTTGGTGTTACGTGGGTCACATTATGGCTTTAGTGCCGCTCTGACAAGACCAGACAAGACCAGCCCAAGACCCGCCCATCCCGCGAAAGCCCTGGCAGCCCGCGTGAACGCACCGATGTCGACCAAGCCGAGGACCCGGCGGCCACTGCGCCGGGCGCAGCTTTCCGACGAGGTTGCGGCCCACCTGCGCGCGGCGATCATGTCCGGGACGTTGCGCCCCGGCACCTTCATCCGCCTCGACGAGACCGCGGCCGAGCTCGGGGTCAGCGTCACGCCGGTGCGCGAGGCCCTGCTGAAGTTGCGCGGCGAGGGCATGGTGCAGTTGGAACCGCACCGCGGCCACGTCGTGCTGCCGCTGAGCCGGCAGGACATCGAGGACATCTTCTGGCTGCAATCGACGATCGCCCAGCAGTTGGCCGCCGCGGCCACCGACCACATCACCGACGCCGAGATCGACGAGCTGGACCGCATCAACAAAGCACTGGAAGCGGCCGTCGGCTCCAGCGAGCCCACCACCATCGCGGGCATCGAGTTCGCATTCCATCGCGTCTTCAACCAGGCCAGCGGCCGGATCAAGCTGTCCTGGTTCCTGCTCAACGCCGCGCGCTACATGCCGGCGGAGGTGTACGCGGCGGACCCGGAATGGGGCGCGGCCACGGTCGCCCACCACCGGGAGTTGATCGCGGCGCTGCGCCGACGCGACGCGGACGCCGTCATCGAGCACACCGTCTGGCAGTTCACCGACGCGGCGGCCCGGCTGACCGTGATGCTGAACCGGGCCGGAAGCTTCGACTGAGCTCAGCCCAGCTGCTCGGCGCGCTGCTTGAGGTTCTCGGCGAGATGGTCGAGCACGTTGCCGGCCAGCGATTTCACCATCGGCGCGGGGACCGGCAGCGTCGTCTCCACGTCCATGTCCACCGTCAGCAGGCTCGCCGCCCCGGTTTCCACGACGCTGAACAGCTGCTCCTGCTTGGAGAACAGGTCGCCCTGCTGCAGGACGGTCTGGATCTGGTTTTCCCCCGGGTAATAGATCGCCTGGATGAACGTGGCCTGCATGCCTTGGTAATCGGCGTCGAGCCGCACCTGGCTGGGCCGCCCGTCGTCGTAGCGGGCGAGCACCCACAGGCCCTTGATCTCCTCGTTCCACTCCGGGTAGCGCTCGAAATCGGCGACGATGCCCATGATCGCCGCGGCGTTGGCACTGACCTCGACGGTCTTGCTCAAAACTGGCATCGCGCAAGCCTATCGGGCGACCGGACGCGCTATTGATCCACGCTGGCTGTCGCCAGCAGCGAGCGGATGGCGTCGGGGATCGGCACCGGCTTTCGGCTGGTCCGATCGACGTAGACGTGCACCCAGTGCCCCAGCGCGGTGATCGGTTGCGGTTCGCCGTCGTCGCCGCGGAACACGCCGAGCCGGTAGGTGACGCTGCTGCGGCCGAGGCGCGTCACCGCGAGGCCCACCGTGAGGCCCTCCGGGAAATGCAGCTCGGAGAAGTAGCGGCAGCCCGACTCGGCGACGATGCCCAGCGCGGGCGCGGCGAGCGGGTCGATCCCGACGCTGGTGTTGATCCACGCGTTGATCGCGGTGTCGAACAGTTGGTAGTACACCGCGTTGTTGAGGTGGCCGAACATGTCGTTGTCGGCCCACCGGGTTCCCACCGGCCACAGCACGGGGAAGTCGGCGCTGGTGAGGTTCTCCGACGGAGTCGAGGCCATGGTCTACCAGTACCGCATGGCCTGTCGAAACAGCTCTCCCAGAACCGGTTTCGTCATCTCCCGCGGGGCGTTCTGCAGCAGGCGCTGCTGGGGGTAGGCACCCTCGGTCAAGGCGGTCGCGTCGTCTTCGGTATAGCCGACGCCGCTCAGCCCGTTCGGCATTCCGACCGCGCGCATGATCCGGATGAGTTCGTCGGCGAGCACCTCGCCGGCGTCCTCGGCGCCGGCGCCCCGCGTCTCGGCGCCGAGCAGCCACGCCCCCTCCAGGTGCCGCCCCGGGTTCGCCTGCGCGGTGAAGCGGAACGACGACGGCGCGTTGAGGATGACGGCCATGCCGTGCGGCACCAGCGGCTCGTCGGGCGGGTAACCCGTGGGGCGGAAGTCACGCACCAGCCCCGCCACCGCGTAGGCCATGCCGTGCGGCGCGTGGACGCCGGCATTGCCGAACGCGATGCCGGCAAGCGTTGCGGCCCACATCATTTGCTCACGGGCCTCGCTGTCGGAGGCGTCGTGCGTCGCGCGCTCCAGATACCGTCCCAGCAGGCGCAGCGCCTCGCGGCAACCCAGGTCGCTCCACGGGTTGGCGCCCTGGCTCATCGGCCGCAGGCTGGGCCGGTCGGGGGCGCGCCGCAACACGTAGGGCCGCGCGGTGTAGGACTCCAGGGCGTGCGACAGCACGTCGAGCCCGGCCGACGCGACGACCTCGGGGGGCAGGCTCGCGGTGCAGTCGGGATCGACGAGGGCCTCGGTGGGGCGCAGCGCGTGCGAGGCGATTCCGGTCTTGGCCTTCAGCGACACCAGGTCGAAGATCGCGATGCCGGTCACCTCGCTGCCGGTGCCGGCCGTGGTGGGGCAGGCGAGGTGCGGCTTGAGCGGGCCGGGTATGGGCTTGCTCTCGCCGATCGGCGCATTGACATAGGTGAGGAAGTCGGCGGGATGGGTTGCGTAAAGGTTGGCGGCCTTGCAGGTGTCGATCACCGAGCCGCCGCCCAGCGACACGTAGCCGTCGGGGTTGCACTCCCGCGCGAAGCGGGCCGCGTCGGAAAAGGACGCGTCGGTCGGTTCGACGTGGACGTCGGCATAGGTGACGACGTCCAGCCCGGCCGCGACGAGCGAGTCGTGCGTCGTGGCGAAGACGGGCAGCCCGGCGACGCCGGCGTCGGTGAACAACGCCACGCGCCGCAGCCCGAGGGCGCGCGCCCTATCGCCCACCTCCGCGAGGCATCCGCGTCCGAAGGTCACCCGTGACGCGTCGACGGTGAAGGCGCCGTCGCAGTCCTCGGCAGCAATCGGGTAATCGCAGTACGGCATCCGTGCCATCCTAGGCCGATCAGCTGGGCCACCCGCGCCGCAGCGCCTGGCCCTGCAGGGCGAACAACCGCTCGGAGTCCGACCAGTCCGGCAACAGCGAATCAAAGCCGTGGCAGGTCCGCGGAAACACGTGCAGCTCGGCGGAGACCCCGGCACGCAACAGCTGCAGCGCGTAGTCGACGGCTTCGTCGCGGAAGGGATCGATCTCCGCGCAGGTGATCAAAGCCGGTGGCAGACCGCGGAATTGGCCTCGGCGGGCGGGCACCGCGGCCGACGGTCCGGCCGCCGGACCGAGGTAGTGACGCCACATCAGCTCCGCGGCCTCGCTGTCGAAGGCGGGGCTGGTGCAGAACTCGGCCTTGGACGCGGTTTCGCGATCGTCCAGCACCGGCTGGTGCAGCAGCTGGAACACGACCGCGGGCAGCGACCCGTCGGCGGCGCCGTGCGCCAGGCACGCCGCCAGGGCGGCCCCGGCGCTGCTGCCCCCGACCGCCAGGCGCGCCGGGTCCACGCCGAGTTCCGTCGCGGTGGCCGCGACCCAGCGCAGCACCGCGACCGCGTCGTCGAGCGCGGCCGGGTAGGGGTGCTCCGGCGCCAGCCGGTAGTCGACGGACACCACCGTGCAACCTCCGCGCCGTGCCAGCTCGACGCACTGCCGGTGATCGGTGTCCAGGTTGCCCAGCGCGAAGCCGCCGGCGTGGCAGTAGACGAGTGCCGGAACCGGCGCCGGGTTCGCCTCGCCGCCACGGTAGATGCGCACCGGCACGCCGCCGGATTCGGTCGCCACGACGTCGTCGGTGATCCGGACGCCCTGGGCGTCGGTGCGTTCGGCGACCTCCCGACGGCGCTGGTCGAACGGCCCGCGAAGGAGCCCGATCGACTCCGCAGAGAAGTCGGTTCGCGTCGTCGCGACGGCCTGCAAGGCCCGATCCAGCCGTTCGAAGCCGTCCAGACCGTAGGGTTCGGTCATTCGGCCGGGGCCTGGAAAGTGAAGTCGGCGGGCCTGAATCTGCGCGTCATTCCCCAGAAGCTACGCGCACTGCGCGGCCACTGCGTCACCACACGGCCGTTGGGGGCGCGGAAGTAGTTGCTGCACTGGGTGGTCCACACCGTGCCGACCATCCACCGGTCGACCTTGGCGACGAACGCCGCCAGCGCGGCGGGGCGCACCGCGACGTACGTCTTGCCCCGGCGCCGCATGTGTTTCAGCGCCCGAACGATGTAGCGCGCCTGGGCTTCGAGCATGAAGATCACGCTGTTCGAACCGACATTGGTATTCGGCCCGTACAGCATGAAGAAGTTCGGGAACCCGGGAACGGCCATGCCGAAGTACGCGTGGGCCCCGTCGCGCCACACCTCGCGCAGCGTCGTCCCGCCCTCGCCGGACACGTCCAGCTCGCCCAGGTAATCGGCCGCGGCGTAGCCGGTCGCGCACACCACGACGTCGACGTCGCGTTCGGTGCCGTCCTCGGTGACCAGGCTGCGCGCGCGCAGGCAGCGCGCGGGGCTGCTCAGCACCTCGACGTTGGGGCGGGTCAGCGTGGGCAGGTAGTCCGAGGAGAACACCAGCCGCTTGCAGCCCATCGGATGGTCGGGGGTCAGCTTGCGGCGCAATTCCTCGTCGGCGACGGTCTTTTCGAGCATGCCCAGCGCGATCGCCTTGAACTCCTCGGTCTTTTCGCTGCCGTGCTCTATCACCGATATGTTGGATTCGCTGCGCAGCCACAGCCGGGTGCGGTACAGCTTCTTGGCGAACGGTATGTGGGCGAAAAGCCAGCGCTCGCGTTCGGTGTAAGGCCGGTCCGGCTTGGGCAGGATCCAGGTCGGGGACCGCTGCACCGAGTAAACCCGGTCGGCCACCTTCGCCAATTCCGGCAGCAATTGCGAGGCCGTCGATCCGGTGCCCAGCACGGCGACCCGCGCGCCCTCGAGCGAGACCGAATGATCCCATCGGGAGGAGTGCATCAACGTGCCGGTGAACGGCTCCTCCTCGGCCAGCTCCGGGAACAGGGGGCGGGTGAACAGCCCCACGGCGGACACCACGACGTTGAAGTGGTGCCGTTCGCCGGTCGCCGTGGTCAGGCACCACCGCTGGTGGTCTTCCTCCCAACGCGCCGAGACGATTTCGGTGCGCAGCCTCAGGTGCGGGCGCAGGCCGTACTTGTCGGCGCACCGCTGGAAATACTCCAGGATCTCGGGCTGCGCGGGCCACAGCCGCGACCAGTCCGAGTTCAAATCGAACGAGTAGGAGTACAGGTGCGACTTGACGTCGCACGCCAGCCCCGGATACGTGTTGATCAGCCAGGTGCCCCCGACGTCGTCCTCGCGGTCGAAGATGGTGAAGTCACCGAAGCCGGCTTGGGCCAACAGGATTCCCAGGGCCATGCCGCCGGGCCCGGCACCGATGATGCCGACCGACAGGTTGCCGCTCACCGGATCTGCAGGCATTGCCCACCGTCGACGACCAGTTCGGCGCCGGTGATGAACGACGCCTCCTCGGACACCAGAAACGCCACCGCGTCGGCGATCTCGGCCGGTTGGCCGATGCGTCCGAACGCCGACGACGCGGCCAGCCGCAGCTGGGTGGCGTCGTCGAGCATCGGGGTCGCGATGGGGCCGGGGAACACCGCGTTGACCCGGATGCCGAACGGGGCCAGCTCGGCCGCGGCGTTTTGGGTCAGGCCGCGCAGCGCCCACTTGGACGAGCCGTAGGCGCTGTGCCGCGGGAAGGTGCGGATCGCCCCGGTGCTGCAGATGTTGACGATGGCGGCGTTCGTGGCCGCACGCAGCTGCGGCAGCGTCGCCTGGATGCCGAGAAAGGCGCCGAAACAGTTGACGCGCCATGCGTTTTCGAATCCCTCGGGCGTCTCGTCGGCCAACGAGGCCCGGTGCAGCACGCCAGCGTTGTTGACCAGCGCGCTCAGCGACCCGAAGCGCTCGACGACCGTGCGGACGGCCGCCTCCCACTGCGCCGGGGAGGTGACGTCGAGCGGGATCCCGATCACCTCGTCGTCGCCCAATTCGTCCACCGCGGCGGCCAGTTCGTCGGCGCGACGATCGCAGGCGGCCACCGAATGGCCGGCCGAACGCAGCCGCTTGGCCATGGCCCAGCCCTGCCCGCCGGCGGCGCCGGTCACCAGTGCGACGCGTTGACTCACGATGACGGCACCTCGGGACTGTCGGACAGGCCGCGGCTGGTGACGAATTGGCAGCGCCGGCGCGAAAAGCGCCAGCGGCCGTCCACCCGGACCAGCTCGTCGTCGTAGAGGGCGGGCCGCAGGTGCAGGTCACCCGCGCGGACGAACAGCACCTGCGATCGGGCAGTGGCAGTGTCGCCATTCACGTCGATTCGCGAGACCCCGGTCAGGTGCAGCCCGCGTGGCGCGTCCTGAAACATTTTGCGGATCGCGTCATGCCCTTCGAAAGACTTTCCGTAGACCAGGAATTGGGCGTTCGCGGTGAAGAGTTGCACGCATTCATCGCCATTGCCGGCGTCCAGCGCCAGCGCGTAGGCGGCAATGAGTTCGCGTATTGCGGTCTCGGTCACTGTTCGCGGGCCTCGCGCAGGTGTTCGGCCGCGCCACGCCGCAGGGCCTGCGACTCGGCGGCCAGCGTGATCATCCGGATGCCCAGCGCTGCCATGGCGCGGCCCGTCTTGCCGTCGCCCGCGTGGGTGCCGGTGATCAGGCCCGCCTCGGTGGCGGCGCGATGGATCCGGCCGATCGCGTCGAGCAGCGCCGGATGTTTGGTCGCGCCAACGACGTCCACGCCCATCGACAGGGCCAGGTCGGCGGGCCCGATGTACAGCCCGGCCAGCCCTTTGACGGCGCAGATCTCGTCGAGGCCCGATAGCGCCGCCGCGGTCTCGATCATCGCGAACACGCTGACCCGGGACTCCAGCGTGGCCGGGTCGTGGCCCAGGCTGGCGCGCAGCGGGCCGAAGCTGCGGACGCCCGCCGGCGGGTAGCGGGTGGCGGCCACCGCGGCGGCGGCCTCGTCCGCCGATTCGATCATCGCGATGACGACGGCGTCGGCGCCCGCGTCGGCCACCCGCCCGATCGGCGCCGCGTCGGCGTTGGGCAGCCGCACCGCCGTGCCGATCGGCACATGCTCGAGGCGCCGCAGCATGCTAGCGATGTCCGCGTCGTCGATGTAGCCGTGCTGGGCGTCGAAACAGACGTAATCGTAACCGGCCCTGGCGAATTCCTCCGGGCCGAGCAGCGTGGGTCCGGTGATCCAGCCACCCCAGATGGGGGATCGGTCGCCGTCGAAGACGCTCATTGGGCGATCGCGATCTTGATGCGCTCGGGCGCGGGCCGGCAGGCCAGGTCGAAGGCGCCCTGCACGTCGTGGACGTCTTGGACGCCGAAGGTGTGGGTGAGGTAGGTGCCGAGCAGCTCGGGATGCTCGTCGGCGAACTTGGCGGCGATGTCCAAGACCCGCCGCCGGTCGAGGGTCACACCGGATTTCAGCGTCAGGTTGTTGCGCAGCATCAGGCGCATGTTGATCGGGTAGGCCTCGTCGTCGGCCACGCCGAAATAGAAGACGGTGCCGCCGGGAGCGGCGGCTTCGATGGCGTGCCCCAGGGTGGCCACCTGGTGCCCGACGGCTTCGATGACGACGTCGGCTCGGTCGGCGGGGGCAAGCTGGCTCACCCAGCGGTCGCTGGTGGCGCGCACCGCGTCGTCGACGCCGAATGCCGTTGCGTGGCCGGTGCGATCGACGGGGTCGACCCCGGTGACCCGGCGGGCGCCCGCCGCCTTGACGACGTAGGAGAACAGCAGGCCGATCGAGCCCTGGCCGATGATCGCCACGTGCCGGCCGGCCAGGTCCGGCAGCTGTTCACACGCATACAGGACGCAGGCCAGCGGTTGCAGGCCGATCGCCTCCGCCGGGCTGAGCGCCGGGTCGTACGGCGCCAGCATGTTGCCGTCGCTGATCACGCGTTCCATCAGGCCGTCGAACCCGGATGCCCAGCCCACCACCCGGTCGCCCGGACGGTGATCCGGGTGACGGCTGGCGATCACCTCGCCGGCGACCTCGTGGATCGGGAACCCGTCCTTTTCGGCGGCGCTGCGCCCGTCGTCACCCGGAAGCCGGCCCCTGTTGCCGCGGAAGGCCGGCAGGTCGCTGCCGCAGACGCCGGCGGCCGAAAACCGCAGCAGCACTTGGCCGTCGGCCAGCTGCTCCGGCGTCTTGTCGGGAATCGTCGTCCGCTCGAACTGGTAGGGAGCAACGATCCGGTAGGACCACACGTCAGACCTCCACCGGGATCTTGTTCCATCCCCACTGGAAGCTGGACGGCAGCCGGGTGGCGGCGTCGCCCCGGATCGCGAAGTCGGGCACCCGGCGTAGCCACTCGGTCAGCAGCACATCGATTTCCAGCCGGGCCAGATGGTAGCCGATGCAGAAGTGCTGGCCGCGGCCAAACGCCAGCGAGCGCCGGATGGGCCGGTTCCAGACGAATTCGTCGGGGTTCTCGTACTCGCGCTCGTCGCGGCTGGCCGACGCGAGCAGCGTGATGACGCGCTGGCCGGGCTCGATCGTCTGGCCGTGAATTGTGTACGGCTTGCGCGCCGTTCGGGCGAACCATTGCGCCGGCGCACAGTAACGGATCATCTCTTCGCGGGCGATCGGCACGTTGGTGGCGGGGTCGGCGCACACCGCGGCCATCTGCTCGGGCCGCCGGCTGAGCTCCCACAGCCCGTGGGCGACGATCTTGGGCACCGTCTCGGTCCCACCGATGAAGATGCAGAGCATCTGGGTGGCGACTTCGACGTCGGACAGGGCGCTGCCGTCGGGCAACCGATAGCCCAGCAGACCGTCGACCACCGGTAGCGCATCGCCGGAGGAGTCGGCGCGGCGGCCCTCGACCACCGGGGTGAGGTATTCGAGGTAGTTGGGCCGGGCTTGCGCGGTGTCGACGCCCTCGCCGGGCTCGGCCAAACTGCCGGCGTTGACCGCGGCCAGCACTTGGGGTGCGAGATCGTCTGGCAGGCCCAGCAATCCGCATACCATCGATGCCGCGACGATGCCGCCGTACTCCTGGGTCAGGTCGAAGGAGCCGCGCGGCAGCAGCTCGTCGAGGCGCTGGTTGGCCAGCGTGCGGATCCGGGCCTCCAGCCCGGCGACCGACCTCGGGCGCAACGGCGCCGAGTGCGCGCGCCGGATCTCGGCGTACAGGTCGGTGTCGAAGACGGCGTGAAACGGCAGCGGATGCAGCGGCGGATCGTCGAGCGGCCCGTCGTTGTGCAGAGCGAGCACCGACGCCGGCGGCAACGTGCCTTCCGTCGCGACGAACGTTCCGTCGTTGACCTCGAGCACCTGCCAGATGTCCTCGAAGCGGGACAGCGCGTAAGTGTCCCACTGCGGCATGTAGTAGACCGGGTGCTCGTCGCGCAGAATCCGGTAGTACGGCAACGGATTTGCCATTACTTCCGCGTCGAACGGGTCGTACGAAAAGCTCACTGCAGTGGCGACGGGGGTAGGGCCGCCAGGATCGAGTCCTCCCAGCCGTCGCGCAGGGCCGGAGCCACGCTCATCCAGGTGACGAGCTCGGCGGGTGGGTTCTCCTTGAACGACGGGTAGTGGTTGGCGAAGCACTCCCAGCCGCCGTCCAGCGCCCAGTAGTGGATGACCTCGTTGTAGCGGAAGGTCGTGGTGAACGAACCCAGCCACTGCTTGCCGGTGCGCTCCGACCATGGCACGTAGAGCCGCTCCAGCTCGCGGATGTAATCGTCCTGACGGCCCGGCTTGGTCTGCATGATCTCCTGAATCACCAGCGGCGCAGCGAAATTCGCCTCGCGCAGCTGGGCCAGCGTTTTGTTGCTGGGACCCGGGTACATGATTCGCCCCTCACCCGAGGCGCCGATGCCGGCCAGGAACTCCGACCACTTGCCGGCCGCGACCTCGTGGCTGCCACCGCGCGCCTGGGCGGCGCCGATCCGGGCGTAGTCGGCGAATCCGTCGATCTCCCAGATGATCGTCACCTGCGGCCAGTGGCCGTTGTACGGGGTGGTCTCCCAGATGGCGAACAGCCGGGCGCCCAGCTCGTCCATCATCGGCTGGTAGGTGCCGCTGAAGGTTTCGGTGAAGGCGTCGCTTCGACCTGATCCGAGTGAGATGGTCTCGTGCAGGTAGAGCAGGGTGTGGCCGTAGTACTTCTTCATGGGCTAAGAGAGCCGCGAGAGCGCCGCCATGTCGCACAGCAGCGGCTCGGTGGGATCGACTGAATCGCAAGCCAATCCGGCCGCTGCAAGGGCACAGCCCTTGAATCGGCGGGCCGCCGCGCTGAGCACGTGCTGCGTCCGGGTCATCGCGCGGTCGACGCCCAGGGGCCAGCCGTCACCCCACAGCGCGACCTCGGTCCACCAGTCGCCCAGCGACTTGAGCACCTTTTCCCGCACCCGCGCGTCGGCGGCGAACGCCTCGGCGCTGACCGCCAGGCTCTGGCTTGTCGACGCGGCCAGGTCCGGGCGCGCCTCGCCGTCGAATGCCTGAACGCCGAGGATCCGCAACGAGCGGGTATCGCCGCCGTTCGGCAGCAGCGCGGTCACCTCCCAACCGGCCATCACCCGGTCGTAGAGCCACCCCCCGGCCGATTGCACGACGTCGGCGGCGCTGGCCGCGACGACGTCCAGCCGATACCGCAGGGGTTCGCCGTCCGCGCGGATCGTTCGTGCGGCACCGACCCGGCGGTGGTGGCTGATGTCGAACGTTGGAGTGACCATCGTTGGCGTTTCCTGCGGCGCTCGTGGTGGGCTGTTGTCACCGGACAGCGTGACACTTCGAGCGAAATTTGTAAAGGCGCCCGGCCGGGTTCAGGACTCCCGTCGCGCCTTGAGCTCGGCAAGCACCTCGTCGGTGTGCTGACCAAGTTCCGGCGCCACGGAGCGCGGCGCCCACGGCGTGCCGTGGAAGTCCGCCGGCGTGGCCACCATGGTGACGGCGGCTCCTGGTTGGGCGCCGTCCGGCACGTCGACCAAGCCGCCCGCGGCGTGAAACTGCTCGTCGGCGACCACGTCCTCGAGCGCGTTGACGGGCGACCAGAAGAAGTCGGGTTCGCCCGCGAAGACCTCCGCCCACTCATCGAGCGACTTGGTCGCGAAGATCCGGTCCAGCTCGGCGACGAGCACTGCGGCGTTGGCGGCGCGGGCCCGGGCGTCGGCGAATCGGGGATCGCCCAGCCACTCGGGGCGGCCGACGGCGCGACACAGCGGCGGCCAGTGCCGGTCGACGTCGAGCCCGACGATCCAGAACCGCCGGCCGTCGCCCGCCGCGTAGTTGTTCATGGCCGGGTTGCCCATCTGCTCGCGTTGTCCAACGGCGATCGGTTGGCCGGTCAGCAAGTAGGTGTTCAGGTCGAAGCTGACGGTGTAGGCGCCCTGGCGGTACAGCGAGGTGGTCACCAGTTGGCCCGCGCCGGTGCGATCGCGGGCGACCAGCGCCGCGCACACGGCGGCGGCCAGAGTCATGCCGGCCGCGTGGTCGCCCATGCCGCCCCGCTGGAACGGCGGGGTGTCGCCGGGCCGGGTGAGCAGGTGGGCCAGGCCGGCGCGGGCCCAGAACGCCGCGATGTCGTAGGCGGCGCGGTCGGCATCCGGCCCGGTCTCGCCGTACCCGGTGATCAGGCCGTAGACCAGGCGGGGGTTGCGGGCGGACAGCGTCGCGTAGTCCAGGCCCAGGCGCTGCAACGCCCCCGGACGGACGTTGGTGATGAAAACGTCTGCGTCGGAAAGCAATTCGAGCGCGGTGTCGCGCCCCGCGTCGGTGGTGAGGTCTAGGACGATGCTGCGCTTGGACCGGTTGTCCATTTCGAACGGCGGGTTGACCCCGAGATCGCAGCCCAGCATCCGGCCGAACATGCGCCCCGGGTCACCGGCGGGCGGCTCGATCTTGACCACGTCGGCGCCCCAGTCGGCCAGGATGCCGGCGGCCGCGGGTCCCGCGACCCAGACCCCGAGCTCGACGACTCTGATGCCTTCCACCGGTCCGGCCATGGCTTGCACCCTAATCATCCGCGCCGCGGAGTGGGCCCGATCCGGTCGCCGGTCCTACCACCCGGTGTCCGCGCTGCCAAAATTCGCCCGATCATCACCTTGCGATGCTGTTCGAGTCAGCTCGCCAGCCGTTGGTCGCGCGCCGCGAACGGGCCATCGGGGTCAAACTCGGCGCGGTTCGCGTTGACGTAATCGGCGACGGTCATCGGCTTGTGGCCGCTGATGACCTCGACGAGGTTGTTCTCGCCGGCGAAAATCCCGTCCTGATAGTCCTGGGCGACGCTGCTGATGTGTTGGACGAAGAAGTCCGTCGCGCCCTGGGCGGTCAGGCCGGCCGCAAAGGCCGGGATCTCGACCGGCTCGTAGCGCACCGGGATGCCGAGCGTGTCGGCGATTTCATCGGCGATGCCGTAGTGGTCGAGTTCGTGGTCGCCGACGAGCGGGTAGACCTGGCGGTCGTGCGGCGCGGGATTTTGCAAGATCGCCGCGATCACCCGGGCTTGGTCGAAACCGGAGATGGGGGCGTGTCGTCCGGTGCCGAACGGCAGCCGCAGGACACCCCCGTCGTCGTTGCGCTGCCATAGCCATTTCAGCCATTCGGCAAAGAAGGTCGGTCGCAGGTGAGTGGTTTTGAAGGCGGCGCGATCGAGCAGCCGCTCGGCCAGCCAGTGCTGCTGGGCCGCATTGCTTTTG
Source organism: Mycobacterium sp. UM_CSW (assembly GCF_000455205.1). Taxonomy (GTDB): domain Bacteria; phylum Actinomycetota; class Actinomycetes; order Mycobacteriales; family Mycobacteriaceae; genus Mycobacterium. Next base: position 78,797 of record NZ_AUWQ01000004.1, on the reverse strand, counting down.
GCGTCCCTGCGGGCGGATATCTGCGACATGTTGACGACGGCGTCGACGCCGGCCTCGCTCGCGGCCTGGGCAAAGATCGCGGTGGCCGGAAGCAGGGTGCCCGGGGCGATCGGGTAGCAGAAGTACGCGGCGTCGACACCGGCCATGGCCGAGCTGACGGAGCGGAAATCCAGCAGGTCGCCCGCGACGATCTCGGCGCCGAGTGCGGCCAGCGCGTCGGAGCGGTGGTCAACGCGGTGCACGAAGGCGCGGACCCGATGGCCCGCGTCGAGCAGGATTTTCACGGTGGGCGCCCCGGTGTTGCCGGTGGCGGCGGTGACGAGGAACAGCGGATCCGATGGCATCTTCTGCCTCCTTGCTGAGTAACGATAGCGTTAGTAAGATGTAAGCATGCGTAGCTGAATAACGCAAGCGTTAGTCAAGGGGTTTCCGATGGAGTTCGAGAAGCGACTGCAAGACCGGCAGCGGTGGTCGATCGGCGAAGCCTGTTCGATGTCGAAGGTTCTTGAGTTGCTCAGCACCAAGACAGCGTTCCAGGTCGTTCGCGAATTGTTCTTCGGCACAACGCGCTTCGAGGATTTCGGGGAGCGGATCGGAACGTCGGCACCGGCGGTGTCGCGGGCGCTCAAACAGCTCGAGGCGGCGGGGATCGTGTCTCGCGTCCCCTATCGGGAGCCGGGAAGTCGCGCCCGCGACGAGTACCGGTTGACCGAAGCCGGCGAGGACTTGCTGCCCGTTTTCATGTCTCTCGTGCAGTGGGGCGACGCCTATCTGCAGGACGGCCCGGCGCCTCTGTCGTTCGTCGACGCCGACACCGGCCGAGCCGTCCGGGTGCGCGTCACCACCGATGCCGGGCCCCCCGGGAAGCGGTCGGCGGACATTCGGATACGACGCAACGCCGCGGCACGGTCTAGCCTCGCACCATGAGTCTGGTTGCCGGACGCGGTCCGCTCAGTCGCGATCCGGCCGGGCGGTTCTCGCCGCCGATACCGCCCGGCGTCGTCTACGTCGAGCCACACCCCCGGCGCGTGCAGGCCTTCGTCAACGGCCGCCCGGTGATCGATACCGAAAAGGCCCTGATGGTGCACCGGCCGGGTGGCCCGCTCAGCTACGCGTTTCCGGCCGACGAGGTCGGCGACCTACCGGCCGAGCCGGAACCCGAGGCGCCGGGTTTCGTCCAGGTGCCGTGGGACGCGGTCGACACCTGGCTGGAGGAGGGCCGCAGGCTCGTCCACTATCCGCCGAACCCCTACCACCGCGTCGACTGCCGCCCGACGAGACGCCGCCTGCGCGTCTCGGTGGGCGGGACCACGCTGGTGGACACGGACGACACGGTGATCCTGTTCGAGACCGCGCTCGAGCCCCGCCTCTATGTCGCCCCAGCCCACGTGCGGACCGAGTTGCTGCGGCGATCGGAGACGTCGAGCTACTGCAACTACAAGGGTTACGCGACGTACTGGTCCACGGCTGACGTCGATGACGTCGCGTGGAGTTATGAGGACCCGCTACCCGAAAGCCTGCCCATCAAGGGCTTTTTCAGTTTCGACGACGCCCGCGTCCAGATTGAGGCCGAGCTGCCGCTCAGCCGCCGCCGTAGCTAGGACGCCCCAGCTTCAACGTGTGCTGGGCGATCATGTTGCGGAACACCTCGAGGGTGCCGCCGTAGATGCCGAGCGGCAGCGCCAGCCGGTAAAGGTGTTCTGCCGCACCGTCACTCGCGGGGCCCTGGGTCTCGGCGGGCAGCGCGGCGGCCGGCCCCAGGATGTCCATCAAATCCGGGGAGATTTCGCGCATGGTCTGCGCGATCGCGACGCGCCCGAACATCCCGGGCGTGGACAGCGCCGCTTCCATCCGCGCGGCGGCCCGGCCGAGCCGGTATTTCACCGACGCGTCGTCCACCTGCGCGACGAGTGCCGCGACCGTGTCGACCACCTCGGCCATGATGTCGCCGTGCGCCGACATCGCCGCAACGTATTGCAGGCCATGGTCTTCCGGGTCGACCATGCCGTGCTCGGAGTCCAGGGCCGCCCGCATCACCGTCCAGCCGCCGTTGACCTCGCCGATTCGGTAAAGGTCGTCGACGCGCACATCGCTGTAGAACACGATGTTGGTGCGGTCGCCGTCCAGGGTGCGGATGGGTTGAATCTCGATGCCCGGTGAATCCAGCGGCACCAGAAACATGGTCAGGTTCTTGTGTTTCGGGCCCTGCGGGTCGGTGTTGGTGAGCAGGAAGACGTACCGGGCGTTCTGCGCGTTGGAGGTGAACATCTTGGAGCCGTTGATGATCCACGCAGACCCGTCCCGCACCGCGCGGGTCTTGCAGGTGGCGACGTCGGATCCGCCCTCGGGCTCGGTGTATCCCAGGCACAGCCGGATCTCGCCGGACAGCACGCCCGGCAGGACCCTGTCGGCGAGCTCGGGAGCACCGAACTGCTGCACCAGCCGCGCGACCACGGACGTGGTTCCCCAGTGGTACCAGGGCGTGTGGGCGCGGGCGATCTCGAGGTGAAAGATGCGCCGGCGGACGGCGCTGAATCCGCCCTCGGATTCCGGCCGCCAATCCGATGCCAGGTAGCCGGCTTCGCCCAGCGCCAGATGCACCTGCTCGTCGAAGTTTTCCCCGAACTCGCGCTGGCGGCGCAGCACTTCGTCGGTGACGTGCTTCGCGATGAAGGCCCGGGTTTCCTCAAGGAATTCCTGGTCCTCGGCACTGAGCTCGACGGCTGAGAAGTCCATCTACATCGCGTCGATCACGAGCGTGCGGAACCGGTCGAGGGTCTCGAGCGCGTGCGCGACGCTGTCGCCCGGCAGGTGGACGCCGACCCACGTGACTCCCACGGCCGCAAGCTTTTCCAGGCCGCCGAGGTAGGCGTCGGCGTTGAAGTCGTCGGTCGCGGGGCTGCCGCCCTCGAAGTTGCTGAAGGTGATGTCGATGGCCGACCAGTCCCTGCCCACTGCGTCACAGCGGCGCCGCAGGTCGTCGATGCCCTCGGTGAGGCTCTCGACGGAGTCGATCACCGCGGTGCCCGCGGTCTGGGCCAGCTGCGGCGGAGCCGGAAACGGGCACCAGCCATCGCCGTACTGGGCGACGCGCTGGCGGGCGGTCGTGGTGTTGCCGCCTATCCAGATCGGCGGGGGGCTCACCGGCCTGGGGTGCGCAGTGATGCCCTTGGCGCTGAAATGCCTGCCTTCGAACGAAATATCGTCTTCGGTCCAGATGGCCCGGATCACCTGCAGCGCTTCCTCGAACAGCTCGGCGCGCTCGTCATACGTCACGCCCAGCGCCGCGAATTCGCGTTTCAGGTAGCCCACCCCGACCGCGAGCGTGAAGCGGCCGCCCGAGAGCAGGTCCAGCGTGGCGCCGGACTTGGCCACCACGAACGGGTTTCGATACGGCAGCACCACGATGTTGGGAATCAGGCGCAGCGTCGTGGTTCTCGCCGCCGCGAAACCCAAAGCGACAAAAGGATCTAACGCATCGTGCCCGCCGGCCTCCAGCCAGCGCTGCGACGGCGCCGGGTGGTCGGTGAAGCCGAAACCATGGATGCCCGCCGCTTCGGTGGCCGCGGCCACCTTGCCGATGCCTTCACCGCTGACCAGCTCCGGGTTGTACGGATGGCTGTGCATCGGGTGGGTGATGGTGAAGCGCATGGCGGTCAGAACCGCGCGCGCGAATCGATCGCCGTGTCGCTGGTGCGCAGCGGACGGATCAGCGCCTCCTGGGCGAAGGAGGCCAGCAGCTCACCCTCCTCGCTGTGCACCGTGCCGCGCACGTACGACATGCCGGCGCCGACCTGGGTGCTCTCGTGGGTGTAGAGCAGCCACCCCGCCCAGCGCACGGGCTCGTGGAACGCGACCGAGATGCTCATCGGTGCCGTGGACACGGTCAGGTGCGCCTGGCTGGTGCCGATGCCCGGGTGCGCCCGCATGGTCGTGGAGATCCCCAGGTGCCCGGTGAAGTAGGCGAGCAGCGCCTTGGCGAGGTCGTCGCGGGTCGGAATCGGATCGTAGTGCAACCACGCGTACAGCTCCGGCGGTCCGACCTCGTCGGGGCTGTTGACGTCGACGACGTCGACGAGACGCAGCTCGCGCCCGATCATCGGCATCGGCGAATGGTTGGCGTCGGCCGGGGCCGCCACGTCGGGACGCGGCAGGTGGTGACGGATGACGTCGCCGGTCGGGACGTCGGCCAGCACGGTGATGCTCAGGCAGCGCCGTCCGTTCTGATGCACGGCGACCACGGCGGTCGCTGTCGACCGGCCCTCGGCCACGATGTCGAGGACGAGTTCGATCGGCGGACCGACCGTCACGGCGCGGGAGAACACCGCGTGCGCCGAACGCACGGACTTGTCCGGGAATCGTTTGGCCACCGCGACGATCGCCTGCGCCAACACCTGGGTGCCCTCCACGACCTGCCGTTCGTCGCCGACGGCGATCCCGGTGTCACCGGTGAAGCGATCCTGGCCGTCGGGGCGCACGTCGAACAGGTCCAGCAGACCCTGCACCGTCCACTCGATCTGCTCGGATTCCTCAGAAGCCTTCGTCAAATCCGCTCCACCTCCGCGCTCGCAGCTCAGGGCTCAGCGTGACACTTTGAGTAGGATTTGTAAAGCTTGGCTAACAGACGCAGGGAGGCACGCAATTGGGCATCGTGACGAGCAATTCGGAGACCGCCTTCACCCATTCCGCCGAGGCGGTGTACGACTTCGTCACCAACCCGGCCAACTGGACGAAGACCTATCCCGGCAGCGCGCACATCGGCAAATTGTCGGAACTTCCGCTGAAGGTCGGCGACACCTGGGAGGAGACCGGCCCCGACGGCGAGCGCATCTTCAGCTGGCAGCTGGCCATCGCCGACCGGCCCACGCTGTTCGTGTTCAATTCGGTGGGTCGCCTGGGTCACGACCGCCGGGGCGAGGGCGGGATGGAAGGCCGGATCACGGTCACGTACCGATTCACCAGACCCGGCCAGGACGTCACGCTGTTCTCCCGAACCATGACGATCGAGGCGTACAAGCACGCGCCGCTACCCGACGCGCTCTTCCAGCAGGCCAACCCGGCGCGGATCGACGCCTACCACGCGGCCGTCGCGCGCGAGCTGGGCGAGATTGACACCGACGCACGTGGTACGTGACACTTTTCCGGTGTTTTGTAAAGGCGTGAGCGGATGATCCCAGAGCCGTTGGCCAAGGGGTTCTGCTTCGGCGAGGGCCCGCGCTGGTTCGAAGGACTGCTGTGGTTCTCCGACATGCTCGGTGAAGCCGTGCACACCGTGGACATGCGGGGCTCGGTGACCACGGTGGCGCTGCCCGGGCGGTCCCCGTCGGGCCTCGGATTTCGCCCCGACGGGTCCCTGCTGATCGCCTCGACCGAGGACCGGCAGGTGCTGCGCTACGACGGCGAAACCGTCGAGGCCGTCGCCGACCTCGCCGCCCTGACGCCGGTCAACCTGGGCGACATGGTCGTCGACGATGCCGGGCGCGCCTACATCGGCTGCCAGGCGTTCTCCGGCGGCGCGATCATCCGCCTCGACCCCGACGACACAGCCACCGTTGCGGCGGAAGACCTCGACTTCCCCAACGGCATGGTGATCACGCCGGACCGAAAGACGCTGATCGTCGCCGAGTCGACGGGCCGGCGGCTGAGCGCGTTCACCATCGGCGACGACGGCGGGCTGAGCGGCCGCCGGGTTTTCGCCGACGGCCTGGACGGGCCGCCCGACGGCATCGCGCTGGACGCCGAGGGCGGAGTGTGGGCCGCCATGACGCTGGCGCACCAGTTCGAGCGGATCACCGAGGGCGGCGCCGTGACCGACCGCATCGACATGGACGAACGGGTGGCGATCGCGTGCGCGTTCGGCGGCCCCGCGCGCCGCACGCTGTTTCTGCTGTCGAGCACCGACGCTTATCCCCAGCGATTGATCGGCACCCGGCTCTCTCAGGTGGACGCGGTGACGGTCGACACCCCCGGCGCGGGCCTACCCTGACACCCGGAAGGCAGACGATGACCGACTCCTATTACGAGCTGATCGACGACGCCGACCCGCGGGGCGAAAAGTTCGCGGCGACCGATCTGGCGCGCGGCACCTGGTCGGCCGCCATTCAGCACGGCGGGCCGGTGTCGGCGCTGTTGGTCCGGGCGCTGGAACGCTGCGACCAGCGCGACGACACCCGCCTCGGCCGGGTCGTCATCGACCTGCTGGGCGGGGTGCCGGCGGAGGGCGACCTGTGGGTCAGCTCGCGAGTGCAGCGGGGCGGGAAACAAATCGAACTCGTTACCGCCGAGATGCTGGCGCCGGGGCCCGATGGCGAACCCCGGGCGGTGGCGCGCGCCAGCGGGTGGCGGTTGCAGCACCTGGACACCCAGACGCTGGCTCACGCCGCGACTCCCCTGCCCCGACCGCGGGCCGAGGCCCGCGACCGCAACCTCAAGGCGCGGGACTGGGATCGCAACTACGTGCACAGCCTGGACTGGCTGTGGCTGACCGAGCCGCTGAGCGAGGGTCCGGGCGAATCCTGGATCAAGCCGACCGTCGACCTCGTCAAGGGCGAGGCCATGACCCCGCTGGAGCGACTGTTCGCGGTGGCCGACTGCGCCAACGGCATCGGCAGCAAGCTGGACATCACCAAGTGGACGTTCCTCAACACCGACCTCGCGGTGCACGTGTTCCGGATCCCCGACGGCGAGTGGATCGGCATTCGCGCGGAGACAAGCTACGGGCCGGACGGCATCGGGACCACGATCGGCACACTTTTTGACGAGGGGGGCGCGGTCGGCGCCATTCAACAATGCGTGCTGGTGCGAGGGCGCCCTGGCCGGGAAGCGAAAAAACAGTGACACGCTCGCGATACTTCGTAAAGTTTCTCCTATGAGCCACCCGGCCCCAGCCGCGGACATCGACACCTCGACACGTCAGCGCATCCTCGACGCCACCGCCGAGGTCCTCGGCCGCAATGGCAAGACGAAGCTCAGCCTGTCCGAGGTGGCCGCCCAGGCGGGCGTCTCGCGCCCCACGCTGTACCGCTGGTTCGCCTCCAAAGAGGAACTGCTGTCGGCGTTTTCGCAATACGAGCGGCAGAGCTTCGAGAGCGGCCTGGTCCAGGCCACCGCGGGGCTGAAGGGAGCCGACAAGCTCGACGCCGTGCTGCGCTTCATCGTCGAGTATCAGCATTCGTACTCCGGCGTGCGCATGGTCGACGTCGAACCCGAGCACACCATCGCCCAGTTCGGCCGCGTCATCCCGCAGATGCGCGACGGCCTGCAACGGCACCTCTCCGGGCCCAACGCCGCGGTGCGCGCCGCGACCGTTATCCGGATCGCGATCTCGCACTACATCGTGCGAAGCGATGACGCCGACCAGTTCCTCGAGCAACTGCGCCACGCCGTCGGAATCAAGGGAACGACCTAGTCACATTCCCCGCGAGGGCGCGTGTCTGTACGGCGACACGCCGTGACGACTGTCATTTTGCGGACCCTCGCGGCCAACAGGATCAGTCGAGTCGTACCACGACCTTGACGCGGCCCTTCTCATCGCGGCTGGCGAGCGCGTGTCCGGCGCGGTCGGCGCCGTCGAAGTTGAGCAGTGTGATCGGGCCGCCCTCGCCGAGGAAGTTTCGCCACCATGTCTTGCTATCGGGCGACATGACATTGATGACGATGCCGTCGCTGGAGCGGCGGTACCCGACCGGGGTCTGGATCGTCTTACCCGAACGCCTGCCGACATAGCGAATCTTGATCAACCCGCGCCGTACCAGTGGCCCCACAACGGGGGCGTCGATCAAGCCATCAAATACGTTGTTGATGATTCCGGAGATGGGCGTGTCGAAGATTCCGGATGCCATGGATGCCAGCGTATGTCAGACGACGTGATATGGATTACTCGAACAGCACGGCTGCGTTGAGGTAACCGGTCGGGTCGAGGGCGGCCTTGACCGCGCGCATCGCGGCGATGTCGGCGGGCTCCCGCGACATCCCGAGGTAGGGACGCTTCCGACTGCCTACGCCATGCTCGGAGCTGACGTTACCGCCGCATCGCGCGATGAGATCCATCATCGGCGCATACAACGCCTGCTCACGTTCCGGCGGGCAACGCAACACGTTGAGGTGCAGGTTGCCCTCTCCGATGTGGCCGAACAACACGGGCAGCGCGTCGGGCGCATGTACCCCGACCAAATCGACCGCCGCCCTGGCGAATTCAGCAACGGTCGACAGCGGTAAGGACACGTCGAACTTCAGCGGCGGCCCATACACGCCCAGCACCTCGGCGAGCGATTCCCGCACCCGCCACAACCGTTGCTGCGCAGCGACATCCACGCCGACGGCCGGCTCACCGGCCAGGCGCACCCCCTCGAGCAGGTCGGCGAGCCGATCCGTCTGGTCGTGGTCAGCGGCCAGCTCCACCAGCAGCAGCCAGTCGCCCTGCACCGGCGCGCCGACCCCGAGGTGCTCGGCGGTCAGCGCGGCGGCCCGGCCGTCGATCAGCTCCAAAGCCGCGATCCCGTCCACGTCGCGAAACGTGCGGCCGGCGTCGACCAGCGCCTCCAGTTCGGCGAACCCGCAGACCGCCGTCACCCGATGCGACGGCGTCGGGTGCAACCGCAGCTCCAGCGCGGTGATCACGCCGAGGGTGCCCTCGGCGCCGACGAACAGCGCCGGCAGGTCGTACCCCGTGTTGTCGCTGCGCACCTCACTGTGGCGGCGCATCAGCGAGCCGTCGGGCAGCGCCACCTGCAGGCCAAGTACCTGCTCGCCCATGTTGCCGTAGCGGACGGTGCGCAGGCCGCCGGCGTTCGTCGATGCCATGCCGCCGACGGTTGCGGTGTCGCGGGCGGCCAGATCCACGCCGAACACCAAACCCGCTGCGGCAGCGGCGTTTTGGACGACGGCCAGGGTGGCTCCGGCGCCGGCCGAGAGTCGGCGCTCGACGGTGTCCACGTCGCCGAGCGCGCGCAGCCGTTCGGTCGACAGCAACACGTCGTCGTGCTCGGGGACGGTCCCGGCCACCAGCGAGGTCCGTCCGCCCTGCACCGTCACGTGCGCCCCCGCGTCGCGGCACACCCGCAGCGCCTCGGCGACCTCCTCAGCCGTACCCGGCCGCACCAGCGCGCTGGCCCGCCCGCGGTAGCGCCCGGTGTGATCGACGCTGCGGCCGGCCAGCACGTCGGCGTCGGTGACGACATGCTTGGGTCCGACAATCCTTTTCAGATCAGCGAGGCTGCCTGGCATGCTCGCGGTTATAGCACCGCAATCACGTGTCGATTGCACCGGCTCGCAACGCCGGCTGACAAGGCAACCCGCCGGCTGCTACCACTGGCGCATCAGCCTGCAACCGGTTCGAGCTTCCCGCCGCTGACGGACCTACTCTCTCTCCCGTGAATATCTACGGGCACCTCGCCGATCAAGGTGACCCGATGCATCAGACGGCGCTCGTTGTCGTAGTCGTCAACCGCACGGTGTTGAGTTGCGTAGTTATCCCAAATCGCGACGTCGCCAGGTTCCCAGTGCCATTGGATCGTATTCTCCGGCAACGTGATACGCCTATGCAGCAGTTCCAGAAGTACCTGCGATTCGTGGTTCTCGAGATCCAGCAATCCCCGCACCCATTGCCCGAGAAGCAATGCTCGTTCGCCGGTTTCGGGATGCACTCGCACGACCGGATGCTCGGTGCGAAAGTCCGGCGTCGCCGGGGCCGGCCGCAGCGGTTGCTGGTCGCCCGGAACGTCAATCTTGCCCGCGGTGGGATGGCGGACAGGGGGGCCACCCGGGATGAGCACGTGGCCCAGGCCTTGAAAGTGTCCGACCTGGTCGTAGCGGTTGCTGTGCAGCGCCCACAGGTTTTCGGTCAGGTGCCTGAGCGGCTCGGGCAGGGCCGCGTAGGCCGCCGCAGTCGAGGCCCAGAGGGTTGATCCGCCGTAGCTCGGCAGGGCGATGGCGCGAAGTATTGCCGCCTTGGGGTAATTCACGGCGAACGTCTGGTCGGTGTGCCAGATGGTTGCCTTGCGGTAGCCAGAGTCGAAAGCCAGCTGGTCGAGCGGCGCGCCGAGCAACTTGGAAAAGGCGTACTGCCGCTCGTCGTCGAGGTGGTGCTGACCCCTGAAAAAGATCACCTTGTGACGCAATAGCGCCTGGTGGATCTGATCGACCGCGGTCGCGTCGAGGTCGCCGTCCAGCAGCACGCCATCGATGCGGGCACCGATGTGCGTGCCCAATTTCGTGACAGCAATCGGGGTTGTCGCTGGCATGGCCATCGCGGTGGTCCTTTGTGAGGCCCGTCCATTCGGCCGGCGCCAACGGTGGAATTGCGCGCCGGATTTGGACCAGATCCTACGACACCTGCAGCATCAGCGGAAGCGCCGGCGGTGCCGCCGAATTGCATTTACCCACGCCTTTGTCAGGTTGGTTTAACCGGCGCCCGGAAGCTCTATGCCACGGCAACGGCGTAACGACCCGAAGCCTCCCGGCAAACCCGCAAATCACGCCCCGAGAATCCTTCCGGTCGGGCTATTCCGCTTCGCGCTCCTCGCAAGAATCAGACAAGAGCAGGCAAAAAAGGACGAACGAGGTCTCGTCCGTGACCCGCGGACGCAAGCAACCAGCCCCGTGTGGCAGTCGCTCGCACACGTCGGGATCCGTATCCGACGGCAGCATGTTCGGCGGCATCTGAGTGCATCGGAAACAGGACATTTTACCAGCGTGCATGATACATTTAGCACTTATGAGCGTGATTTCAAGCACCGACAGTACTCAGATCAAGGAAACCCATGCCGGCCGTCTCCGGATCGTGCTGCATCCGGGCCCGGGTTCCGGCGCACTTTGCACCGGAACGTGTAGTTGCCGCTGCGAAGACGAACGAGTCGTAGAGCAACCCGCTCAGTCGGGTTGGGCCACGGCGCAAACGTAGCTAAACACGCCTCGGGTAGTGCCTACCCTGGTTAGCGGCGACCCCGGTAGTCCTCGAGTGACCGGGGCCGGCTTAGTGGCGGATGTCCCGCCCGATGCACTCGGGGCAATCGAGTACCAGGCGCCATTCCTTATCGAGAAGCTGGTCAAAGATCGCTTTGTCGAAACCGATGAGGAGGCTTGCGCGCTTTTCACAGAGGTGAAGCGGTATTTGGTGCTAACCCATGTCGATCGGACGAAAACCTGGAAAATGCATTCCACGTACGTGGATGAGGTATGGCACCAGTTTGTACTTTTTACCGTGGAATACAGCTGCTTCTGCACCAAGTATTTCGGTAGTTACCGCCACCATTTCCCGAGCAATGCGCCGGGCGGCTCCCTCGGCGCCGCTCCCGAGGCGACGATCGAAGAGTTCTGCGACCGGTACCTGGACATCTTCGGTGTGGAGCTGCCGCGGGTCTGGGACGACTCCAGCTGGGTAACGCCGCACCGGCGCATCGTCAACCGCCACTGCGGGCAACTGGCGTTGGACTCGGTCGACGGGATGGCCAACCTCATCGACCGCAGCGGTCGAGTTTTTCTGAGTGTGAACGACATCGCCCGGGAAGCGGTGCGATTCATCGCCGGCACGGGTGCCTTCTATGTCCGTGAACTGCCGGGCGATCTGACCGATGAGGAGAAGATCGCGCTGGTCGCGGCGCTGGTTGACACCAAGGTTCTCCGTGTGGGTTGACAGCCGCCGCGCCGCTTCGCGCCGCGTGAACGACGGATAAAGTCCAGGAGGTGCTCCGTGAAGCTCGACGACCTGTGTGAGCTGTTTGACCGGCGCGCATTCCCCGACGCGAATGCGCGGGAGCATCCGGAAAAGGATGCGGTCCTTGCCGCCCGGGCGGCGGTAACCACCGCCGTTCGTGACGAAGAGTTCCTCGTCGATTGCCTGGCATACGAGCTGACCCGGCTCGAACAACGGCGGGGCCTTCGTCCGGGACTGGTTCCGTTCTTCACCGTGCCCGGCTTTGGAATTCGCTTTGCGTTCGGCTACTGGCCGCCCGGTCGCAATGCTGGGGCGCACGAGCACACGGCCTGGACGATCACCGGCGTCTGCCACAACGAGCTGATAGTCGAGACCTACGACCGCGAGGAGTCTTACCGCCGTCAGACCCTCGTGCCGAAGAATCGCTTCGACGCTCCCGCTGGACAAGTCGGCTTCATCTACGAGCCGTGCATCCACGATCCACGCAACCCGACGGACCGCTGGTCGCTGTCGCTTCATGTCAGCAGTCCGCGCGATGGCGAGCAATTGACGGACCAAGAGCAATGTCTGCCACTCCTGGATAACTTCGCCGCCCGCCGGCGGACTGGTCATGACGATCCCTACGACGAGGTCATTGCGACTCGACGTCGCCAGCTCAAGATCCGGGCGATCGCCGAGTTCCTCGCCCAAGTCGAGGCCGTTCCGGTCGGGGACCTACTCGAGCGTTGCGTCCGGCAAAGTTCCTTGTCCACCCGACGATTTATCCACGGCCTGGGCAGAACCGACGTGAGCAGTGCCGGTCGGCCGAGAACGCGGACCCTTACTCGTTCCCACGAGAATCTGACGCTCGACTATCGAGAAACCGGCGACTTGGTCGCTCTCGGCGTCGAGACCCCCCGCGGTTGGGTTGAAGAACTGGCCGTTTCCCGCCTCGCGCGCGAGGCGATCGCCTTCTGCGTCAACACATCCCGATTCGAGGTGCAGGAGCTACCGGGACACCTGACCGAGGAGGAGCGCTGGGCGATCGCCGAGGTCTTGGAAGAGAGCGCGCTTTTCACCGCTGATACCGGCGCATGACATTTTCGGTAGGGCGGGGCACGTCGCGCTAAACGCGGGTCATCGCGTAGTACGCGCCGCGGCGGGCCATCAACTCGGCATGCGTGCCCCGCTCGACGATCCGCCCGGCCTCGAGCACCAGAATCAAGTCGGCATCGCGGATCGTCGAAAGGCGATGGGCAATAATGAAACTCGTGCGTTCGCGGCGCAGCTCGCGAGTGGCGTGCGCGATGAGCAGCTCGGTGCGGGTGTCGACGGAGCTGGTCGCCTCGTCCAGGATGAGCAACTGGGGGCGCGCCAGAAAAGCCCGGGCAATGGTGATCAGTTGCTTTTCACCGGTACTGATGTTGGCGGCGTCGTCGCTGACCCAGGTGTCGTAACCGTTGGGCAGCGTCCGCACGATCCGGTCCACGTATGCGGCCTTGGCCGCCTCGATGATCTCGTCCCGCCCGGCGTCGGGCCGCCCATAGCCGATGTTCTCGGCGATCGTCCCGCCGAACAGCCAGGTGTCTTGCAGCACCATCCCGATCCGGGAGCGCAGCGAGCGCCGGTTGAGCGTCGCGACGTCGACCCCGTCGATCAGGATCCGGCCGGAGTCGACGTCGTAGAAGCGCATCAGCAGGTTCACCAGCGTGGTCTTGCCCGCTCCGGTCGGTCCGACGATCGCCACCGTGCTGCCGGGTTCGGCCACCAGCGACAAGTCCCGGATGACGGGGACGCCGGGCTGGTAACCGAATGTGACATGCTCGAACTCCACCCGGCCGGTTGCGAGATCGCCCGCCGGGCTCGGGTACGGCACCCGGACGGCTTCAGCGCTGTCGGGCGTCTGCTCTGCGGCATCGAGCAGGTCGAACACCCGCTCGGCACTGGCCACCCCGGACTGCAAGGTTTGGTACATGCTGCTCACCTGGGTCAAGGGGCCGTTGAACTGGCGGACGTACTGGATGAAAGCCTGGATGCCGCCGAGTGTGATCTGGCCGGTCGCCACCTGCAGACCGCCGACTACCGCGACCGCGACGTAAGTGAGGTCACCGAGGAACATGGTGGCCGGCGACAGCAGGCCCGACAGAAACTGAGCACGAAAGCTGGGGCGGTAGACGTCTTCGTTGAATTCGTCGAACCGCTCCAGCGCGCGGGCCCGGTGACCGAAGGTCTTGACCAACGTGAAACCGCTGTAGGTCTCCTCGACGTGGGCGTTGAGCCGCCCAGTGTTGGCCCACTGTGCCACGAACATTCGCTGCGAACGCTTGGTGATCAGCCGCGTCGCCAGCAGTGACAACGGCATGGTCAGCAACGCGATGCCGGCCAACAGCGGCGAGATCGTCAACATCATCGCCAACACCGCCAAGACGGTCAGCACCGCTATCAATAACTGGCTGATCGTCAACGACAGCGACGTCTGCAGGTTGTCGATGTCGTTGGTGAGCCGGCTGAGCAGCTCCCCGCGTGGGCGTCCGTCGAAAAAGGACAGCGGCAGCCGGTGCACCTTGTCCTCGACCTCGGCGCGCAACGCCCGCACGGCGCGCTGCACGATCACGTTGAGAATCCGCACCTGCAGCCAAACCAGTAGCGGCGCAAGCAGGTACAACCCCAACGCCAGCCCGAGGGTACGTCCGACGGCGCCGAAGTCCACGCCGACGCCGGGTGTGATGTCCATCCCGGACAACAGGTCGGCGAAGGTGTTCTCGCCCCGTGCGCGGGCGGCCGCGATGGCCTGTTCCTTGGTGATGCCGGCGGGTAGCCGTCGGCCGACGAAGCCGTTGAACAGCAAGTCGGTGGCGTGGCCCAGTATCCGCGGTCCGGTCACCCCGATCGCGATGCCGCCGAGCGCCAACGAGATGACCACGGCCGCGAGTCCGCGTTGCGGGGTGAGCAGTCTCACCAGCCGGATCGCCGAGCCGCGAAAATCGCGGGATCGTTCCGTGGGTCCCTCCACCACGCTGCGGACGGGAGTGCGGACCGCGGCCCTCACTGTGCCAACCCCCCGGTTCCGGCGGTCATAGCCTGCGAGTCGGCGAACTCGGCATAGGCGGCGCAATCCGTGAGGAGCGACTCGTGGGTGCCGTCACCGACGACCTTCCCGCCGTCGATGACGATCACCCTGTCGGCTTCGATGACGGTCGAAATCCGCTGCGCGACAATGATTACGGTGGCATTGCCGGCGACATCACGAAGACGGGCACGGACGCGGGCGTCGGTGTGGACGTCCAGTGCGGAGAAGGCATCGTCGAACAGGTACACCGCCGGCCGGCGGATCACCGCGCGGGCGATCGCGAGGCGCTGTCGCTGGCCGCCGGAGAAATTGTTGCCGCCCTGGGTCACCGGCATCTGCAGCCCCTCCGGGTGTGCGCGGACGAAATCCTCCGCGCAGGCCACCCTCAATGCGTGCCACATCTCTTTCTCGGTGGCGTCCGCCTTGCCGTATCGCAGGTTGTCGGCCACGGTTCCGGAGAACAGGTAGCTGCGCTGGGGCACGAGCCCCAACGTCGACCACAGCACCTCGGTGTCGTAGTCACGGACATCGACCTCGTCCAGGCATACCGAGCCCGAGGTGACGTCGTAGAGCCGGCAGGCCAGCGAAATCAGCGTCGACTTGCCCGAACCGGTCGAACCGACGATGGCGGTGGTGGTTCCCGGCAGCGCGGTCAGCGAGAAATCGTGTACAACGGGGCGATCGGCACCCGGGTAGCAGAACGACACCCGGTCCATCCGCACGACGCCGCGCACAGCCTGCGGACGTTTCGGGTTCGCTGGGCTCGTGATCGCGGGCCGGGTGCAGAGCACCTCGCCGATCCGCTTCGCGCACACCCATGACCGAGGCACCTCCATCAGGATCCAGGTCGCCACCAGCACCGACATCAGGATCTGCATGAAATAGACCAGGAACGCGATCAGCGAACCAACCTGCATTCGGCCGGCGTCGATGCGCAGACCGCCGAACCAGATGACCGCGACGCAGGACACGTTGATGGTCAGGTTGGTCAGCGGCAGCATCAACCCCTGCCACTTGCCGGCCCGCAGCGCCCGTTCTGTCAGCGCGAGGTTGGCCCGCCCGAAGCGCTCCCGTTCAAAAGGTTCCCGGGCGAACGCCCGAATGACCCGGATACCGGAGAGCTGTTCCCGCATAACCCGGTTGATGTCGTCGACCAGCTCCTGCATGCGGCGGAACAGCGGCAGCATGCGCGACACGATCCAGTAGTCGCATGCAGCCAGCACCGAAATGCTGATCACCAACAGCCAGGACAGCTCAGCGTCTTGATGCACGGCCACCGCGATGCCGCCGACGCACATGATCGGGGCGGTGATCAGCCCGGTGCAGCTCAATTGCACCAGCATCTGCAGCTGCTGGACGTCGTTCGTGGTCCGGGTCAGCAGCGACGGTGCGCCGAACCGGGCCGTCTCGTGCGCAGAGAAGTAGGTGACGTGGTGAAAGATCGCTCGACGCAGGTCGCGACCGAACCCCATACCGGTCCGGGACCCCAAGTAGACGGCCCCGGCGCTGCACAGCACCTGCACACCGGTGACCGCGAGCATCAACGCGCCCAGCTTGACGATGGTCTCGGTGTCGCCTTTAGCCACGCCGTCGTCGATGATGGCCGCGTTGACCGTAGGCAGGTAGAGCAAGGCCAGCGCACTTATCAACTGCAAAAGCGCGACCGCCGCAACCAGCCGACGATACGGCCGGACGTACCGTCGCACCAGCGCAAGGAGCATTTCCGTACTGTCGCATATTGCCAGGCGCGTCGCGATGGAGTCGCGCGGCATCCCGGACCTGGAAACGGCACGCCCCGACGGGAATCACTTACTGCGCCTGGCTTATCGACGACATGTGAAAGTCGGGGATCCGCAGCGATGGCATTGCCGCCCGAGGGGCCCAATCGCCCCATTGACGCGGCAGGGTCGCCTCGCTGACGCCGGCCTGGGTCGCCCGCCGCAACAGATCCAACGGGCTCTCGCTGAACCGAAAGTTGTTGACCGCCCCCGTCACTTCGCCGTCCTCGACCAGATAGACACCGTCGCGGGTCACACCGGTCAGCAGGAGCGTCGTCGGGTCGACCTCACGGATATACCACAGGGTGGTCAGCAGCAGCCCGCGCTCGGTGCCGGCGAGCATCTCGGCGAGGTCCGCGCTGCCACCGGTCATCAGCAGGTTATCGGCGGCCACCGCGACGGGCGCCCGGAACTCGGCGGCCGCGGCCCGTGGATAGGCCAGCGCGTTGATCACCCCGTCGCGGATCCAGTCCACTCGCCCGAAATCCATCCCGTTGTCGAAGACCGACACCATCTCCGATGAGCGCGGTGTCGCGATGAATGGCGAGCACGCCAAGCCGGGGGCCGACGGGTCCGAGTACAGGGACAGCGGCATATCGGTGAGACGATCACCCAACCGGGTCCCGCCGCCGGCCGACGCAAACGCGGTCCGGCCCTCCTGCGCGGCTCGGCCGGACATCCTCAGCCGCAAGCAGATCATCATGTCCGCCACCGTCGACGGCGGCATGATTGTCTCGTATCGGCCCGGCCGCAGCTCGACGGTGCGCCGCGCCCAACCGAGGCGAGTCGACAGCCGCTCGAGCAGCAGATCTGTTGGCACAGCCGGGAAATCCGGCGTTCCGACACCGGCCCACGCACTGGCCGCAGCGCGTTTGGCAGTGATCTCCACCGAACCGGTGGGTTGGGTGTAGCGCCGCCGCAGTCCGGTCGACGAGGCCAAAAACGTCGTCTCCACCACATGGCGCGCGAAGCCGTACAACTGGTCACCGCCACGAAACCCCCGGCTCAACGGACCAACGACATCGGCGAACGCCTCGACGCCGGTGCCGCGAGCCGGCGTGTCCCAATCGTCCGGTGGGCCGCCGCCGGCGAGCAGGGGTGCGGCATCGCGCGCCGCCGGAGCCGAACGCGCCGCCTCCTGGGACGCCGCCACCAGCCCGGGAATCGCCGCCGGGTCGACCTCGGCGGAGCGCAGCGAGCCGACGTGCGCGCTGTCACCGAGGCGCACAACGGAAATCACGGTGGTGCCGCGACTGACCGAGATTCCGTTGGTGGTCATCGAGTTGTTCGCCCAGCGCAGCGAGGCCTCGGTGCGGTCGGTGACCAGGACCAGGGTCTCATTGGCCCGACCCGACCGTGCCGCCTCATCCAAAACGAGCTCGACGACCTGCTGTGCGGGGATCATCGACTGGCCCCGGCGCGGGTGTTGAGCACGTTGATGTCGCGGAACAGCGCTGACGGGCAGCCGTGGCTGACGGCGGCCAACTGTCCAGGCTGGGCCTTGCCGCACGTGAAGGCGCCGCCGAGCCGCCAGGTCGACTCACCCCCCAGGGCCTCCATCGAATTCCAGAAGTCGATGGTGGTCGCCTGATAGGCGACGTCGCGCAGCTGACCGCAGAGGCGACCGTCGCGAATGCGGAAGAACCGCTGCCCGGTGGACTGAAAGTTGTAGCGCTGCATATCGATTGAGCACGACTTATCGCCCACGACGTAGATGCCGTCGTCGACTCGCGCTATCAGGTCGGCGGTGCCGGTGTCGCCGGGGCTGGGCTGTAGCGAGACGTTGGCCATCCGCTGGATCGGGACGTGATAGGGCGAGTCGGCGTATGAACAGCCGTTCGAGCGTGGCCGCCCGAGCCGTGACGCGGACATCCGGTCGAGCTGATAGCCAACCAATATCCCCTCGCGGACCAGATCCCAGTTCTGGGCGGCCACCCCCTCGTCGTCGTAACCGACGCTGGCGAGGCCGAATTCGACGGTGCGATCGGCGGTCACGTTCATCACCGGCGAACCGTAGCGCAGGGTCCCCAGCATGTCCGGGGTGGCGAATGACGTGCCGGCGTAGGCCGTCTCGTGTCCGATGGCGCGGTCGTATTCGGTTGCGTGGCCTATTGATTCGTGAATGGTCAGCCACAGGTTGGACGGATCGATCACCAAATCCGTCGGCCCCGCGGTAACGCCGGGGGCCTTGGCCTTCTCGGCCAGCAGCGACGGGATTTGCGCGAGTTCGTCGGTCCAGTTCCAGATTTCGTCGCCGGCCAACGCCTCCCAACCGCGTCCCATCGGGGGTGCGAGCGTGCGCATCGTGTCGAAGCACCCCGCCGCGGCGTCAACGGCCACGGCCTCGAAGGCCGGTGTCAAGCGCACCCGCTGCTGGGTGATCGACGAACCGAACATGTCGGCATAGAAGGTTTGCTCTTTGACGACGGTCACGTTCGCCGAGACGTGGTCCACCCCGTCGCCGGCCAGCAACCGACCCGAATACTCCTGCAGTACGGCGATCTTGTCGGCGGTGGGAACGGTGAACGGGTCGATCTGGTAGCTCGACACCCAGGTGGCATCGGCGTACACGAGTTCGGGCGCCAGCTCAACGGGCTCGGTGTTCAGCGCCGCCAGCGTGGTGGCCGCCCGCACGGCCCGTCGCGCGGTATCCGCCGCGACATCCGGGGCCAGCTCGGCGTGTGAGGCGAATCCCCAAGTGCCGTCGACAATCACCCGGACCGCCAAGCCGAGCTCGCGGTTCAACGCCGCCGTCTCCAGCCTCCCGTTGCGCAGCTGGATCGCTTCGGTAGTGATGCGGTGCACCCGCAAGTCGGCGTGGGTGGCCCCGGCGGCGGTGGCCGCCGACATCGCGGCGTCGGCTAGCTGGCGGCGAGGAAGGCTCAGAAATTCGGCGTCGATCTCCCGATTCGATGTCACCATTTCGCCCTAACCACGGCTCTGATGATGCTTACCGAGTTGTTCCGGCTACCCTTCTCCATGAAGGTCCCCTTCTCTCGGACTTCTTGGCCGAACGCCCGACATCTATCACATGGCGGGAATCGAGCAGCCAACCGCCGCTTCAAGTTTCTACGACGACCGCGACGACCGCGCCCGGCCTCGCTCGGAATGAGTGCCGCGTTGGTAGCATCTGCGCATGCCGGTGTGCCCCCGCCGATCCCGCACACCCCGGCGCGTCGGCGCCTCCGCGGCGGCCGCGTTGATGGTCGCGGCAGTCATGATGACCGGCTGCGGGCGTGCCACGCCCACCGCGCAAACGACCTCACCGGCGCCGGTGACGGCATCCGAGCGACTGGACTCCATTCTGCTCACCGTCGCGGACGTCAATGCCGCGATGGGCGCCTCGGACATGCAGCCCACCTCGCCGATCGAGCACGCGACATGGACGGTCGACAGAACGCTGTCCAACCCGGACTGCCGCGCCGCATTCTTCGTCGCCGAAGCAGCCGTGTATCAGGGCAGCGGATACACCGCGGTCAGCGCCCAGGGTCTGCACGAAGTGGGAGACGACCCGCACCACCGTGTCGGTCAGGCGGCGGTCAGCTTCCCGTCTGCCGAATTGGCAGTGGCCTTCGTGAGGGCTTCGGCGGGCAAGTGGCGCGCCTGCGCCGGGCAGACCGTGACCGCCCATCATTTGGGGCGGGACTACCTGTGGTCCGTCGGAAACCTGGGCGGGGATGCCCCGGCGATCACACAGCCACACACGCTGGAGGGCGGCAACGGTTACAGCTGCCGACACGTGCTGCGCGCCGTCTTGAACGTGGTCCTCGACGTCAATGCCTGCGCATATCAGCTCGGTGACCAAGCCGGCCAAATCGCAGACAAGATGGCCGCCACCGTCACCCGGCAAGCGCACTGACGGGGTGCGCTAACGTCCCGCCACCCGGCTGCCCGACGTAAAAGAAAGTCAGCGGACTGCGATGAACAAGTCGAGGTGGGCCACCGCTCTGGCCACCTGCACCCTGGTGGCCGGGTGCACTGGGGGTCCGGCCCCGAAGGAGGCTTCATCCGCGCCGCTTTCGCCGCCGCCGCCGATCTCGGCTTCCGCGTTGCCGGGATTGTTGCTCGACACAGAGCAGGTCAACACCACGATGGACGCAAGCGGCATGACCGTCGAGGACGGGCGGAACTACACGCAGATGTCAACAGGCGAGGGCACACCGCCCGAATGCGTGGCGTTGGCCATACCGGCGACCGGGCCCGCCTATGCGGGCAGCGGGTGGACCGCCTATCAGGGCCAAGTCCTGTTCGAGCCAGGAGACCAACCTGCCCACTACGTTGACCAGGACGTCGTGGCGTTTCCCACCGCGGATCAGGCAACGGCCTTCTACCGGCGGGCGGCCGGGCTCTGGCGGGGCTGCTCGAATCGGAGTTATACGGCGCACCCCCCGGACCCGGGGAAGAGCGGCACGTGGGACGTCGGGCCGGTCAATGACTCCGGCGGAATGTTGACAGCGACCAGACAGAGCGAGAGAAACATCGGCTGGCGCTGCCAACGCGCTCTCACGATCGCCAACAACGTAGCGATCGATGTCATGGGGTGTGCCTACAGCGACGCGAACCCCTTCGCCGTATCCTTGGCCAAGCAACTCGCCGCCAAAGCCGCGCTCGGGTCGGGGCAGCCCGGCAAGTAACCGTGCGTCACCGCTCGCTTATCTTTCGACGGCCGGGGGGTGGCGCGTCAGAACTCTTTGTGGTTCACGTCGGTTATCAGCCCACCGTCCATGACGAATTCGCTCCCCGTCGAGTAAGAGGACTCGTCGCTGGCCAGGAACAGCACGAACGTTGCGACCTCGCGGACTTCACCCGGACGGCCGAGCGGGATGGTGACCATGTCTTCGGGCAGGTGCGCGGTCATCGGGGTGCGGATGAAACCGGGGTGGATCGAATTCACCCGGATGTTCAACGGCGCCAACTCCAAAGCCGCCGACTTGGCCAGCCCGCGCACGCCCCACTTGGACGCGACGTACGGGTGCACCATCGGCGCGCCGCGCAGCCCCTCAATCGACGACACGTTGATGATGGAGCCGCCCCCGGCCGCGGTCATCGGCTCGACCGCCGCCCGCATGCCCAGAAAGGTGCCGGTCAGGTTGACGTCGATCACCTTCTGCCACTTGTCCAGCTTGAAGTCCTTCAACGGACCCAGCGCGACCGTGCCCGCGTTGTTGACCAGCACGTTCAGCTTGCCGAATTCACCGACGGCGGTCGCGACCGCGGCGTCCCACTGGTCGGGCTGGGTGACGTCGAGGTGGACGTAGCGCGCGGAGTCGCCGAGCTCGTCAGCCAGCGCCTTGCCCTGGTCGTCCAGGATGTCGCCGATAACCACCTTGGCGCCTTCCTCGACCAGCAGCCGCGCATCTTCGGCGCCCATGCCGCCGGCAGCGCCACTGATCAGCGCTACCTTGCCGTCAACCCGTCCCATTTAACAGTCCTTTCGAATTTACTGAACTACCAAGTCTTTTGGCGCATAAAGGCCCTTACCAGTCACCAGCGGCAGATCCAGCGTCGTCCGGATCCCCGGCGGCGCGGCGATCACCGCGGGGATCGCGTTGACGATGCGGCCGGCGGCCCCGGCGATCGCGGCGTGATTGTGGTCGCCCTTGCGGCTACTGGGAATGATGTCCACGGCGTAGGAAGGTTCGCCGGTGATCTCGACGCGATACGAGCCGTCGCCGGAGGCAGGCTGGGGCAGGTCGGGGCGCAGGTCGGGCCGCAGCCGGGTGACGTGCTCGATGACTATCGCGGGGTGACCCTTGACCATGCCGCGGATCTCGAACTGCAGCACCGCCAGCGTGCCCTTGGCAACGTGTCCCACAGCGATGTCGAAGTCCTCGGGTGCCGGCTCACGTTGGTAGGACTCGGTGATCTCGTCGATCTCGATGCCGAGGCCGGCCGCCAACTGTCGGATCGCGGTCCCCCACGCGATGCTCAGAACACCCGGCTGCAACAGCATCGGGATGTCGTCCAGGGGCTGGGCGAAGCCCATGTAGCTCATCACCTCGACGCCGTTGTACGACGCATAATCGTGAATCTCCATGCAGCGCACCTGTTCGATGCGCTGACAGGTACCGGCGAGCGCGAACGGGATCAGGTCGTTGGCGAATCCCGGATCCACGCCGCTGATGAAGATGCTCGAATTCCCTTGTTGGGCAGCATCTTCCACCCGGGCGATGTATTTGTCGGGCATGACCCCCCACGGGTACTGCAGCAAGCCCGGGGACGATCCGACGACGTTGATGCCGGCGGCCAGGATGCGCATGACGTCCGCCATCGCGTCGGGCAGCCGGGTATCGCCCATGGCGCAGTAGACGACGCACTCGGGCTTGGCGGCCAGGATGGCGTCGAGGTCCGAAACGGCGGCGACGCCCGTCACGGTCTCGACGTCCAGCCCTACGCCGCACAGTTGCCCGGCGTCCTTGCCCACCTTCTCCGGCGTGGACACGCACACGCCCGTCAGCTCGAACGCGGGATTGGTGATCAGCTCGGCCAGGGCCAACCCTCCGACGTTTCCGGTACCGACGTGTGCGACGCGGATGGCCATGAGAGTCTCCGTCCCTCGAACGCTCGAAACGTTTCTAGACAGTAGTCCACAACTTCTGCGACGCCTACGGCGCCGGGGCAGAATGGAAACGCTCATGGCGCAACGCGAGGACGTCCAATTCCGGTCCGGTGCCGACCGGATCAGCGCGTGGCTCTACCGGCCGGACGGCGGTGGCGCCGCGCCGCTGCTGGTGATGGCGCACGGCCTGGGTGCGGTGCGGACCATGCGGCTGGACGCCTATGCCGAACGCTTCAGCGCAGCCGGCTACGCCTGCCTGGTGTTCGACTACCGCAACTTCGGCGACAGCGAAGGCCGGCCGCGACAACTGCTCGACATCGGGATGCAGCTCGCGGACTGGGCGGCCGCGGTCGGCCACGCCCACACCCTTGACGGCGTCGATCACGATCGAATCGGCGTGTGGGGCACCTCTTTTGGCGGCGGACACGTGATCGCGACGGCGGCCAGGGTGCCGGGCATCAAGGCCGCCGTGGCCCAGTGCCCGTTTACTGACGGCATCGCATCCGCGCGCACGCTGAGCCCGGTGATTTTCGGCCGCGTCGGCCTACTGGCCACACGGGACCTCATCGCGGCCGGGCTCGGCAGGTCGCCGGTGATGGTTCCCGCGGCCGGCAGGCCGGGCGAAGTCGCCCTGATGAACGCGCCCGACGTCTACCCCGGCTACATGAGGCTGGTCCCCGAGGGCCAGACCGTGCCCAACGAGGTCGCCGCCCGGTTCGCGTTGAAGGTCGCCGCCTACCGACCCGGCCGGCTGGCCGCGAAGGTCGCGTGCCCCATCCTGTTCTGCGTCTGCGAGGCCGACTCGGTGGCTCCCCCGGTGCCGACGCTGCGCTACGCGGCGAAGGCACCGCGCGGGGAGGTCCGGATGTATCCCGAGGGGCATTTCGAGATCTATGTCGGCGACGCCTTCGAGCGCGTCGTCGCGGATCAGCTCGCCTTTCTCGACAGGCACCTCAAACGTGTGAACGCTTAGAACTTGCGCAAAACGCCAAACTTACCGGCGGGACAGATCTACCCTCGGTCAATACCTAATACCCATGGTCGCGGATAACTCCCTTTGGGCCGGGATGGCGTCCGTGGGGAAAGGACGGGGAGATGTCGGATTTAATTACTGTCCCTGAGACCTTGGCTTCCACGGCCGCCGATGTACACAACATCGGTTCGGCGATCAACGCGGCCGGCACCAATGCCGCCGCACGGACAACCGGTTTGCTGGCGGCGGCCGAGGACGAGGTATCGGCGGCGATCGCGAACCTATTCAGTGCGTACGGCGCGGAATACCAGGCGCTCCTTGCGCAGGCGGCGGGTTTCCACAGCCAATTCACCCAGGCATTGGCGGCCGCGGCCGCCGCCTACGCGCAAGCCGAGGCGACCAACGCGGCCGTCGTCTCCGGGGGCTCGCCGACCGGCACCCCGCTGTCAGTGGTGCAGCTGGCCTCCCCCGGCGACCCGATGTTCGCGTTGATCATGGGCGGCACCAACAACCCAATACCGGACCCCAAATATGTGACAAGCGTGTTCAACGCGTACATAAAGCCAAATCCCCTGTTTTCCGCGGCCATCCCACAGGGCCTGTTCACGCCCGAGCAGTTCTGGCCGGTGACGCCGAACCTCGGCAACATGACGTTCGGCCAGTCCGTCGCCAAGGGCGTCACGTTGCTGAACAACGCGATCAACTCGACGCTCAGCAACCCGAACAACAGCGCAGTCGTTTTCGGCTACTCGCAAAGCGCCACGATCGCCACGAACGAAATAAGGAACCTGATGGCCGCGGGCTCCCCCTATCAGGGCCACTTGAACTTTGTGCTGATCGGCGACCCCAACAACCCCGTCGGCGGCATCCTGGAGCGCTTCCCCGGCTTCTACATCCCGTTCCTGGACGTGGCTTTCAACGGTGCGACGCCGCCGAATTCCCCGTACCCGACCTCGATTTACACGTACCAATACGACGGCATCGCCGACGCCCCGCAATACCCGCTCAACCTCGTGTCCGACCTCAATGCGCTCATGGGCTACTTCTTCGTCCACGGCCAATATCCCCTCTTGACGGCCACCCAGGTCGGCACCGCCGTGCCATTACCCACGTCGCCCGACTACACCGGCAGCACCCAGTACTACATGCTGATGACCCAGAACCTGCCGCTGCTGGAGCCGATCCGTGCCATCCCCTATGCCGGCCCCCCGATCGCCGACATCTTCCAGCCCGATCTGCGGGTGCTCGTCGACCTGGGCTACGGCGACTACGGACCCGGCGCCAACTACGCGAACATTCCGACCCCGGCCGGACTGTTCGACCTACCGAACCCGTTCACGGTCATCCCCGACCTCGCCCTGGGCGCGGTGCAGGGTCCCTATGGCGCCGCGGTCGAGATCGGGGTGGAGGCCGGGCTGCTGTCGCCGTCGTACTTCCCGGACACCTACCCGTGGGTGCCGTCCATCAATCCGGGCCTGAACGTCTCGTTCGGCCAGTCCAGCACGACGCTGCTGTCCCTGCTGAGCGGGGCGACCGGCAGCGTGCTGCAGCTGATTCCGCCGCCCAACTTCGGCTGACCTGCCGGCTACGGGCCCAGCGGCGAATGCTGCCGGATCGACTCGTCGCGAATCAAACCCCGCAGCAGCGCGGTGCTGAACTCCGCGGCGATCTCCTTGGCGGTGCGCCGCCCACTCGGCCGCAGCCAGCGGTAGCTGCCCAGCGTCATCCCGATGTAGCCCAGCGCCACCACGTGCGAGTCGCATTCGTAGAACTCGCCGCTGGCGATCCCGCGGTCGATGAGCCCGTGCACGTGCTCGTAGACCTGGGCCTCCTTCTCGCGGACCTCGGCGACCTGCTCGGAGGTGAACCACTCGGTGATGTACGGCTGCTCCTGGAAGTACACCGCGGCCCGCTCCGGATTGGCCGCGATCCCGGTCAGCAGGCGCACGGTGTACTGGTAGAGCGCCTCGCGGGCCGTCCAGGACGGGTCGTCGTGCACGGCGGCCAACGTGCCCTCGGCGGCCTGGCGGTAAATGTCGAACAGAATCAGCGACTTGCTGGCGTAGTAGTGGTAGACGGTCGCCTTGTTCAGCCCGATCACGTCGGCGACGTCGTCCATCCGGGTGCCGTGATAGCCGCGCGCGGCGAACAGCTTGGTGGCAACGGCCAACAACTCTTCGCGGCGGGTCAGCCCGTTCTCGGATGGCATCTGTCTCTGAGTGCTCTCTATCGTTCACTGCTATCAATCAACTGGTTGGACAGTTTAAGGGCAGCGCCGCCTGTCGCACCGGCGGCTCTGCGACTACGATGGTGTGTCGAACTGGTCGCGAGTCGAGAGGTGGGGACATGGATCCGAGTCCGGACTATGACATGAGCGACGAGATCGAGTTCTTCTTCAAGTACGTGCCGTGGGGTCTGCGCGGCGTCGTCGACGGCAACGGATACCCGCCGCCGGCCTACCCGCCCGTCTAGAGCGCCTTTAATTCTTCGGCGACCTCGGTCACCGACTTCTTCGCGTCCCCGAACAACATCGTCGTGCCGTCGGCGTAGAACAGCGGGTTGTCGATGCCCGCGAATCCCGAGTTCATCGACCGCTTCAACACGATCACCGACTTCGCCTTGTCCACGTTGAGGATCGGCATGCCATAGATCGGGCTGGACGCCTCGTTGCGGGCCGCCGGGTTGGTGACGTCGTTGGCGCCGATGACGATCGCGACGTCGGTGCGCGCGAACTCGTCGTTGATGTCGTCCATGTCCTTCATGGCGTCGTAGTCCACCTCGGCCTCGGCCAGCAGCACGTTCATGTGCCCGGGCATGCGGCCGGCGACCGGGTGGATCGCGTACTTCACCGCGACACCCTTGTCCTCCAGCAGCGAGGCCATGTCCTTGACGGCGTGCTGGGCCTGCGCCACGGCCAGGCCGTAGCCAGGCACCACGATCACCTGGTTGGCGTAGGCCATCTGGATCGCCGCATCGGCGGCCGACGTCGCCTTGACGTGCTTGTCGCCGCCGCCGTCGCCACTGGGCGCCACCCCGCCCCCGCCGAAACCGCCCGCGACGATGGCGGGAATGGAGCGGTTCATGGCCTTGGCCATCAGGTTGGTCAGGATCGAGCCGGATGCGCCGACGATCATGCCGGCGACGATCATCGCGGTGTTGTTCAGCGCCAAACCGGCCGCGGCGGCCGACAGCCCGGTCATCGCGTTGAGCAGGGAGATGACCACCGGCATGTCGGCGCCGCCGATGGGCAGCACGACCATCAGGCCCAGCACCCCGGCCGCGGCGAGCAGGCCGATCATCCACCAGAGCGGCGCGCCGCCGGTGCCGGGATGGGCGTGCAGGCCGATCACCACGGCCGCGGCGACCGCGGCGGCCAGCAGCAGCAGGTTGATCGGCTGCTGGGCCTTCCCGAAGCCGATCGGCGATCCGGAGATGATCTCCTGCAGCTTGCCGAACGCGATGATCGAGCCCCAGAACGAAATCGACCCGATGATCGCGGCGAACAGCGACGCGACCACGATGTGCACGGTCGGCGACTCGCCGTGCTGGAAGGCCGAAAAGCCTTTGGTCTCAATGAATTCCGCGAGCGCGATGAGCGCGACGGTGCCGCCACCCACGCCGTTGAAGAAGGCCACCAGCTGCGGCATGGCGGTCATCTTGGTGTAGCGGGCCGGCGGGACGCCGAGCGCGACGCCCACCACCAGCCCGAGGATGATCAGCACCCATTGGTCGGTATGCCGGATCTTGATGAGCGTCGCCGTCACGGCCAGGGCCATGCCCACCGCGGCGATCAGGTTGCCGCGCACCGCGGTCTTGGGCCCGGTCAGGCCCATCAGCCCGTAGATGAACAGCGAGAACGAGATGATGTAGAGGACAGTCACCAGGTAGTTCATTTGGCGACCACTTCCCCGTCGTCGGCCTTCTGGGCCGACGGCTTCTTCTTGCCCTTGAACATGCCCAGCATCCGGTCGGTGACGATGAAGCCGCCGATGACGTTGAGCGTTCCGAACACCACCGCGACGAACAGGATGATCTGCACCGCGAGCGACGGGTGCTCCACCTCCCCGAACACCACCAGCGCGCCGAGCACCACGATGCCGTGGATGGCGTTGGTGCCCGACATCAGCGGCGTGTGCAGCGTGTTGGGCACCTTGGAGATCACCGCGAACCCGACGAATCCGGACAGCACCAGGATCGCCAGGTTGGCCAAAAGCTCGTCGTACATCTAATCCTCCCCGCCGGGCTGGCGCGTCACACACGAGTCCGCGATGACCTCGTCGTCGAAGTCCGGCGCCAGCTTGCCGTCCTTGATCAGCAGGTCCAGCAGCGCCGTGATGTTCTTGCTGTACAGCTCGCTCGCGTGCTCCGGCATGGTCGCGGGCAGGTTCAGCGGCGAGGCGATGGTGACGTCGTGCTTGACCACGGTGCGGCCCGGCTCGGTCAGCTCGCAGTTGCCGCCGGTCTCACCGGCGAGGTCGACGATCACGCTGCCGGGTTTCATCGCCTCCACCGCGGCCGCGGTGACCAGCCGCGGCGCCGGGCGCCCCGGCACCAGCGCGGTGGTGATCACCACGTCGAATCCGGCGATCGCATCTTCCAGCGCCTTCTGCTGCTGGGCGCGCTCCTCGTCGGTCAGCTCGCGGGCGTAGCCGCCCTCACCGGCCGCGTCTATCCCGACGTCCAGCCACTGCGCGCCCACCGAACGCACCTGGTCGGCCACCTCCGGACGCACGTCGTAGCCGGTCGTCCGCGCGCCCAGCCGCTTGGCCGTCGCCAGCGCCTGCAGGCCGGCCACCCCGACGCCGAGCACCAGCACGGTGGCCGGCTTCACGGTTCCCGCCGCGGTGGTCAGCATCGGGAAGAACCGGGTCGATTCCGAGGCCGCCAACAGGACGGCCTTGTACCCGGCCACGTTGGCCTGCGACGACAAGGCGTCCATCACCTGGGCGCGCGAGATGCGCGGGATCGCCTCCAGCGCGAACGCCTGCACCCCGGCCTGCTTGAGCGCCCCGATCGCGTTGTCGGCGTTGCGCGGCGCCAGGAAGCCGATCAGGGTCTGGCCGCTGTGCAGCCGGGCAACCTCCTCGGCCGTCGGCGGTGCGACCTTGACGACGACGTCGGCCGCCCAGGCGTCCCCGATGCTGGCCCCCGCCTCGGTGTAGAGCGCGTCGGGCAGCAGCGCGCGTTCGCCCGCACCGGACTCGACCACCACCGCCAAACCGCTACTGACCAGCGACGCGACCGCCTTCGGTACCAGCGCGACGCGCCGCTCCTCGGTCCCCGACTCGGCGACCACCCCCACCGTCGTCTGCGCATCTGTCATGGCGCGTACATCTACTTCCCTTATGTCTTCGGCTTGCCGCAGCACACCCTATCCGCAGTCACCAGAGCGGAATATCTTGCCCGTGCTGCGACGCCGGGCGGGGCCCGAAGTACCGGCGCTCGGATTCCTGGATCGGCACGTCGTTGATGCTGGCCTCGCGACGGGCCATCAGTCCCGACGGGCTGAACTCCCACAGCTCGTTGCCGTAGCTGCGGTACCACTGGCCGGTGTGGTCATGGCACTCGTACTGGAACCGCACGGCGATGCGGTTGTCGTGGAAGTCCCACAGGCTCTTGCGCAGCGAGTAGTCGAGTTCGCGCTGCCACTTGCGGGTCAAAAACGCCACGATCTCGGCCCGGCCGACGACGTGCTCGTCGCGGTTTCGCCACTGCGAGTCGGGCGTGTACGCCAGGCTCACCTTCTCAGGGTCGCGGGTGTTCCAGGCGTCCTCGGCCGCCTGAACCTTCTGCAGTGCCGTCTCGAGGGTGAATGGCGGGAACGGGGGGCGTGATTCGGTCATGGCGTCCATCGTGCGCCGAGCCTGTAAATCTGCAGACGCCTACTCATACTTTCCGTGCAGAATTACAGGCTCGGCGGTGTGACGCCCTGAAATTTAGTGCCCCGACACGTGTCCTATCGTGACGGTCATGGACTTCGCGATGTCGGCCAAAGCCAGCGATTACCACAAGCGACTGTCCGACTTCATGATCGAGTACGTCTTCCCGGCCGAGGCCGAATACGACAAATACCGTCACGAGGCCGGCCCGAATGACCACACGGTTCCGCCGGTCATCGAGGAACTGAAGCTCAAGGCCAAACAACAGGGCCTGTGGAACCTGTTCCTGCCGGCCGAGTCGGGGTTGACCAACCTGGAGTACGCTCCGCTGGCCGAGCTGACCGGCTGGAGCCTCGAGCTCGCACCCGAGTCGCTCAACTGCGCGGCGCCCGACACCGGCAACATGGAGACCCTGCACCTGTTCGCCACCGAGGAGCAGCGCAAGCAGTGGCTGGAGCCCTTGCTGGCCGGCGAGATCCGCAGCGCCTTCTCGATGACCGAGCCCGCGGTCGCCAGCAGCGACGCCCGCAACATCGAAACGTCCATCGAGCGCGACGGCGGCGACTACGTCATCAACGGCCGCAAGTGGTGGACGTCCGGGGCGGCCGACCCGCGCTGCAAGATCCTCATCGTGATGGGCCGGACCAACCCGGACGCGGCCAGCCACCAGCAGCAGTCGATGGTGCTGGTGCCCATCGATACGCCCGGCGTGACCGTCGTCCGCTCCACGACGGTCTTCGGCTACCAGGACCAGCCCGGGCACTGCGAGATCAGCTACGACAACGTCCGGGTTCCGGTGACCAACCTGCTCGGCGAGGAAGGGGCCGGCTTCGCGATAGCCCAGGCGCGGCTGGGGCCGGGCCGCATCCACCACTGCATGCGCGCGCTGGGCGGCGCCGAACGCGCACTGGCGCTGATGGCCGACCGGGCGCGCAACCGGGTGGCGTTCGGCCGCCCGCTGGCCGAGCAGGGCGTGGTGCGGGAGGCAATTGCCAAGTCCCGCAACGAGATCGACCAGGCCCGACTGCTGTGCGAGAAGGCGGCCTGGACCATCGATCAGCACGGCAACAAGGCCGCCCACCTGCTGGTCTCGCAGATCAAGGCGGTGGCCCCGCAGGTGGCCTGCAACGTGATCGACCGCGCCATCCAGGTGCACGGGGCCGCCGGCGTCAGCGACGACACCGTGCTGGCCCGGATGTACGCCTGGCATCGCGCGATGCGGATCTTCGACGGACCCGATGAGGTGCACATGCGGACCATCGCGCGCACGGAGCTCGGCGGGGAGCAATCCGCGCTCGCCGCGGCGGTCACCCGGCATGGCTGAAGCCGTGCGAGAACTGTCCGGCGCGTGGAACTTTCGTGACGTCGCTGACGGTGTCGACGGCCTACGGCCCGGGCGGGTGTTCCGGTCCGGCGAGCTGAGCCGCCTCGACGACGACGGCCGGGCGACACTGCGCCGGCTGGGCATCACCGACGTCGCCGACCTGCGCGCCGCGCGCGAGGTCGCCCGGCGCGGGCCGGGGCTGGTTCCCGACGCCGTCGAGGTCCACCTGCTGCCGTTCCCCGACCTGGCCGACTCGGAGGCCGAAGCGGCGGCGCCGCACGAGGAGGCGTTCCAGCGGCTGTTGAGGGGCGAAGCCGACGGCTCGGAAGAGTCGGTGAACGACACCGCGGTCCGATTCATGACCGACGAGTACCGGCAATTCCCAACACGCAATGGGGCGCAGCGGGCGCTGCGCCGCGTCGTCACGCTGCTGGCCGCCGGTCGCCCGGTGCTGACCCACTGCTTCGCGGGCAAGGACCGGACCGGCTTTGTGATCGCGACCGTGCTCGAAGCAATCGGCGTCGATCGCGACGCCATCGTCACCGACTTCCTGCGTAGCAACGACGCCGTGCCCGAACTTCGGTCGCGGATCTTCGAGATGATCCAGCAGCGCGGGGATACCGAACTGACCCCGGAGGTGGTGACCTTCACCGAGGCCCGGCTGTCCGACGGCGTCCTCGGGGTGCGTCCGGAATACCTGGCCGCCGCCCGCCAAACCATCGACGCCGAATTCGGTTCGCTCGGCGGCTATCTGAGCGACGCGGGCATCACCGATTCCGATCTGGATCGACTGCGCGGCGCGCTGCTCGCCTGATCCCGGCGCCGGCGGCGCAAATCCCGGACAGGATCGCGAGATCGCCCTAGGCTGACGGGGTCCGCTGCAGCGGTCGAGTCGCGCCTTTGTCGCGGAAAGGATTCGGGCCGATGACGTATGTGATTGCCGAGCCGCAGATGATGGCGTCGGTCGCGGCGGAAATCGAGGGAATCGGGTCGGCCTTCAGCGCCGCCACCGCCGCCGCGGCGGCGCCGACGTCGGGTGTGGCGGCCGCGGCGGGTGACGAGGTGTCGGCGGCCATCGCCGATGTGTTCGGCACATTCGGCCAGGACTATCAGGCCCTCGTCGCGCGGTTCGAGGCGTTTCACAACCAGTTCCAGCAGACGCTGGCCTCCGCTGGATTCGCCTATGCCGAGACGGAGGCCTCCGTTGCCGCGACCCTCGGCCTTGGAGCCGCGGGCGCGCCGGTGCCCGCCGCCACGATTCCCCCGTTCTCGGCGAACCTGGTGTCGATATTCATCGGCGGCACCGGAACCCCCATTCCGTCACCGTCGTTCGTCACGCGGGCCAACAACCTCTACGTCCGTTCGCTTAACACCTTGGAGGCGCTGTTCACGCCCGAGCAGCTGTACCCGCTGACCGGTGTGAAGAGCCTGCCGCTCAATCAGTCGGTGGGCGAGGGCGTGGAGATTCTCGACAACACGCTGTACAACACCATCCATAACCAGGGGCAATCGGTAACCGTTTTCGGCATTTCGCAGAGCGCCATCATCTCCTCGCTGGAGATGCAGAACCTCGCCAACGGCACCTCTTTGTTCGGGGCCAACCCTCCGCCCGTCAACATGCTCAACTTCGTGCTGACCGGCAACGAGGTCAACCCCAACGGCGGCCTGCTGTCGCGGTTCCCGAATCTTTCCCTGCCCGCCCTGGGTCTCGACTTCTATCCCGCGATGAACGCCAACACGCCCTACCAGGTGGCCAACTACACGCTGGAATACGACGGGTTCGCGGACTTCCCGCGGTATCCGATCAATATCGTTTCCGACCTGAACGCGGTCGCGGGAATCGTGTTCGTGCACACCACTTATCTGGATCTCACGCCGACCCAAGTCAATAACGCGATTCAATTGCCGACGTCTCCGGGCTACACCGGAAACACCACCTACTACATGATTCGCACGGCGGATCTGCCACTACTGAAGCCGCTGGATGCCATACCGGTGATCGGCAAGCCGCTGGTCGATTTGATCCAACCCGACATGAAGGTGTTGGTTAATTTGGGCTACGGTCCCGATCCCACCCTCGGGTACTCGACGAGCCCCGCGGATCTGCCCACGCCGTTCGGCTTGTTCCCGGATGCCAACCCCGCCACCGTGTTCAACGCGCTGGCGACGGGGACCCAGCAGGGAATCCACGACTTCTCGCTCGACCTGCAGCAGATCGCGTCGCAGCCGCCCACCGTCGCGCCGCAGTTCACCCTGCCGACTTCGCCGCCGAACCCGACGACGACGCCGGCGAACTTCCCGTCACCGCAACAGGTCTTCGACACCGTCAACAAGATCGTGACGACCGACTACGCCGTCGCGCTTCCGACGGCCGATATCGGCTACTCGCTGGCCACCGAGGTGCCCTTCTACGACACCGAGCTTTTCCTGAGTCAGCTCGGGCAGGGCAACCTCGTCAACGCGATCGGTTATCCGATCGCGGCCGACGTCGGGTTGGGGACGGTGGCGGGAGGGGTCGAATTGCTGACCATCGTTTCGGCGCTCGCTAGCAACGTCAAGGACATCCAGAGCCTCATTCCTTAACGCGCACAATGGGTCCTGCCCCACTTCGGGAACGAATGCTTTAGAACCAAAAACGCCGGTGCAAAACGCCAACAAGAAGACGCTGGCGCTCCTAAGCTAGCTGGGTGCCGGTTCCCGAGCCGAGGTTGACGGCGTCCTCGGGACCAACACGCTTGCCCCTCAGTGCGGAAGGGAAGAGGCGATGACGAGCTTGATCACGCAGCCCCAGATCTTGGCGACAGCCGCAGCGGACGCTTCGGCGATTGGTTCGGCGATCGATGAGGCCAAGGCGGCCGCCGCCGGCCCTACGACGAGCCTGGCCGCGGCGGCCCAGGACGAAGTATCGGCCATCACCGCGCAGTTCTTCGCCTCGTTCGGTCAGGAGTACCAGGCGCTGCTGCAGCAGGCTTCCGCGTTCCACGGACAGTTCGTCGCGGCGTTGGCCGGCGCCGGAAACGCTTACGCGCAAGCCGAAGCCCAGATCGCCGGCACGCTCGGGCTGACCGGCGCGGCGGGCGGCGTGCCGTTCACGGCGGTCACGCAGGCGGCCGACCCGACCGTCAAGGCCATCCTGGTCATGACCGGCACCGGCACCGCCAACCCGCCGCAGAGCTACGTCGACGCCGTGAAAGCCCTCTACCTGGGCGGATTCCCTTCGTCCCTTACTCTTCCCGTGACCACGGCCGAGGGTTTGTACCCGTTCAGCGGTGTCAAAGACCTGACGCTGGACATCTCCTTGGCCCGCGGCGTCACCGCCCTGGACAACATCATCAACCAGCAGATCACGCCCGGCCTGGGCGGCCCGACCAATAGCGTTGCCGTGCTGGGCTACTCGCAGAGTGCGATCATCTCCTCGCTGGAGATGCCGAAACTCCTCGCCGAGGGCTTCGTAGGGTCAAACAACAACGCGCTGAACCAGGTATTTTTCACCCTGCTCGGTGACCCGGCCAATCCCAACGGCGGCCTGATCGCCCGCTTCCCGGGCCTGAGCTTCCCGAGCCTGGGCGTCACCTTCGGCACCTCCACGCCGAGCAACGACTTCCAGACCACCATTTGGTCGCTTGAGTACGACGGCTTCGCCGACTTCCCGCGCTATCCGATCGATATCTTCTCGGACCTCAACGCCCTCGCCGGCATCGTGTTCATCCACGGAAGCTATCCGCACCTGACGCAGGCGACGCTCAATACGGCTGTGACGCTGGGGCAGTCCGGGGCGCCCTCCATGACCACCTACAACATGATCCCGACCGAGAACCTGCCGCTGCTCACCCCGCTACGTCTGCTCCCGGTCATCGGCAACCCGCTCGCGGACCTGATCCAGCCGGACCTCAAGCTGCTCGTCAACTGGGGCTACGGCGACCCGAACTTCGGCTGGTCGACCAGCCCGGCCGATGTCCAGACTCCGTTCGGGTTCCTCCCGCCGCTCAGCGCAACGACCGAATTGGTGTCGCTTTTCCCCGGCGCCACCGCACAGGGCGTCAGCGCCTTCAGCAACGACCTGTCGCACCTGGCGAGCTCCCTTCCCGGCGCGGCATCAACGGGCCTCGCCCAGCTTTCGACGCCACCGTCGGCGTCGCTGCCGACCACGCCAACGGGCATCATCCAGGCCATCGAGTCGGCGAACACCAACATCGTCGGCACGCTGACCGGCGATGTCTCGACCGCCTACGCGACGCTGCTCCCGACCGCGGACATCGCCACCGCCGTCGTCGTCACCCTCCCGTCGTACGACCTCAACCTGTTCCTCGACGGGATCAACGAAGCCATCACTGTCAATCCAATTCAGGGACTCATGGATGCGTTCGGCCGTCCGATCGCCGCCGACGTCGGATTGGTCACGCTGGCAGGCGGTTTCGAACTCATCAACTTCGTGAACGCGGCCCAGACGATCTTCACCGGGGTACCGAACCCGGGTCCCCAGTGACGAAGTGGCGCTCGGCTGACCGCTAGGGCTCGAGCACCACCTTGCCCAGCACCCCCCCGTCGGCCAGGCACTGTAGCGCCGCCTGCCCCTCCGACAGCGGGAAACGCTGCGGCGGAGGGGGTTTCAGGCCGAGAAAGACCAACTGGCTCAGCCCCCACGCAAACAGGGCGGCCGAACCGGGGACCCGGTTGAGGTACTCGCCCCACGCGACGCCGACCACGCTGACGTTGCGCAGCAGCAACCGGTTGACCTTCACGGTCGGAATGCCGCCCGCGGCAAAGCCGATCACCAGCAGCTTGCCGTCGATCGCCAGGACCCGAATCGCGTCGTCGAAGGCCGGGCCGCCGATGGGGTCGACGACGATGTCCACCCCGCGGCCCTGGGTGTAGTCGCGCACCCGGTCGGCCCAGCCGTCAGCCAGCGGCACCACCAGATCGGCGCCCAGCGCGCCGACATAGTCGATCGCGGCCTCCCGGTGCACCACGGCCAGCACCTTTTTCGCGCCCATTGCCCGCGCCACCTGGATGGCCGCCGTGCCCACCCCGCCGGCGGCACCCAACACCAGGACGGTGTCGCCCGGCCGCATGGCGGCGCGGCGGGACAGCGCGAAGTACATGGTGTTGTAGTTCACCAGCAGCGAAACCGCTTCGGCGTCATCGAGTTCCGCGGGGCTGCGCATCACGTTGGGCACCGGGACAGCCACCTGTTCCGCGTAGGAACCCAGGATCCCGAAGGCCGAGACCCGCTCGCCCACCCGGAAGCCGGAGCCTTCCGGCGCGGAACGCACCACGCCGGCGGCTTCCATGCCGGGGACGAACGGCGGGGGCAACTTCAGCTGGTACTCGCCCTTGGTCAGCAGCAGGTCCGGAAAGCACACCCCTGCGGCGCGAACGTCAATGACGACGTGGTTCCCGTCGGCGCTGACGTCATCGATATCGGTGAAGACCATGCCGTCCGGACCGGACAGCTCTTGCACCACACAGGCTTTCATGGCCTTAGAGCTTGAATCCGGCCTTTTGCGCTGCGGAGAGGTCCGTGATCTCGGCCCAGTGCGCGGCGACGTCCTGCACCGACGGCGGCTGGTCGAAGGTGACGCCCTCGTTCTGGAACAGCGCGGTGCGCTGCACCTTGCCGCCACCGACGATGAAAACCGACCCGTTGTCGGCGCATTCCTCGGTGCACAGGTAAGCCATCACCGGCGCAACGAAATCCGGCGTGAGCTTTTCGAACACCTCGGGCGGCAGGATGTCCTGAGTCATCCTGGTGGCCGCGATCGGGGCGAGCGCGTTGGCGTGAATGTTGTACTTGGCCCCTTCCTGGGCCAGCGTGTTGATCATGCCGACCAGGCCGAGCTTGGCCGCCCCATAGTTGGTCTGGCCGAAGTTGCCGAACAGCCCGCTGGTGGAGGTGGCGACGACGACGCGGCCGTAGCTCTGCTCGCGGAAGTGCGGCCAGGCGGCGCGAATGACGTTGTAGCCGCCGTACAGATGCACCTTGAGCACGGCGTCCCAGTTTTCGAATGTCATCTTGTGGAACGTGCCGTCGCGCAGGATCCCGGCGTTGCTCACCACACCGTGGATGGCGCCGAATTCGTCGAGCGCGGTCTTGATGATGTTCTCGGCGCCCTCGGGCTCGGCGACGCTGTCGTAGTTGGCCGCCGCCCGGCCCCCCGCGTCCTTGATCTCCTTGACCACCTCGTCGGCCATGTTGTGGCCGGCGCCGGTGCCGTCACGTGCCCCGCCGAGGTCATTGACGATGACGCTGGCGCCCTCCTTGGCGAGGGTCAGGGCGTATTCACGCCCCAATCCGCCACCGGCTCCGGTGACGACGATGACGCGATCCTGCACTCCGGGCATAAGGTTCCTCTCTGGTGTGAAACACTGGACCTAGCAAGCGATTTGGCGTGGCGGCGCCTCAGAACATCCTGCGGGCCATCTTGAAGGCCCGCTCGGTGTACGGCGGGTAGATGAAGCTGGACAGGTCGGGCCGGGTCGGCTTGGTCAGCACCGACTTGCGGTGGCTGAACTCCTCGAAGCCGTACCTGCCGTGGTAGGCGCCCATGCCCGAGGCGCCGACGCCGCCGAACGGCAGCTTGGCCGTCGACACCTGGAACGCCAGGTGGTTGACCAGCATGCCGCCGGCGGGCACCTCCTTGATCACCCGCTCGCGGACGTCTTTCGCCTTGGTGAACAGGTACGCGGACAACGGCTTTGGCCGCGAGTTGACGAAACGTATTGCCTCGTCCAGGGATTGGACCGTGATCACCGGCAGGATCGGCCCGAAGATCTCGTTCTGCATCAGCGGGCCGTCCGGGTCGGGATCGACGACGACCGTCGGCTGGATCCGCAGCGTCGACGCGTCGCAGGCGCCCCCGACGGTGACCTTGCCGTCCCCCTCCGAGAGGTAACCGCTGATCCGGTCGAATTGGCGCTGGTTGACGATACGAATTCCCTGCTGCTCCTTGGAGCGCATCTTCGTGATGGCCGCGCCGATCTTGTCGACGAGTTCGTCGCGGATCTTCGCGTCGGCCAACACATAGTCGGGCGCGACGCACGTCTGCCCGCCGTTGAGCAGCTTGATCCACGCGATCCGCTTGGCCGCGACGTCCACGTCGGCGTCGGCGGCCACGATCACCGGGCTCTTGCCGCCGAGTTCGAGCGTGCACGGGGTCAGGTGGGGCGCCGCGCCCTCGTACACCTTGCGGCCGATCTCGGTGCCGCCGGTGAACATCACGCGGTCGAGCCCCTGCGCGATGAGTTCCTGACTCACCGCACCGTCGCCCTCCACGACCGTGATCGCGTCGTTGTCCAGGTAGCGCGGCACCAGCTCGGCCATCAATCGCGACGATGCGGCGGCGATTTCCGACGGCTTCAGGATGACGGCGTTCCCGGCGGCGATCGCCCCGACGGCCGGACCCAGCGTCAGGTAGAAGGGGTAGTTCCAGGCGCCGATGATCAGCACGGTGCCGTAGGGCTCGTACTCGATCCAGCCGCGCCCGGGCCGCTGCGGCAGCTCCAGCCGTTGGTAGCGGCGGCGCGTCCACTTCCGCAGGTGCTTGGCCGCGTACTTCGCTTCACCGGCGGTCGTCGCGATGTCGGCGATGTACGACTCGAATTTGTTGCGGTCCAGATCCGCGGCGAGGGCGGCGCCGATCGCCTCCTCGTTCTCCTCCATCAGCTTTTGCAGTTGCAGCAGCTGCTGCCTGCGCCACTCGATGTCGCGGGTTCGCCCGGAGGCATATGTCCTGCGAAGCCGGGCCACCGTGGCGGGGATGTCGACCGTCTGAGCGGGCGCGCCGTTCGTGGATTCCCTCGATTCCGACGCTTTCTGTGCAACCGATTCGGTGGTCATCATTGTCCTTCCCGAGCAGAGTCGCCCGCTGCAGTGCGGGTGGCCGCTCATCGGTGATAACCGCGATCCTAACCATCCGGTTGGGGGAGCAGTTAGGAAGGATCCGCCCTAGCTCAAGGTTTGCTTGCCGTCACGAAGCTGTTCGTGAACGGCCGTTCCTCCGACTGCGGCGCGCGGCCCAGCCGCAGCCCCTCGTCGCGCGCGCTCACCGCGTGGGTCGTCCAGCCGTGTGCCGCGAACCAGTCGGCGGGCTCGGGGCGTCCCTCGTCGTCGAACCAGAGGTCGAAGGGGTTGAACGAGGTGTCCTGGCCACGCGCCGCGCGCCTGTCCCGCAGCTCCTGCCACCTTTGCTCGGCCTCGCGCCGCTTGTCCCCGTCGACGCCGAAGATTTCGACCGCCACCCGGCTGCCCGATCCGCTCAGCTCGTCGATGGAGGCGAACATGGATTCTTGCGCGGCCGCCGGCAAAAACGGCAGCAACCCCTCGGCGAGCCATGCCGTCGGACGGGTCGCATCGAACCCGGCGTCGCGCAGCGCCCGGGGCCAGTCGTGGCGCAGGTCGACGGACACGGGTCGCCTGTCGACGACCGGGGCGGCTCCGTGCGCGGCGAGCGTCTCGGCCTTGTACTCGAGCACCTTGGGCA
The DNA here is from genome assembly GCF_000455205.1 of Mycobacterium sp. UM_CSW. Taxonomy (GTDB): domain Bacteria; phylum Actinomycetota; class Actinomycetes; order Mycobacteriales; family Mycobacteriaceae; genus Mycobacterium. Next base: position 39,102 of record NZ_AUWQ01000004.1, on the reverse strand, counting down.
GGTCGATCTCGTAGACGACGGTGCCGTCCGGCCAGTCGAGCCGGTAGGCCCGCGAGTCCAGACCGGCCGCGAGGATCACCACTTGGCGGATCCCGGCGGTCACCGCTTCGGCGAAGTACTCGTCGAAGAAATGAGTCCGCACCGCCTGGTAATTGATCATGTGCCGGGAGTCGACCGCGAAATCCGCGGCCTCGTCGTCGGGATCCGGCGTCCACCAGGCGGCGACCTGCTCCCGAACCCCCTCGAGTTCGGGAGTAGACACCAACACCTCGGCGAACGGGTCGGAGATCAACGGCTCGGCGCTTGCGGTCTCGGCGGCGCGGGCCAGCGCGACCATCACCGCGGTCGCCCCGACGCTGGTGGCGATGTCCCAGGAGTCGTCCGCGGTGCGCGGCATTTACAGCCTTTCGGCGGTCACGAAGTCGGAGAACGCGTCCTTGTCGTCGGTCATCGGGACGTTCTCGATCAGGCGGCCCAGCCGGCGCATGGCGTCGATCGAATGCTCGGCCGTCGCGCGCCAGCCGTGTTCGTTGAGCCACTCCGCGACGTCCGCGCGGTGGTCGTCGCGGTACATCAGCTCCCCGACGTCGACCGTCTCCTCCAGGCCGATCTCGTCGGCCACCTTCCTGAAGCGTTCGCGCATCTGCTGCCGCCGCTCGTCGGCGTGATTCGGTGCGGTTTCGGCCGAAACCCGGCTGCCGGCCGGGCTCAGCTCGCCGATCAGGGTGAAGAGCCGGTCCTGGGCCTCGGCGGGCAGGTACATCAGCAGCCCCTCCGCCAGCCACGCCGTGCGCTGCGTCGGGTCGAAGCCGGCGGCACGCAGCGCGGCCGGCCAGTCCTGACGCAGGTCGATGGCCACCTCGCGGCGATCCGCGGCGGGAGTCACGCCGTTTTGGGCCAGGGTGGTGGATTTGTAGGCCAGCACCTCGGGCTGGTCGAGCTCGTACACCGTGGTGCCGGCCGGCCAGTCCAGCCGGTAGGCGCGCGAGTCCAGCCCCGACGCCAGGATGACGATCTGGCGAATCCCGGCGGCGACGGCGTCGGCGAAGAAGGTGTCGAAGAAGTGCGTGCGCACCGCTTGGTAGCCCCGCATGTGGTGCAGGTGGGCCGCGGAATCCTCGTCGAGCGCCTCGACCTTGGCCGCGATCTCCGGGTCGAGCATCGCCTCCCACAAGACACCGGCGCCGGCGCCCTCGACCAGCAGCCGGGCGTACGGGTCGCGGATCAGCGGGTCGGGACGTTCGGTTTCGACGGCGCGGGCCGCGGCCACCATGACCGCGGTGCTGCCGACACTGGTCTTGATGTCCCAGGTGTCGTCGTGGGTGCGCAGTGAGCTCATCGCGTTGGTTGCTCCTTCATCAGCTGTTCGATCCGCCAAGACGCGCGCGCAGCAGCGTGCTGCGGACGGCCTCGTCGTCCAGGTCGTCGGGAACGGGGCGGCCCAATCGGGCCATCTCGTCGCGGTTGTTCACGGCGTCCACCTGCCAGCCGTGGTCGGTCAGCCAGGCAATGGGATCCGTGCGGTCGGGCTCGTGGAAGGTCAGCGCCTGCACGTTGACGTCCAGGCCGAGCCGCTCCCGCATCCGTAGCCAGCGCTGCGAATTGCTTCGCGAGTTCATGCCGAACACCTCGATGGCGACCTGGCTGCCCGGCGCGCTGAGCGCGGTGAACATCTCGAACAGCCGGTCCTGGGCGTCGCTCGGCAGGTATGGCAGCAAGCCCTCGGCCAGCCACGCGGTGGGCCGGGTGCGGTCAAAGCCGGAGGCGGTCAGGGCCGCGGGCCAGTCGTCGCGCAGATCCACCGGAACGGGACGCCGGGTCGCGGTCGGCACCGCGCCGTGCTCCTCCAGCGTTCGGGTCTTGTACTCGAGCACCTTGGGCTGGTCGATCTCGTACACCGCGGTGCCCGGTGGCCAGTTCAGCCGGTAGGCCCGCGAGTCCAGCCCGGCGGCCAGGATCACGACCTGCCGAATCCCGGCGTTGACGGCCTCGCCGAAGTACTCGTCGAAGAAGTGGGTGCGCACCGCCTGGTAGTCGATGCCGAGCCGGTGCGCCCGTTGGCCTTGGGGATCGCCGTCCAACCAGGCCAGCCCGGGGTCGGCCAGCCGCGCCCAGGCATCACCGGCCGACGACACCAGCAGGCGAGCGAACTCGTCACGGATCAGCGGGTCCGGACCGGCCGTTTCCGCGGCGCGCGCAGCGGCCACCCCGAGCGCGGTGGCGCCGACGAGTTCGGTGATGGTCCAGCTGTCACCGGCGGTCCGAAGGGAAGGCGGTAAGGAGGCGTCCACATCAGTCATGACGCGACCATGCTACCGAACAAGTTAGTTAGCCTATGCGCTTTGTGCGCAACTTCACTGCACCCGACCGGGTCAGGCCTCCGGCCGCCAGAGCGCGCCTTCCAGGAGCCGGCGCAGCACGTCGCTGATCGCGAGGATCTCTTCATAACTGCGGATATAGCCGGCGTAAAACCCGACGCCGCAGAGCACGATTATTAGTGTCTCGACCAATGCGGCCGCATCGATATCGGGCGCGACCTCTCGGCGCTCGATTGCCTCGTTGACCGCCGACGCCAGAAATTCGCGGCTAATTTTGACCGAATCAATTTCAGCTCCGCTTAATTCCGGATGCCGTTGCGACTCGAGCACCGCGGCAATCAGAAATGCCGAGACGGCGGGATTGTCGGAGTTTGCCCGCACCGCGGCGGTGATGAACGCCGTGAGCCGGCCCGTCAGCGTTTTCTCGCCCTCCGCCTGCCGCATCCCCGCGCCGATGACGAGGGCGTTCGTCTGCTTCAACACCTCCCGGTACAAGAGCCGCTTGGTAGAAAAGTAATGGTTGATCGCCGGTCGGGTCAGGTCGGCGCGGGCCGCGATCGCCTGGAACGTCGCGCCGTCGTAGCCGCGCTCGGCGAATACCAGGCGAGCCGCCTGCATGATCCGCTGTCGCGTCTCATCCGCCTTTGCGGCGGGGGGACGTCCCGGCCGGCGACTCGCCGTTTGCGGCATTTCTAGAGTGTGCCACCGCCACGGTGGGGCATTAGCGCATTTGGCGGAATAGTGCCGAATTTTCCGGCGTGGTAGTCCTCTAGCGCTTCGATCAATTCGGCGCGGGTGTTCATCACGAAAGGCCCGTAGTGGAATACCGGCTCACGAATCGGCTGACCGCCGAGCAGCAGCACATCGATCGCCTGCCGGTCGGCGCCCACGGTGATCCGGTCACCCGGCCCGAGCACCGCCAGTTGCCCCGAGCGGATCGGGTGGCGCACCGGACCGACGTATCCGTCGCCGGACAGCACGTAAACCAGCGCATTAAAATCGCGCCGCCACGGAATGTTGAGCCGGGCGCCCCTTTGGATCGTCGCGTGCGCCAGCGTGATCGGCGTGTGGGTGATCCCGGGACCGCGCTGACCGCCGATCTCACCGGCGACGATGCGGACCAGGGCCCCGCCGTCGTCCGACGCCACCAACCCGGCGTCGCCGCCCTCGATGGCCTGATACCGGGGTGCCGCGAATTTGTCCCTCTTCGGCAGATTCACCCACAGCTGGACGCCGTGAAAGAACCCGCCGCTTTCGACCAGTTCGGCTGGCGGCGTCTCGATGTGCAGGATTCCCGAACCCGCCGTCATCCACTGCGTCGCGCCGTCGGTGATCAGCCCGCCACCGCCGTGCGAATCCTGGTGCGCGAACTTGCCGTCGATCATGTACGTGACGGTTTCGAACCCGCGGTGCGGATGCCAATCGGTGCCCCTGGGTTCACCCGGCTGGTACTCCACCGCGCCCATCTGGTCCATGTGCACGAAGGGGTCCAGGTCGGCGGTGCTGACTCCGGCGAACGCGCGGACCACCGGGAAACCCTCGCCCTCGTAGCCGCGTGGTCCGGTGGTGATCGACCGGACCGGCCGTTCGGTGTCGGCGGGACTTGGGGCGCCGGCGCGCGGCAGCGTCAGCGTGTCTGCGGTTACAGCAGGCATGTCTACCTCCTCGATTAGAGCTGTCCGTATAACCGGACCGAAGTCCGTTTATTCCCGTCTGCCTAAGATGACGTGGTGCCCGGGGAAGAACCGACGGATGAGGAACCCCAGCCCGCGGAGGCCCCAGTGGCCCCGGCCCGCGCCGCAGGTGGCCGCTTCGGGGCCTCGATCCGCAAGTCGGGCTACGTGCAGAAGTGGCTGCTGCTGGGCGTCACGATCGGCGTCATCGCCGGCCTGGGCGCCGTCGCCTTCTATTTCGCGCTGAAGTACACCGGCGAATTTCTGCTCGGCTACCTGGCCGGTTACCACATCCCGACGCCCGTCGGGGAGGGTGGCGGCCACGGGTCGACGGGCTTCAGCCGGGCGTGGGCCATCCCGCTGGTGACGACGGGCGGCGCGTTGCTGTCAGCGTTGATCGTGGCGAAGCTGGCCCCGGAGGCCACCGGCCACGGCACGGACGAAGCCATCCAGGCCGTCCACGGCGATCCCCGCGCCATCCGCTTTCGTGCCGTGCTGGTGAAGATGGTGGCCAGCGCGCTGACCATCGGCTCGGGCGGCTCGGCCGGCCGCGAGGGACCGACCGCGCAAATCTCGGCGGGCTTCTCCTCGCTGCTTGCCCGGCGGCTGAACCTGTCCGACGAGGACGGCCGGACGGCGGTGGCGCTGGGCATCGGCGCCGGCATCGGCGCAATCTTCGCCGCACCCCTGGGTGGGGCAGTGCTGGCCGCGTCGATCCCTTACCGCGACGACTTCGACTACCGCTACCTGCTGCCCGGCTTCATCACCTCGGGCACCGCCTACGCGGTGCTCGGGGCGTTCCTGGGCTTCGATCCGCTGTTCGGCTACATCGATGCCGAGTACCGCTTCGAGAAGGCGTGGCCGCTGCTGTGGTTCGTGGTGATCGGTCTGGTCGCGGCCGCGGTCGGTTACCTGTACGCGCGCACCTTCCATGCCACCGTGCGGCTGACCAAGCGGCTGCCCGGCGGCGCAGTGCTCAAGCCGGCGCTGGGCGGGCTGCTCGTCGGGCTGCTGGGACTGCTGCTCCCGCAGATCCTGAGCAGTGGCTACGGCTGGGCCCAGCTGGCGGCCGACCGCGCGTCGCTGTTGGCGATCCCGCTGTGGGTCGTCATCGTCCTGCCGATCGCAAAGATCGTGGCCACGTCGCTATCGATCGGTACCGGCGGATCCGGCGGCCTGTTCGGACCGGGGATCGTGATCGGCGCCTTCGTGGGGGCCGCGGTCTGGCGGCTGGGCGAGCTGTCCGGACTGCCCGGGGTGCCGCACGAGCCGGGCATCTTCGTCGTGGTTGGGATGATGGCCTGCTTCGGCAGCGTCGCGCGCGCGCCGCTGGCGATCATGATCATGGTCGCCGAGATGACCGGCTCGTTTTCGGTGGTGCCGGGCGCCATCCTCGCCGTCGGGATAGCGGCCCTGGTGCTGTCGCGCAGCAACGTCACCATCTACGAGGCGCAGCGGCTGAACCGGGAAACCGCCGAGGCCGAGCGCGTGCGCCAGCCCTCGACGGTCGCCGAAGGCGAATCAGCTACCGATAGCTAGGACTCGCGCCGCGCGCTGCTCGCCGCGTCCTTTTCGGTGCTCGCGCCCTCGTGGGCCAGGGCGCCGCCCGAGCTTTCCAGATGCGCCCGGACAAACCATTGGAACTTCTCCAGTTGTCCCGCCTGCCCGATCAGCAAATCCTGGGTCACCGGGTCGAGTTCGTCCGTCTCGTCGATGGATTGGCGGATGTCCTCGATGACGCCGTTGTAGACGAGGTCAAGCGCGGCCAGATGCGCCTGGACCGTGTCGCGGCCGACGGAGTAGTCGTCCCACGAGCGATCCCTGATGATCGCGCCCGGCGTGCCCTGCGGTGAAGCCCCAAGCGCCGCAATGCGTTCGGCGACGTCGTCGGCGAAATTGCGCACCGCGTCCACCTGGGGATCGACCATCTCGTGCACGCCAATGAAGTTCGGGCCCACCACGTTCCAGTGGATGTGCTTCAACGTCAGATGCAGATCGTTGTAGGTGCTCAGTTGCTTTTGCAGCAGTTCGGTCAGTCGCGCCGCCTGCTTGTCGGTCAATCCCGGAATAGTGAACTGAGTCATTGCTTTTTCCCTAGCTTCCTTCCCTGCGGTTCGCACACGGTACTGCCCTGCTGGGTACCCGATGGCCCACCCGGAAAACACCGTGGGTCAGAGCGTGTGGATTTGCTGCACCGGCAGCCTGGCGCCGCGACGCGGCTCGTACGCCAGCCCGCTGGCCTCCAGCAACCGGACCACTCGGTGGCGGTGTGGGCGCATCGGCTCGAGCAGCTCGAGCATCACGGCGTCGTCGACAGGGCGGCCCAGCAGCGTCCAGCCGATCATCTTGGGAATGTGATAGTCGCCCACCGAGACGGCGTCGGCGTCGCCGAATGCGCGCTGCGCGGTTTCGGCCGCGGTCCACTCACCCACCCCCGGCAGGGAGGTCAAAGCCCGGCGGGCCTCCTCCGCCGGCCGCGACACCAGGCGCTCCAGCGAGGCCGCCCGCCGCGCGCAACCCACCACCGTCTGCGCCCGCCTCGGGTCGACGTTGGCGCGATGGAACTCCCACGACGGGATGTGCCGCCACGCCTCGGCCGACGGCGGCACCCGCATCCCGGCCGGCGCCGGCCCGGGCGCGGGGGTCCCGTGCTTGGACACCAGGACGCGCCAGGAGCGGAACGCGTCGGCGCCAGGCACCCGCTGCTCGATGATGGCCGGGATCAGGGCCTCCAGCACCCGTCCGGTGCGGCCCAGCCGCAGGTGCGGGACGCGTTGGTGGGCGGCGGCAACGATGGGGTCGCGCGGCTCGAAGTCCGACGCGTCGTCATCGGCGCCCAGCATCGCGGGCAGCATCTCGATGAACTCCTGAGCACCGCCGCCCCAGGCCTCGCAATGGGCCGCATTGGCGGCGGCGCGGCTGATCCGCGCGGTGACGGGCCCGCTGGACAGCAGACTGGTCCGCCAGATGGTGCCGTCGCCGGGTAGCCGGAAGCACGGGTCGCGCGGACCGCGCCGCAGGGGCGCCAAGGTGTGCCCGAAGCTGGCCGCCCCGGGGAATGTGACCGTCCGCGCGCTTTTCACCCGTTCACTCTGCAATCTGGGGTCACAGCGAGTTCCAAGGACCATGCCGTTTGACCGGTGATCGTGTCCCACGACAATATTGCGATGTGATGACGCCATTCGATGGCCCGCACACGGAGCTCGCCTGGATGTTCTTGCAGAGCCTGACCGAGGGCGCCGACCTGGACGAGGGCTTTTCGCTGCTGAGCGACGACTTCACCTATTGGAGCCTTTACACCCGGATAGCGTTCGACAAGGCGACATTGCGCCAATCGGTCGAGTGGCGCAAACGAACCTTGGATCTCACCGTCGAGCTGCGCAGTTGCTTCGCCGACGGCGACACGGTGGTGGTGGAGGCCCAGGCGTTCGGCACCAACACCGACGGGGTCGAATACGACAGCCCCTTCGCGTGCATCTTCGAGATACGCGACGGGCTGATCGTTTCGATGCGCGAATACAGCGACACGCGCGCGCAGGAGCGCGCGCTGCCCCAGTCACCCAGTGGGGGCTACTGAGATCTCGGCCTTGTTCGGGTAGAAGGCGACGTGCCCCGCGATCGCCGCGACGGCGGGGTAGGGCTGCTCGTACGTCCAGATCGCGTCGACCACGGTCTCGCCCGCGGAGGTGGTCACGCTGTAGTAGCTGGCGTCACCCTTGAACGGGCAGTGGGTGCTGGTGTCCGTGCGGGTGAGCCGGTCGGAGACCACGTCGCCGATCGGAATGTATTGCACCGCAGGCAAACTCGCCTCGCGCAGTTCCAGCGCCGCGGTGGTGTCGGCGACGAGTTCGCCGTTGACGCGCACCTGTACCCGGCCTTTCGTCGGCTCGATGGTGATCGGATGCCCGGCGCTCGGTTCTTTGATTTCCGGGTGGGTCATGGGTTCCTCCTCAGACGCGGATGTGTTCTGCAACACCGATCCGGGTCCAAGACTTCCCCGCGGCTTTGCATAGGTCGAACATCCGGGGGTATGCGCTCGCTATGCGACTCGGAGTGCTCGACGTGGGCTCGAATTCGGCGCAGCTGCAGGTGGTCGATGCGGTGGCGGGCAGTCCGCCGCTTCCGGTCCGCGCCGTCAAGGAGCACACCCATCTCGGTGAGGAGCTGGGCGAGGACGGCTCGATCTCGAAATCGGGCATCTCCCATGTGACTTCCGCCGTCGAGCAAGCGATTTCCGCGGCGCGCGACTTCGATGTCGAATGGCTCTACCCGTTCGCGACGGCCGCGATTCGCGATGCCGCTAATCGGGAAGCGGTGCTGGACCACATCGAAGATCAGTGCGGGATCCGGTTGCAGGTGCTTTCCGGGGAGCAAGAGGCTCGCCTGACCTATGGCGCCGTCCGCCGCTGGTACGGATGGCAGGCGGGGCGGATGCTCATCATCGATATCGGCGGGGGCTCGATGGAACTGGCCTTCGGTCGTGACCAGGCGCCCGACTTCGCCTTCTCGTTTCCGCTGGGGGCCGGCCGCGCCACCCGCGAGTTTTTCGGCTCCGCGCCGGTGCCCTCCGGCAAGCAACTCAAGGCGCTGCGAAAACGTGTCGAGAGCGAGCTCGGTGACGTCGCCGACCGGATCATCTGGGAGGGGAAACCGGGCCAGGTGGTCGTGACGTCGAAGACGTTCCGGCAATTGGCGCGGTTGTGCGGCGCCCCCAAGATGCGCAAGGGCCCGTTCGTTCGCCGCACCCTGGCGACCGCGGACCTGGCTCGCTGCCTGCCACGGCTGAAACGGCTGACCCCGGCCGAACGCGCCCGGCTGCCTGGCGTGTCGACGGCGCGGGCGGGACAGATCCTGGCCGGGGCGATCGTCGCCCTCGAGACGCTGCGCTACCTCGAGATTCCCACCGTGCAAGTGAGCCCATGGGCGCTGCGTGAGGGCATCATCCTGCAACATCAGGCCGCGTTGACGCAGACGAGCGAACTGCCGCTGCATCCGCTGCATCTCTCCTCGTCCACCGCGGCCGGCGACGCGGTAGTCACGACCTTGCCGCCGCGGCCCGCCAACTGAACCGACGACGGGCGCAGGCTAGTCGGCCTGGGCGGCGGTGCTGTCCTTCGTCGCGGATCGGGCGGACTGCGCTCCCTTCAGGGCGGCCCAGAACCGGGCCGCCTCGCGGATCGATTCCTCGACCGGGCGCGGCTGCCAGCCCAAGTCGCGCATCGCCTTGCTGCTGTCGACGGGCGCTTCGGCGCGCATCATCCGCACCGATTTGAGGCTGAGTTCGGAGTCCTTGCCGGTGAGTCGCGCCCTCAGGGTGCCCATCGCGGCCAGGGCGTAGAGCACCGGCACGGAAATCGAGCGTCGCGGCGGGGGCACGCCCGCCTCGTCGGCCGCGATTCGCACGACGTCATTCAGCGCGAACATCCGCTCGGAGATCAGGTATCGCTCCCCGATGCGGCCGCGCTCGGCGGCCAGGATCATGGCCCGGGCGGCGTCGTCGACGCCGACGACCTCCAGCTGGATGCCGTTCATCAGGAAGGGCAGCTTGCCGAAGACCGCGCCGGCGATGAACGCGCCGTGCGGGGTGCCGCCCCAGTCCCCGCTCCCGTACGTCGTCGAGACGCACATCGCGACGGCGGGCAGGCCGGCCTCGGCGACGTAGCGCATCACCAAATCTTCGGCCTGGACCCGGGATTGGACATACGGAGTCAGGCCGCGTGGGTCGATCACGTCCTGTTCGGTCGCCACGTGCCCGTGTCGGCGGCCCACCGTCGCGTAGGTGCTGGTGAAGACGAACCGGCGCAGGCCGGGTTCCTTGACGGCGACGTCGAGGACGTTGCGCAGGCCGTCCACGTTGGTGCGGAACAACGGCGACGGGTCGCGCAGCCAGGCGCGCGCGTCGACGACGCAGTAGTAGACGTCGTCGACGCCGTCCATCGCCTCGCGCACTGTGTCGGTGTCGAAGACGTCGCCCTGAAAGCGGGTGACCTGCAGGTCGTCGATGCTGCGGGTGTTGGCGTTCGGGCGCACCATGACCCGCACATCGGCGCCGTCGGCGACCAGTTGGCGGGTCACATGCGAACCCAGAAATCCGTTGGCGCCGATGACGAGCTTGGGTTTCGCGCTCACTGTTGCCCACCGTTCTGTTCCATCCAACGCGCGGCGTCATCGTCGAGGGTGCCCAGCTGCTGCGCCTTGCGGCACCACTTCAGCGCCGCGCGCAGGAAACGCAGCGGGTTGTAGATGTCTTCTTCACGACTCCACAGACCGTCGCCGGCATACGTGATGATCGTGATGTTGGTGGCGCTGATGACGCTGCCGTCGCCGGGGTCGCGCATCGGGTTGTCCAGTTCGAGGATGACCCGGCCGGTGGGCGCGTCGATGACCGACCACAGCGTGGGGAACGCGACCATGTGACTGCCTGGGAAGGTGGTCATCGTCTGCTTGATCCACTCGCGCACCTCGTCGCGACCGTGCATGGTGCCCGCCGCGTGCTCGATGTATTCGACGTCCGGCGTGTACTGCTCGACCCAGGCGTCCCAGTCCCGGGTCTCGGCGGCCCGGGCGACCGTTTCCTCGAATTTCTCGAAGGCGGCGGCGAGTTCGCTGTGCGAAAACGTGGCGGTAGTCATGCCAAAACTAGAACACGTTCTATTGACGTTTGTCGAGCATTGCCCGCCGTCGCCAGCGACGGCGGCGATGCGGAATAATCGGAGGATCGCTTCGGGTTGCACGCGACTACGGGTAGCGAGACGGCAAGGAGGGGCAATCATGACCGATCCTCAAAAGGCGATTCTCGCCGGCGGCTGCTTCTGGGGCATGCAGGACCTGATCCGCAAGCAACCCGGCGTCATCTCGACCCGGGTCGGCTACACGGGCGGCGACGTCCCCAACGCGACCTACCGCAATCACGGCACGCACGCCGAAGCCATCGAAATCGTCTACGACCCTGCTGTCACCGATTACCGCACGCTGCTGGAGTTCTTCTTCCAGGTCCACGATCCGACCACGAAGAACCGCCAGGGCAACGACATTGGGACCAGCTACCGCTCGGCCATCTTCTACGTCGACGACGAGCAGAAGCGGGTCGCGCTGGACACCATCGCCGACGTCGAGGCGTCGGGCCTGTGGCCAGGCAAGGTCGTGACCGAGGTCAGCCCCGCGGGCGACTTCTGGGAAGCCGAGCCCGAGCATCAGGACTACCTGCAGCACTACCCCAACGGGTACACCTGCCACTTCGTGCGTCCCGGCTGGAAGCTGCCGCGCCGAGCGGCCGCCGGCAGTTGATTCAGCCCTCTGCGGCCTGCCGCCGGTGGACGACGATGCGCCCGCCGTTCTTGGGGGTATAGGCGACCCCGCGAGAGTGCCAACGCTCGCCCGGCGCCGTCGTGGTCTCGATTGTGAAGTCGCGCAGCACCGTTCGTAACACCACGTCCATCTCCATGTTGGCGAACGCGGCCCCCACGCAGCGGCGGGTGCCCCCACCGAACGGGATCCACGCGAACGTCGACGGCTTGCCCCCGATGTAGCGCTGCGGGTCGAAGCGCTCCGGGTCCGGATAGACGTCGGGATCGTCGTGGATCTGCGAGATGCTCACGATGATCGAATCACCTTGGGGGAGGACCCATTCGCCGAGCTGGAAGGTTTGCGGAAATACGCGGCGGGCGCAGAAGAGGATGACCGTCCGGGCCCGCTGGACCTCCAGGATCGTCGCCTGGCGAAGCTCGCTCCCGCCGTTGTCGGCTTCCTCCACCAGGGCGGCCAGCACGTCGGGGTGGCGGGTCACCCGCTCGAACGCCCACGCCAGCGTGGCCGCCGTCGTTTCGTGCCCGGCGGCCAGGAGCGCGAGCAGTTCGTCACCAATGTCCTTGTGCGACATCGCAGATCCGTCGTCGTAGGTGCTGCGCAGCATGAGCGCGAGCACGTCGGTGCGTTCGGCGAAGTTCGGATCGGCCCGCTCGTCGGCGATGAGCTTGTCGATGATGACGTCGTATTGGCGCCGCCACCAGTCCAGGCGGCCCCACGGGGTGAACCGGCCATATGTCCGTTCGGGTTTCGGCAATACAGCTAAGCGTGAGCCCAAGGTGACCCACGGCGGGATGAGACGGCGCAGCTCGTCCAGTTCGGCGCCGTCGGCGCCGAAGACCGCGCGCAGGATGGCGTTGAGCGTGATGCGCATCATCGACGGGAGCGTCGGGAAGGGCCGGCCCTCCGGCCAATTGGCCGTCTCGCGCAGGGTCTCCTCTTCGATGATGGCCTCGTAGTTCTTCATGCTCTTGCCGTGGAACGGCGGTGCCAACAGCCGTCGCCGCTGCCGGTGCTCGTCGCGGTCCAACGCGAACACCGAGCCCGAGCCGAACATCCGGCTCAGGTTGGGCTGAATGTTGCCGAGCTCCTCGGGACTGGTGGTGAACACCTGCTTCGCCAGCTGCGGGTCACACACGATCACGGCGCGACCGAAAATCGGGATGGTAAGGGTGAAGACGTTGCCGTAGCGCTTCGCCAACCGCTTGATCATCCCGCGCCGCGAGATCGCGAAGCCGATGCCGGACAGCGGCTTTGGGATTCGGGCCGTCGGCGGCATTCGGACGGCGGGGGGCCCCGACGGGGCGATGACGACGTCGCTCATTGCGTTGTTGCTCCCCATATCCATCGCCCGGATTCGGGCGGTACCGCGGTGTACCAAACCTTTCCCGATACGGTACTCTGTGGTACCAGGCCTGACAAGGGTGCCGTATTCACCGAAGGGGGCGTCCGTGACATCAGCGGTTGACGACGCGGTCGTGGCCGACCCTTCGTCGGATCCCTTTCGACTCCGGCTGCTCGACGGCCTCGCCACCGCGATCGGGGAGCGCGGCTACCGGACCAGCACGGTCGCCGACATCGTTCGCCACGCCCGCACGTCCAAGCGCACCTTTTACGACCAGTTCGCGAGCAAGGAGGAGTGTTTCCTGGAGTTGCTGCGGGCCGACATCGAGAGGCTGGGCGAGAGCATCGCCGCGGCCGTGGACCCGGAGGCGGACTGGCACCGGCAGATTCGTCAGGCCGTCGAGGCCTATGTCGGGCACATCGAGGCGCGCCCGGCCATCACCCTCAGCTGGATTCGGGAGCTTCCGTCGCTGGGTGCGGTCGCCCGCCCGGTCCAGCGCCGCGGGTTGCAGCTGCTGTCCAACCTGCTGATCGACCTCAGCGCCAGCCCGGGATTCCGGCGCGCGGAGCTGCCGCCGTTGACCGCGCCGCTGGCGGTGATCCTGTTGGGTGGCCTGCGCGAGCTGACCGCGCTGGCGGTCGAGGATGGCAGGCCGGTGCGCGAAATCGTCGAGCCCGCGGTGGACGCGTCCATCGCCCTGCTCGGGCCGCGTGCCTAGGCTCGATTGCCCGCCTCCTCCTGCCGCCACTCCGCGGCGGGCATCGTCGCCGGCCTAGGCTCTTCGCAGAACCCACAGACGGAGGACGCGATGCGGCTATCGACCCGGAACCAACTCAAAGGAACCATCACCGAGGTCGATCTCGGCGCCGTGATGGCGATCGTGAAGGTGAAGCTCGACGGCGGCGATCAGATCGTCACGTCCTCGGTCACCAAGGACGCGGCGGTCGACCTCGGACTGGCCGTCGGTCAGCCCGCGACGGTGTTCATCAAGTCCACCGAAGTCACTATCGGCGTCGAATAGCGCTGCAGCGGTTTACGTTTCGCCGCGAAGGAAGGCGCGCAGCCGGTCGAGCACCAGCTCCGGTCGCTGCTCGACGATCCAGTGCCCGACGCCGTCGACCAGCTCGACCTTGAAATCGCTTATCCGGTCGCCGTACCCGTCCACCAGGTCCGGTGTGAGCACCGGGTCTTTCGTTCCACACAGCCAGCGGACCGGCACGTCAACGCGGGCGTCGTCGTATTCGCCGCGCATCCAGCCCAGCAGCTCCTTCGTCTGAAAAGTGCGATACCACTTCGAACCGGCCACCGCGTGCCCCGGCTGGCGCATGCACTCGATGTAGAAGCGGACGTCGTCCTCGGGCACCAGGTAACCACCGCCGACCCAGGACGCCAGCAGCCGGTAGAACCTCGCCTTGGGATCGCCGATCAAACGCGGACCGATCACCGGCAGCATGATCGGGACCTGGTACCAGAACCGCCAGATGTTGCGGAGCATCGTAATGTCGCGCTTCAGGTACGACGCAGCGGTGTTCATGCCGAAAAAGCCGGTGACCTTTTCCGGGTGGCGCAGCATCATGATGAACGCGATCGGCCCACCCCAGTCGTGGGCGGCGAGCGTCACCGTGGCCACCCCCAGCCGGTCCAGCACCGCGGCGAGGTCGTCCGCCATGTCGTTCTTGCGGTAGTCCGACCGGGGCGCCGAGCTCCAGCCCGCGCCGCGCAGGTCGGGACACAGCACCCGGTAGCCGTCGGCGGCGAGCGGAGGAATCAAATCGTGCCATTCCCACCAGTTTTGGGGGAAGCCGTGCACCAGCATCACCGCCGGCCCGTTTGCCGGGCCCGCGTCGGCTACGTGGATCGTCACCCCGTCGCCGAGTTCCACGTACCTGTGTTCGACACCGTTCAACGCGGGCATAGCGACCATGCGTTGAAACGTAGCCGACCGCCGCCTCAGCTCAGGAACCGGTCGACGTATGGCGCGAAGCGCTCCCGCAGGGCGTCCTCCGTCAACCCGAACATCTCGTACGACGTCTCGACGTTGCCCAGCCGGCCGCGCTGATGCCCCGCCAGGTAGCCGGCGACCGCCGTGCGCGCCGGGTCGGTGAACGGTTCGCCGGCCAGCCCGTAGACCCGCTCCGCCACACCGAGCTCATCGGCCATGAAGTCATCGAAGCGGACGTCGACCGAGCGTTCGGGGCCGATCGTGTCGCGGTCGCGGACCAGCGCGCTCAGCATGCGATCCAGGCGGTCGACCCACTGCTCCGCGATCTGCCCAACCGGCACGGGCGAGCGGTGCATGCGCGCGGAGTAGGTGATCATCGCGATCATCGACAGCGCCACCGGGACCGGATCGCGATGGGTGAACACCACGATGCTGCCCGGAAAAACCCGGTCCAGCACCGGCACCTGCTCGAGATGCTGCGGCGACTTGAGCAGCCAGCGCCGCCCGCCGCGCAGGAACTGCATGGCCTTGAGCTGCCTGGCCAGGTAGCGGTAGTGCGGCGTCTGATCGTGCGCCTGGTAGTAGCCGCGCCAGCGCGGCGCCTCGGCGAGGGTCTCGAAGAGCATCGTCGAGAAGTCGTTGGCGAGCAGCTGGATTTCCTCGTGCACGTGGTCCGTGGTCATCTCGTGCATCAGCGGGAAATGGGGCATTACCGTGTTGATGACCGAGACCCCGACGTCCATCCGGGTGCGCCGTGGATCCGGCTCGATTCCCGCCTCAGCCGGCAAGGGAAACGGTTCGACGCTTTCCCAGTACGGCATGGTGCGAAACGTGGGCGCCGCGGCGAGCAGGTTGTGCAGGTGGGTGGTGCCGGTGCGGGGCAACCCGGCGATCACGATCGGTGGTTGCAGGTCGATGTCGTCGATCTCGGGATGCCGGCGCAGCAGGTCGGTGAACAGCAGCCGGTTCTTCAGCAGCTGCACCAACTGCGCGAAGAAGTTGACCGCCCCGGCCGGATGCAGCCCGTCGATGGACCTCAGGTCGGCGAGGTAGACGTCGAGTCGTTCTCGGTAGTCGTCCGCGCCGAAATCGTTCAGGCCGGTATCGGCACTGGCGTGCAAGTGCAGGGCGTCGGCATCGAGCGGACAGTCCGCGGCCATGGTGGCCATCATGTCGAGGATCTGTTGGGCCTCGGCACTGAATCGGGGCAGGGCCAGGTCGTCGAGGGGAACTGAGCGAACGGCTTCGGTCACGGCGACTTATGTTACTCTGAGTTTCGTAATGACGATAGACTTTGGCCGACCCCGTGACCCGCGTATCGACGCCGCCGTGCTGCGCGCGACCGTCGAACTTCTGGCGGAAACCGGTTACTCGGGCCTGTTGGTCTCGGCGATCGCCGAACGGGCCGGCACCAGCAAGCCCGCGATCTACCGGCGCTGGCCGAGCAAGGCGCACCTGGTGCACGAGGCGGTGTTCCCGATCGGTGCTGCGACCGCGATTCCCGACACCGGATCGCTGCCCGACGACCTGCGCGAAATGGTCCGCCGCGCAATGGCTTTCCTGACGACGCCGGCAGCCCGCGCGGCACTGCCGGGGCTGGTCGGCGAGATGGCCGCCGACCCGACCCTGCATTCGGCGCTGCTGGAGCGGTTCGCCGACGTCATCGCCGGTGGCCTGGCCGAGTGGCTGCAGGCCGCGGCCGCGCGGGGCGAGGTGCGGGCCGACGTCAGCGCCGCCGAACTCGCCGAGGCCGTCGCGGGCCTGATTCTGGTTGCCCTGCTCACCCGCGCCAAGGAACTCGACGACGCGTGGGTCGACCGCACCACCACGCTGCTACTGAAGGGAATCAGCACATGACGCACGACTCGACGGCCGCGTGGCAGGAGCTGCTCGCCACGCTCGGCACCCTCGACCGCTCCTTCCTCGAGGGCGACCGCGCCGTCACCGACGATCGCCACATCGCCGACGGCTACCGCATGCTTGCCGCCACACTGGGCGTGGCCTTCGACGCCTACCTGTTCCCCGAGCCCGGCCGCCCGCAGTTCGTCGCGGTGAACACGCCGTTTCGGCGCGACCGTCGGTGGGGAGGCGACAACACCGACGCCTACTACTTTTTGTGCCCGGTCGACCCGAAGCGGCGCTACCGCATCAGCGGCAATCGCGGTGACAGCGTGTACTTTTCGGTGACGGCCTACAACGAACCCTCGCCCGGTGCGTGGTCGGACCGGGTCGTCGCGATCGTCCGCGACAGCGACCTCGATGTCGACGCCGACGGCAACTTCAGCTTCGAATTCCCTCCGACACCGGACGCGGCCGTGCTGATGACCCGCGACTACCAGGCCGACCCGCTGACCGGCCGCCCGGTCGTGTGGAACATCGAGGCGCTCGACGAGCCGGACCCGATCCGGCACGGCGACGCCGAGACCGCGGCGAGCCTCCGGGCGGCGGCCACTTGGCTGCGCACGATGTTCGCCATCGTGCCGCTGGCCGTCGGCACTCGAGCGGACAAGGAGCACGCGCTCGGGCACGAGACCGCCCATGCGGCAAACGAATTCGCCGATCCCTACCAGGTGCCGGACGCCAACTTCGGCTGGTCGGCGCGTGACGCGTGCTATTCCTACGGCAGTTTCGTGCTCGACGACGACGAGGCGCTGGTCATCACGCACCGACCGCCGGCCTGCCGGTTCTGGAACATGGTGGTGTGGAACCAGTTCATGGCCACCTATGGCGCGGCCGATGCCCGGTGCTCGGTCAACGGCAGCAGCGCCGTGCTCAACGGCGACGGCTCGGTGACGATCGTGTTGTCCCGGGGCATGACGACCCACCCGAATTCGCTGACCACGCTGGATTATCCGCGCGGCAACCTCGCGTTTCGGTGGTTCCTGGCCGACGGCGTGCCGGCGCGGCCCGAGGTGAAACTGGTGAAGGCAGCCGAGGCACCGACGCAGCCGTACTAGGTTGCCGGCCGCCGAGTGTGTGGCCTAAGTACGAAAACCGCCTCGAATTCGTCCATACCCCCCACGGTCGAGATATCAGCCGACCTCGCGGACCAGCTCGATGGCTCGGCCCAGAGTGCCCAGCTTGGCCTCTAGCGTTTCCCCGGCGGGATACAGCCGCACGGTGTCGACGCCGGCGTCGCGCCAGACGGCGAGACGCGCGCGGACCATCTCCTCGGTTCCGATCAGCGTGGTGGCCAGCACCATCTCATCGGTCACCAACCCGGCCGCGCCGTCACGGTCGCCCCGCTGCCACCGCTCCCGAACCTCGGCCGCGATCTCGGCCCAGCCTTGCCGGCTGTAGGCCTGGTTGTAGAAATTCGTACTCGACGAGCCCATGCCGCCGAGGCTGAAGGCGAGGTCCTTCTTGCGGCCCGCGATCATGCCGCGCAGCTCGTCCTCGTCGGCGGCGAAGGCGACCTCGGCTCCCTGGCAGATGTCGATATCGGCGCGCGTTCGGCCCGCGGCGGCCAGCCCGTCGTCGAGGTGGGAGAAATACGCGTCGCCGGACCCCTCCGGAACGAAGCTGGTGCCCAGCCATCCGTCGGCGATGCGCCCGGTCAGCCTCAGCATCGCCGGTGACAGCGCCGCCAGATAGATCGGAATCGCGTGCTCGGCCCGGGTCGACAGTCGCATCGGCACCCCCTCACCGCCGGGCCGGGGAATCTGAAACTCCTTGCCGGAGTGCGAGATCTTGTCCCCCGCGAACACCTGCCGCACGATGTCGACGGTTTCGGCCATCCGCGCCAGCGGTCGGTCGAACGGCACGCCGTGCAGGCCCTCGATCACCTGCGGGCCCGACGCCCCCAGGCCGAGCAGGAACCGCCCGTTCGACAGGTTCGACAGCGTGATCGCGGTCTGGGCGACCATGACGGGCGACCGGACGCCGAGCTGCAGGACGCCCGAACCGAGCAGCATCCTCTCGGTCCGCGCCGCGAGGTAGCCCAGCGCCGAGGGCGCGTCGGCGCCCCAGGCCTCGGCCACCCAGCACACGTCGAGGCCCAGCCCTTCCGCCTCGACGGCAAACTCGACGACTTCGGCTGCGGCGCGGGACAATTCGACCGTTGTCGCGGTGCGCATCAACGCACCCCGTGCTCGGCGAGCCTCTTGAGCGCGGCGAGCGTCTTGCCGATCGCCCCCTCGAACTCCCGCATGCGCACGAAGACGATCTTTTCCTCTTTGTCCGGCATCGAGTCGATGGCCACCGACAGCCCGGACCGCCCCGGTCCCATCTGCATCCAAAAGCTCAGCAGGGTGCCGCCGTCGCGGGGCGTCAACCGGAATCGCCAGGTCGCGGAGGGATTGTCGGGTTCGCCCACGGCCCAGGCGAATACGCGTGGCGCATCGCACGCGACGATCTGCGAGGTGGTGCTCCACTGGCCGAACGCGTCGTGCTCGTTGTGTCCGACGAAGCGGGCGCCGATTCGTGGCCGGTCCGAGCCGTCGGCCCACTCCACCGCCTTCAGCTCGCTGCTGAACGTCGGCATCAGCTCGATGTCGGAGACCAGATCCCACACCCGCTCCGGGTCGGCGTCGATCCACGTCGAGGCTTCCACGGTGGGGGTATCCGCGTAGCGTGCGCCGGTCCATTCCACGGACCTCATTGTCCCCCCGAACGGTCCCGAGGCAATGCCTCGGGACCGAACGGGACTCATACGTTATGCGGCGACCGGAAGCCGATCGGCGGGGTGGTCGCCACTGGGTTTCCACACCCAAGAGTCCGGGAAGGTCAGCTTGACGATCTTGCGGACGACGGTGCCGAACTGCCGCGCCAGCGGGCCGCGGTTGTAGGGGATGCCGTAGCGCCGGCAGATCTCCTGCACCTCGGGTGCGATCTCGGCGTACCGGCGAGCCGGCATGTCCGGGAACAGGTGGTGCTCGATCTGGTGCGACAGGTTGCCGGACAGCAGGTGAAAGAGCTTGCCTCCGGTGAGGTTTGCCGATCCCAGGACCTGGCGGAAGTACCACATGCCGCGGGATTCGTCCTTGGTCTCCTCGACGGTGAATTCCTGGGTGCCGTCCGGGAAGTGGCCGCAGAAGATAATCATGTACGACCACACGTTGCGCATCAGGTTGGCCGACAGGTTACCCGCGAAGACGAACGGTGCGAACGGCCCGGCGAGCAGCGGGAAGGCGACGTAGTCCTTGAGCGTCTGGCGCCGGGTCTTCTTCCAGATCTCCTGCAGCACCTCACGCTTGTCGCGCAGCCGGATCTCACCGGAGCGGATGCGTTCGGTTTCCAGCTCGTGCAGCGCGACGCCGTACTGGAACAGCACCATCAGCAGGAACGCGTAGACCGGGTTGCCCAGGTAGTAAGGGTGCCACCGCTGGTCTTCGCTCATCCGCAGGATGCCGTAGCCGATGTCGCGGTCCATCCCCACGATGTTGGTGTGGGTGTGGTGCATGTAGTTGTGCGAGTGCCGCCACTGATCGGCGGGGCAGGCCGTGTCCCACTCGAACGTGCGGCCCGAGATCGTGGGGTCGCGCATCCAGTCGTACTGGCCGTGCATGATGTTGTGCCCGATTTCCATGTTGTCGAGGATTTTCGACACGCCCAGCATCGCGGTGCCCAGCGGCCACGCCGGCGGCAGGAACAGCAGCGCGCGTCCGCCGACCTCCAGCGCGCGCTGGGTCTTGATGACGCGGCGGATGTAGTCGGCGTCCGCTTCGCCCAGGTCCGCCATCACGCGTTCCTTGATGGCGTCGAGTTCGCGGCCGAATGCCTCGGCCTGCTCGGGTGTCAGGGTGATCGTGTTCTGTGTCATGGCTCTTCCTTTCAAGGCTCGGAACCTAGAGAGACAGGTCGACGTCACCGACGGGCACGGACACGCAGATCTGCACGTCCTCGTCGGGTTGGGTCGACACCGCGCCGGTGATCAGGTTGCGCACCGTTCCGCCGGTCTTGCGCCGCGTGCAGGTGTGGCAGATGCCCATCCGGCAGCCGTTCTGCGGCGTCAGGCCGGCCGATTCGGCCTGCTCCAGAAGCGAGCGACCGTCGTCGACGACGTCGATCCCGCTGTCCGCGAACGTGATTCGCCCGCCCGACGGGTTCGCCGGTGCGTCGAGGACGGGCGGCACGAAGCTCTCGGTGTACACGTTGTCACAGTGCCCCCGCACCGCCTCGACCAAAGCCGTTGGCCCGCAGACGAACACCACATCGGGGTTGGGCATCGCGGCGGTCAGGTGCTCCGGCCCGAAGCGCCCGGCGAGGTCGCCGGCGCCCGAGCGGGTGTAGCCGTGCAGAACGCGCACACCGGGCCGATCGTTGTGGGCGGCGAGTTCCTCGCGGTAGCACGCCTCCGCGGGGGTGCGGGCGTAGTGCACGAACGCGACCTCGCCCCGATGGTGCTCGGCGATCAGCGTGCGCAGCATCGCCATCACCGGCGTGATGCCGCTCCCGCCGGAGACGAACAGGATCCGGTGCGGGCGCGCCTCGGGCAGGACAAAGTCACCGCCGATGCCGGCCAGGCCGACCACCATGCCGCGGCGGGCCCGTTCGTACAGATAGCTCGACACCACCCCGCCGTCGTGGTGACCGATCGTCAGCTCGAGGTTGGCGCTGCCTTCGGCGTTGGCCGGCGAGTAGCAGCGGGTGTGGCGCCGGCCGTCGATGTCGACGGCGAGGTTGACGTACTGGCCCGCCTTGAGGGTGTGGATCGATGCGAAGGCCTCGTTGGGAGCGAGCGTGAGGGTGACGCTGCGCGGCGTGGTGCGGCGCACGTCGACGACCTTCGCGCGGGCCTCGCCCAGCGTCCAGGTCGGCGCCACCAGCTCGGTGTAGCGGTCCACACCGTGCGGACCGGTGAGGAGGTCTAACAGGTCTGAGCCCAGGACGCGCTTGCGCAGGGTTTGCGCGAGGTTCCGGGTCGAAGTCTGAGTGAACATATGTACACCGTGCGTCCGGCTCCCGCAGGTAGTCAAGGGTTTAGTGCCCGTTTGTGGTAGGGTTCACATAGTGAACAGCCGTACTCCTAGCTCACGCCCGCATCGGTCGGGTCGCGAGCGCTCACGCGAGAACCCGTCGCGCGAGGAGCGCAAGGAGGCCACGCGCCGCGCCATCATCGCCGCGGCCCTCAAGCTGCTGCAGGACCGCAGCTTTTCCAGCCTGAGCCTGCGCGAGGTGACCCGCGAGGTCGGGATCGTGCCCGCGGCCTTCTACCGCCATTTCGAGTCGATGGAGGCTCTTGGGCTGGTGCTGATCGACGAGTCGTTTCGCACCCTGCGCGACACCCTGCGCGGTGCGCGGACCGGCCGGCTGGATCCGAACCGGGTGATCGAGTCCTCGGTCGACACCGTCATCGCCAGCATCACCGATCGCCGCGAGCACTGGCGGTTCATCTACCGGGAACGCTCGGGCGGGGTCACCGTGCTGCGCTACGCCATCCGCACCGAGCTGCGGCTGATCACCTCCGAACTGGCCACCGACCTGGCCCGCTTCAACAGGCTCAACGAGTGGAGCACCGAGGACCTCAACGTCCTCGCGACCCTGTTCGTGAACGCGATGATCGTCATCGCCGAGGCGATCGAGGATGCTCAGACCACCGAGGCACTGGAAGACATCCGGCGGCTCGCCGTCAAGCAGTTGCGGATGATCACCATCGGCATAGCCGGCTGGCGAAGCGCTCCTTAGCGACGGTCACTTCGTCAACGGAGTGAACAACCGAGCACTAAACATCGGTCTGTTCGTCGACGACCTCGTACAGCGATTCGCCGTCCTCGGGAGTGCCGTCGATTTGGGCCCGGTGGGCCCGCCCGGGGCCACCGTCGTCGGTCGGGTCGACCGCCGCGGGCGCGCCGGTTAATACGTCCGGCTCCTCTTCGGCCAGCCGCTGGTCGAGGGATTCGCCCTCCCGCTCTTCACGGGCCGTCATCCCGAACCGGTCGGCTTCGCTCCAGCCCTCGGGCGGATCGACGACGATGTCGCCGTCGTCGTTGCGCAGCTCGTCGGAGTCGGTGCCTTCGCTCGGGTTGAGGGTGTCGCCGGGACCGCCCTCCTCGGGAAAGTCGCCGTTGTCGATAGCCATACGGATCGGTTGCCCCTGGCCCCGGCGATTAAACTTTCGCAATTCCCGATGTGACCGACCCCGCAGACGCATACGCTGCGATCTTCCGGGCAATTTCATTGAGCGAGAGAGTCGCGGCACATGTTCTTTGGTGCAACTCCGGTCGCAGCGGCCATTTTGGGGGCTGGTGCGGTGATCGGCGGAATCGGGCTTGCCGCGCCGGCCCTGGCCGACGCCGCAGACGACTCCTTCCTCCAGGCCCTCGATGGCAACGGCATCCAGTACGGCAGCGTCGACAACGCGATGTTCGTGGCCAGGGCTTACGTGTGCGACCAGCTCGCCGCCAACCCGGGCGAACCGATGAACGACGTCGTAGCCGGCGTGGCCGGTTATACCAACTGGTCCAACGCCGACAGCGCGTCATTCACCGCGTCGGCCATCACCGCCTACTGCCCGCAGTACCAATACATGGCCAGTGGGCCGACAAACGTGCCGATTTCCTAGCCGATTTCTTAGGCACCGTTCTACCGCGGGTTCCGCCACATCGCCCACAGCGTCGGGCCGCCGTCGGGCAACTCGATCTCGCGGGTGACGGTGAACCCGAAACGCTCGTAGTACGGCACATTTTCGGGCTTGCTCGACTCGAGATAGGCCGGGCAGTATTCGGCATCGCAGCGGTCCAGCCGGGACCGCATCAGGGCCTGGCCGAAACCCCGTCCGCGGACGGCCGGGTCGCTCCCGATCACGGCGAGGTACCAGTGCGGTTCCTCGGGATGTTCCCGCTTCATGACTTCCTGCACGGTGCGCGCCCTCGCCGAATCCGACCCGAACACCCGGATAAAGCTCGGCAGCATCGTCAGCTCTTCCCAGCGCGACTGCCGCCACCGACCCGGCGGATCCCACAGGGACGCCGCGCCGACGCCCGGCCCGTCGCTAGCCACCTCCACACCGCCTCCAGCCAGATGATGGCGGCGCGTCAACGTCCCGAACACCCGGATCAGCTGCGCGGGCCGCGCGTCGTCGTCGGGCAGCATCCAGGTGGTGACGGGGTCGTCGTAGAACGCACGAGCCAGGGTGCGTGACAGTTCGCGGATGTCGGCTTTGCGCGCCGGGCGCGCCTGCGGGGCCACCCACGCCACGTTAGTGGGTGTGGCGAGCAGCTTGAGGGGTATGCCGGTCCGGTGACCGGCATCTCGCGGCGAAGGCTCGGGCGGATGGCCGCCGGCGTGGGCGCGCTCGGCGCTGTCGGACTAGCCCAGGCCTGCGGGAAGCCGGAGTCCGACCGCGGCAAACCGACCGCGCCGCCGCCGGCGGCGGGCAAGGGCGTGGGGGTGGTGCTCTCGCACGAGCAGTTCCGCACCGACCAACTGGTCGCGCAGGCCCGCGCGGCCGAGCAAGCCGGCTTTCAGTACGCGTGGACCAGCGACCACATCCAGCCGTGGCAGGACGACGAGGGCCACTCGATGTTTCCCTGGTTGACCCTGGCCCTGGTAGGCAGCGCCACCAGCCGAATCTCGTTCGGCAGCGGGGTGACCTGCCCGACCTATCGCTATCACCCCGCCACCGTGGCCCAGGCGTTCGGCTCGCTGGCGATCCTCAACCCGGGACGGGTGTTCCTGGGATTGGGCACCGGCGAACGGCTCAACGAACAGGCCACCACAAATGCGTTTGGCAACTACGCCGAGCGTCACGACCGACTCATCGAGGCGATCGGACTGATCCGCCAGCTGTGGAGCGGTTCGCGAATCTCCTTTGCCGGCCGCTACTTTCAGACGAACGCTTTGAAGCTCTACGACACCCCACCGACGCCGCCACCGATCTTCGTCGCCGCCGGCGGGCCCAAGAGCGCGAAGCTGGCCGGTCAGTACGGCGACGGCTGGATCACGCAGGCCCACGACGTGACGAACCCGACGTTGCTTGCCGCATTCGGCGCGGGTGCGCAGGCCTCCGGGCGGGACGCCGCCAATTTGGGTAAGCGCGGCGAACTTTTCGCGGTCGTCGGCGACAACGACGTGGCCGCCCGCGCCGCGACGCTGTGGCGCTTCACCGCCGGCGCCGTCGACCAACCGAATCCCGTCGAGATCCAACGCGCCGCCGAGGCCAATCCCATCGACAAGGTGCTGGCGAACTGGGCGGTCGGCACCGATGCTGCGGCCCACATCGGCGCCGTACAAAGGGTTCTCGACGCCGGGGCGGTTCCCTTTCTGCATTTCCCCCAGGACGACCCCGTCGCGGCGATCAACTTCTACGGCGGCAACGTCTTGCCCAGACTGCGCTAGTCGTTGCTAGTCGTTTGGTCGCCCCTGGCCCGGGTATCAGGCAAGGCATGGACGCGATCACTTTTCTCCGTCAGGACCACCAGAGCGTGCTCGGGTTGTTGGAAACGCTGGACGGCGCACCCTCGGGCTCGGGTGCCCAGAGCAGCGGCCTCGAGACAATGGTGAACAACCTCATCATCGCCGAGTCGCAGCACGAAGCGATCGAGGAACAGTTCTTCTGGCCGGCGGTGCGTCGCGCGATCGGTGACTCGCTCGCGGACAAGGCAATCGAGCAGGAGCAGGCCGGAAAGAAACTGCTGCAGCGACTGGAGGACGGCAAGCCGGGAGACGCCGACTACCACGAGGCGCTGCAGGAATTCGTCAAAGCCGGCCGTGAACACATCGCTTATGAGCAAGAGCAGGTCTGGCCGCAGGTCGAGGTGGCGATCAGCCGGGAAGAGTTGGAGAAGATCGGCGAAAAGCTAGAGGCCGCAAAGAAAATGGCGCCCACCCGCCCGCATCCGGACACTCCGCCCAACCCTGCCGTGTTGAAGACGGTCGGCATGGGCGCGGCGGTCGTCGACCACGTGCGCGATGTCGTCACCGGTCGCGGCGAGGACAACCCGCCCGATCCGCAGGTTCATTAGGCCACGCATTCGAAGGCCGGGCGTCGAATGGATCGGCGCCCGGCCTTCGTTGGTTTCAATTAGCTTGTCGGAGTGCGCTGTTCGTGGGTGAACGGCTTCTCGGCATTCACGGCCGGTGACCCCGACGGATTCTGCTCGGCGCCCTTGTTTTGCCGGCCGGTACCCCCCAGCCATTGCTGTTCGGGCTTTTCCACGTACTCCCATTCCATGCCCTCGGGCCACGGTCCCTGCCCCTGGTTCCACGGCCCGCGGATCGACTCGCCCCCACCGTTGGACATGTTGAATGCCACGTTCTGGAAGCGGGGATCTGCCGGCAGTTGTCCCGGTGGGAAGTTCACCGGTAGCTCGTTGAGCGCCGCGGTGAACTGCTGATAGTGGGTGACCTCGCGGGTCATCAAGAACGTCAGGGTGTCTTGCACGCCGGGATCGTCGGTGAACTGCTTGAGGTACTCGTAGACGATCTTTGCCCGGGACTCCGCGGCCAGGTTACTGCGCAGGTCCACCGTCGGATCGCCGTTGGCGTTGACGTAGGAGCCCATCCAGGGCACTCCCTGCGAGTTGCTCACGTCGGGCGTGCCACCGTTCAGCGCGAAATACAGCGGGTTGACCGCCACCTGGTGGATGATCTGGTCGCGGCCGTCGCCGCTGGCCACCGCGGGCATCCAATCGCATTTCTCGTTGGCGATTTTCAAGTTGTCGTTGAGCCCGTCGAGCAGCATCGTGATCATCGAGCCGACCATCTCCAGGTGGCTGAGTTCCTCCGTGGCGATGTCCATGAACAGGTCGTACATCTTGGGGTTTTTGCCCCGGAGGGCAAAGGCCTGGGTGAAGTACTGCATTGCGGCTTTGAGCTCGCCATTGGCGCCGCCGAATTGCTCCTGTAAAAGCGTGGCAAACCGGGGATCCGGCTCGCTGACCCGCACCTCGAATTGAAGATCTTTGTTATGCACGAACATTGGGCCTCCTGGGGAACTTGCGATAGTCCTGGTCGACGCCGGGTACCCCTGGGCTATGTGACGAAACGCTGGCGAAGGCAAATCTCGTAACCGACCATGGCCGCGACCTGCGGGCGAAGGTAGGACCCGACCAATGAATGTTTCGAACCTGGGCGCCAAACACGAGCTGGCCGAGCGCATGGCGCAGCTGTCCCGCGAGATGGCCGCGCCTCGAGCGCTCGAGCACGTACTCGCCGATGTGACAGCGGCGGCGGTGCAGTTGATACCGGCGGCGGACATCGCCGGCGTCTTACTGGTGCAAAAGGGCGGGGATTTCGCGTCTCTCGCGGACACCGACAGCCTGGTCGCCCAGCTCGACAAGCTGCAGCACGACTTCGGCGAGGGGCCGTGTGCCGACGCCGCCCTCAAACAAACGGTGGTTCGGGCCGACGATATGCGCAACGAGCCGCGGTGGCCCCGGTACGCGCCGGCGGCGGTGGCGCACGGTGTGCTCGGCAGCCTGTCGTTCAAGCTGTACACCGCCGACCGCACGGCCGGCGCGCTGAACTTGTTCAGCTTCGGCGCCGGCGTGTGGGACACCGAAGCCGAGACCATCGGATCGGTGTTCGCCGCGCACGCGGCCGCGGCGATAATGGCCGGGCGCCACGGTGAGCACATGGAATCGGCGCTGTCGAGCCGAGACCGCATCGGTCAGGCCAAGGGCATCATCATGGAACGCTACGGCGTGGACGACGTGCGCGCCTTCGAGATGCTGCGGGCGCTTTCCCAGGAGAGCCAGGAGAAGCTCGTCGACATCGCGCAGCGTGTCATCGAGACCCGCCGCGACCACTGATCCCCCGCCACCGCCATCTAGGATGGTGTGGCTTCATCAACGAGTCCGGTGCGGCGCTGCGCCGGGGAACGGTTGGCCACGGTGTGGGACTTCGAAACTGACCCGGAATACCAGGCGAAGCTGGACTGGGTGGAAAAGTTCATGGTCGACGAGCTGGAACCGCTCGATCTGGTCGCGCTCGACCCGTATGACAAGAAGAACGCCGAGATGATGGCGATCCTGAGGCCGCTGCAGCAGCAGGTCAAGGACCAGGGCCTGTGGGCCGCGCATCTGCGGCCCGAGCTCGGCGGTCAGGGCTTCGGTCAGGTCAAGCTGGCGCTGCTCAACGAGATCCTCGGACGCTCCCGGTGGGCACCTTCGGTCTTCGGCTGCCAGGCGCCCGACTCGGGCAACGCCGAGATCCTCGCGCTGTTCGGCACCGACGAACAGAAGGCCCGCTACCTGCAGCCGCTGCTCGACGGCGAGATCACCTCGTGCTACTCGATGACCGAGCCGCAGGGCGGTTCGGATCCGGGGATGTTCGTGACGACTGCAACCCAGGACGGTGACGACTGGGTCATCAACGGGGAGAAGTGGTTCTCCAGCAACGCCAAACACGCGTCGTTCTTCATCGTGATGGCGGTCACCAAACCCGACGCCCGCACGTACGACAAGATGTCGCTGTTCATCGTGCCGGGCGAGACGCCCGGCATCGAGATCATCCGCAACGTCGGGGTCGGCGGCGAGTCGGGAAGACACGGCTCGCACGGCTACGTCCGCTACAACGACGTGCGGGTGCCGGCCGATCACGTGCTGGGTGGCGAGGGCCAGGCGTTCATGATCGCGCAAACGCGACTCGGCGGTGGCCGCATCCACCACGCGATGCGCACGATCGCCTTGGCCCGCAAGGCATTCGACATGATGTGCGAGCGGGCGGTGTCACGCAAGACCCGGCACGGCCACCTGTCCGACTTCCAGATGACGCAGGAGAAGATCGCCGACAGCTGGATCCAGATCGAGCAGTTCCGGCTGCTGGTGCTGCGCACCGCGTGGTTGATCGACAAGCACCACGACTACCAGAAGGTGCGCCGCGACATCGCGGCGGTGAAGGTCGCCATGCCGCAGGTGTTGCACGACGTCGCGCAGCGGGCGATGCACCTGCACGGCGCGCTCGGCGTCTCCGACGAGATGCCGTTCGTCAAGATGCTGGTTGCGGCCGAGTCGCTGGGCATCGCCGACGGCGCCACCGAGCTGCACAAGATGACGGTCGCCCGTCGGACGTTGCGCGAATACCAGCCCGTGACAACGCCTTTCCCGTCTGCGCACATACCGACCCGGCGGGCCGAGGCCGAGGCCAGGCTGGCGGAGCGCCTGGAACACTCGATCGCCGAGTTTTAACCGCGAGCAGACGCAGAATCGCACTCGCCCACTGGTTTTGGTGCGATTCTGCGTCTGCTCGCCACTTTCAGGAAATGTAGCGGACGATGCTTTCGGCCACGCACGCCGGCTTGGGCGCGCCCTCGATCTCGATGGTCGTCGACACCGTCGCCTGCACGGCGCCGTCACCCAGGTCGTCGACGCTGACCAGCGAGCTCTGCGCGCGAACGCGCGAGCCGACCGGCACCGGGGCGGGGAAGCGAACCTTGTTGAGGCCGTAGTTGATTGCGAGCTTGATCCCTTTCACGGTGTACATCTCGTGCTGCAGCCGCGGCAGCAGCGAAAGGGTCATGAAACCGTGGGCGATGGTCTTGCCGAACGGACCGGCCGCCGCCCGTTCCGGGTCGACGTGGATCCACTGGTGATCGCCGGTCGCGTCGGCGAACAGGTTGACGTCTTCCTGGGTGATGGTCACCCAGTCGCTCTGCCCGATCGTCTCGCCCGCCGCCGCGGCGAGGTCCGCTACTGATTCGAAGGTGCGCATTGGTCCTCCTCGGGATGCTGTCGATGCCCGCATGCACCCTATCGGAGCCGATCATCGCCGTTTCGCGCGCCGCTGCGCGGGAAACCTGGGCCCTATGCCGGAAAACAAGGGCCACAGGGCCGAGGAAGACGTCGAGCCCGAAGTGCACGAGGCTCGATCACGGGCCGCCGAAGGCGACGACGGGTCGTACGTGGGCGCGGCCGGTTCCGACGACACTTTCGACGCGGGCGAGACGGGCGCCGAGGCGCGCAGCCAGGACGGCCAGCGGTAGCGCAAGATGGCGGCGTGAGGCTGCTGCTGATTGCCGACACCCACGTCCCGCGGCGCGCCCGCGACCTGCCGGCGCGGGTATGGGACGAGGTCGCCGCGGCCGATGTGGTGGTACACGCCGGCGACTGGGTATCGACCGACTTGCTCGACGCCCTGGAAGCCCGGGCCGCGCGGCTGGTCGCGTGCTGGGGCAACAACGACGGGCCGGCGTTGCGGGACCGGCTGCCCGAGCGCGCCGACGCCACGCTGGACGGGCTGCGCCTGACCGTGGTCCACGAGACCGGTGCCGCGAGCGGCAGGGACGCGCGGATGTCGCGGCTCTACCCCGACCGCGACGTGCTGGTGTTCGGCCATAGCCACATCCCGTGGGATACCACGACGCACACCGGACTGCGCCTGCTCAATCCGGGTTCACCCACGGATCGTCGCCGCCAACCGTTCTGCAGCTACATGACCGCCGGCGTCGACAACGGGACGTTGACCGACGTGGTCCTGCATTCGCTCGAAAAGTAGCTGGGAGCTAGCCCCCACACAGCTCGCACTCATATTTAGCTCGTAAACAGAGGTATATGGGGGCAGTGAAGTCCGATGTGGTCGCCGAGCTGTTCGGCGTCGTCGGCAGGTTTCGCCGGCAACTTCGCCGGTCGGCCGGCCGGGGGTTCGACTCCGCGCGGCTGTCCGAGTCCCAGGCGGAGCTGCTGTGGCTGGTCGGACGGCGACCGGGGATCTCGGTCAGCGCCGCCGCGGCCGAGCTCGGCCTGGTGCCCAACACCGCGTCGACCTTGGTCTCCAAGCTGGCCGGCAACGGACTGCTGATCCGGACCGTCGGCGAATCGGACCGCCGCGTCGGCCAGCTGCGGCTCGCCGAACCCACCCAGCAGCTCGTCGACGCGTCTCGGGCCGCGCGCCGGGCACTGGTCGCCGAGGTGCTCGGCGAGCTAGACGACGATCAAATCGAGTCCCTGACAAAGGGATTGGAGGTTCTTGACACCATGACCCGACTACTGCAGGAGCGGCGATCATGAGCGAACGACTGCCGATGGCGATCGACGGCCGCAACCTGACCTACCGGTACGGCCAGTTCACCGCTGTCGATGACGTGACGTTGCAGGTGCGCCCGGGCGAGACGATGGGCCTGCTGGGACCCAACGGCGCCGGAAAGACGACGCTGGCCCGCATGCTCACCACGTTGACGCCGGTGCAGCGCGGCGAATTGCGCATCTTCGGCATGGACGCCCGCCGCCAGACCATCGACATTCGCAGCAACATCGGCTATGTGCCCCAACAGCTTTCGGTCGAGCCCGCGTTGACCGGGCGGCAGAACGTGCAGTGGTTCGCGCGGCTCTACGGGGTGCCGCGCGCCTGCCGGGCCGAACGGGTGGAACAGGCGCTGGCCGCCATGGAACTGCTCGACGTGGCCGACCGGCGGGCCGGGGCGTACTCCGGCGGCATGGTGCGCCGCCTGGAGGTGGCGCAGGCGCTGGTCAACCGCCCGTCGCTGCTGGTGCTCGACGAGCCGACGGTAGGGCTGGACCCGATCGCCCGCGACGGTGTCTGGCAGCAGGTGCGGAGCATGCAGGCCCAGTTCGGCATGACGGTGCTGCTCACCACCCACTACATGGAGGAGGCCGACGCGCTGTGCGATCGGGTCGCACTGATGCACCGCGGCCGGCTGCGAGCCGTGGGCACGCCCGCGAAGCTGAAGGCCACCGTGTCGCCCGGCGCCACGCTCGAGGACGTGTTCCGCCATTACGCGGCGGAGGACCTGTCCGGCCAGACGGAATCGTCCGGCTCCTTCCGGGAGATCCGTTCCAGCAGAAAGGTTGCCAGCCGTGCCAGTTGACATCGCACCCAAAGCCCCGGCGACCACCCTGGTTCGCGCTCCGCGCGGGTGGCAACGGGTCCAGGCAACGCTGGCGCGGGTCGGGGCGTTCGCGATCGTGGAACTGCAGAAGCTGCAGCACGACCGGACCGAGCTCGTCACCCGGATGGTGCAGCCCGCGCTGTGGCTGCTGATCTTCGGCACGACGTTTTCCAAGTTGCACGTCATCCACACCGGGTCGGTGTCCTACCTCGCATTCCTGGCGCCCGGGATCATCGCGCAGTCGGCGCTGTTCATCTCGATCTTCTATGGCATACAGATCATTTGGGACCGCGACGCCGGCGTGCTGGCCAAGCTGATGGTGACGCCGGCCCCCGCGTCGGCGCTGATCACCGGCAAGGCGTTCGCGGCCGGAGTGCGGTCGGTCGCCCAGGTGGTCGGGGTGATGGCGCTGGCCTACCTGATGAACATCGGCCTGACCATCAATCCGTTGCGGATCCTGGCGGCGATGGCCGTGGTGATGCTCGGCGCGGCGTTCTTCGCCTGCCTGTCGATGACGCTGGCCGGCCTGGTCCTGTCCCGCGACCGCCTGATGGGAATCGGCCAGGCCATCACGATGCCGTTGTTCTTCGCGTCCAACGCGCTCTACCCCGTCGACGTGATGCCCGCCTGGTTGCACGCGCTGAGCAAGGTCAACCCGCTCAGCTACGAGGTGGACGCGCTGCGGGCGCTGTTGATCGGCACCGCGTACAACCCGGCCGACTTCATCGTGCTGGTGGTGGCGGCGCTGATCGGAATCGCCACGGCTTCAACGCTTTTGCGCCGGCTCGTCGCGTAGGGGCGCCACCGGCACGGTTTCGTGAGCCATTCGTGACCCGAATGTGACGATTCCCGGCCGACTCCCAATCGTTAGCCAACCGCGATCTCCCATCGCGGCCGCGACAGACGAATTACGCCCTCCCCCTGTGTTTCACTGCGCAGGCGAACAGATTCGACCGTAGTCGTGCGGCATCGAACAAACGATGAAAGTTGGGATGGGTAGGGAGCTATGTCGTTCATCGAAGAGGTGCGGAAGGTGCGTGGCGCAGCGGCGAGGATGCCGCGCCGGCTGGCCGTCGCGGCCGTGGGGGCTGCCCTGTTGTCGGGTCTGGTCGGCGCCGCCGGCGGCGCGGCTACCGCGGGGGCGTTCTCGAAGCCGGGGCTCCCGGTGGAATACCTGCAAATCCCATCGCCGTCGATGGGCCGCAACATCAAGGTGCAGTTCCAGCCGGGTGGACAGCACGCGGTGTACTTGCTCGACGGCCTTCGGGCACAGGACGATTACAACGGCTGGGACATCAACACCCCGGCCTTCGAGGAGTTCTACCAGTCCGGGTTGTCGGTGATCATGCCCGTCGGCGGGCAGTCCAGCTTCTACAGCAACTGGTACCAGCCGTCGTCCGGCAACGGCCAGAACTACACCTACAAGTGGGAGACGTTCCTGACCCAGGAGATGCCCGGGTGGCTGCAGGCCAACAAGCAGGTGTCGCCGTTCGGCAACGCCGCGGTGGGTCTGTCGATGTCGGGCGGTTCGGCCCTGATCATGGCCGCCTACTACCCGCAGCAATTCCCCTATGCCGCTTCGCTATCCGGCTTCCTCAACCCGTCCGAGGGCTGGTGGCCCACCCTGATCGGTCTGGCGATGAACGACTCCGGTGGCTACAACGCCAACAGCATGTGGGGTCCGTCCAGCGACCCGGCGTGGAAGCGCAACGACCCGATGGTCCAGATTCCGCGGCTGGTCGCCAACAACACGCGGGTCTGGGTGTACTGCGGTAACGGCACCCCCAGCGACCTCGGCGGCGACAACATGCCGGCGAAGTTTCTGGAAGGCCTCACGCTGCGCACCAACGAAACCTTCCAGAACAACTACGTGGCCGCGGGCGGACGCAACGGGGTGTTCAACTTCCCGGCCAACGGGACGCACTCGTGGCCCTACTGGAACCAGCAGTTGGTTGCCATGAAGCCGGACATCATCCAGGTGCTCAACGCGGTCAACACGACTGCGCAACCGGCACAACCGGCACAGCCAGCACAACCAGCCGCCTGACACCCCCAAAGCCGGCATCGGCAGTAGCGCACCGGTCAGCGCTGCTGCCGATGCTGTTTTTCTGACCGGTCATTCAACAGCGCCTGACGATCCTGGTGGAAGTAGGTGTATCCGGTCGTCAGCGCGCACACGGAGGTGGCGACCACCAGCATCCACGTGCCGTTGACGACGAGGCTGATGCAGCCGCCCACCACGGCGCCCAGGGCGAAGCTGCTGAACAGCAGGAAGTAACCGAGCCAATCCGCCGCGGTTCCGCCGGCGATGTGGCGTTCGATGCCCTGGCCCATCTTGACCAGAGTCCCGGTCACGTAGCTCAGCGGCACGGACACCTCGCCGTCCTTAACGAACGACGTGTTCAGCGCGCCAATAGCAAAGGCGACCAACATGATTGGCGCGAAATCGAGAAGGTTTTCCTCCCAGCCCTCGTCGAGCACGTCCACCACGGTGGCGGCCAGCAGGCTGAAGGTCGTCAGGACGGTGGGGCCGTGCGGATGCGCGACCCAGAAATGCCGGCGACACACCGACGCGATCACCACGCCGGCCACGAAGCACACGATCAGCAGTGCCGCCGACACCGAGAGCACCACGTCCCCGCGGAAAAAGCCCAGCGCGGCGCGCTGGGCATTGCCGGTCATGAAGGTGACGAAATATCCCGCCGAATGGGTGAATGCCGTCGCTCCGAGCACGCCGGCCAGCCCGGCCAGCAGCCACGACAACCTCGCCTCGCTGTTGAAAGTTTCACGCGCCACACAAACATGCTGTCAGACGCACACCCAAATCGCAGGCGGCACATAGGTAATACCTATGTTTGCACTACGCCGCGGTCAGCCGGGCGATGGATCGCAGCGGGATCGGCAGCCAGCCCGGGCGGTGTCGCGCCTCGTAACCTGCCTCGTACACCGCCTTGTCGAGCTCGTAGGCGGCCAGCAGCTGCGCCGAATCGCGCGGGTCGGTGCCGGACACCGCCGCGTAGCCGTCGCAGAACGCGGCGCAGTTGCGCTCGACCCATTCGCGGGCGCGCGCGGCCAGTTGCTTGTCCGCACCCTGGTCGATCAGCGGCCCGTAGGCGGCGTACTCGAACGACCGCAACACCCCGGCCACGTCGCGCAACGGCGAATCCGGCGCGCGCCGCTCGTCGAGCGGCTGTCCCGGTTCGCCTTCGAAGTCGATCAGCAGCCAGCTCTCCGGTGTGCGCAGCACCTGCCCCAGGTGCAGGTCGCCGTGCACCCGCTGGATGGTGATCGTCTCGCCCGCGAGCTTTTGGAATCGCTCCTCGATCGTCGCCGCGTATTCCTCGAGTTCGGGCACCTTCGCGACGGTTGACGACAGCCGCGCCAGCACGGTGTCGACCGGGAACGTGGCGTCGGCCGTGCCGAGGCATTCCGCCAGGGTGGCGTGCACGGACGCCACGGCTTCACCCAGCCGGTTGGATTCGGCGGCGAAGTCGCCGCCGACCTCGTAGGCGTACAGGTCGCCCTCCGCGAACAGGTCGCGCACGCTGGCGGTGGCCATGGCCCAGCCCTCGGCGGCGTTCGACGCGAATTCGGTCACCATGCCCAGGGGCCACGGGTCACCGTCCGGCGGGACCATCTCGTAGGTGCCGAGCAATCGCGCCACGTGCGGGTTGCCGGCGCGGGCGAGCACCCGGTTGAGCTCGATGTCGGGATTGATGCCGCTGCTGACCCGCCGAAAGACCTTGAACATGGCGTCTCGATCGAAGATCACGCTGGTATTGCTCTGCTCGGCGTCGGAGACGTGCGGCAGCGCCTCCAGCGGCAGCTCGACGTCGGGCTCTTTGGTGAACGCCACCTGGCCATCGGACGAGCCGCGCACGGCGGCCGAGTCGATGAGCGAGAGCAGAAACCGCGGCGCGTCGGTGTCGTACAGGGCGTCGAAACCGGTGCGGTCGTCGGCGGCGCCGATGGTGGCGACGGTGCTGTACTCGGACACCGGCGCGAAGTCCCAACGAACGATCACCTGGTAACGCTCCGAGGAGCCGTCGGTGTACCGGACGTCGACGAGGACCAGGTCGAGGTCCTCGCGCAGCGGCACGACGACGCCGGGCTCGGCGCTCGACAGCTCGCGGTTGCGTCCGGCGTACCACCGTTGCTGCGGAAGCCACTCAGACCAGGGCAGCTTGACTGGCTGAGTCGTCATGCGTTCTCCTCACATCCGGTCAGCTGGAACCAGTAGAACCCGTGTCCCGGCAGTGTCAGCAGGTAGGGCAGGTGACCGATGCGCGGAAACTCCACATGCCCCGTCAGCTCCACTGGTGTGCAGCCGCTCCATTGCTGGAGGTTCAGTTCGATCGGCTGGGGGAACCGGGACAGGTTGTTCACGCACAGCACGGTGTCCCCGTCGTCCGCCGCGTGGCGCACGAACGCCAGGACCGACGGGTTCGACCCGCCCAGTTCCTCGAATCTTCCGATCGCAAAAGCCTTGTGCCGCCCTCGCACCGCGAGCATCACCCGGGTGAAGTTGAGCAGCGACGTCGAGGTGTCGCGTTGCGCCTCCACGTTGACCGCCTGATACCCGTACACCGAGTCCTGGCTGGGCGGGAGGTACAGCCGCCCCGGGTTGGCCTTCGAGAAGCCGGCGTTGCGGTCCGGTGTCCACTGCATCGGCGTGCGCACC
Source organism: Mycobacterium sp. UM_CSW (assembly GCF_000455205.1). GTDB lineage: Bacteria > Actinomycetota > Actinomycetes > Mycobacteriales > Mycobacteriaceae > Mycobacterium. The sequence goes on along the minus strand of NZ_AUWQ01000004.1, from coordinate 3,112 downwards.
CCGTCGCGGTCCCCCAACCAGATCACGTCGCCCATGCCGATCTCGTCACCGTAGTAGAGGACCGGCGAGCCGGGCAGCGACATCAGCAGCGCGGTGAACAGCTCGATCTGGTTGCGGTCGTTGTCCAGCAGCGGTGCGAGGCGCCGGCGGATCCCGACGTTGGCCTTCATCCGCGGGTCCTTGGCGTACTCCGCGTACATGTAGTCGCGCTCTTCGTCGGTGACCATCTCCAGCGTCAGCTCGTCGTGATTGCGCAGGAAGATCCCCCATTGGGCCATGTCCGGGATCTCCGGCGTCTGCGCCAGGATCTCGGAGATCGGGAACCGCGATTCGCGCCGGACCGCCATGAAGATGCGCGGCATCAGCGGGAAGTGGAACGCCATGTGGCACTCGTCCCCGCCGGTGGTGGCGTCGCCGAAGTACTCGACGACGTCGGCCGGCCACTGGTTGGCCTCGGCCAGCAGCACCCGGCCCGGGAACTCGTCGTCGACCACCTTGCGGACCCGCTTGAGGAAGGCGTGCGTCTCGGGCAGGTTCTCGCAGTTGGTGCCCTCGCGTTCGAACAGGTAGGGCACCGCGTCCAGGCGAAACCCGTCGATGCCCAGGCCAAGCCAGAAGCGCAGGACGTCGATCATCGCCTCCTGCACGGCCGGGTTCTCGTAGTTCAGGTCGGGCTGGTGGGAGAAGAACCGGTGCCAGTAGAACTGGCGGCGGACCGGGTCGAACGTCCAGTTCGATTCCTCGGTGTCGACGAAGATGATGCGGGCGTCGGTGTACTTCTCGCTGGTGTCGCTCCACACGTAGTAATCGCCGTATGGTCCGTCGGGGTCGTGCCGGGACTCCTGAAACCACGGGTGCGATTCCGAGGTGTGGTTCATCACCAGGTCGGTGATCACCCGGATGCCTCGCTCGTGGGCGGCATCCAGCAGCGCAACGAAGTCGTCGACCGTCCCGAACTCGGGCAGCACCTTGTAGAAGTCCCGGATGTCGTAGCCGCCGTCCCGCAGCGGGGAATCGTAAAAAGGGGGCAGCCAGATGCAGTCGATGCCGAGCCACTGCAGGTAGTCCAGGCGTTCCATCAGCCCCCGCAGGTCACCCGACCCGTCGGCGTTGGCGTCGAAGAACGCCCGGACCAGCACCTCGTAGAAGACCGCGTGCTTGAACCAGGTCGGATCGGCGGGCAGCGCGGCAGCATTGTCGAAATCTTCGGCGTTCGGATGCTCGACCACGCCGCCCTCGACGTGACTGCCCCCCGCGGGATCGTGCTCGACTGCGTCTCTTGCGTCGTTCATCAATTCCACGATGCCACGTGTACCCGACACGGCAACTCGGGAATCACGACCGCAAACGGGCGACCAATCCCGATGTGCCGCAAGCGAATCCGGCGGGAGGCGGTCATTATCCGCGCGGTATCAGGCCGGCGGCCCGTCCGCCAGCGTCACCGGTCCGCTGCGATCGCCGTCCCCCTTGGCGCGCCAGTGCAGGGTGACGGTGTCGCCGGGATGATGCGGGACGAGCACATCCGTCATCGAGGTGGCACCGGTGATCGGGATGTTGTCGAACCCAGTGATGACGTCGCCGGCCGAGATTCCGGCCGCCGCCGCGGGACCGCTGCCCACGACGCGTTCGACCCGGGCGCCGTTGCCACCGTTGTCCGTCACGCCCAGGCCCAGGAAGGCCGTCGGCCCGATGTGCACCGTGTTCGACGCGGCGCCGGACCGGATCTGTCCGGCGACCGCCATCGCGGTGCCGATCGGGATGGCGAAACCCTGGCCGCCGGACATCTTGTAGCTGTCGGTGGCCGCGGTGTTCATCCCGATCACCTGGCCGGCCTCGTTGACCATCGGGCCGCCCGAGTCACCCGGCCTGATCGCCGCGTCGGCCTGGATCAACCCGCCCAGGTTCTCCTCCGCGCCGGTGAGGGTGTCGGTCGCGGACACGCTCTGGTTGAGCCCGACGACCTTACCGGCCACCGCGCTCGGCGTGCCGCCCTGACCGCCCGCGTTGCCCAGCGCGACGACGGGCTCGCCGATCGCGACCCCGCCGCCGATGTTGGCGGCGGGCAGGCCGCCGCCACCACGGAGCTGCAGGACCGCGACGTCCGCGGTCCGGTCGTAGCCGATGACGTCGACGGCGTAGGTCTGGCCGTTGCCGACGGCGAACGCGTTGATGTCGGTGGCCCCCGAGATCACGTGGTTGTTGGTGAGAATGACGCCGCCCGGATCGATAACGATGCCGGTCCCGGCTCCGACGGCGTTGTTGTAGCCGAATTTGGTGCTGATGTCGACGACCTGGGGCCCGACCCTGCCGACGATGCCCGACGGGTCCAACGGCGCGAGGGGCCGGTCGTGGGTCGGTGACGCGGACGCCGGCGCCGCGGCCATGGCCAGGCCCAGCCCCACCACGGCCAGCACGCTGACCAGCCATGACCACCAGACGGAGCGGTGGTGCCATTTGCTCATACCGTCACCTCCTGCGACGCAGTAAGAACCAGAATTTGGCCCAGCCTCCCGGTCTGGGTAACGCGACTCGATGTGTATAACCGTAATGCAGATAGCTATTCACAACAGCGCTCAGGCCCCTTGGGCCGGCGCGATGGGGTGGGCAAGGTGCCGGCTGACGTCGCCGACCATGTCGATGAGCGTGAGATCGCGGTAACAAAACCGCCATCGGCCGTCGACGCGTTCGAATCGGTCGTGGTAGCGGCCGGTGACGATGGTCTGCAGCGGTAGCTCGTCGGTCTGCTGCAGCACCGTGTAGTAGCTGCGGCAACTCGCGGTGCCGGCCCCGTCATCGATCTCGATGATCGGATTGGTCGTGACGTGCTTGGTGCGCGGCGTCCCGTCCGGATGAAGCACGATCAGCGATTTCCAGATCCCCAACAGCCGGGCCGCGTCGACGGTGTCCGGTTCGGCGTCCGAGCCGCCGATCCTGATGCGGGCGTGTTCGAACAGCGTGGCCGCGCCCGCCAGGTCACCGGCGTCGATGCATTCGGCATAGCGGTACAGGAGGTTGGTGATCTGGGTCTCGGCCAGCATGCGGTTAACCTAGCGCGGCGACGATGCCGACCGGAACGGTCGGAGGAGGAGGCGCTCAATTCGGCCTAGCGCGG
>NZ_AUWQ01000003.1 GCF_000455205.1 Mycobacterium sp. UM_CSW | reverse complement strand
AGGAGTGGCGCCAATGAGTACCGAGATTCCGGCAATCGTCGACGCGGACACGGTGACGTCGTGGTCGGACGAGGTCGACGTGGTGGTGATCGGTTTCGGCATCGGCGGCGGGTGCGCGGCGGTCAGCGCGGCGGCCGCGGGCGCGAAGGTGCTGGTGCTCGAGCGCGCCGCCGCGGCGGGCGGCACGACTTCCCTTGCGGGAGGCCACTTTTACCTCGGCGGCGGGACCGCCGTGCAGGAGGCGACCGGCCACCCCGACTCGGCCGAGGAGATGTACAAATACCTCGTCGCGGTGTCGAGGCAGCCGGACCACGCGAAGATTCGCGCCTACTGCGAGGGCAGCGTCGAACACTTCAACTGGTTGGAAGACTTGGGTTTTCAATTCGAGCGCAGCTACTTCCCGGGCAAGGCCGTGATCCAGCCCAACACCGAGGGGTTGATGTTCACCGGCAACGAGAAGGTGTGGCCCTTCCTGGAGAAGGCGGTCCCGGCGCCGCGCGGTCACAAGGTGCCCGTGCCCGGCGACACCGGCGGCGCCAGCATGGTGATCGACCTGCTCCTCAAGCGGGCCGCCAGCCTCGGCGTGCAGGTGCGATACGAGACCGGCGCGAGCCAGCTCATCGTGGACGACGCCGGCGCGGTGACCGGCGTGCTGTGGAAGCAATTCTCCGAAACTGGTGCGATCAAGGCGAAGTCGGTGATCATCGCTGCCGGGGGATTCGTGATGAACCCGGAGATGGTAGCCAGGTACACCCCGAAGCTGGGCGAGAAGCCGTTCGTGCTCGGCAATACCTACGACGACGGCCTGGGCATCCGGATGGGCGTCTCCGCGGGCGGCGCCACCCAGCACATGGATCAGATCTTCATCACGGCGCCGCCCTACCCGCCGTCGATCCTGCTCACCGGGATCATCGTGAACAAGCTCGGCCAGCGCTTCGTCGCCGAAGACTCCTACCACTCCCGCACGGCGGGCTTCATCATGGATCAGCCGGACAGCGCGGCGTTCCTGATCGTCGACGAGGCGCACCTGGAGCATCCCAAGATGCCCCTGGTGCCGCTCATCGACGGCTGGGAGACCGTGCCCGAGATGGAAGCCGCGCTGGGCATCCCCCAGGGCAATCTGGTCGCGACCCTGGACCGCTACAACACGCACGCCGCGCGCGGCGAGGATCCCGATTTCCACAAGCAGCCGCAATTCCTTGCGGCGCAAGACAAAGGGCCATGGGGCGCGTTCGACATGTCGTTGGGCAAGGCGATGTACGCCGGATTCACCGTCGGCGGGCTGGCGGTGTCGGTCGACGGGCAGGTGCAACGCGAGGACGGCACCGTGGTTCCCGGCCTGTACGCGGTGGGCGCGTGCGCGTCCAACATCGCCCAGGACGGCAAGGGCTACGCCAGTGGAACGCAGCTGGGGGAGGGCTCGTTCTTCGGGCGCCGCGCCGGAGCGCACGCGGCCCGGGAGGCCGCGTGCGCGCAGTCGCGTTAGACACAGCGCACGCGGCGGCACCGAGGCTGTAATTTCGCAGCGAAAGTGCGAGTAAACGCCTGCGAATTTGCAGGCTCGCCGCGCGCGTTGGCCCGCAACGCAAACGCCTAGACCCCGGCGGGTTCCTTCTCTACCGGGCCGAGCCGCCACTGGCCGCCGCCCAGCAACTGCAGCTGTTGTCGGTGATGCTGCTCGACGGTGGGCCGGTGGCTGACGCTGACCAACACGGTGTCCGGCAACTCGGTGCGCACCAGCTGATACAGCGCGAACTCCAGCCCCTCGTCGAGCGCCGAGGTGGCCTCGTCGAGGAACACCGCCTTTGGCTTGGTGAGCAGGATGCGGGCGAACGCGACGCGCTGCTGCTCCCCGGGGGAGAGCACCTTGGCCCAGTCCTGCTCCTCGTCGAGGCGTCCGATCAGCGGCGCCAAGGCCACCTTCGTCAGCACGTCCTGCAATTCGCCGTCGGAGACGTTCGCCGGCTCGTTCGGGTAGCAGATCACGCCGCGCAGGCTGCCGAGCGGCACGTAGGGCAACTGCGACAGGAACATCGTCGCGTTGTCGCCGTCGGGGCGGCAGAGCGTCCCGGACGCGTACGGCCACAACTCGGCCAGGCTGCGCAGCAAGGTGGTCTTGCCGGCGCCCGATCGCCCGGTGATCACCAGCGAGTCGCCGTCGTCGAGCGCCACATCGAGCGGGTCGATCAACTGGTCGCCCGCCGGCGTGCGCACCTCGACACCGCGAAGCTCGACGGTTGCCTCGTCGCTCGGCTTGACCAGGATCGTCGGCAGCGCGCGGCCCTGGCTGTTCGCATCGACCAGCCCGTGCAACCGGATGATCGCCGCGCGAAACGCGGCAAACGCGTCGTAGTTGTTGCGGAAGAACGACAGCGAATCCTGGATGTTGCCGAAGGCCGTCGCGCTCTGGCCGACGTCGCCGAAGTCGATCCGCCCGGCGAACAGTCGCGGCGCCTGGATCACCCACGGCAACGGAACGATGATCTGCGACATCGACCAGTTCCACCCGTTGAAGATGATCGTCCGGCGCACGAACTTGCGGTAGTTGGCGATGATCGGGGTGAAGCGCCGCCACAGTTGCGCCCGCTCGACTCGTTCACCGCGGTAGAAGCCCACCGCCTCGGCCGCGTCGCGCAACCGCACCAGCGCGTAACGGAATGCGGCGTTGAGCTTTTCGTTGTTGAAGCTCAGCCAAATCAGCGGATGGCCCAGCCAGACCGCGACGACGGTCGCGACCAGCACATAGACCAGGACGGTGACGAACATGGCGCGCGGCAACACCACGCCGAAAAGTTCCAGATTCCCGGAGAGCTGCCACAGGATCGCGGCGAAGGAGATCACCGAGGCCACCGCGTTGACGGCGCCGAACAGCAGGGTGCTGCCCGTCCCGTTGGACGGGATGTTCGGGGTGCCCCCGGCGTTGGCGGTGAAGATGTCGATGTCCTGCTGGATGCGCTGGTCCGGGTTGTCGATGGTGTTGTCGATGAACAGGTCCCGGTAGTAGGCCTTGCCCTCCAGCCAGTCGTCGGTGAGGTGGGCGGTCAGCCAGACGCGCCAGGCGATGATGAATCGCTGGGTCAGATAGATGTCGATCATGAACCGGATGACATACAGCGTGGCGAGCACGGAAAAGATCCCGATCGACATCCAAAAGCCGTGAATCCCGGACTGTTTCACGTTGGCATCGTCGGCCGCGATGCCCTGCACGGCCTTCTGCACCGCCGTGTACAGGTCGTTGCCCTGGTAGCTCAGCAGCACGGTGAGCCGCACCGAACACAGCACCGACAGCAACAGCACCCCCAGCATCGCCCACACCTTGACGCTCGACGGGCCGACGAAGTAGCCGCGGGTGATCCGCCAGAACTGCCGGCCCCACGGGGTCAGGTACCGGAACGCCACCAGCACGGCGAGAAGACAGACGGCTCCGATCGCCCAGGCTATGGCGATCCAGCGCAGGGAATCCATGGGTGCCGCCGACCAATTGATCGACGGCGTAAACGGCTTCGGGCCCATGGTCGATGTCTCCTTAAGGTCGAGGCCTGACACAAAATCCTTCGGCGAAGGTACCCGAGTGATTGCCGATAGGCTGCCTGGATGAGCATCGACGCTCCGTCCAGCCAGACCGTACATGCCGGCCGACTGATCGCACGCCGGCTCAAGGCCAGCGGCATCGACACCGTGTTCACCCTATCGGGCGGCCACCTGTTCTCCATCTACGACGGGTGCCGCGACGAGGGGATCCGGCTGATCGACACCCGCCACGAACAGACCGCGACGTTCGCCGCCGAGGGCTGGTCGAAGGTGACGAGGCTGCCCGGCGTGGCCGCGTTGACCGCGGGGCCGGGCGTGACCAACGGGATGAGCGCGATGGCCGCGGCGCAGCAGAACCAGTCGCCGCTGGTGGTGCTGGGTGGCCGGGCCCCCGCGGGGCGCTGGGGCATGGGCTCGCTGCAGGAGATCGACCATGTGCCGTTCGTGGCGCCGCTGGCCCGATTCGCCGCCACCGCGCAGTCGGCCGACGACGCCGGCCGGCTGGTGGACGAGGCGTTGCGCGCGGCCGTCGGCGCCCCGTCCGGCGTGGGGTTCGTCGACTTTCCGATGGACCACGCCTTTTCGATGTCGGAGGATGACGGCCGGCCCGGCGCCTTGAGCGCAGTGCCGCCCGGTCCGGCCCCGGATGGCCAGGCCCTCGACCGCGCCGTCGACCTGTTGGCGGCGGCGCAGCGGCCGGTGATCATGGCGGGCACCAACGTCTGGTGGGGACACGGCGAGGCGGCGCTGCTGCGCCTAGCGGAGGAACTTCAGATTCCGGTGCTGATGAACGGGATGGCCCGCGGCGTGGTGCCGGCCGACCATCCGATGGCCTTCTCGCGGGTGCGCGGCAAGGCGCTGGGCGAGGCCGACGTCGCGCTGATCGTCGGTGTGCCAATGGATTTCAGGTTGGGCTTCGGCAAGGTGTTCGGGCCGGAAACGCAGCTGATCGTGGCCGACCGCGGCGAACCCGTCCGCGATCATCCCCGGCCCATCGCCGCCGGCTTGTACGGCGACCTCAGCTCGATCCTTTCGGCCCTCGCCGCCACGCGTGGCACCGCACACCCGGATTGGGTCGCCGAGCTACGAACCGCCGAGACCGCGGCGCGCGCCCAGGAGAAGGCCGAGCTGGCCGACGACCGGATCCCGCTGCATCCGATGCGGGTGTACGCGGAGCTGGCGCCGCTGCTGGACCGCGACGCCATCGTCGTCATCGACGCGGGCGACTTCGGGTCCTATGCCGGGCGGGTGATCGACAGCTATCTGCCGGGTTGCTGGCTGGACAGCGGCCCGTTCGGCTGCCTCGGGTCGGGCCCCGGCTACGCGTTGGCCGCCAAGCTGGCCCGGCCGGACCGCCAGGTCGTGCTGCTGCAGGGCGACGGCGCGTTCGGCTTCAGCGGCATGGAGTGGGACACCCTGGTTCGCCACGGCGTGCCGGTCGTGTCGGTCATCGGCAACAACGGAATCTGGGGTCTCGAAAAACACCCCATGGAGGCGCTGTACGGCTACTCGGTGGTGGCGGAATTGCGTCCGGGCACCCGCTACGACGAGGTAGCCCGCGCCCTGGGCGCCCACGGCGAGTTGGTGGCCGCGCCCGCCGAGTTGCGACCCGCGCTGGAACGCGCCTTCGCCAGCGGGCTGCCCGCCGTCGTCAACGTGCTCACCGACCCGGCCGTCGCCTACCCGCGCCGCTCCAACCTCGCCTGAACCGACCGCTCGCGTACCGTTGACCTGTGCCAAAGACCACCCGGACGCAGCCCGGCCGCCTGAGTAGCCGATTCTGGCGGCTGCTGGGCGCCAGCACGGAGAAGAACCAGACGCGGTCCCTCGCCGAGGTCACCGCCTCGTCGGAGTACGACGAGAAGGCGGCCGGCCTCAGCGACGAGAAGCTGCGCGAGGCAACGGGGCTGCTCAAGCTCGACGACCTCGCGGAGTCCGCCGACATCCCACAGTTCCTCGCGATCGCCCGGGAAGCGGCCGAGCGGGCGACCGGCCTCCGTCCCTTCGATGTCCAGCTGCTGGGCGCCTTGCGCATGCTCGCCGGCGACGTGATCGAGATGGCCACCGGGGAGGGCAAGACCCTGTCGGGCGCGATCGCGGCCGCCGGATACGCCCTTGCGGGACGGCACGTGCACGTGGTGACCATCAACGACTACCTGGCTCGGCGCGACGCGGAGTGGATGGGCCCGCTGCTGGAAGCCCTGGGGCTGACGGTCGGCTGGATCACCGCGGACTCGACGAGCGAGGAACGCCGCGCCGCCTACGGCTGCGACGTCACCTACGCCTCGGTCAACGAGATCGGCTTCGACGTGCTGCGCGACCAGCTGGCGACCGACGTCGACGACCTGGTCTCACCCAATCCCGACGTGGCCCTCATCGACGAAGCCGACTCGGTGCTGGTGGACGAGGCGCTGGTGCCGTTGGTGCTGGCCGGCACCACCCACCGGGAGACGCCGCGGCTGGAGATCATCAAGCTGGTCGGCACGCTGGACGCCGGCACCGATTACGAGACCGACGCCGACAGCCGCAACGTGCATTTGACCGACGTCGGCGCGCGCAAGGTCGAGAAGGCGCTCGGCGGCATCGACCTGTACTCGGAGGAGCACGTCGGCACCACCCTCACCGAGGTCAACGTGGCGCTACACGCGCACGTGCTGCTGCAGCGCGACGTGCACTACATCGTGCGCGACGACGCGGTGCACCTGATCAACTCCGCCCGCGGCCGCATCGCGCAACTGCAGCGCTGGCCCGACGGTCTGCAGGCCGCCGTCGAGGCTAAGGAGGGCATCGAGACCACCGAGACCGGCGAGGTGCTCGACACCATCACCGTGCAGGCGCTGATCAACCGCTACGCCACCGTCTGCGGCATGACCGGCACCGCGCTGGCGGCCGGCGAGCAGCTGCGCCAGTTCTACAAGCTCGGCGTGTCGCCAATCCCGCCGAACGAGCCCAACATTCGCGAGGACGAGGCCGACCGGGTCTACATCACCGCGGCCGCCAAGAACGACGCGATCGTCGCGCACATCGCCGAGGTGCACGAGACCGGGCAGCCGGTGCTGGTCGGCACCCGCGACGTGGCCGAGTCCGAGGAGCTGCACGAGCGGCTGCTGCGCCGCGGCGTTCCCGCGGTGGTGCTCAACGCGAAGAACGACGCCGAAGAGGCGAAGGTCATCGCCGAGGCCGGCGAGTACGGCACGGTGACCGTGTCGACCCAGATGGCCGGGCGGGGCACCGACATCCGCCTCGGCGGGTCCGACGAGGCCGACCACGACCGCGTCGCCGAACTGGGCGGGCTGCACGTCGTCGGCACCGGCCGCCACCACACCGAGCGCCTCGACAACCAGCTGCGCGGCCGCGCCGGGCGGCAGGGCGACCCGGGGTCGTCGGTGTTCTTCTCGAGTTGGGAGGACGACGTCGTCGCGGCCAACCTCGACCACAACAAGCTGCCGATGCAAACCGACGAGGACGGCCGGATCGTCAGCCCAAAGGCGGCCGGGATGCTCGACCACGCGCAGCGGGTCGCCGAGGGCCGGATGCTCGACGTGCATGCGAACACCTGGCGTTACAACCAGCTGATCGCGCAGCAGCGCGCGATCATCGTCGATCGCCGAAACACGTTGCTGCGCACCGCGACTGCGCGCGAGGAGCTCGCCGAGCTGGCGCCGGACCGCTACGAGGAACTCGCCGAGGACATCTCCGAAGACCGGCTGGAGAAGATCTGCCGGCTCATCATGCTGTATCACCTCGACCGGGGCTGGGCCGACCATCTGGCCTACCTCGCCGACATCCGCGAAAGCATCCACCTGCGCGCGCTGGGCCGGCAGAATCCGCTGGACGAGTTTCACCGGATGGCGGTCGACGCGTTCGCGTCGCTGGCCGCCGACGCCATCGAGGCGGCGCAGCAGACGTTCGAAACCGCGAACGTGCTGGAAGAGGAGCCGGGGCTGGACCTGTCCAAGCTGGCGCGGCCGACGTCGACGTGGACCTACATGGTCAACGACAACCCGCTGTCCGACGACACGCTGTCGACCCTGAGCCTGCCCGGGGTGTTCCGCTGAGCTGAGCCGGCGAGCGTGCGGCCAGCCGCGCACTCGGCATTCGGCTAATGTCACGGCTCATGGAGCCCGCGCTTCCGCCCGATCGGGTGCTGACGGTGCCCAACGCGCTCAGCGCGATCCGCCTGATGCTCATCCCGGTTTTCGTCTACGTCCTGCTGTTCGCCCACGCCAACGGCTGGGCGGTGGCGATCCTGATGTTCAGCGGGGCCTCGGACTGGGCCGACGGGAAGATCGCCCGCACGCTCAACCAGTCCTCGCGGCTGGGCGTTCTGCTGGACCCCGCGGTGGACCGGCTCTACATGGTGACCGTCCCGATCGTCCTGGCAATCGACGGAATCGTGCCGTGGTGGTTCGTCATCACGCTGCTGGTGCGCGACGGGCTGCTGGCCGCCACCCTCCCGCTGCTGCGCAGCCGCGGCCTGTCCGCGCTGCCGGTGACCTACGTCGGCAAAGGCGCCACCTTCGCGTTGATGGCCGGGTTTCCGTTGGTCCTGCTCGGAACCGGCGGCGCGGAGTGGAGCCGCGTGCTGAGGGCCTGCGGCTGGGGCTTTTTGGGCTGGGGCTTGTACACGTACCTGTGGGCGTTCGTGCTGTATGCGGTGCAGATGACGTTGGTGGTGCGCCGCATGCCCAAGGTGAAACGGCCCGACCGCCAACCCGTCACCCGCAAGGCGGGTGGCCATGGCTGACGCGGACCGCCTGCTCGGCGGCTATGACCCCAACGCCGGCCGCAGCGCCCACGCCGCCGCGCGGCCCCAGCTGATCCCGGTGCCCTCGCTGCTGCGCGCCCTGCTCTCCGAGCACCTGGACCCCGGCTACGCCGCGGCCGCGGCCAAACGCGACGGTGACGGCGCGGCGCCGAGCGGCCGCGACCACGCCTTCGGCTGGCTGTGGCAGGCCCTGGCCGCGCTGCTGATCGCGACGGTGTTCGCCGCCGCGGTCGCGCAGGCGCGCTCGGTGGCGCCCGGCGTGCGTACCGCGCAGCAGCTGCTGCTGGAAAGCGTGCGTTCCTCGGAGGCCGCCGCGGCCAAGTTAGGCCAACAGCGCAGCGCGCTCTCGAGCCGAGTCGACGACGTGCAGCGCCACGCACTGGCCGAAAACGCCCAGGGACAGCGGCTGCTGGCCAGTCTCGACGCGCTGGGCCTGGCCGCGGCGAGCACGGCGGTCATCGGTCCCGGCCTCGCGGTGACCGTGACGGATCCCGGTGCCGGCCCGAACCTTTCCGACGTTTCCAAGCAGCGCATCAACGGCAGCAGGCAGATCATCCTGGACCGCGATCTGCAGCTGGTCGTCAACTCGCTGTGGGCCAGCGGCGCCGAAGCCATCTCCGTCGGCGGCGTCCGGATCGGACCCAACGTCACCATCCGGCAGGCCGGCGGGGCGATCCTCGTCGACAACAACCCCACCAGCAGCCCCTACCAGATCCTGGCAGTCGGGCCGCCGCACTCGATGCGCGACGTCTTCGACAACAGCCCCGGCCTGCAGCGGCTTAGGCTGCTGGAATCCTCCTACGGTGTCGTCGTCACCGTGAACGTCGCCGACGGCCTGTCGCTGCCGGCCGGACCGATGCGGGATGTCAAGTTCGCCAAACAGATTGGGCCCCAGTGAGAGACATGCCGAAAGGAAACCGAGCATGATCGGCATCGCGGCGCTCGCGGTCGGCATCGTGCTGGGTTTGGTCTTCCACCCCGCCGTCCCGGAGGTCGTCCAGCCCTATCTGCCGATCGCGGTGGTGGCCGCGCTGGACGCGGTGTTCGGTGGACTGCGCGCCTACCTCGAGCGGATCTTCGACCCCAAGGTCTTCGTGATTTCGTTCGTGTTCAACGTCTTTGTGGCCGCGCTCATCGTCTACGTCGGCGACCAACTGGGCGTCGGCACCCAGCTGTCGACCGCGATCATCGTCGTACTGGGCATCCGCATCTTCGGCAACGCCGCCGCGCTGCGGCGCCGGCTGTTCGGGGCATGACCGGCAGGACATCACCGTGAGCCAAGACCCGCCCGAAGACAGGGAAAGTCGCGACGCGCCAGCCGAGCCCCCCGCGGGCGCGGGTGCGCATCGCGGCCGGCACGAACTGCCGCCGCACCGCCCGCGGCCCGAGATCGGCCCGGTGCATCGCACGGGGCTGTCCGCGATGCTGCGGGCCGGTCGCTCGCGGCTGGCCTTCGGGGCGCTGGCGGTCGTGCTGTGCCTCGTCCTGGGGATCGCCATCGTCACCCAGGTCCGCCAGACCAAGTCGGGCGACTCGCTGGACACCGCCCGCCCCGCCGACCTGTTGGTGCTGCTGGACTCGCTGCGGCAGCGCGAGGCGACGCTGAACACCGAAGTCGGCGAGCTGCAAAACACGCTGAATGCGTTGCAGGCGTCCGGCAACAACGATCAGGCGGCCATCCAGAGCGCCCAGGCCCGGCTCGCGGCGCTGTCCATCTTGGTCGGCGCGGTGGGCGCCACCGGCCCCGGCGTCACGATCACCATCGACGACCCGGGCCCGGGGGTGTCACCGGAGGCGATGCTCGACGTGATCAACGAGCTGCGTGCCGCCGGCGCCGAAGCGATCGAGATCAACGACGCACACCAATCCGTCCGGGTAGGTGTCGATACCTGGATAGTGGGTACGCCGGGCTCGTTGACCGTTGACAACAAAACCCTGTCGTCCCCGTATTCGATTCTGGCGATTGGCGATCCGCCCACGCTGGCCGCGGCGATGAACATCCCCGGCGGGGCCGAGGACAGCATCAAGCGCGTCGGCGCCCGCATGTCGGTCCAGCAGGCCGACCGGGTCGACGTGACCACCTTGCGACAACCAAAACCGCACCAATACGCTCAGCCCGTCAAGTGAACGTGCCTCGTCGGCAGCGACCAGAACAGGATCACCCGTGAGCGATATCCCGTCCGATCTGCACTACACCGCCGAACATGAATGGGTTCGACGCAGCGGTGAGGACACCGTGCGGGTCGGTATCACCGACTTCGCGCAGTCGGCGCTCGGCGACGTCGTCTTCGTCCAGCTGCCAGACGTGGGCAGCCAGGTGAGCGCGGGCGAATCCTTCGGCGAGGTGGAATCGACGAAGTCGGTGTCGGACTTGTTCGCACCGGTCTCGGGCACGGTCCTGGCGGTCAACGCCGACCTGGAGGGCAGTCCGCAGCTGGTCAACTCCGACCCCTACGGGTCGGGCTGGCTGGTCGACGTCCAGGTCTCGGACGCTGCCGAGCTCGAGTCGGCGATCTCGGCGCTGCTCGACCCGGAGGCCTACCGCGGGACGCTGACCGAATGACGATTGCTAATGTGCCTGCCAGCCCCGCTCGGTGCTGCGGGCGGCGCACGCGGTTCACGTCGGTCGGGCTTCCGATCGTCCGGTGGGGGGCACATTGCGAACCGGTGCGCGGTACGGTCAACAGATCGACACTTGATAGACACGAGACGGTCAAGTAATCAGCAGTGCGGGGCTAGAGAAACTCAGGAAACCTCGACAAACCTAGAGGGGAGCCGGGCGAGCGGCCCGGTTCGGATAACGCCACAGCGGCCAGTGAGGAGCAGCGCGTGACGGACATGGATAACGACCAGACCTCTGACGAAGTGACGGTGGAAACGACTTCGGTCTTTCGTGCCGACTTTCTCAACGAACTCGACGCGCCCGCCCAGGCGGGGACCGAGAGCGCGGTGTCGGGCGTCGAAGGACTCCCGGCCGGCTCGGCGTTGCTGGTCGTCAAACGCGGACCTAACGCCGGGTCGCGGTTCCTGCTCGACCAGGCCATCACGTCCGCCGGTCGGCATCCCGACAGCGACATCTTTCTCGACGACGTCACCGTCAGCCGTCGCCACGCCGAATTCAGGTTGGAAAATAACGAGTTTCACGTCGTCGATGTCGGTAGCCTGAATGGCACGTACGTCAACCGCGAGCCCGTCGATTCGGCGGTGCTGGCCAACGGAGACGAAGTGCAGATCGGCAAGTTCCGGTTGGTGTTCTTGACCGGACCCAAGCAGGGCGACGACGGAGATTCCGGAGGGTAGTGAAGGAGGGTAGTGAGCGCACCCGATAGCCCGGCACTGGCCGGGATGTCGATTGGGGCGGTCCTCGACCTGTTGAGGCCGGATTTCCCCGATGTCACGATCTCCAAGATTCGATTCCTGGAGGCCGAGGGACTTGTGACGCCGCAGCGCGCCGCGTCGGGATATCGCAGGTTCACCGCGTACGACTGCGCGCGGCTGCGGTTCATCCTCACCGCGCAGCGCGACCACTACCTGCCGCTGAAGGTGATCCGGGCGCAGCTGGACGCGCTGCCCGACGGCGAGCTGCCCCCGATCGGATCGCCTTACGGGGTACCGCGATTGGTGTCGGTTCCGAACGGCGGGGACGCCGGCGCCGTGGCCGAAGCCGCCCCGGGCGCCAAGCCCGACGCGGCGGCGGTGGCCCCGCCGCGGGTCCGGCTGAGCCGAGAGGATCTCCTGGAGCGTTCCGGGGTGGACGACGAACTGCTGACGGCGTTGCTCCGGGCGGGGGTGATCACCACCGGCCCGGGCCGGTTCTTCGACGAACACGCCGTGGTCATTCTCCAATGCGCGCGGGCCCTGGCCGAATACGGCGTCGAACCGAGGCACCTGCGCGCCTTCCGTTCCGCGGCCGACCGGCAGTCCGATCTGATCGCCCAGATCGCGGGGCCGCTCGTCAAGGCCGGCAAGGCCGGCGCCCGGGACCGCGCCGACGACCTGGCGCGGGAGGTTGCCGCGCTCGCGATCACATTGCACACCTCGCTGATCAAGTCTGCCGTTCGCGACGTTCTGCATCGCTGAGGATTAGACTTCGTTGGACAGCTTGGTGTTCGGCGGGCTGAAGAGTTGCGGAGGGCAGACACAGATGGGTGAAGTTCGTGTTGTCGGCATTCGCGTCGAGCAACCGCAGAACCAGCCGGTGCTGTTGCTGCGCGAGGCCAACGGTGACCGTTACCTGCCAATCTGGATCGGTCAGTCCGAAGCCGCCGCCATCGCGCTGGAGCAGCAGGGCGTCGAACCGCCCCGGCCGCTGACGCATGACCTGATCAGGGATCTCATTGCCGCACTTGGGCATTCGCTGAAAGAGGTGCGGATCGTCGACCTGCAGGAGGGCACGTTCTACGCCGACCTGGTCTTCGACCGCAACATCACTGTCTCGGCGCGCCCGTCGGACTCGGTGGCGATCGCCTTGCGGGTCGGCGTCCCGATCTACGTCGAGGAGGCCGTGCTCGCCCAGGCCGGTCTGCTCATCCCGGACGAGAGCGACGAAGAGGCCAACACCGCCGTGCGCGAGGACGAGGTGGAGAAGTTCAAGGAGTTCCTCGACAGCGTGTCGCCCGACGACTTCAAGGCCACCTAGTCGCCCGGAAGCGGCCATCCCGCGGGTACTAGGCTGGACGCCGACATCACGGATCCATCTCATCTGGCGCCGCGATCTCGACACGCTGGCCGATAGTGCTGCCAGTTGGGCCCGCGGCCGCCATACTTTGATCACGACTTAGGGCGCGGCGGCTACCGAAAAGCGTAAGCTCACTAGCACTCGGGCCTGAGCAAACGTGGCTGCGGTGCAGCCAGAGACGCAGCTAACGATGACAGCGCGATCGGCGAGAGGAACCCCCGTGAGCGAGCAGCCACGTCAAGAGCAGCTAGACCTAGCTGACCAAGCGAACGCCGCGAGCAGCGACCAACCCGTCTCCGCAGCGAGCGCACCGGTGCAGCCCGGGCTGTTCCCCGACGATTCCGTGCCCGACGAGCTGGTGGGCTACCGCGGCCCGAGCGCGTGCCAGATCGCCGGCATCACCTACCGCCAGCTGGACTACTGGGCGCGCACGTCGCTGGTGGTCCCGTCGATCCGCAGCGCGGCGGGCTCCGGCAGCCAGCGGCTCTACTCGTTCAAGGACATCCTGGTCCTCAAGATCGTCAAGCGACTGCTCGACACCGGCATCTCGCTGCACAACATCCGCGTCGCCGTCGACCACCTGCGCCAGCGCGGCGTCCAGGACCTGGCCAACATCACGCTGTTTTCCGACGGCACCACCGTCTACGAGTGCACCTCGGCCGAAGAGGTCGTCGACCTGCTGCAGGGCGGACAGGGCGTGTTCGGCATCGCGGTGTCGGGCGCGATGCGCGAGCTGACCGGCGTGATCGCCGACTTCCACGGCGAGCGCGCCGACGGCGGCGAGTCGATCGCGGCCCCGGAGGACGAGCTGGCGTCGCGGCGCAAGCACCGCGACCGCAAGATCGGCTAACCCCGGGTAAACTGGTCCGCGCGTCGCACTCGGGCGGGAGAGTCTCGTGGCTGCCAGTCACGGGCGCCGAAGGAGCAACACCTCTCCGTCAACCTCTCAGGCACCCGGACCGCGCGAGTTAACGACGCCTCTGGAAAGCGGTGCGGACCGGTAGCGGTTCCACCCGCCGATGGGGAAAGGCGCCCCGGCAGCAGCCGGCGCCGAATCTCTCAGGCGCCCGGCGAACGGGTGAAGACAGAGGGAGAGGGCCGTAGTCCCTCGACCTCAGGAGTTCGCCGTGGCCGATCAATCAACCTTCGCAGCGCGGCACATCGGCCCGGACAGCCCGGCCATCGCCGCCATGCTCGACGTCATCGGGGTCGACTCGCTAGACGAGCTGGCGTCGAAGGCGGTTCCGGCCGGCATCCTCGACACGCGCCCCGACGGGGGAGCCGCGCCGGGCCTGGACCAGTTGCCGCCCCCCGCCAGCGAGGCCGAGACGCTCGCCGAGCTGCGCGCCCTGGCCGACGCCAACACCGTGGCCGTGTCGATGATCGGGCAGGGCTACTACGACACGCTCACGCCGCCGGTATTGCTGCGCAACATCATGGAGAACCCGGCCTGGTACACCGCGTACACGCCCTACCAGCCGGAGATCAGCCAGGGCCGGCTGGAGGCGCTGCTGAACTTCCAGACGATGGTGGCCGACCTGACCGGGCTGGAGGTCGCCAACGCGTCGATGCTCGACGAGGGAACCGCCGCGGCCGAGGCCATGACCCTGATGCACCGGGCGACTCGCGGCACGTCGAACAGGCTCGTCGTGGACGTCGACGTCTTCGCGCAGACCGCGGCCGTGCTGGCCACGCGGGCCAGGCCGTTGGGCATCGAGATCGTCACCGCGGACCTGCGTGACGGCCTGCCCGACGGGGACTTCTTCGGCGTCGTCACCCAGCTGCCGGGCGCCAGCGGCCGGATCACCGACTGGGCGGCCCTGGTCTCGGCGGCCCACGAACGGGGCGCGCTGGTCGCCGTCGGCGCCGACCTGCTGGCCCTCACGCTGATCACCCCGCCCGGCGACATCGGCGCCGACGTCGTGTTCGGCACCACCCAAAGGTTCGGTGTCCCAATGGGATTCGGCGGACCGCACGCGGGCTACCTGGCCGTGCACGCCAAGCACGCCCGTCAGCTGCCGGGGCGGCTGGTCGGCGTGTCCGTGGACAGCGATGGCGCGCCGGCATTTCGTCTGGCGCTGCAGACCCGCGAACAGCACATCCGCCGCGACAAGGCGACCAGCAACATCTGCACCGCGCAGGTGCTGCTCGCCGTGATGGCCGCGATGTACGCCAGCTACCACGGCGCCGACGGGCTGACCGCGATCGCCCGCCGCGTGCATGGCCACGCCGAAACCATCGCCGCCGCGCTGGGTGATGCGCTGGTGCACGACACGTTCTTCGACACCGTGCTGGCCCGGGTGCCGGGCCGCGCCGACGAGGTGCTGGCGGCGGCCAAGGCCCACGGCGTCAACCTGTGGCGCGTCGACGACGACCACGTCTCGGTGGCCTGCGACGAGGCCACCACCGACGCGCACGTCGCCGCGGTGATCGACGCCTTCGGGGTGCCGGCCGCCGAACCCGTCGCCGTCGACATCGCGACCCGCGCCTCGGAGTTCCTGACGCACCCGGCCTTCACGCAATACCGCACCGAGACGGCGATGATGCGCTACCTGCGCACGCTGGCGGACAAGGATATCGCGTTGGACCGCAGCATGATTCCGCTCGGCTCGTGCACGATGAAGCTCAACGCCGCCGCCGAGATGGAACCGATCACCTGGCCGGAATTCGCGCGCCTGCACCCGTTCGCGCCGGCCGCCGACACCGAGGGGATCCGCCGGCTCATCGCCGACGTGGAGTCCTGGCTGGTGCAGATCACCGGCTACGACGCCGTCTCGCTGCAGCCCAACGCCGGCTCGCAGGGCGAGTACGCGGGGCTGCTGGCCATTCACGATTACCACGCCAGCCGCGGCGAACCGCACCGCGACATCTGCCTCATCCCGTCCAGCGCGCACGGGACCAACGCCGCGTCGGCCGCGCTGGCCGGGCTGCGGGTGGCTGTGGTCGGGTGCCGCGACAACGGCGACGTCGACCTCGACGACCTGCGGGCCAAGGTCGCCGAGCACGCAGACCGGCTGGCCGCGCTGATGATCACCTACCCGTCCACCCACGGCGTGTACGAGCACGACATCGCCGAGATCTGCGCGGCCGTGCACGACGCGGGCGGCCAGGTCTACATCGACGGCGCCAACCTCAACGCGCTGGTCGGGCTGGCCCGCCCGGGCAGGTTCGGCGGCGACGTCAGCCACCTGAACCTGCACAAGACGTTCTGCATCCCGCACGGCGGCGGCGGACCGGGCGTCGGGCCGGTGGCGGTGCGCTCGCACCTGGCGCCGTTCCTGCCCGGCCACCCCTACGCGCCCGAACTGCCCGGAGGGCATCCGGTGTCGTCGGCACCCTACGGGTCGGCGTCGATCCTGCCGATCACGTGGGCCTACATCCGGATGATGGGCGCCGAGGGGCTGCGGGCGGCGTCGCTCACCGCGATCGCCTCGGCCAACTACATCGCCCGGCGCCTCGACGAGTACTTCCCGGTGCTGTACGCGGGCGAGAACGGCATGGTCGCGCACGAGTGCATCCTGGACCTGCGCGGCATCACCAAGGCCACCGGGGTGACCGTCGACGACGTCGCAAAGCGGTTGGCGGACTACGGCTTTCACGCTCCAACCATGAGCTTCCCGGTGGCCGGCACGCTGATGGTGGAGCCGACCGAAAGCGAGAGCCTGACCGAGGTCGACGACTTCTGCGAGGCCATGATCGCCATCCGCGGCGAGATCGAGCGCGTCGGCGCGGGGGAGTGGCCTGTTGAGGACAACCCGCTGCGGGGGGCTCCGCACACCGCCGAGTGCCTGCTCGTCTCCGACTGGAAGCACCCGTACACGCGGGAGGAGGCGGCCTACCCGCTGGGCAAAGGGTTCCGACCGAAGGTCTGGCCGCCGGTGCGCCGCATCGACGGCGCCTACGGCGACCGCAACCTGGTCTGCTCGTGCCCGCCGGTGGAGGCGTTCGCCTAGGAGCCCCGACGGTGGCGACCCGCTTCACCCGGCTTCGCCGCGCTCGCGATCGCCACTAGCCCGACGGTGGCGACCCGCTTCACCCGGCTTCGCCGCGCTCGCGATCGCCACTAGCCCGACGGTGGCGACCCGCT
>NZ_AUWQ01000002.1 GCF_000455205.1 Mycobacterium sp. UM_CSW | reverse complement strand
CCGCCGGCGCCCCCGTTGCCGATCAGCCCGGCCGGCCCGCCGTTGCCGCCGGTCGCCAACGGGGCGGTGCTGTCGCCGCCGCGGCCGCCGTTGCCGAACAACAGGCCGCCGGCCCCGCCGGGTTGCCCGATCCCACCGACGGTTCCGCCGTCGGCGCCGTTGCCGATCAGCGGGCGTCCCAGCAGCGCCTCGGTGGGCGCATTGATCAGGCCGAGCAGGGTTTGCTGAACATTCGCGGCCTCGGCGCTGGCGTAGGCGCCGCCGGCCGCGGTCAGGTTTTGTACGAACTGGTCGTGAAGCGCCGTCATCTGGGCGCTCACGCTCTGGTAGCCCTGCCCGTGCGATCCGAACAGGGCGGCGACGGCCACGGATATCTCGTCCGCGGCGGCGGCCTCCACGGCAGTCGTCTGGGCCGCCGCGAGCGCGTTGGCTTGCCTGATCGCCGAACCGACGCCGGCCATATAGCCCGCGCCCGCCAGCATTGCTTGTGGCCCTGCGACTACAAACGACATCCGGCACCTCGCGCCTTCGTGGATGTACTGCCGAAGCGGATCCTATCGCTATCCGAACTCACCCGGCCGAGTTTGCCAGCCGACCGATCGATTTGTAGCCGGGATGGACATGCGGCGCCAGCCCCTGCTGCCGTGCCACCGCCGCGAGCAGCTCCCGCAGGGTGCCGTATTGCTCCGCGTCAAGCGTGCCGGCGAACCGGAGCTCGTGCTGGCGTGCGAGCTCGGAGAGCTTGCGCATCAACCTTTTTCCCGCGGCGGTGAGGTACAGGGCATGCAACCGGCGATCGTCCGGGTTGCGGCGCCGCTCGACGTAGCCGCGCTCCTCCAGTTCGTCGACGTAGACGACGACCCGGCTCGGCAGCATGCCCAACTGGGCGCTGAGGGCCTGCTGACTGCGTCCGGGTTCCGCCGCGATGGCCCGCAGGATTCCCGCGTGCGGGGGCGTCAACTCGAGGGTGGCCACCTGTTCGGCGAACAGCGTCGCGGCGTGATGGCCGAGCTGAGCCAACAGGAAGGCCACGCCGTCGGGACGGTCGTCGGGAACGGATGCCACCGGGCCATCATAGCGTTCGCGAATGATTCGTCCTGTGAATCATTCACGGGCTTGTGGAGTAGCTGAACCCGGGCATATCGTTCATCGCATGAACGATTCACGAGAAGATGGAAATCGGCCGCTCGCCGGCCCCCGGCGGCAGGGCGGACCGCCGCTGGTGTTGCTTGCCGTCGTGAGTGTCGGATTGCTGTTGGGCGGCCTCGCGATCGGGGTCGCGCTGGGCGGCGTGATGCCGTTGCCCTACGGCCCGGCGGCCCCGGTCATCGCGTACGTCCGCGGCCAGCCGCTCGCGGTGCAAGTGATCGCCACCGCGGTGTTCGCGTCGTCGGTGCCGTTGGCGATCTACGCGGCGACGGCCAGTGCCCGGTTGCGGCAACTCGGCGTCACCGCCCCCGGCGCGACGATCGCCCTCGCCGGCGGGACGCTGGCCGCGGGTGCCCTGGGCCTGACCGGGTTGCTCGGCTGGACCCTGTCACGGCCGGACGTCAGCGCCGACGCCGCGCTGGTCCGCGCCGTCTACTTCCTGGTGTTCCTGGTCGGCGGCCCGGGCCACATCGTGGCACTGGGGCTGCTGGTGGCGGGCATGGCGGTGCCCAGCCTCGTCTTGGGATTGACGCCGCGCCCGGTGGCGTGGACCGGCCTGGCGATCGCCGCGCTGGCCGAAGCGGCGACGTTGGTCCTGGTGTGGCCCGAACTCGGGGTGATCCTGCCGATCGCGCGGGTCTCGGCGCTGGCCTGGCTGGTGGTGGAGGGCGCCCTACTTCCGCTGCGCCGCAACGAGGTTCGCCGGACCCCGGCTAGGAGCGCGGGTTGACCTCGACTCGATGCAGGTCGTCGCCGAGTTCGATGCGCCCGCCGAATTTGGTGGCGGCCAGCGCGCGCCACTGTTCCTCTTGCCCGGGCACCAGCGTCGGCACGTAGTGCGTCATCACCAGGGTGCCCACGCCCGCGCGGTCGGCGGTCGTCGCCGCCTCCTCCACCGACGAGTGGTAATCGCAGATGTCCTGAAGCCGCTGCTGCGGGATGTTGGCGACGATGTCCTTGCGGATCACTGTGTGCACCAATGCGTC
Source organism: Mycobacterium sp. UM_CSW (assembly GCF_000455205.1). Lineage (GTDB taxonomy): Bacteria > Actinomycetota > Actinomycetes > Mycobacteriales > Mycobacteriaceae > Mycobacterium. The sequence continues at coordinate 164,145 of NZ_AUWQ01000002.1, read as the reverse complement.
AGCGCCGCTTGCCAATTCGTCCAGGCCCGCGCATGGGACCGTGTCGCCCGCCAGCACCACCGAGGACGCGCCGGATTCGATGCGGAACCCGATGGTCGGTGTCACCGGTCGGTGGTCGGTCGGCGCGACCCGGATCGACACCCCGTCGCGGTCCCACACCGGGCCTTCGGTGCACTCGTGAACCTCGACCGCCGGTGGCGCGTTCAGGTCGGCGTGATGGGCGATCCGGTAGCCGATGTCGTGGCCGAACGCCTTGAGCGTCGCCGCCACGGTCTCCGCGGTGCCGGGCGGCCCGATGATCGGCAGCGGCGTGGGCTCGGGCGCAAAGGTGGAGATCCATCGGGTGATCAGCAGGTCGCCGAGATCGCCGATGTGGTCGCTGTGCAGGTGGGTGAGCAGCAGCGCCGACAAACCGGCGGCGCCTACGCCGACCGCCGCCGCGCGCTGCAGCACCCCACGCCCGCAGTCGACCAAAAACACCTGTCCGCCGGCCCGCACCAGGGTCGACGGACCGGCGCGATTGGGGTCGGGGATGGGGCTTCCGGTGCCCAGCAGGGTGATCTCGATCATGGCCATATCCTCGCAAGCGGCACAGGGCCGCAGGGGCATTTGACCGATGCGAGTTTGGGCGGCGAATCCGAGGGTATGGGAGCCCGCGGTTGCCGCTTTTCGTGTTGGCTTCCCCGCCGAGCGAGTTAGCCGTAGCCTGATGTGAAGCGGATCACAACCGGCTGGAGGCCTTGATGCGGATTGCGGACGTCTTGCGGAACAAGGGCGCGGCGGTGGTGACGATCAACCCCGATGCGACCGTCAAGGAGCTGCTCGCCGGTCTCGCCGAGCAAAACATCGGCGCCATGGTGGTGGTCGGCGACGAGGGCGTCGTCGGCATCGTCTCGGAGCGTGACGTCGTGCGCCAACTGCACACCCACGGCGCGAGCGTGCTGTCGCGGCCGGTCTCGAAGATCATGACCTCCACGGTCGCGACGTGCACGAAGTCGGACACGGTGGACTCGCTGAGCGTGCTGATGACCAAGAACCGGGTGCGCCACGTGCCGGTGCTGGACGGCAAGAAGCTGATCGGCATCGTCAGCATCGGTGACGTGGTGAAGACCCGGATGGAGGAGCTCGAGGCCGAGCACGAGCAGCTGCAGTCCTACATCACCCAGGGCTGATTGCCCGGCTCGGCGATCTGCGGGCACTAGCTCCAGGCGTAGTCCGCCCGTAGCCGGGCGGCGATGACGTCGAAGATTTCGCGTTCCAGGATCGCGCCCTCGCGGCGAATGCCCTCCTCGGGCACGTCGAGCACCCGGTCGAGGCGAACCCAGCTCTCCCGGCCCTCGTAATCCCAGGCGCCGGCCCCGATCCCCACCCAGTCGCGATCGCCGGCGTGGCGCTGCTGGCTGGAGACCATCAGCCCCAGCAGGACGCGGCGGTCACGGCCCACGACCAGGACCGGTCGATCCTTCCCCCGGGTGGGGTCGTCCTCGTAGGCCACCCACGTCCACACGATCTCGCCGGGATCGGCCCGGCCGTCGAGGTTCGGGGCGTAGACCAGCTTTCGCGCCCGTTGGGCGGTGGGAAAGCTGGTGCTGGTCACCGGCCGCCCCGTCGCGATCTCGGCCGGTGACTGCGGCGCGGCCGCGGCGATGACGTTGGCGGTGATCTTCACGGCGCGCTCGAGTTCGCGCGCGACGACCTGGGCGGTCTGCGCGTAGATCACCACATTTCGGGCGAAGCGCTGCAACGTCTTCCATTGGGATTTGCGGGGAGACGCCATATTCGCAGCATAACCACGGGCGGCCGGGTGCGAATGTGTCCAAGTAGGTCCCGGCGACCGCGCACAGATACCCTGGACATACCGCTCAGGCGGCCTCGAGCAGGCCCAGACCAGGAGATTCCCATCAGCAGTTTCGCCGACAAAACCTTCACCCCGCCGGCGCAGATCAGGAATTTCTGCATCATCGCTCACATCGACCACGGCAAGTCGACGCTGGCGGACCGGATGCTTCAGCTCACCGGCGTCGTCGACGAGCGGTCGATGCGCGCCCAGTACCTCGACCGGATGGACATCGAGCGGGAGCGCGGGATCACCATCAAGGCGCAGAATGTGCGGCTGCCTTGGAAAATCGATGACACCGACTATGTCCTGCACCTGATCGACACCCCGGGCCACGTCGACTTCACCTACGAGGTGTCGCGCGCGCTGGAGGCCTGCGAGGGCGCGGTATTGCTGGTGGACGCCGCCCAGGGCATCGAGGCGCAGACGCTGGCCAACCTGTACCTGGCGCTGGACCGTGACCTGCACATCATCCCGGTGCTCAACAAGATCGACCTGCCGGCCGCCGACCCCGACCGCTACGCCGGCGAGATCGCCCACATCATCGGCTGCGAGCCCGAGGACGTGTTGCGGGTGTCCGGCAAGACCGGGGAGGGCGTCGCCGATCTGCTCGATCACGTCGTGCGTGAGGTCCCGCCGCCCGAGGGTGACGCCGACGCGCCGACCCGCGCGATGATCTTCGACTCCGTCTACGACATCTACCGCGGCGTGGTCACCTACGTGCGCGTGGTGGACGGCAAGATCACCCCGCGCGAACGCATCGCGATGATGTCCACCGGCGCCACCCACGAACTACTCGAGGTCGGCATCGTCTCGCCCGAACCCAAGCCCAGCGACGGCCTGGGGGTGGGGGAGGTCGGCTACCTGATCACGGGGGTGAAGGACGTCCGGCAGTCCAAGGTCGGCGACACCGTGACGACCGCCCGCCACGGCGCCACCGAGGCGCTGACGGGCTATCGCGAACCCAAACCGATGGTCTATTCGGGGCTATATCCCGTCGACGGCTCGGACTACCCGGATCTGCGCGACGCCCTGGACCGCCTGCAGCTCAACGACGCCGCCCTGACCTACGAGCCGGAGACGTCGGTGGCGCTGGGCTTCGGTTTCCGGTGCGGCTTCCTCGGTCTGCTGCACATGGAGATCACCCGCGAGCGCCTGGAGCGCGAGTTCGACCTGGACCTGATCTCGACGTCGCCGAACGTCGTCTACCGGGTCGTCAAGGAGGATGACAGCGAGATCGTGGTGACCAACCCGTCGGACTGGCCGGAGGGCAAGATCCGGATCGTCTACGAACCCGTCGTGAAGACCACCATCATCGCCCCCAGCGAGTTCATCGGCACCATCATGGAGCTGTGCCAGTCGCGGCGGGGCGAGCTGGGCAGCATGGATTACCTGTCGCCCGAGCGGGTGGAATTGCGCTACACCATGCCGCTCGGCGAGATCATCTTCGACTTCTTCGACTCCCTGAAGTCGCGCACCCGCGGCTATGCCAGCCTCGACTACGAGGAGGCGGGCGAGCAGGAGGCCGAACTGGTCAAGGTCGACATCCTGCTGCAGGGCGAGGCCGTCGACGCGTTCAGCGCGATCGTGCACAAGGATTCGGCGTACGCCTACGGCAACAAGATGACCACCAAGCTCAAGGAGCTGATTCCGCGCCAGCAGTTCGAGGTGCCGGTGCAGGCGGCCATCGGATCGAAAATCATTGCCCGCGAGAACATTCGGGCGATCCGCAAGGACGTGCTGTCCAAATGCTATGGCGGCGACATCACCCGCAAACGCAAACTTCTGGAAAAGCAGAAGGAAGGCAAGAAGCGGATGAAGACGATCGGCCGGGTCGAGGTGCCGCAGGAGGCGTTCGTCGCCGCGCTGTCCACCGACGCCGCCGGGGATAAGGGTAAGAAGTAGCCGTGCGAATCCTCGGGCCGGCGACGGCGTTGATGTTGGTCGCCGCGGTGGCGGCCGGATGCGGCGGCGTGGTGGATGGCACGGCGAAACCGGCACCCAACCTGAAGCCACGCCCGCTCACCGGCGACACCGTCCGCCGGGTGCTGCTCGACGGCGACGTTTTGTCGCGGATGCTCAACCAGCCCTTCGCCACCCGCAAGCCGGCCGAGTTCGGCGGACCTGACGTGCTGAGCCAAAAGGACGAAAGCGTCTCGCCGGCCAATTGCCTGGGCGTGACGGCGATGCTGCAGAAAAGCGTCTACCAGTCCGCGGACGTCAAAGACGTTGCGGCGCAAGCGTGGTGGAACAACGGCGATCCGGCGCAGGTGATCAGCGTCATCGAGGGCGTCGTCGCCCTGCCGTCGGCCGCGCAGGCCCAGGCGCTGTTCGTGCAGTTCTCGCAGCAGTGGCAGCAGTGCAACGGCACCACGACGACGGAGCAGAACGGCCCGATCAGCACGACAATCGTCATCGGTGACGTCCGCGTACCGGACGCCTCCAAAACCATTGTCGCGGCGACGAATACCGCGACGTCGGTGCTGCCCAACATGCCGCCCCTGCGGCCCACGCCACAGGCACGGGCCATCGGGGTCCAGTTGAACTGCCTCGTCGAGGTGGAGGTCGTCTTCTTCGGCGACCGGCGCCCGTCCGACCCGGGCTCGGGCAACCTGGACACCAGCGGCATCGACGTCGCGCGCGCCATGATGGACAAGGTCAGCGCCCTGAGCTGACACTGCGCCTCGTCGCAACCTGAGACGTTCCTGGGCTCTCCCTGCGCCCTCGGTGTGTCTTACGGCGGCCCTCTTCGCCCCCAAAGTAAACTCTCGGTGAACGAAAGAGGGCCGAATGATGAATCAAGAGCGTACTGAGGGTAAATACCGGCGCCGATGTCCGGCGCGCAGGGGACGACGCTGGTGCGTGGCGGCCGCGCTGCTGCTCGCGATGTCGACCGCCGGCTGCGCCACGGTTGTCGACGGCACGGCGCGACCGGCGCCGGGCATGGCGCCGCGATCGCTGCACGGGCAAACCATCAAGCAGGTGCTGCTGGGCCATCGGGCCTTGGCGGGAATCCTCAACCAGTCCTTCAAGATTGACCCTCGTTTTCGGCCGCGGTTCGGTGGTCCCGACGCGTTATTGGACGACGGATGGCTCTCGCCCGGCGACTGCCTGGGCGTGGCGTCGATGCTGCAGCGAGTCGTCTATCAATCCAGCAAGGTGCGTCACGTCGCGGTTCAGACCTGGCGGCACGCCCCGAAGTCCGTGGAGGTGACCAGCGTCAAGGAGGGCGTGGTCAGCCTGCCCAGCCCCGCCGAGGCTCAGGCGCTGTTCGAAAAATTCTCCCAGCAGTGGCAACAATGCGATGGCACGACGATGCCGTTGTCGGGCACGGTGTTCAAGCTCAAGGCTGCGGTCACCAACGTCGAGGCCACGAATCCGGTTGTCTCGGCGACCATTTCGATGGGGTTCGCATCGCGCAGCTTGGATTCGGCGTCCCTGCAGTCCGGGCGGGCCCTCGGCGTCCGCGGCAACTGCCTGGTCGAGGTCGAGGTTGCCTTCTTCGCTGATACGCAGCCGCCGGACCCCGGCGCCGATCCTCAGGCCAGTGCCGTCGACATCGCGCACGCCATCTTGGACAAGGTCGGCGCGCTGAGCTGACGGGGCGGGCGCTGACGCGGATCTACACCGGCGCGTTGGCCGGCTGGAACGTGCCCGATCCGTCGGCCTCCTCCTCGGCCCGGATGACGTGCACGACGGCGTTGATCAGGGCCAGGTGGGTGAACGCCTGCGGGAAGTTGCCCAGGTGCCGACCGGTGCGCGGCTCGATCTCCTCGGCGTAGAGGTGCAGCGGACTGGCGTAGGCGAGCAGCCGCTCGCAGAGCCGCTTGGCGCGGCTCACCTCGCCGATCTCGACCAGCGCCGAGACCAACCAGAACGAGCAGATCGTGAACGTGCCCTCCTCGCCGGACAGCCCGTCGTCGGTCTCCTCGACCCGGTAGCGCAGCACCAGGCCCTCCTCGGTCAGCTCGTTGGCGATGGCCAGCACGGTGTTGCGCACCCGCGGGTCGTCCGGCGGCAGGAACCGGGTCAGCACGACCAGCAGCAGCGAGGCGTCCAGCGCGTCGCTGCCGTAGCGCTGGGTGAACACGCCGCGCGAGTCGACCCCGTGCTCGAGGATGTCGTTCTTGATCTCCTCGGCGATCGCCCGCCACTGCTGGGCATAGCTCTTCTCGCCCTGCCGCTCGGCAAGCTTGGACCCGCGGTCGAGCGCCACCCAGCACATCACCTTCGACGACGTGAAATGCTGCGGCTCCCCGCGCACCTCCCAGATGCCGCGGTCGGGCTCGCGCCAATGCTTGATCGCCTCTTCCACCTGCTTTTTGAGCACCGGCCACAGGGTCTCCGGGATTTGCTCCCGCGACTTGGCGTGCAGGTAGAACGAGTCCAGGATCGAGCCCCAGATGTCGTGCTGAACCTGGTCGTAGGCGCCGTTGCCGATCCGCACCGGACGGGCGTGGTCGTAACCGGAGAGGTGGTGCAGCTCCTCTTCGACCAGGCTGCGCTCGCCGCCGACGCCGTACATCACCTGCAGCGGGTGCCGCTCGTTGCTGTTGGCGCCGGAGACGTCGGCGATGAACGCGAAGAAGTCGTCGGCCTCGCGGTCGAGTCCCAGGGTGTAGAGGCCCCACAGCGCGAACGTCGAGTCGCGGACCCAGGCGTAGCGGTAATCCCAGTTGCGCTCGCCGTGCGGCGTCTCGGGGAGCGACGTGGTGCTGGCCGCCAGCAGCGCGCCCGTGGGCGAATACGTCAGACCCTTCAGCGTCAGCGCGCTGCGCTGCAGGTAGGCGCGCCAGGGGTGGTCGGGGAAGTTGCCGATGTTGATCCACTGCCGCCAGCACTCGGTGGTCTGCCACATCTTGTCGGCGGCCTCTTCGTAGGTCTGCGGCGCCGGGTGCTTGGTCCAGCTCAGGGCGACGAACACGTCATCGCCCTCTTTCATCCGGGTGCGCGCCCGCGCTTCCCGGCCCTCCAGCCCGATGCGCAGGTTGGTGGTCAGCCGCAGCGTCGGGTGCGCGTCGGGCTGCTTGCTGGCGCGCGCGATGGCCTCGCCGTAGGCGTTGGCCGAGTACTCCCAGGTGACGCCGACGCGGTGGTAGTCGAACGCCGGCTCGCAGCTCATCATCAGCTCGACGGTGCCGCTGACGCAGCGCACCGTGCGCAGCAGGATGTGCTCGGCATCCCAGTCCATCGGGGTGCGGCGATGCGTCCGCGAGCGGCGCTCGATGTCATGCCACGGGCCCATCACCAGCGCGTCACGCACGATCAGCCACCCGGTGTGGGTCTGCCAGGTGGTCTCCATGATCAGGCTGCCCGGAAGGTAGCGGCGCGCCGAGGGCACCGAGACGCCGTACGGGCCGAGCCGGAAGTGGCCGGCGCTACGGTCCAGGATGGCGCCGAACACGCTCGGGGAGTCGGGTCGGGGCACGCACAGCCATTCGACCGACCCGGCGGGCGAGATCAGGCACGTCGTTTCCCAGTCGGACAGGAACGCGTAGTCGGCGATCGGCGGAAATGGGTTCCGCAGCGACGCGGTGGGCGCGAGCGGGGCGGGCGCGCTGAAATCGATCGGCGCCGCCAGCGCCGGCTCGGGAGACGCGTCGAACGCCTCCAGGGGTGCCTCCGCGGGGGCGCCGTCGGCCGGCTGGTCGGCGGGTTGGGCGTGCAGAACCATGCCGACATCATCGACTGTCAACCTGCCCGGCGTCCAATGTTTCCATTAGGTGTCGGTTGGGTGCGGGTGCCGGGGGCGAATAGGGTGAGCCGGGTGGGCGGGTTCCTGAATTGGTGGGACGGCAACGAGCTGTGGCTCTCGGGGCTCGCGTTCGTGCTGCAAGCGATGATCGTGATGCCCGTCGTTTTGGCGGTGGCCTACGTCACGGCTGGCCTGCTGGACCGCCTGCTCGGAAAGGGCATCAAGTTGATGCGCCGCGTTCGGCACGCCGATGGGGCGCCCGGGTAACGCACATGCCTCGCTCGCACGTGACGTTGATTCTGGTCGCCCTCGTGGTGCTGGTGATCGTCACATGGCTAGCGACGCACTGACGCTCGATCGGGTGCGCGGTGGCGGCCCAGCGAATTCCTGTTAGGCTTCGCGACATGCACATGGCAACCGGCGCGGTGGAATGCGCTGTCTTTGTGCACTGTTGTCGCTGACTCCAACCCGTGCGCGGTTTGGTTAGGGGTCGTCGACTCTCCTGAAGTCTCATCGCCTTTCCGCTGCAACGGGATCCAGACCAGTTGTCCCGCCCGAAACAGCAATGAAAGGCCACCAATGCTCACCGACATCGGCAGCGCCCGGCGCTGGCGGGCTGCTCTGGGTACGGCCATACTCGCCCTGACCGTCGGTGTCGTCGCCGCTTGTCAGGGCGGCCCCAGCGACGTGGTGGGCGGGAGCGGCCCCAGCAATGCGCGCACGAGTCTCACCCTTGTCGCCTATTCGGCCCCGGAACCCGGCTGGAGCAAGGTGATCCCCGCCTTCAACGCCTCCGACGAGGGCAAGGGCATCCAGGTGATCACCTCCTACGGCGCCTCCGGCGACCAGTCCCGCGGCGTAGCCGAGGGTAAGCCGGCCGATCTCGTCAACTTCTCGGTCGAACCCGACGTCACCCGGTTGGTCAAGGCGGGCAAGGTATCCAAGGACTGGAATACCGACGCCACCAAGGGAATCCCGTTCGGGTCGGTCGTCACGCTGGTGGTGCGCAAGGGAAATCCGAAGAACATCAAGGACTGGGATGACCTGCTGCGGAACGGCATTGAGGTCATCACGCCCAGCCCGTTGAGTTCGGGATCGGCCAAGTGGAATCTGCTTGCCCCGTATGCCGTCAAGAGTGAAGGCGGCGCCAACGGTCAGGCCGGCATCGACTTCATCCATAAATTGGTGAGCGAACACGTCAAGCTGCGCCCCGGTTCGGGACGGGAAGCCACCGACGTCTTCGTCCAGGGCAGCGGTGACGTCTTGATCAGCTACGAGAACGAGGCGATCGCGACCGAACGGGCGGGCAAGCCGGTCGAGCACGTCAATCCGCCGCAGACATTCAAGATCGAGAACCCATTGGCGGTGGTGACCACCAGCCCCCACCTGGATGCCGCCGTGGCTTTCAAGAACTTTCAGTACACCGCCGCGGCGCAGAAGGTCTGGGCGCAGGCCGGCTTCCGGCCGGTCGATCCCGCCGTGGCCGCGGATTTCCGCAGCCAGTTCCCCGTGCCGGCGAAGCTGTGGACGATCGCCCAACTCGGCGGCTGGGCCACGGTGGACCCGCAACTGTTCGACAAGAACACGGGCAGCATCACCAAGATCTACACGAAGGCGACGGGATGACGGCCACCATCACGCCCGTCCCCGACGCGACACGAGTCTTCCGGCGCCCGCGCGGAGCGGGCACCACATCGTTACGGGTCGGCGTCGCGACGCTGTGGCTGTCGGTGATCGTGCTGCTGCCGCTGGGGGCCATCGCGTGGCAGGCCGCCGGTGGTGGCTGGCATGCCTTCTGGCTCGCCGTCACGTCGAATGCCGCGCTGGAGTCGTTCCGGGTGACGCTCACCATCTCCGCCGGGGTGACGGCGGTCAACCTGGTGTTCGGGCTGGTGATCGCCTGGATGCTGGTGCGCGACGACTTCTTCGGCAAACGACTGGTCGACGCCATCATCGACCTGCCGTTCGCGCTGCCGACCATCGTCGCCAGCCTGGTGATGCTGGCCTTGTACGGGAACAACAGCCCGGTGGGGCTGCACCTGCAGCACACCGCTTGGGGCGTGGCGGTGGCGCTGGCCTTCGTCACCCTGCCGTTCGTGGTGCGGGCCGTTCAGCCCGTGTTGCTGGAGATCGACCGGGAGACCGAGGAGGCGGCGGCCTCGCTGGGCGCGAACGGTCCGAAGATCTTCACCTCGGTCGTGTTGCCGTCGCTGACCCCGGCCCTGTTATCCGGTGCGGGCCTGGCGTTCTCGCGAGCGATAGGCGAGTTCGGTTCGGTGGTGCTGATCGGCGGCGCGGTGCCGGGCAAGACCGAAGTGTCCTCCCAGTGGATACGGACGCTGATCGAGAACGACGACCGCACCGGAGCCGCCGCGATATCCATCGTGCTGCTTGCAATTTCGTTTACCGTGCTGTTCATCCTGCGCATCGTGGGCGGGCGCGCGGCCAAACGCGAGGAGTTGGCGTAATGACGGCGTCGTCGACGAGGTCTCGCTACCTCATCCGATTCCTCGGGCTGACGTACATCTTCGTGTTGCTCGTCGTTCCGGTGTCGCTGATCCTGTGGCGGACCTTCCGCCCCGGGATCGGCCAGTTCTTCGACTGGGTGAGCACACCGGCCGCGGTATCGGCGCTGAATTTGACGCTGCTGGTGGTGGCCATCGTGGTGCCGCTCAACGTCGTTTTCGGGATTCCGACCGCGCTGGTGCTGGCGCGCAACCGGTTTCGGGGCAAGGGCGTGCTGCAGGCGGTCATCGACCTGCCGTTCGCGGTTTCGCCCGTCATCGTGGGCGTGGCGTTGATCCTGCTGTGGGGGGCGGGCGGTGCCTTCGGGTTCGTCGAAAACAACCTAGGCCTGAAGATCATTTTCGGCCTGCCGGGGATCGTGCTGGCCAGCATCTTCGTCACGCTGCCGTTCGTGGTGCGCGAAGTGGAGCCGGTGCTGCACGAGTTGGGAACCGATCAGGAGGAGGCGGCCGCCACCCTGGGTTCGAGTTGGTGGCAGACGTTTTGGCGGATCACGTTGCCGTCCATCCGGTGGGGCTTGACCTACGGCATCGTGCTGACCGTCGCGCGCACGCTCGGCGAGTTCGGCGCGGTGATCATCGTGTCGTCCAACCTGCCGGGCAAGTCGCAAACGCTGACATTGCTTGTCGCGGACCGGTACAACCGCGGGGCCGAGTACGGCGCCTACGCGCTCTCGACGCTGCTGATGGGTGTGGCCGTGCTGGTCCTGATCTTCCAGCTGGTCCTCGACGTCCGCCGGGCACGAGCGACCAAGTAAGTCGGACAAGGAGACTCGCAGATGACCGACAATCCGACCGAGGCCCGCGAGCACGCGATCACGGTGCGCGACGCGTACAAGCGTTACGGCGATTTCGTGGCGTTGGATCATGTGGACTTCGTGGTGCCGAAGGGTTCGTTGACGGCGTTGTTGGGGCCCAGTGGGTCGGGCAAGTCGACGCTGTTGCGCGCCATCGCGGGGCTGGATCAGCCCGACAGTGGCACGGTGACGATCGATGGCCTGGATGTCACGCGGGTGCCGCCGCAGCGGCGCGGGATCGGGTTCGTGTTTCAGCATTACGCGGCGTTCAAGCACCTGACGGTGCGCGACAACGTGGCCTATGGGCTCAAGATCCGCAAGCGGCCCAAGGCCGAGATCAAAGAGAAGGTGGACAACCTGCTGGAGGTGGTGGGGCTCAGCGGTTTTCAGACCCGTTATCCCAACCAGCTCTCCGGCGGTCAGCGCCAGCGCATGGCGTTGGCCCGGGCGCTGGCGGTCGATCCGCAGGTGTTGTTGCTCGATGAGCCGTTCGGGGCGCTGGATGCCAAGGTGCGCGAGGATTTGCGGGCGTGGTTGCGCCGCCTGCACGACGAGGTCCATGTGACCACTGTGTTGGTAACCCACGATCAGCAGGAGGCGCTGGACGTGGCCGATCGGATCGCGGTGCTCAACAAGGGCCGCATCGAGCAGGTCGGGTCACCCACCGAGGTCTATGACTCGCCGGCGAGTTCGTTTGTGATGTCGTTTCTGGGTGCGGTGTCCGAGCTCAACGGCGCGTTGGTGCGCCCGCACGACATTCGGGTGGGCCGCAAGCCCGACATGGCGGTGGCCACCGCCGACGCCACCGCGGAGTCGATCGGAGTGGTGCGGGCCACCGTCGATCGGGTGGTGGCGCTGGGCTTCGAGGTGCGCGTGGAACTGACCAGCGCGGCCACCGGGGGCCCGTTCACCGCGCAGATCACCCGCGGTGACGCCGAGGCCCTCGCGCTGCGCGACGGCGACACCGTCTACGTGCGCGCCACCCGCGTGCCGCCCCTGCCGAGCGACGTCGTGATCACCCGTGGCGCAGTCGGAGACGCGGACGAGGATCAGAGCACGCTGACGTCGGCCTGAGCCGCGTTATCCGTTGTCGCCCATGACCGCACCCTCGCGGCGTGGGTCGGCGCCCCCGGTCAACTGCCCGGCGCTCTGAGCGCTGCGGGTGATCGCCGAAAGCCCGCTGGACTGGTCGGCCAGGTTGACCTGATGTCCCAGCGCGCGCAGGCCGGCCACCAGCGGGTCGTGGTCGCCGTTGTCAGAGGCGTTGATCTCGGGGTCCTCGCCGCCGACGTTCGTTTGCGGGGAGTTCTGCGCACCGAAGTCGACCAGTGACACCGCCTGCTGCGGGTCCAGGCCCCAATCAAGCATCGCCACAAGCGTTTTCACGACGAACTGGATGATCGTCGAACCGCCCGGCGACCCCGCCACCGCGTACAGCGCCCCCCGTGCGCCCTGTCCGCTTGGTGATGCGTCGAACACCAGCGTCGGCGCCATCGAGCTTCGCGGCCGCTTGCCGGGCTGCACGCGGTTGGCCACCGGCGAACCGTCGGCCGCCCGGGGATCAGCGGCGAAATCGGTGAGCTGGTTGTTCAGGACGAACCCGTCGACCATGTGGAACGAACCGAACGTCGACTCGACGGTCGTCGTGAACGCGGCCGCGTTGCCGTACGAATCGATGATGCTGACGTGGCTGGTGCCGTGCTCCGTCCCCGGCGGTGCGACGCCGGTGGACGCGCCGAAGTCTCCGGGCCTGGCGCTGCCCATGCTGCGCTGCGTTGAGATCAGCGCGGCGCGTCCGGCCAGATAGCCGGGGTCGATCAGCGCGCTGAGGGCACCGCCGGGCATCCCGACGAAATCGGGGTCCGCGATATATTTGTCACGGTCGGCGTAGGCCAGCCGCTCGGCTTCGGAGACGAGGTGGACGCCCATCACGCTCGGGCGACCGCCGTTGAGGTCGATGTTGGCGGGCGGGTAGTCGCCCATCGGGAAGTGCTCGAGGATCCCCAGCGTGGCGGCCACCGCGACGCCGCCCGACGACGGCGCGGGCATGCCGCATATCTGCCTGCCGCGATACGTCATGCACAGCGGGTCGCGCCTCTTGGCGACGTAGCCCGCCAGATCCTCGTTGGTCATCAGGCTCGGCGTGCGACCCGCCGAGGTGCCCGCCGCCGCGACGATGTCGTGCGCGATGTCGCCGGTATAGAAGGCGTTGGCACCCGCGGAGGCGATGGCGGCCAAGGCTTTTGAGTATGCGGGGTTCGTGAGCCGCGTGCCCTCCGCCTTGGGGCTGCCGTCCGGGTTGAGGAAATATGCGCGGGCTTCGGGGTCGACGCGCAGTGCTGCCGCCGAGTCGGAGATGGCGGCGGCCATCCGGGGGCTGATGTCGAATCCGTTGTCCGCCAACGCCGTCGCGGGGGCGAAGAGATCACGCCAGGGCAGGTGGCCGTGGTCGTTGTGCACGAGCTCGAGCATTCGCGGGATGCCCGGGACCCCGATCGACCGTCCGGAGGCTCGCGCGTCGGGGACGGGAGCGGCGTGATCGGCGTCGCTGATCCAGCGCAGGTAGTTCTCGCCGGCCGCCGCCGGCGCGGTCTCGCGGCCGTCGTAGGCCTGAACGGAACCGGCTCGGGCGTCGTAATACAGCGCGAACCCACCGCCGCCGAGCCCCGACGACTGCGGTTCGACCAAACCCAGGACCGCCTGGGAGGCCACCATCGCGTCGGCGGCCGTGCCGCCGTCGCGCAGCACCCGGCACGCCGCCTGGGTGGACAGCGGGTTGGCGGTGGCCACGGCATAGTGATCCGTTCGGACGACGGTCATGTCGCGGCGGTAGCCGGTCGCGTTCTCGGGGTTCGCCGCGGTGCCCGCCGAAGCCGAAGGCGCCGAAGGCTTTTGCGGAACGGGCGTGCCGTTGGGCACGATCTCGCACGGACCCGCCGCGGTGGGCGTGGCCGCGTGCCTGTCGCCGCACCCGGCCAGCACCACCAAAAGCGTGACCAGCAAAGCTCCGATCGAGCGGGTGTTCAAGGCACGAAGCATACGGGACCCGAGCGGGCGGCTTGGTCCCGTTTCGGGGGCTCCCGCCCGCCAGCAAAACCCGATTCGCCGTGAGGCCCCGCCGACGGGTGTAGCGTCATCGTGGTTCAGACGATTCGGCGGGACGTGGGCATCCGGGATCGAGTGGATGGGTCTGTCCAGGCCGTTTGGGGCCGGGGCTCGCTACACGAGGAGGTCGTCGTGACCCCTGACGACACGCACCACAGGTTGCTCGACCGCGAGAAGCACGAGCGGATGGAGCAAATCGAAGCAATAGTCCGCCGTCTCAACCCAGAGCTGACCGACGAGCAGCTTGCAGAGCTAATGAGTCAGTTTCGTGAGGGGTCCGGTTTGACCGACGTCTAGGTCCCTGCGGCTCAGGCGGCGACGCGGCGCGTCCGAGCCTTGTGTGCCTGGTCAAAGCGATCCAACACCGTCTCGGCCACCGCCGGGTGCGCGCCCAACGGGGCCGCCAACTCGAGGCCGGCGTAGTCGGCGAACCTCCCCACCCGGTCCGGCAGCCGTCCCGGCGCCAGGAACCATGGCGCGATGACCACGCGTCGGGCGCCCTGTCGCCGCAATCGACCGGCGGCCTCGGCAAGCGACGGTTGCGGACGGGTCACCAACGCCGTCGTCGCACCCGCCCAGCTCGTGCCGATCAGCAGACGGGGTGCCACCTGTCGAGTCCGCGCGTTGGCGATGGGGTCGGACGACCCGATCGCCGCCACGAGCACGCCGACCCGCTCGTCGTGGGGGGAGACGCCCAACTCCGTCACCCGCTGGCGCAGCAGCGAGATCAGCCGCGGATCCTCGCCGAGCACGTCGGCTTGGCCCGCATCGGCACCGGCCCCGGCGATCTGGCGGGGAATGTCGACCCGGGCGTGGTAGGCGTTAGCCAACAACAGGGGGGTGACCACGGCGTCCCTGCAGTCGCCCAGCACATCGACCAGGCTGGGTGCGTTCAGCTCGCAGAAGGCAAGCCGCACATCCAGGCCGGGCCGCATGCGCGCCACCCGGCGGGCGACGGCCCACGCGTTGGCCGCTGACCGTGGATCCTCGCTCCCGTGCGCGACGAGCAGGAGGGTGCTCACGACGCGTGGAGCCCGCATTCCGTCTTGGCATGGCCCTGCCAGCGGCCGCTGCGCGGGTCGGCCTCGTCGATCGGCTTGGCCGTGCACGGGGCGCAACCGATCGACGGATAACCTTCGTAGACAAGGGGATTGACCAGCACGTCGTTCTCGTCGATGTAGTTCTGCATGTCGTCGTCGGTCCACGTGGCCAGCGGGTTGATCTTCACCAGCTTGTATCCCTCGTCGAAGCTGATCACCGGGGCGTTGGCGCGCGTGGGTGCGTCGCTGCGGCGCAGGCCGGTCACCCACGCCGAGTAACCGCGCAGCGCCTTGCCCAACGGCGCGACCTTCCGCAGCCGGCAGCACTCGCCCGGGTCGCGCGCGAACAGGTCCTTGCCCATCAGCCTGTCCTGCTCGGCCACGGTGTGCTCGGGCGTGACGTTGACCACCCGGATGTCGTAGACGGATTCGATGGCGTCCCGGGTACCGATGGTCTCCACGAAGTGGTAGCCGGTGTCCAGGAACATCACCGGTACGCCCGGACGCACCTTGGCGGCCAGATCGATCAGCACGGCCTCCTGCATGCTGGACGCCACGACGTAGTTGCACGTCGCCCAGCCGCGCGGCCCGTTGATTCCGCCGAAGTTCTCGTCGGTCCAACGCAGCAGCTCGGTGGCGCTGGCGCCCTCGAGTTCGGCGGCGCCGCGGGCAGCCAACTCGCGCAGTTGGGCTTCCGTCGGCCTCGTCATTTCTGAGATCATCGCAAGTCGCCTTCCTCGGCGCGAACGACCCACTGTGCGAATCGTTCACCGTCGCTTCGGTGCTTGATGAAGTTGCGTACCACTCGCTCGATGTAGTCGCCCAGCTCGTCGCTGGTGACCTTGTGCTGCCGCAGTTTTCGGCCGAAGCCGCTGTCCAGGCCGAGGCTGCCGCCCAGGTGCACCTGGAACCCCTCGACCGAGCCGCCGTGGCCGTCGTCGACCATCTGGCCCTTGAACCCGATGTCGGCGACTTGAATACGCGCGCACGAGTTCGGGCAACCGTTGATGTTGACCGTGATCGGCACGTCCAGTGCGGCGTTGAGGTCCTCCAGCCGACGCTCCAGCTCGGGCACCAAACCCTGTGCGCGCCCACGGGTTTCGGCGAACGACAGCTTGCAGAACTCGATCCCCGTGCACGCCATGAGATTTCGGCGCCAAAGCGACGGGCGCGATTGAAGCCCCAGCGCCTCCGCGCCGGCGATCAGGTCGTCGAGCTTCTCGTCGGGCACGTCGAGGACGATCAGCTTCTGGTACGGGGTGAACCGGATGCGGTCCGAACCGGCCCGCTCGGCCAGGTCGGCCACCGCCGAGAGGATGGTGCCCGACACGCGCCCGGCGATCGGGGCGAGCCCGACGGCGTTGAGCCCGTTCTTGAGCCGCTGCACTCCGACGTGATCGATCGGATGCGGGACCGGCTCGGGGGCGGGGCCGTCGATCAGCGGGCGCTTGAGGTATTCGGTCTCGAGAACTTCCCGGAACTTTTCGATGCCCCAGTCCTTGATCAGGAACTTCAGCCGGGCCTTGGCCCGCAGCCGCCGATAGCCGTAGTCGCGGAAGATCGAGGTCACCGCGGCCCACACCTCGGGCACCTCGTCCAGTGGAACCCAGGCGCCGACCCGCTGGGCCAGCATCGGGTTCGTCGACAGGCCGCCGCCCACCCACAGATCCAGGCCGGGACCGTGCTCGGGATGGTTGACGCCGACGAACGCGATGTCGTTGATCTCGTGCACGACGTCCTGCAGGCCGGAGATGGCGGTCTTGTACTTGCGGGGCAGGTCGGCGAAGTCGGGCTTGCCGATGTAGCGGCGCACGATCTCGTCGATCGCCCAGCTCGGGTCGAGCACCTCGTCCAGCGACTCGCCGGCCAGCGGCGACCCCAGGATCACGCGCGGGCAGTCCCCGCACGCCTCGGCGGTCTGCAGGCCGACCTCGGCCAGACGCCGCCAGATCTCAGGGACGTTTTCCACCTCGATCCAGTGCATCTGCACGTTCTGCCGGTCGGAGATGTCGGCGGTGTCCCGGCCAAATTCGGTCGAGATCTGGCCCACTGTGCGCAAGGCGGCGGTGGAGAGCGCGCCGCCGTCGCAGCGGACCCGCATCATGAAGTACTTGGCCTCGAGCAAATCGGCGTTCTCGTCGCCGGTGAACGACCCGTCATAGCCCTGCTCGCGCTGGGTGTAGAGGCCCCACCAGCGGAAGCGGCCCCGCAGATCGGACTTCTCGATGCTGTCGAATCCGTCCTTGGCGTAGATGTTTTCGATGCGTTCGCGCACGTCGAGCGGGGCGCCGGCCTGCTTCATCTCTTCGTTGGGATTCAGCGGCTCGCGATCGCCCAGCGCCCACTGACCCTCACTCCGGGCCTTGTTTTGGGCCCTGGCCGGACGGGCTGTGGTCATCGGGTCTCCTTCGCGAACATCGCAGGCTTGGACGCGCAGCACACCGCTTTTATTTCGGCTGCGCAGATCCGGCAGCCAGCTGAGTACAGGTGGGGCGGGTCTACGGCATCAAGGCAGACAGCAACAACAACAGCTGCATACGCGCTTGAGATCGATGTGCCGCCGAGCCACGAGGGCGATACGCAAGCTGCGATTGGCGACGGTCACGGCAGCCATTCTGCCATGGACCGCGACAAGCTTTGCTATCAGGTCATATTTTTCCTCACGCTGACCCAAAGTAGGGCGCGACCCTGGGCGCTTGGGCAGACGCAGCCGCGAATCGCCTGGGAATCGGCTCCCCCCGATCGAGCCCGCCTTACCCGGCCTGAACTGCGCCGATTCGTCTCGCTCGACGGCGGGAGCTCTTGTCGTGGGAAAATTCGGCATGCCCATTGCCGAGGCCCCGGTTGACCTCCCCGCCCTGCGGCCGAACCCCGGGCAGCCGTTCGGGTTGTACATCCACGTCCCGTTCTGCATAACCCGCTGCGGATACTGCGACTTCAACACCTACACCCCGGCCGAGCTGGGCGGCGTCAACCCGGACGCCTGGCTGCAGGCACTGGGAACGGAGCTGCAGCTGGCGGCCGCCCGGCTGGACGGACCGACCGTCAGCACGGTGTTCGTCGGCGGGGGCACCCCTTCGCTGCTGGGCGGCGCGCGCGTGGCCAAGCTGCTGGACATGGTTCGTGAGCACTTCGCCCTCGCGCCGGACGCCGAGATCACCACCGAGGCCAACCCGGAGTCGGCGTGGCCGGACTTTTTCGCGGCCATTCGCGCCGCCGGGTTCACCCGGGTGTCGCTCGGCATGCAGTCGGTGTCACCCCGGGTCCTCGGCGTCCTCGACCGGATCCACACCCCGAACCGCTCGGCGGCCGCGGCCCGCGAGGCGCTAGCCGAGGGCTTCGAACACGTCAGCCTCGACCTGATCTATGGGACGCCGGGAGAGTCCGACGACGACCTGCTGCGCTCCGTCGACACCGCGATCGACACCGGCGTCGACCACGTCTCCGCCTACGCCTTGGTGGTGGAGGAGGGCACCGCGCTGGCGCGGCGGGTCCGGCGCGGCGAGTTGCCCGCCCCCGACAACGACGTGCTCGCGCACCGCTACGAATTGGTCGATGCCCGGCTTTCCGCGGCGGGGCTGTCCTGGTACGAGGTGTCCAACTGGTGCCGACCGGGCGGTGAATGCCGGCACAACCTCGGTTACTGGGACGGCGGCCAGTGGTGGGGCGCAGGACCGGGTGCCCACGGGTATGTCGGTGCGACGCGCTGGTGGAATGTCAAGCATCCCAACGCCTACGCGGAGAGGCTGGCCGGCGGCGAACTGCCGGTTGCCGGCTTCGAGCAGCTGGACGGCGACGCGTTGCACACCGAGGAGGTGTTGCTGAAAACCCGTTTGCGCCAAGGACTTCCGCTGGATCGGTTGGGCGCAGCCGAACGCGAACGTGCCGAAACCTCCGTCGCGGACGGGTTGCTCGTATCCGAGGGCGACAACCTGGTGCTTACCCCGCGCGGCCGGCTGCTCGCCGACGCGGTGGTGCGCACGCTGTTGGGGTAGCCGTCGGACGTCAATCCGTGGCCTGAGCGACCCTCACCTCTTGTTCGGCTCGATCGGAGAAGGCCACGCTGTCGATATCCAAGATGGCCATCTTCTCGATATCCGTGAACGCGATCTTCTCGCCATTCGTGACGGCCACCTTCTCAACGGCGGCTATGGCGATCCGCGTGCTGGTCTCGTGTTTGGACAGGGGCCGCATGTGGTCCCATCCCTCGATCACCAGCCTCGGACTCTGGTCCTCGCCGCTGAACTCCTCTAAGTAATAGCGGAGGGACTCACCCGTCGTGTGATCGACGAGAGGCACCCGGGAGCTCAAGTGGAGATACACCGCCCGGGTACCGTCCGGGAGCTGCCCCAGCTCCCGAATCACGTGAAACAGGTTGAAACACACCAGGGGACCGTCCAAGTAGAGGTGGTACGTGCCTTCATCGACCTTCCGTTCGGACACCGGATTACGGAAGAGACTGAGGAAGCGGGCGCCAAAATTCGGCCTGGCGAATTCCGACCCGTTGCTCAGGGTGTGCCAGAGGCCCACGTACCACAGATTCAGTACCAACTCGAGGACAATGCCGGTGAGGATGCCCAGCAGCAGGTCCGTCGCCACGGTCACGAGCACTGTGGTGACGAAGACGACGAACTGCTCCGTCCCGATCCGCGCCATCTTGATCCAGAGCGCGGGCTTACAAAGCTTGTAGCCGATGAATACCAGGATGGCGCCTAGGACCGCCTTCGGGACCATGTTGATCACTTGCCGGCCGAGCAGCACCATCGCCAGCAGGAAGCAGGCGTTGTAGAAGTTCGCCCATTGGGTCCGGCCGCCGGCCATGATATTCGCCGTGCTCTTGACCATGCCGGGGATGATCGTCAGTCCACCGAGCAGGCTGGAGGCGCCGTTGGACGCGCCCATGGCGAGCAAAGTCTTATCCGGATCGGAGCGGCGCCGGTACGGGTCGATATTGTCCACGGCCGCGATCGTCGCCAGGGACTCGGTCGCGTCGATCAAGAGCAGGGTGACAACCAGGTATGCCAGGGGCAGCAGCAGTTCGGAAGAGGTGAATGCCTCAGCGAAGTGGGGGAAGACGATCCCGTGAAACAGCGAATCGGGCACGTTGATGAGCTTGGACTTATCGAGCTTCAGGACAAATGTGCTGACCACCGTGCCGCCGATGAACACCCAGACCGGAGCCGGCATGATCTTCAGCAGCCGCCCGGGTAGGGCGGACAACACAAACAGTGCCACCACGCAACCGACTCCAAGGGCGAAGCACTTGCCGCTCATCGACGAGAGATGGCTGGGCACTTCGTCCAGGACGGTCAAGAATTCGTGCGCCTCGAACTTCACCCCCATGAAGTGAGGAATCTGCCTCACGATGATCATCAGGCCGATCGCCGTCAGCATGCCGTGGATGGCCGCGGCCGGGAAGATGGCGCTCAGGCGCGCCACCTTCAACTTGGCCAGGATCACCTGGAACACGCCCGCGATGGCGATGGCGACCAGGACGAGGGGGTATCCCACGGCGAGCAATTCGGATGTAGGAGCGCCGTGCCCGAGACGGGCCTGTCCGAGGGTGATCATGCCGGCGAACAGGGTCGGCGCCAACCCCGCGGCCGGGCCGCTGATGGTCACGTACGAGCCGCCCACGAACGGCAGGATGAAACCGGCGATGATCGCCGAGATGATCCCGCAGACCGGCGGCGCACCCGAGGTGATTGCAATTCCCATCGAGAACGGCAGCGAGATCATCGCCACCGTGAAACCCGCACGAAGGTCATAGCGCCAGTGTTTGAGACCGGCCAGGCCATTGCGGGGCTTTCCGGTCGGAGGGGCTGCCGGACCGGATATGGCTTGTAGCACAGTGGGCGCCCTCTCGACAACGGCTCGAACGGTTTGTGGGTCGAATTCATATGGAACTCATGCAGTTTCCTCCCCGTGGCATCCCTGACGGCCTCAGTTAACCGGTCTTTACGAACAATTGACATTACTTTTACGAACGACCGACGCGCGCTGTGCCAGATCGGAAACATCTCGGAAACATCCAGTCCGCCTTGGGTTGTCGAACCTCCGGCCGCCCTGGCGTCATCAGGGTGTTGAGTCGGCCCGCATCGGGCCCTGTGTGGTTTGGCGCTCACAGACACCTCACCCCCGCGAGACAGGCTGCTCGCTCACGCGGTGGCGGATCCTGTCCCGCGCTAAACCCGTTCCTAGCCCTCCGGAGATCAGTACCAGCGCGAGACCAGGCGGGCGATCTCGATCTCGAGCGGGATTCCGATACGACGTTTTGTCAGACGCCCGGGAACCAGTGCGCGACTAGGCGATTGAACTCGATATAGAGCGGGATTCCGATGGTCACCTGGTAGGAAAACGTCAGACCCAGCGAGGCGGCGAGCGGCAGCGTCGGGCTGGCCTCGGGGATCGCCAGCCGCTGCACCGCAGGGACCGTGATGTACGACGCCGCGCCGCACAACACCGCGAACAGCACGTAAGTACCCGGCTGGAAGTGGGTGTCGGTGAGGTCGGCATAGGCGTAGGCGGCCAGGATCCCCAGCGCCGCAAACAGATTGGGGGCCAGCAGGCCAAAGGCGATGAAACCGCGGCCGGCGAGCTTGAGGTCACGCAACTTACGCGACGCCGTCATGCCCATCTCAAGCAAGAACAGGCACAGCACGCCATGGAACGCCGCGACGAAGAGCTCGTTCTGATCGTGAACTACCTTCTGTCCCTGCAGTGCGCTGACGAAGCCGACGATGATGCCGCCGATTAGCAGAACTAGTCCGGGATTGAGGAACACCTCCTGCACGAGCTCGCGCGAGAAAATCGGCATCCGCTTGGCCTTGCCGCGGACCGGGCTGTCGTCGGGCTCCCAGTTCGGATGCTCCAGCTTCTCCAGCGAGAATTCGAGCTCCTGCTCGACACCTTTTTGGCCCTCGTCGTTGAGGCTCTCGCCCGGCAGGGGCCGCGCGGCGGTGCCGGGACCGACCCCGACCTTGACCGGCGCGACGTAGCCGGGCTCGTCGGGCATGTAGCCCGATTCGTTGAGACCTCGGTGGCGCAGCCGCATCACCAGGTATAGCGCCACCAGGCAGCCCGGAATCTCCATGATGGCCAAGAGGACGGGCATGTAGGCGTTGAAGGCGATGCCCACGCCCGCCAGAAACGCCACGCAGGTGGCGAAGGTTCCCGCCGAATCGGAACCGTAGTAGCCGGCGACGGTCGCGCGGTCGACTTGGCGCAGACGGGTCGTGTATTTCAGCACCACGTACGCCAGAACTCCGATGAGGAAGTTCAATGCGAAGCCCATCAACGCGAAGCCGGCGATGTTGTCGATGTCGGCCGGCTGGATCTTGGCGAGTTCTTCGCCCCCCTGCCAGCCGATCGACACCAGCAGGTACATGGTGAGGCCCTGATAGATCACGTACGGAAACTCGAACCGCACCTTCATGATTGGGATCAGGAAGCCGAAGTAGAAGAACAGCAGTAGCGGCTTGAAGAGATTATGGGTGAAGTTATCCCAGAACTCATGAAGCATTAGCGCCTCCGAGGGTCAATACGGCGGTGCCGCAGGCAGCATTCAACGCCGGGCAGTCCACGAACACCATTAGTACCTTGGGGACTCACAGGACTTGAGTCAACGGAGTGAAGGTGTCTTTACGAATCGTTAACAACGCGTAACGGGGGGACACAAACGTCCCGCCGGTCGCAGCGGGTTAGACGCGACGCCGGCCAATGGCGTTGGGAGCCATCGGGCTTCGTCTGGTCCTTTAGGTGAACCAGTGCCCGACCAGGCGGTTGATCTCGATGTAGAGCGGGATCCCGATGGTGACGTTGTAGGAGAACGTCAAACCCAGCGATGCGGCCAGTGGCAGGGTGGGGCTGGCCTCGGGGATCGCCAGGCGCTGCACCGCCGGAACGGCGATGTAAGAGGCCGCGCCACACAGCACCGCGAACAGCACGTAGGTTCCCGGCTTGAAGTCGGTGTGGGTGAGGTAGGCGTAGCTATGAGCGACCAAGATCCCAAGCGGGGCAAAGATGTTCGGGGCAAGCAGCCCGAAGAAGATGAAGCCCGGGCCTGCCGATCGCAGGTCCCTCAGCTTGCGCGACGCCGTCATGCCCATCTCGAGCAGGAAAAGGCACAGCACGCCTTGGAATGCCAGCACGAAGAACTTGTCGTCGTCGGCGACGACTTTCTGGCCCTGCAGCCCACTGATGAGGCCGATGAGGATGCCGCCCATCAGAAGCACGAGCCCGGGATTGAGGAACACCTCCTGCAACAGCTCGCGCGAGAAGATCGGCATCCGCTTGGGCTTGCCCAACGCCGGGGTTTGATCGGGCTCCCAGTTCGGGTGCTCCAGCTTTTCCATCGAGAGCTCGAGCTCTTGTTCGACGCCGCGCTCGTTCTCGGCCGCGAGGCTCTGGCCGTGCGGGGGTCGTGCTGCGGTGCCGGGCCCGATCCCGACCTTCACCGGCGCGACGTAGCCGGGCTCGTCGGGCATGTAACCGGCTTCGCTCAGCCCGCGGTGGCGCAGCCGCGCGACCAGGTACAGGGCGACCAGGCAGCCCGGAATCTCCATGACGGCCAACATGACCGGCATGTAGGCGTTGAACGCCATGCCGATGGCCGTCAGCACGGCCACGCAGGTGGCGAACGTTCCCGCGGAGTCCGACCCGTAATAGCCGGCGACAGTTGCCTTGTCGATTCGTCGCATCGAACTCATGCGCCCCAGGAGCAGGTAGGCCAACCCGCCGATCACGAAGTTCAACACGAAGCCCAGGACCAAGAAGCCCGTGATGGTGCCGATCTCGTCGGGCTTGATCTTGGCGAGCTCCTCACCGCCGTGCCAACCGATGGCCAGCAGCAGGTACATCGTCAGGCCCTGGTAGATCACGTACGGGAACTCGAACCGCACCTTGAGGATCGGGATCAGGAATCCGAAGTAAAAGAACAGCAGCAGCGGCTTGAACAGGTTGTGGGTGAAGTTGTGCCAAAACTCCTGCAGCATTGGGTGCCTCTCTTCAGTGATCCGGTGACCAGGGAAAAAGCACCGTCCGCAAGCGGGCCACCACGAACATCCCGATGATCGTGCAAGAATTTAGCCCCGCCGTCGGGGGCCCGCCACTCGGATATCCCCCGAAAAACCCCCAGTTAACATCGCTGTGACGCAATATCGGATGCCGCCAAAGCCGGAGGTCACAGCGGTGCTGGTAGGGATAGGTAAAGCCGGCTTGGCGTGAATCCTCTGTGACTTTTCTGGGGATTGACTGTGTGCATGGGCGTGGCGGTGTCTCGGCCGGGGCGTGACGACCGATCCGACGGGTCCGCGCCGGCCAAGGGGAGGGGTTGCGCAGGCTTACATAGGTTAGGCTACATTTACTAACCGTGACCGAGCTCAGCGTCGAGACGAATCCCGCCGGCTCCGCGTCACCGCTGATTCCCTTAATTCCCGGCATCGATCCGGCTGACCTCGCGGCCCAGCTGGCCGCCGCGCTGCCCGAGCGCTCGGGCGAGGAGTACCTCCTCTACGAGCGCAACGGGCAATGGGTTCTGGCCAGCGGTGTGCAGGCGATGGTGGAGCTGGACAGCGACGAGCTGCGGGTGATCCGCGACGGCACCACCCGGCGGCAACAGTGGTCCGGACGGCCCGGGCCCGTGCTGGGAGAAGCCATCGACCGGCTGCTGCTCGAAACCGACCAGCTGTTCGGTTGGGTCGCCTTTGAATTCGGCGTCTACCGCTACGGGCTGCAGCAGCGGCTGGCGCCGCAGACGCCGTTGGCGCGGCTGTTTTGGCCCCGCACCCGCTTCGTGGTGAGCGAGGAGGGCGTTCGCCTGCACGGTGCCGACGTCGCGCACGCCGAGGCGGTGCGCGGCTTGTTGAGCGACGGCATGGCCGGCGTGCCGGACGCCCGCACCATTGACTTGAGCGACGACCCGTCGGGCTACCGCACCCGAGTGGCGGCGGCCGTCCGCGAGATCGCCAACGGCGAGTACCACAAGGTGATCCTGTCGCGCTGCGTTGAAGTGCCCTTCCCGCTTGACTTTCCGTCCACCTACCGGCTGGGCCGCCGGCACAACACACCGGTGCGGTCCTTCTTGTTGCGGCTCGGCGGCATGCGTGCCGTGGGTTACAGCCCCGAACTCGTCGCGGCCGTTCAACACGACGGGACGGTGGTGACCGAGCCGCTGGCCGGGACGCGCGCGCTCGGTCGTGGCGCGGCGCATGATCGCCAGGCCCGCGACGAATTGGAGTCGAACTCCAAAGAGATTGTCGAGCACGCCATTTCGGTACGCAGCTCGCTGCAGGAGATATCCGAGATCGCCGAGCCGGGGACCTCGGTCGTCAGCGACTTCATGACCGTGCGGGAGCGGGGGAGCGTGCAGCACCTCGGCTCGACGGTCAGCGCCCGCCTGGACGCGTCGAGGGACCGGATGGACGCGCTGGAGGCGCTCTTTCCGGCCGTCACGGCCTCCGGCATCCCGAAGGCGGCCGGCGTCGAGGCCATCCTGCGGCTCGACGAAGGACCCCGCGGCCTCTATTCCGGTGCCGTGGTGATGGTTTCGGCCGACGGCGGCCTGGATGCGGCGCTGACGCTGCGCGCGGCCTACGAATGCGACGGCAAGACGTGGTTGCGCGCCGGCGCGGGCATCATCGAAGAGTCCGAGCCCGAGCGCGAGTTCGAGGAGACCTGCGAGAAGCTGTCCACGCTCGCGCCTTACCTGATTCCCCGGCACTAGCTTCCGAGGCCGCTTTCCCGCGGCCGGCCCCCTTCCTCGGTGTGTCGCGGCTCTCCCCGCCATGGGACCTTTGGCCCTATTTCGCCTTTTCCCGGCGTGTCATCTTTGTGTAACTGCATGACACACTAAATTCAGTGTTACTGATCGCAACACATAACTGGGAGGGCTCCGTGTCCGACGGCTTGACCAACTTGCAGCTACTTCGCGAGCTAGAACCCGTGGTCGAAAAATTGCTCGACCGCCACCTCTCGCTGTTCAAGGAGTGGAACCCGCACGACTACATCCCGTGGTCAGACGGCAAGAACTTCTACGCGCTGGATGGCCAGGACTGGGAGCCGGGACAGAGCCGGATGTCCGACGTGGCGCAGGTCGCGATGGTGCAAAACCTGCTGACCGAGGACAATTTGCCGTCCTATCACCGCGAGATCGCGATGAACTTCACCATGGACGGCCCGTGGGGACAGTGGGTGAACCGCTGGACCGCCGAGGAGAACAGGCACAGCACGGCGCTGCGCGACTACCTGGTGGTCACCCGCGCGGTCGACCCGGTAGAGCTGGAGAAGCTCCGGTTGGAGCAAATGACTCGAGGGTTCAGCCCCGGCCAGAACCACCAGGGTGACATGTTCGCTGACAGCCTGTTCGACTCGGTGATGTATGTGTCGTTTCAGGAGTTGGCCACCCGCGTCGCACACCGCAACACGGGCAAAATCGCCGGCGACACCATCGCGGAACAGCTGATGGCCCAGGTGTCGCACGACGAGAACCTGCACATGATCTTCTACCGGGACGTCAGTGCCGCCGGTCTGGACATCGCGCCCAACCAGGCGATGCGCTCGGTGCACCGGATCCTGCGCAACTTCAAGATGCCCGGGTTCACCGTGCCGGAGTTTCGGCGCAAGGCCGTGATCATCGCGGTCGGCGGCGTCTACGACCCGCGCATCCATCTCGACGAGGTGGTCATGCCGGTATTGAAGAAATGGCGCATCTTCGAGCGCGATGACTTCACCGGCGAGGCGGCCCGGATGCGCGACGATCTCGGGGTGCTGATCAAGGAACTCGAAGTGGCCAGCGACAAATTCGACGAATCCAAGCAGCGCTACCTCGAGCGGGAAGCCCGCAAGACCGAACGGATCACCGCCAACAAGGTCCTCAAAACCGAAGGGACGCTGACGCTTAGCGGACGCTAGCCGTTGTCGATTGACCGCACGATCGCCTTCTTGTCGATCTTGCCGATCGGCGTCGTGGGCAGCGCCGCCAGCGCGACCAGCACGTCGGGCCGGGTGTGGGCGGCGACGCCACGCCCGTCGAGGTGGGCGTTGAGCTCGGCGAGGGTCAACTGGTCCCGGTCGAAAACAACCGCCGCGCAGATCTTTTCGCCCAGGTACGGGTCGGGCAACGCAACCGCCGCAGCCGAACGGATCGCGGGATGGCTCAGCATGTGCTCTTCGAGTTCGGCCGCCGCGATCGTCTCGCCGGCGCGACAGATGACGTCCTTGATCCGGCCGGTGACCACCAGGTAGCCGTCGTCCCTGCGGCGGACGACATCACCGCTGCGGTAGAAGCCGTCGGGATCGAAGCAGCGCTCGTTGTCGCGTTCGGCGCGGAAGTAGCCGTTGAGCGTGTACGGCCCGCGCACCAGCAGCTCGCCCTCCTCACCGGGCGCCACCGGCCGGCCGGCCCCGTCGACGATGCGCAACTCGTCGGCCGCACACAGCGGACGGCCCTGGGTGTTCTCGACGACTTCCGGGGGATCGTCCGGCCGGGTGTAGCAGAGCAGCCCCTCGGCCATCCCGAACACCTGCTGCACGCCCGGTGTCAGCGTGGCGCGCACCAGGCGGGCGTCCGTCGGCTCCAGCCTCGCTCCGCCAATCTGCAAGAGCCGCAACGACTTCGGAGTCACCGGCTCCCATTCACAGGCCTCGGCCCACAGCCTGGCCAGGGCCGGCACCAGGGCCGTCACGGTCACGCAGTGGCGCGCGATCGCGGCAAAGGCGGCCTCCGGGCTGGGATCGGCGTCGAACACCGTCGTGGCGCCGACCGACATCGCGCCCAGCAGGCCGGGACAGGCCAGCGGGAAGTTGTGGCCCGCGGGCAGCACCGAGAGATAGACGTCGTCCGCCGTCAGCCGGCAGACCTCGGCGCTGGCCGTCGCGTTGAACACGTAGTCGTCGTGGGTGCGGGGGATCAGCTTGGGGGTGCCCGTGGTGCCGCCCGAAACCAGCAGCAGCGCAGGCATTGCCGGGTCGGCCGGCGGGGCCGGCAAGTGGACGTTGCCTTGTTCGCACAGTTGCGTCCACCCCGTGAACTTCCCGGGGTCGCCGTCGACGATCACATGCCTGAGCGCCGGGTGCGCATCGACGAGCTCGCCCGCCATCGCGGGGTAGTCGAAACCGCTTGCGGCATCGGCTATCACGAGGGCTGTCGCCTCGCTGACGGCGGCGAAGTGGCCCAATTCGGCGGCCCGGTGAGCGGGAAGGCACATCACCGGGATCGCGCCGGCCCGCAGCAGCCCGAACAGCGCCGCGGCGAATTCGCGGCCGTTCGGCAGCTGGAGCAGGACCCGGTCGCCGGGCGCCACGCCCAGCGCGCGCAGCCCGGTTGCCGCGCGGGTGACCCGCTCGTCGAGTTCCGCGTAGGTGTATACGGCGTCGGCCCCTGCGTCGACGACCGCGGTCCGGTTCGGCCAGCGGCGCGCCGCGTCGGTGAGGATCGTGTCCAGGGCGCGTCCCGTCCAGTAGCCCGCCGCGCGATACGACGCGGCCCGGTCGGCCGGGAACGGCACGAATCCCTCTAGGCCCGCCGAAGGTCGCGTGGGGTTCGGGACCATCGGTCTCCTCGGGCTCGGGGGGTGGTAGCGGCGGCGCCACGGATGAGGATAGGGTAACCAAACAACTTAGGGCAGCCTTTGCTAATTCAGGGAGGATTCGTGGTGCGTGCCCCGGCGTGCTCGGAGGACATCCGCGCGGAGGTCGCCGAGCTGCTCGGCGTCCGCGCCGACGCGATTCACCCAGGTAGCAACCTCATCGGCCAGGGCCTGGACTCCATCCGGATGATGACGCTCGCCGGTCGGTGGCGCCGTCAGGGCATCGCCGTCGATTTCGCCGCCCTGGCCGCGGCGCCGACGATCGAGGCCTGGTCCGAGCTGGTGACGGCCCGCCCGGCCGCCGACGAACCGCCCCTGCCCGCCGACGCCGAACCGTCGGGGGAGGGCGAGCCCTTCCCGCTGGCGCCGATGCAACACGCGATGTGGGTCGGCCGCCAGGACAACCAGCAGTTGGGTGGCGTCGCAGGTCACCTGTACGTCGAGTTCGACGGCGGCCCGATCGACCCGGACCGGCTGCGGGCGGCGGCCAACCGGCTGGCCCTTCGCCATCCGATGCTGCGGGTGCGGTTCTCAGCCGACGGCACGCAGCGCATCGCCGCGGCCGACGAGTGCGGGGACTTCCCCGTCTCGGTGGTGGACCTGCGCGACCAGCGGGACCCGGTCGAGCTGCGCCTGGCGGCCCTGCGCGAGGCCAAATCGCACCAGCAGCTCGACGGTGCGGTGTTCGAACTCGCGGTGACGCTGCTGCCCGACGGGCGGTCCCGGCTGCACGTCGACCTGGACATGCAGGCCGCCGACGCGATGAGCTACCGCACGTTGATGGCCGACCTGGCCGCCCTATACCTCGGCCGGGAACTGCCCGAATTGGGTTACACCTACCGTGAATACCGCCGGGCCGTCGCGCGGCAGGAGGCGCAACCCCAGCCGCAGCGCGACGCCGACCGGGATTGGTGGGCCCGGCGCATTCCCGACCTGCCGGATCCGCCCGCGCCGCCGTCGACGGGCGGGCGGGGCTCACGCACCAGCACCCGTCGCTGGCATTGGCTGGACCCGGCGACCCGCGACGCGCTGTTTGCCCGCGCCCGAGCCCGCGGCATCACCCCGGCCATGACGCTTGCCGCGGCGTTCGCCGACGCGCTGGCCCGCTGGTCCTCGCCGCGGTTCCTGCTGAATGTCCCGCTGTTCGGGCGCCAGGCGCTGCACCCCGACGTCGAGAAGCTGGTCGGCGACTTCACCTCCTCGCTGCTGCTCGATGTCGACCTGACAGACGCCGACACTCCGGCCGCGCGGGCGCGGGCGGTGCAGGATGCGATGCGGGCGGCCGCCGCCCATTCCTCCTATCCCGGGTTGTCCGTGCTGCGCGACCTCAGCCGCCACCGCGGCACCCAGGTCCTGGCGCCGGTCGTCTTCACCAGCGCGCTTGGCCTCGGGGAACTGTTCAGCGCGGATGTCGCAAGGCAATTCGGCGCACCCGCCTGGATCATTTCCCAGGGCCCGCAAGTGCTGCTCGACGCGCAGGTCACCGAGTTCGACGGCGGCGTTCTGGTGAACTGGGACGTGCGCGACGGTGTCTTCGCGCCGGGCGTCATCGACGCGATGTTCGCCCACCACATCGACGAACTGCTGCGGCTGGCGTCCAGCGACGACGCGTGGGACGCCGCCGCTTTGCCGGCGCTGCCGGACGCGCAACGCGCGGTGCGCGAGGCGGTCAACGGCCGCAGCGCCCCGCCAAGCGGGGAGGCTCTGCACGACGGGTTCTTCCGGCGGGCCGAGCAACAACCCGACGCGCCAGCCGTGTTCGCGAGCTCCGGCGACCTCACCTACGCGCAGCTACGCGACCAGGCGCTGGCGCTGGCCGCGGCGTTGCGGGCGGCGGGAATCCGCGACGGCGACACCGTCGCGGTGATGGGTCCGAAGACCGCCGAACAGCTGCCCGCGCTGCTGGGCATCCTAGCCGCCGGCGGCGTGTACCTGCCCATCGGCGTCGACCAACCACGCGACCGCGCGGAGCGCATCCTGCACACCGGTGGGGTGCGGCTGGCCCTGGTGTGCGGCGGGCAGCCGCTGTCGCTGCCCGTCCCCGCGTTGGTGATCGCCGACGTGCTCCGCGAGCCGCCCGCCATCGTTGACTTTCCCTTCGCCAGAACGGATCCCGCCGAGCTCGCCTATGTGTTGTTCACGTCGGGCTCCACGGGGGAGCCCAAGGGTGTCGAGCTGACGCATGACGGCGCGATGAACACCGTCGAATTCCTCAGCCGCCACTTCGAGATCGGCGCGGCGGACCGTTGCCTTGCCCTTTCGACGCTGGAATGCGACCTGTCGGTGCTCGACGTCTTCGCAACCCTGCGGGCCGGCGGCGCGATCGTCGTGGTCGACGAGGCGCAGCGACGCGATCCGGACGCGTGGGCCCGGCTGATCGACACCCACCAGGTCACGGTGCTGAACTTCCTGCCGGGCTGGCTGGAGATGTTGGTCGAGGTCCAGGCGGGCAACCTGTCGTCGCTGCGGGTGGTGGCCACCGGCGGCGACTGGGTGCGCCCCGGCCTGGCTCGCCGGCTGCAGGCGCGGGCGCCGCACATGCGCTTCGCCGGGTTGGGGGGCGCAACCGAAACGGCGGTCCACGCAACCATTTTCGAGGTCGACGCCGACATGCCCGAGAACTGGACGGCGGTGCCGTACGGCAAGCCGTTCCCCAACATCGCCTGCCGTGTCGTCGGTGACACCGGCGCCGACTGTCCCGACTGGGTCGCAGGTGAGCTGTGGGTGTCCGGCCGCGGCATCGCCCGGGGCTATCGCGGGCGCCCCGAGCTGACCGCCGAGCGCTTCGTCGTCCACGACGGCCGAACCTGGTATCGCACCGGCGATCTGGCGCGCTATTGGCCGGACGGCACCCTCGAGTTCGTCGGCCGCGCCGATCACCGGATCAAGGTCAGCGGGTATCGCGTCGAGCTCGGCGAGATCGAGGCGGCGCTGCGCCGGGTGCCCGGGGTGCGAGCGGCCGTGGCCGCCCTGGTGCCCGGCTCCGGTGGCACCGACGTGCTGGCCGCCGCTGTCCGCCTCGACGACGACGCGTTGACCGCGCCGCGAATACGCCAGCTTCTGGCCGATCTCGTTCCCGCGCACATGGTTCCGCAGCACATATCGCTGACCGACCGCATCCCGTTCACCGACGGCGGCAAGATCGACCGGCGCGCCGTCGGTCGTCAGCTGGCCGATGCGGTCGACTCCGGCGACGTGTCCGCGCCCTATCAGGGCCCGCGCTCGCAACTGGAACGCGCGCTGTGCCACATCATCGCGGACCTGCTCGACCGGGACACCGATGCGGTGGGTGTGCACGACGACTTCTTCTCGCTCGGCGGTGATTCCGTCCTTGCGACGCAGGCCGTTGTCGGCATCCGCCAGTGGCTCGACTCGCCGAGCCTGATGGTCGCCGACGTCTTTGCCGCCCGGACCGTCGCCACGCTGGCCGACTTGCTGACCGGCCGGGAGGCGAACGGCGACCGGCTCGAGCGGGTGGCCGACGTGTATCTGGAGATCGCGGACATGTCGAGCGCCGACGTGTTGTCCGCGCTCGACGCCGCCCCCGCGCCGGCACGGCGCGAGTTCAAGCCGTGGGTGAAGCGGTTTACCGCCGCCACGGCCCGCGGCTCGGTGGTCGTGTTCCCACATGCCGGCGGCGCCGCGGCGGCGTATCGGTCGCTGGCGAAAGCGTTGTCGGCGAACGACGTCGACGCCTTCGTGGTGCAGTACCCGCAGCGGGCCGACCGGCGGAACCACCCCGCGGCCGAGAGCATTGACGCGCTCGCCCTCGAGTTGTTCGAGGCGGGCGACTGGAGCTCGGTGGCTCCGCTGAGCCTGTTCGGGCATTGCATGGGGGCCGTTGTGGCGTTCGAGTTCGCCCGGGTCGCCGAACGCAATGGCGTGCCGGTGCGCGTCCTGTGGGCCTCGGCCGGGCAGGCCCCTTCGACGGTCGAAGCCTACGGACCTCTGCCGACCAGCGACAGCGGCGTGCTGGCGGACATGATCGATCTCGGCGGCACCGACCCCGAGCTGCTTGACGACGAGGAATTCATCGAACTGCTGGTGCAGGCGGTGCAGGCCGACTACCGGGCCCTGAACGCCTACTCGTGCCGCCCCGACGTGCGCATCGCCGCCGACATTCACGCGATCGGTGGCGATCGCGATCGACGGATCAGCCGGGAAACCTTGGCGCGCTGGGAAACCCACACGTCCGGCCGATTCGCGGTGTCGGAATTCGAGGGTGGCCACTTCTACCTCGACGATCACCTTGACGCGGTGGCCCGGATGGTGAGCGCCGATGTCCGATAACGACCCGGTCGTGATTGTCGGGTTCGCCCTCGAGGCGCCCGCCGGCGTGGAAACCGCCGACGACTTCTGGGCGTTGCTGTCCGAGCAGCGCGAGGCGCTCGGCCCGTTCCCCACCGATCGGGGCTGGGCGCTTCGCGAGCTGTTCGACGGGTCGCGGCGGGACGGCTTCAAACCCATCCGCGACCTTGGTGGATTCCTCTCGACTGCAACGACATTCGACCCGGAGTTCTTCGGCATCTCACGACGGGAAGCGACGGCCATGGACCCCCAGCAGCGGGTCGGGCTGCGGGTGGCGTGGCGGAGCGTGGAGAACAGCGGCATCAACCCCGACGACCTCACCGGCCACGATGTGGGCTGCTACGTCGGCGCGTCCGCGCTGGAATATGGCCCTGCCCTTTCCGAATTCTCCGACCACAGCGGGCATCTGATCACCGGGACGTCGCTGGGCGTCATCTCGGGGCGCATCGCCTACACGCTGGACCTGGCCGGGCCGGCGCTGACGATAGACACCGCCTGCTCGTCGGCGCTCGCGGCGTTTCACACCGCGGTCCAGGCGATCCGGGCCGGCGACTGCGACCTCGCGCTCGCCGGCGCGGTGTGCGTGATGGGCACCCCGGGCTATTTCGTCGAATTCTCCAAAAAGCACGCGCTGTCCGACGACGGCCATTGCCGGCCCTACAGCGCGCTCGCCAGCGGAACCGTCTGGGCCGAGGGCGCGGCCATGTTCGTGCTTCAGCGCCGGTCCCGCGCGGTGGCCGACGGGCGTCGCATCCTCGCCGAGGTGCGGGCCAGTTGCCTGAACTCCGACGGACGCAGCGACGGCCTGATGGCGCCCAGCGGCGCCGCGCAGCTGCGATTGTTTCGGCGCGCCATCGCGCAGGCCGGCGTCGAGCCCGTCGACGTCGGGATGGTCGAGGGGCACGCCACCGGCACCCGGCTCGGTGACCGGACGGAATTGTGCTCACTCGCGGCCAGTTACGGGACCGCGCCGCCCGGGCGCGGACCGCTCTTGGGCTCGGTCAAGTCGAACATCGGTCATGCGCAAGCGGCCGCCGGCGCGCTGGGCCTCGCCAAGGTCATCCTGTCCGCCGAGCACGCCGCCGTTCCCCCGACGCTGCACGTCGACGAACCCAGCCGCGAAATCGACTGGGAGAAGCAGGGTTTGCGGCTAGCCGACAAGCTGACACCGTGGCGGGCCGTCGACGGATGGCGAACCGCGGCGGTATCCGCGTTCGGGATGAGCGGCACCAATACCCATGTGATCGTCTCGATGCCGGATAACGGGTCGCCCAATGCCCCTTAACCGACTGCCCAACGGTCGCGTCCCGGTGCTCCTCAGCGCGCACGCCGACGATCTCGTGCGCGAGGACGCCGGCGCGATCGCCGACTACCTCGAGCGCTGTCCGGAAACGACCGTGGACCAGGTGGGCCGTCAGCTGCTGCAGACCCGGCGGGTGCGCCGACACCGCGCGGTGCTGAGCGCCGCCGACCGGGCGGAGCTCGTCGGTGGGCTGCGGGCGCTGGCCGCGGGGCGCGAGCATCCGCTGGTCGCGCGTTCCGCGGTGGATTCCGCGCCGCGGCAGGCCTTTGTGGTCCCCGGTCAGGGTGTGCACTGGCCGGGCATGGGCGCCGTCGCGTACCGGGCGCTGCCGACCTATCGGGCGGCAGCCGATGACTGCGTCGCGGCCTTCGAGGCCGCCGGCCACGTATCACCGCTGCGCTACCTGACGGTCGGGGACGAGCCGCAGGCCTTCTCCGAAATCGAGGTACAGGGCGCGCAATTCGTCCATGCGGTCGCGCTGGCGGAGGTGTGGCGGTCGTGCGGCGTGCTTGCCGACCTCACCATCGGCCAGAGCCTCGGTGAGGTCGCCGCGGCCTTCGTCGCCGGCGCCATGACTTTGCCGGACGCCGTCGCCGTCGTCGCCGCCCGGGCCGCCGTGGTGGACCGCCTTCCGGGTCGCTACGCGATGGCCACGCTAGGCGTCAGCGCCGACGCGGCCGGCGCGCTCATCGCGGCGGCCGACGGCTGGGTGGAGCTGGCCGTGGTGCACTCGGCATCCACCGTGGCGGTGTCGGGCGAACGCGACGCGGTGCTGGCGGTCGCCGACGCGGTGCGCGCGCGCGGTCAGTTCGCCCGCGAGATCACCGCGGGCTTCCCGGGGCACACCAGCGTGCTCGAGCCGCTGCGCGACGAGTTCGTCGCGCGACTGCCCGCCTCCGAATTCCTAGAGTCCCCGGTGCAATTCATCGGCGGCGCGACTGGCGACGTGGTGACACCCGACGAGCCATTCGGTGACTACTGGTATGCCAACCTGCGCAACACGGTGCGATTGGACCGCGCATTCGCCTCGGCGATCCGTTGCGGCGCGGGGTCCTTCGTCGAGTTGTCGGCCCATCCGGCGCTGCTGTTCACGATCGGCCAGACCTTCGAGGCGGACGCACTGGACGGCCCCGCGGTGCTGGTCGGTTCGGGCCAGCGTGACGAGCCGGTGCTCGAGGCGCTGTCGGCGAACATCCTCAGCGCCGCCGTCGCCGACCCCGGTTACACCTGGGGCGACTACCTGGGCGTCCCGACCCCCGGCGACGTTGGCCTACAAGGGTTTCCGAACGCTCCGATGCGCGCTATCCCGATGTGGGCGCACCCGGCCCCGCTGGCACCCGTGACGGCAGCCGGAGCGCCCGACATCGTGATGGAGCACTGGCGGCGGGCGGTATTGCCCGCACCGGGGCCGCTCACGCGAATCGCGGTGATCAGCATTGGCGCCGAAAGCCCGGTGGCCCGACCGCTGCGCGCGGCGATCGAGTCGCACCCAGCCGCCGAGCTCAGCGAACCGCGGGACGCCGAAATCGTCGCGGTGATCGCGCCGGCCATCGACGGTGCCGGCGCGCAGCGGGGCGCCGAGGCGCTCACGGGCCTGGCCGCGGCCGGCCTGCTCGACTACGCGAACGCGCCGGGCGCCCGCTGCCACACCGTCTGCCTGCTCACCGTCGCCGCCGACCGCGTCGGCCCGCGCGACGCATCGTCGGCCGGCCACGCGGCGTTGGCCGCGATGCACCGCAGCGCCGGATTCGACCACCCCGAACGAACTTTCACCCACCTCGATCTGCCGTCGTGGGAGCTGACGCCCGCCTCCGGCTCCACCGCCGTCGACGCCGTGCTGTCCGGCGCCGGCGAACTCGCGCTGCGCGGGCGCGCGCTGTTCGAGCGCTCGTTCCGCGACGCGGCCACCGCTGCGCACTGGCCACTCGACTCCGGGCTGCTCGACGACGTGGTCATCACCGGTGGTGCCGGTGCCATCGGTCTGCACTACGCCCGCTATCTCGCCGAGCACGGCGCACGGCGCATCGTCCTGGTGAGCCGCCGCAGCGCGGATCCCGGAGTGCTGAAGGCCTTGGCGGCCGAATACAGCACCGAGCTGGAGCCCGCGCCCTGCGACATCACCGATCGAGCCCAATTGGCGCTCACCGCAGCGAGATACGGAGCCGCCGGTGCGTCGCTGATCGTGCACGCGGCGGGCAGCGCCGGCTTCCGCGCGGGCGCCGTTCTCACGGAGGCCGCCCTCGCCGAGGCCTTCACCGCCAAAGTCACCGGACTGGCCCACCTCGCCGAACTGTGGCCGGTGCGTGCCGGCGCGCGCATGCTGTTGTGCTCGTCGGTGTCCGGGCTGTGGGGCGGACGCGGACACGCCGCCTACTCGGCGGCCAACCGCCTGCTGGACCACATGGCCGCCGAACTGCGCGCCGCGGGCCGGCACTGCGTTTCGGTGCGGTGGGGCCTGTGGCAGCCGTCGTCCGGCGGTGAGTCGGGCCGGGGCATCCTGGATGCGGCCGAGGTGGAAAACATCGAGCGTTCGGGCCTGCGGCCGATGACGCCACGGGACGCGATCGAGGCCAGCCTGCGCGATTGGCACGACGACCCGCTGGTGTTCGCGGCCGACGCGGCCCGGCTGCGAATATTCCTGGGCGCCAGGCGGTCCGAACCGGCCGAACCTCGCAACGCCGCAAAGCTTCCGGTCGTCGAGGCGGTGCGCAGCCAGTTGGCGGCCGTCCTCGGGATCGAACGCGCCGGCGAATTGAACCTCGGCGAATCGCTTTTCGACCTGGGCGTCGACTCGATGCTGGCGCTGGACCTGCGCAAGCGCCTCAACTCGGCGATCGGCCGAACGGTGTCGCTGGCGACACTGATGGGCGATATCACCGGCGCCGAACTTGTCGAACAACTCGAGGTCGCCGACGAGCGCTCCGGCCCAGCACAGAAGGTGGACCCAAAAGATGGACACAGTGCGTGACTGACATCGCCGACACCGGCGCCCGCCTGGAACTGCTTCGGCGCCGGCTCGCCGACCGCGGCCTCTCGGCCGACACCGGGGAGGTCGAGGCTCCCGCCGACGACCAGCTCTCCGACGGCCAGGCCCGGATGTGGTTCGTACACCTGGCCGATCCCAGCGGCGCGCTGCTCAATGTGTGCGTCTCCTACCGCATCACCGGCGACATCGACCTCGCGCGGCTGCACGACGCCGTCGACGCGGTCGCCCGCCGGCACCCGATCCTGCGCACCACCTACGCCGTCGGCGAGGACGGCACCCCGCGGCCGACCGTGCAAGACGATCTCCGCCCGGGCTGGGCACAACACGACCTGACCGACCTGTCGGAACACGCGCGCCGCCTTCGGCTCGAGGTGCTCGCCCAGCGCGAATTCTCCACCCCCTTCGACCTTTCCAAAGACGCGCCGCTGCGGATCACCGCCGTGCGCATCGCCGCCGACGAGCACGTGCTGCTGTTGGTGGCCCACCACATCGCCTGGGACGACGGCTCGTGGCGGGTGTTCTTCCGCGACCTCACCAATGCCTACGAGGGCGCCGAGCTGGCGCCCTACCGCCACACCTCGGCGCCGGCGGCGGGGTCAGTGCCCGACACCACCAACGCCGATCTCGACTACTGGCGCGCCGTCATGGCCGACCCGCCCGAGCCGCTGGAGCTCCCCGGCCCGGCCGGGACGACCATGCCGACCAACTGGCGGGCCGCCCGCAGCGAACTCCGGCTGTCCGGCGACACCGCCCAGCGGGTGATCGCGATGGCGCGCGACACCGGCTGCACTCCATACATGGTGCTGCTGGCCGCCTTCGGCGCCCTCATGCATCGCTACACCCACAGCGACGACTTCCTGGTGGCCGCACCGGTGCTCAACCGCGGCGCCGGAACCGACGACGCCATCGGCTATTTCGGCAACACCGTGGCGCTGCGGCTGCGACCACGGCCGGCGATGAGCTTTCGCGAGTTGCTCAAGTCGACGCGCGACGTGGCAACCGGAGCGTTTGCGCACCAACGGCTCGGCCTCGATCGTGCCGTGCGTGAACTGAACCCCGATCGCCGCCACGGCGCGGAACGGATGACCCGGGTCAGCTTCGGATTCCGCGAGCCGGACGGCGGGTTCCGCCCGCCCGGCGTCGAGTGCGAGCGCTACGGCCTGCGCAGCAACCTCACCCAGCTGCCGCTGGGCTTCATGGTCGAGTTCGACGGCACCGGTGCGCTGGTGGAGGCCGAACACCTGCTGGAGATCCTCGACCCAGCGCTGGTGCGCCAGATGCTGCATCACTTCGCCGTGCTGCTGGACGACGCACTGGCCGCACCGGACCGGCCGCTGGCCGGGCTGGCGCTGCTGGACGAGGCCGACGCCGCCTGGCTGCGTGAGGTGTCGCACGGCGAGGCGTTCCAGACCGCCCCCAAAACCCTCGCCGACCTGGTCTCCGAGCAGGCCGCGCGGACCCCCGACGCCGTCGCCGTAGCCTACGAAGGCCGCCGGTTCACCTACCGCGACATCAATGAGGCGGCAAACCGGTTGGCGCACTGGCTGATCGAGAAGGGGATCGGCAGCGAGGACCGCGTGGCCGTGCTGCTCGACAAGTCGCCGGACCTGGTCGTCACCGCGGTCGGCATCGCCAAGTCCGGTGCGGTATACGTACCGGTGGACCCCAGCTATCCGCGGGACCGACTCGAGTTCATCCTCGACGACTGCGACGCGAAGCTGGTGCTGCGCGAGCCGGTGGCCGACCTCGCGGCGTACCGCGCCGACGACCCCACCGACGCGGACCGGGTTCGGCCGCTGCGGCCGGAAAACACCGCGTACCTGATCTACACGTCGGGCACCACCGGGTTGCCCAAAGGCGTTGCGGTGCCGCACCGTCCCGTCGCCGAATACTTCGTCTGGTTCAAGGGCGAGTACGGGGTGGACCACACCGACCGGCTGCTGCAGGTCGCCTCGCCAAGCTTCGACGTGTCGATCGCCGAGATCTTCGGCACGCTGGCCTGCGGGTCGCGAATGGTGATCCCGCGCCCCGGCGGGCTCAACGACATCGGCTACCTGACCGACCTGCTGCGCGACGAGGGAATCACGGCAATGCATTTCGTGCCCTCGCTGCTCGGCCTGTTCCTGTCGCTGCCCGGCGTCAACCAGTGGCGGACGTTGCAGCGGGTGCCCATCGGCGGCGAGCCGCTCCCCGGCGAGGTGGCCGACAAGTTCCACGCGACATTCGACGCGCTGCTGCACAATTTCTACGGTCCGACCGAAACCGTGATCAATGCCAGCCGGTTCAAGGTCGAAGGCCCGCAAGGCACCCGCATCGTGCCCATCGGCCGGCCCAAAATCAACACGACGATGCACCTACTCGACGATTCGCTGCGACCGGTGCCCGTCGGCGTGATCGGCGAGATCTACCTCGGCGGGCCGCATCTGGCGCACGGATACCATCGCCGCGCCCGGTTGACCGCCGAGCGGTTCGTGGCCGATCCGTTCAATCCCGGCGCCCGGATGTACCGCACCGGGGACCTGGCGCGCCGCAACGCGGACGGTGACGTCGAGTTCGTGGGCCGCGCCGACGAACAGGTCAAGATCCGCGGCTTCCGGATCGAACTGGGTGACGTCGCCGCGGCCATCTCGGTCGACCCGACGGTCGGGCAGGCGGTCGTGGTCGTCAGCGACCTGCCGGGACTCGGCAAGAGCCTGGTTGGCTATGTGACGCCCGCCGCGGAAACGTCCGAGGTCGACCTCGACCGCATCCGGGCCCGCGTCACCGCGGCGCTGCCCGAATACATGGTCCCGGCGGCATACGTTGTGCTCGACGAGATCCCGATCACCGCGCACGGCAAGATCGACCGTGCCGCGCTGCCAACGCCGGAGGTGAGTTCCGGTGCGGAGTTCCGCGAACCGGCATCGGCCACGGAGCGGCGCGTTGCCGAACTGTTCGCCGAGTTGCTCGACCGCGACCGGGTTGGCGCCGACGACTCGTTCTTCGACCTGGGCGGCCACTCGCTGCTCGCGACGAAGTTGGTCGCGTCGGTCCGTAACGCGTTCGGCGTCGACGTCGGCGTGCGCGAGGTTTTCGAACTCGCGACGGTGGCGCGGCTAGCCGCGCACATCGACGCCACGGATCAGGCGTCGGCGCGGCCAAGGCTGACCGCGCTGGACCGCAGCGGGCCGGTTCCGCTCTCGTCGTCGCAGCTGCGCAGCTGGTTCACCTATCGCTTCGACGGGCCCAACGCCGTCAACAACATTCCGTTCGCGGCGGCGTTGCGGGGCCCGTGCGACACCGACGCGCTGGCGGCGGCCGTCACCGACGTCGCGACCCGGCACGAGATCCTGCGCACCACCTACCGCGAGATCGACGGCGTCCCCCACCAGATCGTCCACCCGCCCGCCGTGGTTCCGGTGCGCCGCGCCAACGGGCCCGACGAGGAATGGCTTGGGGCCCAACTGGATACCGAGCGCCGCTACGTCTTCGACCTGGAGACCGACCTGCCGATCCGGGCGGCGGTGCTCGGAACGCCGGACCGGAACGTCCTTTCTGTGGTGATGCACCACATCGCCGGCGATCACTGGTCCGCCGGGGTGCTGTTCACCGACCTGCTCACCGCGTACCGCGCCCGCCGCGGCGGCCGAGCCCCCGCGTGGGAACCGCTGCCCGTGCAATACGCCGACTACGCCGCGTGGCAGGCGGCGCTGCTGGAGGACAACGCCGGCATCGCCGGACCGCAGCGCGACTACTGGACCCGCCAGCTCGAGGGGCTGGCGGACGAAAACGGCCTGCGCCCAGACTTTCCCCGGCCGGCCGCGCTCACCGGCGCCGGTGCTGCCGTCGAGTTCGGGTTCGGCGCCGCGACCCGCGCCAAGCTGACCGCCCTGACCCGCGAGCTCGGCATCACCGAGTTCATGCTCCTGCAGGCCGCCGTTGCGGTGGTGCTGCACAAGGCCGGCGGCGGCCCGGACGTCCCGCTCGGCACCCCGGTCGCCGGGCGCAACGAATCCGACCTGGACCGCCTCGTCGGGTTTTTCATCAACATCGTGGTGTTGCGGAATGACCTGCGCGGCAACCCCACACTGCGCGAGCTGCTACAGCGGACCAGGGACATGGCGCTGGCCGCGTACGCACATCAGGACCTGCCGTTCGACCAAGTGGTGGACGCCGTCAGGCCCGCCCGGTCGCTCTCGCGCAACCCGCTGTTCGACGTGGTGGTGCACGTTCGCGAACAGTTGCCGCAAGACCAGGTGATCGACAGCGGACCCGACGGCGACACCACGTTTACCGCGCTTGAGCCGGACTTCGACGTGGCGCACGCCGACATGTCGGTCAACTTCTTCGCGGCCGAAGACGGCTACCGCGGCCACGTCATCTATCGCCCCGAGCTGTACCGGCGCGCCACCGCGGAACGCTTCGCCGAGTGGCTGATCCGCGTCATCGAGGCGTTCGCCGACGACCCCGATCAACGGCTGCGCGACGTCCAGATCACCGACGCGCAAGAAAGACAGCGCATACTGGCCCGCTGCAACGAGGGCGACGGGGCCGCTCGGGTG
Organism: Mycobacterium sp. UM_CSW; assembly: GCF_000455205.1. GTDB lineage: Bacteria > Actinomycetota > Actinomycetes > Mycobacteriales > Mycobacteriaceae > Mycobacterium. Next base: position 122,422 of record NZ_AUWQ01000002.1, on the reverse strand, counting down.
TTCCTGCTGGACGCCTGGCTGAACCCCGTCCCGCGCGGGGTGGTGGGCGACGTCTACTACGGTGGCGGCCCGGCGGTCATCGGCCGGCTGGCGCGGGCGTCGCTCACTGCGACCCGCTTCGTCGCCGATCCGTTTGCCGCCCAACCGGGTTCGCGGCTGTACCGCAACGGCGAGCGCGGCATGTGGACCGACGACGGTCAACTCCAGTTGGTCGCCGACATCGAGCGACCCGCACCGACGCCGGCGCCCGGGGGCCCGGCCGAACCGCCCGACACCGCCACGGAGCGCGCGCTAGCGGCGATCCTCGCCGACATGCTCGACACCGCCGAAATCGGGCGCCACGACGAATTTTTCAATCTCGGCGGGGACAGCATCCTCGCCGTGCGGGTCGCCGCGCGGGCCCGCGACGCCGGAATGCCGCTGACCCCGCGGATGATCTTCGAACATCCCGTGCTCCACGAGCTCGCCGCCGCCCTGGACGCCAAGTCGACGACCGAAACCGAACCCGAGGAGGGCGGCTCCCACGCGCCGATGAGCACCTCGGGGCTTTCCGCCGACGAGCTGGCGGCCCTGACCTCGTCCTGGGGTGATCGGCCGTGACCCGAGCCGACCCGCGGCCGGCCATCGAGGACGTGATGGCGCTCAGCCCCCTGCAGCAGGGGCTGTTCTCGATGGCGACGCTGGCCTCCGAAGACGGCTCGGGCGCCGACCCGTACGTCATCGCGATGGCCGCCGACGTGGTGGGCTCGCTCGACGTCGCGTTGTTGCGCGAGTGCGCCGCGACGCTGCTGATGCGGCATCCCAACCTGCGGGCAAGCTTCATCCACGGCGACCTCAGCCGGCCCGTCCAGGTGATACCGAGCAGCGTCGAACTGCCGTGGCGGTGCCTGTCCGCCGATCCGGACGAGGTCGAGGCGCTGGAAGCCGAAGAGCGCCAACGCCGTTTCGACGTCGGTCGCGGCCCGCTCATCCGGTTCCTGCTCATCGAATTGCCGGAGCAGCGGTGGCATCTGGTCATCGTCGCGCACCACATCGTCATCGACGGGTGGTCGCTGCCGCTGCTGGTGTCCGAACTCCTGGCCCTGTATCGGGCCGGGGGAGACGCCGCCGCGCTGCCGCCACCGCCGCGGCCGTATCGCGACTACATCGGCTGGCTGGCCAACCGGGACCACGCGGCCAGCCGCGCCTTGTGGGCCGCGCACCTCGGCGGCACGGACGGACCCAGCCTGCTCTCGCCGGCGCTGACCGCCACCCCGCCAGCGGCCGGCGTACCCCGACGCACCACGCTGCGCCTCGACCCCGAGGCCACCGCCGCGCTGGCCGACGCCGCCCGCACCCGCGGTGTCACCCTCAACACGCTCATCCAAATGGCCTGGGCGACAATACTATCGGTCTTCACCGACCGCGACGACGTGACGTTCGGGGTGACCGTGTCGGGCAGGCCGGGCGAACTGCCGGGCGTCGAATCGATGGTCGGCATGTTCATCAACACCGTCCCGTTGCGGGTCCGCCTGGACCCGCGCAAGCCCGCCGGAACGCAATGCCTTGCGTTGCAACGCGAATCCGCCGCGCTGCGGGACCACAGCTATCTGGGTCACGCCGAGCTGCGAGCCATCGCCGGTGTCGGTGAGATGTTCGACACGCTCCTGGTGTACGAAAACTTCCCGCCCGGTGAGGTCGTTGGGGCCTCCGAATTCGTCGCAAACGGCGCGACCTTCCGTCCGGTGGCTCTGGAAAGCGTGTCGCATTTCCCGGTGACCATCGCCGCCCACCCGAGCGCCGACGGGCTCACGGTGCTGGTCGAGGTGCTCGACGGTGCGCTGGGCGCGACCGCGCCCGAAGACCTCGGCAATCGGCTGCTGGCGGTGGTGCAGCGGTTGGTGGACAAGTGGGACCGGCCGCTGCGCGAGGTCGACATCCTGCTCGACGGCGAGCGCGACCCGGCCGCCGTGGACCTACCGGTGGCGCCGGCGGTCGCGGTGCACGCCCGCTTCGCCCAAATCGCCGCCGCGCAAGGCGATTCGACGGCGGTCAGCTGGGAAGACGGGCGGCTGACCTACAGTGAGCTCGACGCGCTTGCCGATCACCTGGCGGCCGCACTGCAGCGCGCGGGCGCGGCCGGCGAGACCCCGGTGGCGATCATGCTTCGCCGCGGCCCGCTCTATGTGGCCGCCATGCTGGCCGTCCTCAAAGCCGGCGGTCTGATCGTGCCGCTGGACCCGAGCATGCCGCGCGAGCGGATCGCCGAGATCCTGCGCCAGACGTCGGCTCCGATCGTGGTCGATGAGGACTTCGTCGCCAATGCGACCGTCGAGAGCGCCGATTACCGGGCCGTCACGGTGCCGCCGGACCATGCGGCCTACGCCGTATTCACCTCGGGCACCACGGGCGCACCGAAGGGTGTCGTCGGTACGCACCGCGCGCTTGCCGCGTACATCGACGACCACATCGAGCGGGTCCTTCGGCCCGCCGCCGCGCGCATCGGGCGACCGCTGCGCATCGCGCACGCTTGGTCGTTCACCTTCGACGCGGCGTGGCAGCCGTTGGCGGCCTTGCTCGATGGGCACTCGGTGCACGTCGTCGACGACGAGCATCAACGTGACGCCGAGACGCTGGTCGACGTGATCGACCGCTTCGGGCTGGACATGATCGACACCACGCCGTCAATGTTCGGCCAGCTGCACAACGCGGGGCTGCTAGGTCGGGTGCCGCTGGCGGTGCTCGCGCTCGGCGGCGAAGCCCTCGGCGTCGCCGCGTGGCGGGCGATCCAAACCGAATGCGCCCGAACGGCGATGACGGCCTTCAACTGCTACGGGCCCACCGAGACCACGGTCGAGGCCGTCGTCGCGGCCATCGGCGAACACACCCGGCCGACCATCGGGCGTCCGACCCGCAGCACCCGCGCCTACGTCCTGGACGCCTGGCTGCGGCCGGTACCCGACGGGGCTGCGGGCGAGCTGTACCTGGCGGGCGATCAGCTGACCCGCGGCTACCTCGGGCGCGCGGCCGAAACCGCAACGCGTTTCGTCGCCGAACCGAACGGCCGCGGCGCCCGGATGTACCGCACCGGAGATGTGGTGCGCCGCATGCCCGACGGTGGCCTCGAGTTCCTCGGGCGCAGCGACGACCAGCTCAAGATCCGCGGTTTCCGCGTCGAGCCCGGCGAGATCGCGGCCGTGCTCTGCGGCCACGACCGGGTGCGCGGCGCCCACGTGATGGTCCGCCACCACGCCCATGGGCCCCGGCTGACCGCCTATGTGGCGGGCGGGCCCGACCGGCCGGCGCTGGCCGAACTGCGTGCGATGCTGCTCGACCGGCTGCCGCGCTACCTGGTGCCTCATCACATCGTCGTCGTGGACGAGTTGCCGCTGACCGCGCACGGCAAGATCGACGAAAAGGCTTTGGCGGCAATTGATGTCGTCGATGGTCCCGCCGTCCCGCCCGATACGCCGACCGAGGCCGTGCTGGCCCAGGCGTTCACCGACGTCTTGGGCGGCGCCGGCGTCGACGTCACGGCGAGCTTTCTGGAGCTGGGCCTGGACAGCATCTCGGCCCTGTCGGTCGTGCAGGCCGCCCGCCGTCGCGGTCTGGCGCTGCGGGCGCGGTCGATGGTGGAGTGCGACAGCATCCGCGAACTCGCGGCGGCGATCGACTCCGACGCCGCCCGGCACGCGGCCCCGAACGGCGCGGAACAGTCCGGCGAACCGATCCCGGTGTTGCCCAGCGTTCATTGGCTCTACGAGCACGGCGATGCCCGACGGCTCGCGCAGACCGAAGTCATCAGGCTGCCCGACACGATCACCCGAGACAGTCTGGAGGCGCTGCTGCGCGCGGTCATCGACGGACACGAGGTGTTGCGATGCCGGCTGGATCGCGACGCGATGACGCTTGTCCCACAACCGAACATCGACATCCTCACTGAGGCGTGGGTGGCCGGCGAGCCGACCAACGACGTCGCCAAGCATGTCCTCAAGGCGGTGGAGAGCCTCGACCCGGAGGCCGGTCGGCTGCTGTCCGCGGTGTGGCTGCGCCGAGCAGACGAGCCCGGGCTGCTGGTGCTGACGGCCCATGTGCTGGCGATGGACCCGGCCTCCTGGCGCATCGTGCTGGGCGAGCTCGATGCCGGCCTGCACGCCCTGGCCGCGGGACGCACGCCGGCCCCGGTCCGCGAGCACACCACCTACCGCCAGTGGTCGCGCTTGCTCGCCGAGCGGGCCGAAACGCTGACCACCGAAGCCTTTTGGGCCGACGAATTGCGGGGCGCCGATCCGGCGCTCGGCGCCCGCCGGTTGCGGCCGCAGACCGACCGCGCCGGCGACTTGGCGGTCAGCGTCTCGGCCTGCGGGCCAGAGCTCACCGGGCGGCTGCTGTCGGCGGCGCAGCCGCTGGGCGAACTGCTGATCACCGCGGCCGCCCGCACGGTGACCGCGTGGCGGCGGCGGCGCGGTCAGGACACCCCGGCCCCGCTGTTGGCGCTGGAGACACACGGCCGCACGGAATTGGGAATCGACACCGATACCGGCGACACCGTCGGGTTGCTCAGCGCGATCTACCCGTTGCGCATCCACTCCGACGGGCCCACCGACTTGGCCCGAATCCCCGGCAGCGGTATCGATTACGGCTTGCTGCGTTACCTGCGGCCCGATAGCCGGCTGCGCGAACTCCCCGAACCGCAACTGCTGCTCAACTACCTCGGCAACCTCCACGTCGGCGTCGGGGACCTCGAGCTGGATCGCGAGCTGTTGGCCGAGGTCGACCGGGTGCCCGAGCCCGACCAGGCGGTGCGCCACGAACTGACCGTGGTTGCCGGCATCCTCGGGACCGGTGCCGACCGCGTGCTGGCCACCCAGTGGCGGGCGCTGCCTGACATTCTGGGTGAGGCGGAAATCGTGGAGCTGCAAGGACTTTGGACCGAGACACTGCGGGAGATGGCGGAATGAGCACACTTGCGATCCTCGGCGCCGGAGCCAAGGCGGTGGCCGTCGCGGCCAAGGCATCGGCGCTGCGCGACATGGGCGTCACAGGAGTTGACGTCCCCGACATCGTCGCGGTCGAACGCATCGGGGTGGCGGCCAACTGGCAGGCCAGCGGCGGATGGACCGACGGCGCGCATCGGCTGGGCACCAGCCCGGAAAAAGATGTCGGGTTTCCATACCGCTCTTCGCTGGTGCCGCGGCGCAACGCCGAGCTCGACGAGCGGATGACCCGCTACAGCTGGCAGTCGTACCTGATCGCCACCGCGTCGTTCGCCGAGTGGATTGACCGGGGCCGTCCGGCGCCGACCCATCGCCGATGGAGCCAGTACCTCGGCTGGGTCGCCGACCAGGTCGGCCTGAACGTGGTGCACGGCGAGGTCGAACGGCTTGCGGTCGACGGCGACCGCTGGGTGCTGCAGACCCACGAAACGACCGTGCACGCCGACGCCCTGATGATCACCGGCCCCGGGCAGGCCGAAAAGTCCTTGCTGCCGGGCAATCCGCGCGTGCTGTCGATCGCCCAGTTCTGGGACCGGGCCGCGGCGGACGACCGGATCAGTGCCGAGCGGGTGGCGGTGATCGGTGGCGGTGAGACCGCCGCGTCGATGCTCAACGAGCTGTTCCGGCACCGGGTTTCCAGCATCACCGTCATCTCGCCGCAGGCGACCTTGTTCACCCGGGGCGAGGGGTTCTTCGAGAACTCGCTGTTTTCCGACCCCACCGACTGGACTGACCTGACGCTGGACGAGCGCCGCGACGCGCTGGCGCGCACCGACCGCGGGGTGTTCTCGGCGAACGTGCAGGAGGCGCTGCTGGCCGACGACCGCATCCACCACCTGCGCGGCCGGGTCGCCCACGCCGTGGGCCGCGACGGGCAGATCCGGCTGACGCTGTCCACCAACCGCGGCAGCGAGAACCTCGAGACGGTCCACGGTTTCGATCTGGTCATCGACGGCTCCGGCGCCGACCCGCTGTGGTTCACCTCGCTGTTCGGTCAGGACGCCCTCGACTTGCTCGAACTCGGGTTGGGTGGGCCGTTGACCGCCGACAGCCTGCAGGAGGCGATCGGCTACGACCTGGCCGTCACCGACGTGACCCCAAAGCTGTTCCTGCCCAACCTTTCCGGTCTCACCCAGGGTCCCGGCTTTCCCAACCTGAGCTGCCTCGGGTTGCTGTCCGACCGGGTGCTGGGTGCCGCTGGGCTGTCAGCAGGTTCTGGGACCCAACGAACGACGAGGAGAAGCGATGAGCACCAACCCCTTTGACGACGACGACGGCGCCTTCTACGTGTTGGTCAACGGCGAGGAGCAGCACAGCCTGTGGCCCGTGTTCGCCGAAATCCCGGACGGCTGGCGCGCGGTCTTCGGCGAAGCGAGCCGGTCGGCGTGCCTGGATTACGTCGACGAGAACTGGGCCGACCTGCGGCCCAAGACGCTGCGCGAGGCCATGGCGGGCGACTGAGCGCCGGCAGCGTGCCCGTACCGTGACCCGCCCGAGACCAAGAACAGCAGGCGCCAGGGGCAGAATCACAACTCTTACTCACCAGGGGGAGGACCTGACCAATGAGAACGAAACCCTTGAAGTCCTTGGCCATCAGCGCGATAGCGATGGGCGCGGCGGCCGTCGGCGTGACGTCCGTCGCTCCCGCCGCCGCCACACCGCTGCCACAGGATCCGCCGCCGGCGCCGGGACTGCCGAGCCCGGACCAGTTGTCCAACCTGTGCGTCCAAGCCACCGATCCCGGCGTGTCTTACACGACCAAGACCAACCTGGTCCAAAACGGCATCGCTCCGGACGAGGGCCACGTGGCCGACCATGACCTGCGGAAGGCGTATCGCAACGGAAACTTCCCGGAGACGTTCGCCGTCACGAACATTGCGCCGGCCGGCCCGAACGCGGCCCAGGCCGACGTGGCCATCTCGGGTCCGAGGTTCGCCGGGCCGGTCGAAAAGCACCTCGCGTTCGTGAACGAGGGTGGCAACTGGATCCTGCAGCACGACGCCGCGATCGCCCTCATACAGGCCGCCACCGCGACGAACTAGCAAAGCCGAACGGCCTGTGCACCCACATAGCGGGCGCACAGGTTGTTCACATGGCCTGGTCGTAACGTCTCGGTGCGCAAACACGAAACAACAATCGAAAAGACGCACATTGGCACGGTCCGTCGACACGTGCCCGCCCAAGGGGGGACCATGAAAACCGTTAAATTCTTCGCCGGCGGTGCGGCAGCGCTGGCCGTCATCGGGGGAGCGGCCGCCGGCATCACGTCCGTTGCGGCGCCGGGTGAGCAGGCCTCGGTGCGGCTGATCGCGGTTGGCGCGCCGTTGCCGATGGACCCGCCCCAGGCGGTAAACGTGCCCACGGCCAATCAGTTGACCGGTCTGCTGAACAGCCTTGCCGATCCCAGCGTTTCGTTCTCCAACAAGAGCAACCTGGTCGAAGGCGGCATCAGCGGGATCGAAGCGCACGTCGCCGACAAGAAGCTGCAGAAGGCGGCCAAGAACGGCGACCTGCCGCTGACGTTCGGCGTCTCCAACATCCAACCGACCGCGGCGGGGTCCGCGACGGCCGACGTGGCGGTCTCGGGTCCCAAGCTGACGTCGCCGGTGACCCAGAACGTCACGTTCGTCAACCAGGGCGGCTGGGTGCTGTCGCGCTCCTCGGCGATGGAGTTGCTGCAGGCCGCCGGTCAGTGATCGGCGCGCACGGCGCGCAGGTCTAGTTTGGCGATCCGGTCCGGGTCGGCCAGCACATCGATGCTGGCCACCAGCCCGTCGCGCACCACGAATCCCATGATGGCCGTGGGCCGCCCGGCAACGAATATGACCGCGCCGGCGGCGCCGTTGACAATCGCCGGGCGCACCTCGCGCTCCGGTCCCGCGTAGCCGCGGGCGAGTTTGGCCACGGCTGCCGCGCCCTCGGCGCGGAATACGTTGGCGCCCTTGCCGAAATCGCCCCGCAAAACGATGCCGGGATCGAGCACCGACACCAGGCGGTCGAAATCGCCGGCGCGGCCCGCGGCGAAGAACGCGTCGACGGCCTCTCGTTGTGCGGCGACGCCGCTGTCGGGGGCCGGATCGGCCTCCTGGATGCGCCGGCGTGCCCGGCTGGCCAGCTTGCGCGTCGCCTCCGGCGTCCGCTCCACGATGGGTGCGATCTCGTCGAACGGGACGGCGAACACGTCGTGCAGCACGAAGGCCAGCCGCTCGGCCGGCGGCAGGGTGTCCAGCACGACAAACAACGCCAGCCCCACCGCGTCGGCCAGCATCGCCCGGTGCTCGGGATCGAATTCGCCCTCGGCATCGACGATCGGATCCGGCAGCTGCCCAACCGGCTCCTCCCGGCCGCGCCCGTGCCGGTCGCGCAACGTGTTCAGGCAAATGCGGGCCACCACGGTGGTGAGCCAGGCGTCCAGGTTCGCGATGTCCCCAGCGTTGGTGAGCCGCAGCCACGCCTCCTGCACGGCATCCTGGGCGTCGTCGACCGAGCCCAGCATGCGGTAGGCGAGGGCGCCCAGCCTCGGCCGCGCGGCCTCGAAGCGCGCGGACAGCGAAGCGTCCGCCGCGGTCACGCGCGACCGGTCTCGGGCAGGGCGCAGACCCGGTTACCGGAAAAGCCGGAGGACCCGATGTCGAGCGCGATGTTGAACCGGGCGCGCAGGTTCCCCAGCGTGATGACGTGAGTCAGCCCGACGAGTTGCGGCGTGTCGAAGTGGGCGCGCAGCGCCTCGAAGAGCTCGTCGCTCACCTCGACCGGGGTGCGGCTGATCGCGGTGGCGTACTCCAGGATCAGCTTGTCGAGCTCGGAGAAGCACGACGCGTTGCGGTAGTCGGCCATCCCGAGTAGCTCCTCGTCGGTGATTCCCCACTGGCGGGCGATCTGTGAGCCCAGGTCGATGCAGTACTCGCAGCCCACGGTGGTCGCCGACTTCAACTCGGCCAGCGCGCGCTGGCGAGGGCTGAGGATATCCAGCTTCGACTCGGCCTGCTCCAGCTTGCCGTAGGCGTTGAGCAAGCGCGGGATATGCGCGTACATGCGCAGCGGTTCCAGCATCCCAGCCGTCCCCAGGCCGGCCATTTGCGACAGCTTGCGCTTGGTGAAGAAGAAGGCGATCTTGGCGCCCAGCGTGGCGTCGCGGTCCGAGACTCCTTGCAGCCGAGGCATGGCGGTCCTCCTTGAATGTCGTCCTACTAGGTCGACACCGGGCGACGCCCTAACGTGACGCGGCTAGGCCTGCTGGCTCAGCGGCATATCCATGTCGAACACCCGGGCATGCAGCACCGTGCGGTTTCGCAGCGCGGCGCGCACCGCACGGTGCAGGCCGTCCTCCAGGTAAGTGATGCCACGCCAGCGCACGGCGTGGGGGAAGAGGTCGCCGTAAAAGGTGGAATCCTCCGACAGTAGGCGGTCCAGGGCCAGCACGGTCGTCGTCGTGACCAACTCGTCGAGCCGGATCTGCTGGGGCGGTATTTGGGACCAGTCCTTATACGACAGCCCGTGATCCGGGTATGGCTTTCCCTCGCGCACACCCTTGAAGATCATCGGCGGGCCTTCATCGACGTCCGCGAAGCGTCGCCTGGGCCCGACCGGTACATGCAGGACAGGCTAGCGGGGAACTCGCCGGAGTTCGCCGCCAGCCGACCGCTAATGGCGGTTGGCACCCTTTGCGACCCGTAAAATGGACGCAATCAAGGAGGTGGGAGCCGATGGGAAGCGCAGACGAGCGTCGCTTTGAGGTGCTGCGCGCCATCGTCGCCGACTTCGTCGCCACCAAGGAACCGATTGGTTCGAAGTCATTGGTGGAGCGGCACAACCTGGGCGTCTCGCCCGCCACGGTCCGCAACGACATGGCGGTGCTGGAGGCCGAGGGGTACATCACCCAGCCGCACACCAGCTCCGGGCGGGTGCCCACGGAAAAGGGCTACCGCGAATTCGTGGACCGGCTCGACGACGTCAAGCCGCTGTCGTCGGCCGAGCGGAGCGCGATCCAAAGTTTCCTGGAATCCGGCGTCGACCTCGACGACGTGCTGCGCCGCGCGGTGCGCCTGCTGGCGCAACTGACCCGCCAGGTGGCGGTGGTCCAGTACCCGACATTGTCGACGTCGACCGTGCGCCATCTGGAGGTGGTCGGGCTGACACCGGCGCGGCTGCTGATGGTGGTCATCACCGATTCCGGCCGGGTGGACCAGCGCATCGTCGAACTCGGCGACGTCATCGACGACCACCAGCTTTCCCAGCTGCGTGAGATGCTCGGCCAGGCCCTGGTGGGCAAGCGGCTTTCCGCCGCGTCGACCGCGGTCGCCGACTTGGCCGGGGAGCTGCACGGGCGCAGCGGGCTGGCCAACAACCTCAGCGACGCCGTCGGCCGTTCGGCGACGGTGCTGCTGGAGTCGCTGGTGGAGCACACCGAGGAACGCCTGCTGATGGGCGGCACCGCCAACCTGACCCGCAACGCCGCGGACTTCGGCGGCTCGTTGCGGTCCATCCTGGAGGCCCTCGAGGAGCAGGTGGTGGTGCTGCGGTTGCTGGCCGCCCAGCAGGAAGCCGGCAAGGTGACGGTGCGCATCGGCCACGAGACGGCCGCCGAGCAGATCGTCGGGGCCTCGATGGTGTCCACCGCGTACGGTCACTCCGATACCGTGTACGGCGGCATGGGTGTGCTGGGTCCCACCCGGATGGACTATCCGGGAACTATCGCCAGCGTTGCTGCGGTTGCGATGTATATCGGCGAAGTGCTGGGTGCCCGATGACCGTGCCCCCGCACCGGAGTTTGTGGACGGCCGCGTAGCCGCGGCTTAAGACGTTTCAGGAGAGTCAGGCGTGGCACGCGACTATTACGGGCTGCTCGGCGTGAGCAGGAACGCCAGCGATGCGGAGATCAAACGCGCGTACCGCAAGTTGGCGCGCGAGCTGCATCCGGACGTCAACCCCGACGAGGCCGCGCAGGCGAAGTTCAAGGAGATCAGCGTCGCCTACGAGGTGCTGAGCGACCCGGAGAAGCGACGGATCGTCGACTTGGGCGGCGATCCGCTGGAGAATGCCGCCGCGGCCGGCGGCGGTTTCGGCGGCTTCGGGAACCTGGGCGACGTGTTCGAGGCCTTCTTCGGCGGCGGCTTCAGCGCGGGCTCGGCCTCGCGCGGGCCCATCGGGCGGGTCCGGCCCGGCTCGGACTCGCTGCTGCGGATGCGGCTGGACCTTGAAGAATGCGCGACCGGGGTGACCAAGCAGGTCACCGTCGACACCGCGGTCCTGTGCGATCGGTGCCAGGGCAAGGGCACCAACGGCGACTCGGTGCCCGTCCCCTGCGACACCTGCGGTGGCCGCGGCGAGGTGCAAACCGTGCAGCGTTCGCTGCTGGGCCAGATGGTGACGTCACGGCCGTGTCCCACCTGCCGCGGTGTCGGGGTGGTGATTCCCGACCCGTGCCACCAGTGCATGGGCGACGGCCGGGTGCGGGCCCGCCGGGAGATCAGCGTCAAGATCCCGGCCGGCGTCGGCGAGGGCATGCGCGTCCGGCTCGCCGCGCAGGGCGAGGTTGGGCCCGGGGGAGGGCCGGCCGGTGACCTCTATGTCGAGGTCCATGAGCAGGCCCACGACATCTTCGTCCGCGACGGCGACGACCTGCACTGCACGGTCTCGGTGCCGATGGTCGACGCGGCACTGGGCGTCACCATCACCATCGACGCGATCCTGGACGGCACCAGCGAGATCACCATCCCGCCGGGGACGCAGCCCGGCACGGTCATCACGCTGCGCGGGCACGGGATGCCGCACCTGCGCTCGGGCGCCCGGGGCAACCTGAACGTCCACGTCGAAGTGGTGGTGCCGGCCCGCCTGGACCACCGCGACACCGAACTATTGCGGGAGTTCAAGGACCGCCGCAGCCGCGATGTGGCCGAGGTCCGCTCGACGCACGCCGGCGGCGGGCTGTTCAGCCGGCTCCGCGAGACGTTTACCGGGCGCTAGTTCGCCTTCGTCTCATTTCGTCGAACGTGGGGTCTATGTACGAATTCAGGCCAGATTTCGTACCTAGCGCCCACGCTCGGTGGCGGCTGGCGTAGGAGAACCCATGGTGGCAACGCTGTTTTACGTTGACGCACTGCCCGACGCCGGCGAGTTGGCCGCCGTCGAGGGCGACGAGGGCTTCCACGCCGCCACCGTGCGGCGAATTCGTCCCGGCGAAGAACTGGTGCTCGGCGACGGCGCCGGAACCCTCGGCCGGTGCGTGGTGGAGCAATCGGGCCGCGATGGGCTGCGGGCCCGGGTCCTGGAGCGCTGGACCGTGGAGCCGCCGCGTCCCGCGGTGACGGTGGTGCAGGCGTTGCCCAAGTCCGACCGTTCCGAGCTGGCGATCGAGTTGGCCACCGAAGCCGGCGCCGACGCGTTCCTGGCCTGGCAGGCGGCCCGCTGCGTGGCGAGCTGGGAGGGCGCCCGGGTCGACAAGGGCCTGCGCCGGTGGCGCGCCGTCGCCCGTTCGGCGGCCCGGCAGTCCCGTCGGGCGCACATCCCGCCCGTCGACGGCCTGATGTCCACCGCGGCGCTGACGCAGCGGGTTCGCGACGAGGTGGCGGCCGGGTCCGCGGTGCTGGCCCTGCACGAGTCGGCGGTTGATCGGCTTGCGGATAACACTGTGGCCCAAGCGGATTCGATTTTTCTGCTGGTCGGGCCCGAAGGAGGCATCGCGCCCGACGAGATCGCCGCGCTGACCGACGCGGGCGCGGCGGCGGTCCGGCTCGGCCCGCAGGTGCTGCGGACGTCGAGCGCGGCCGCGGTGGCACTCGGGGCGCTGGGCGTGCTCACCCCGCGATGGGATCAACATGCGGATACACAATCGCCGGCGAACGAACCGTTGGGACACAGTCCTGACCGGCGGTAGACTGCAAGCCAGGATTTCACCACGTCAGGACCCCAGAAGGCAGGCATCGGAAACCACGTGACGCCCCGCGAGACCAGCGCTGCTGACGCAGCATCGACCTCCCAGGTTCGCAGCAGCATCAACGTTCCGCCCGATCTCGTCGTGGGCCTGCTCGGTTCGGCAGACGAAAACCTGCGCGCCCTGGAACGCATCCTCAGCGCCGATCTGCACGTGCGGGGCAATGCCGTCACCATCTCCGGCGAGCCGGCCGACGTCGCGCTGGCCGAGCGGGCGGTCTCCGAGCTGGTGGCCATCGTGGCCAGCGGCCAGCCGATGACCCCGGAGGTGGTGCGCCACAGCGTGGCGATGCTCGTCGGCACCGGCAACGAATCACCCGCCGAGGTGCTCACCCTGGACATCCTGTCGCGCCGCGGCAACACGATCCGGCCCAAGACGCTCAACCAGAAGCGCTACGTCGACGCCATCGACGTCAACACGATCGTGTTCGGAGTCGGCCCCGCCGGCACCGGCAAGACGTATCTGGCGATGGCCAAGGCCGTGCACGCGCTGCAGACCAAGCAGGTCAGCCGGATCATCCTGACCCGCCCGGCGGTGGAAGCCGGTGAGCGCCTTGGCTTTTTGCCCGGGACGCTGAGCGAAAAGATCGACCCCTATCTGCGCCCGCTTTACGACGCCCTGTACGACATGATGGACGCCGAGCTGATCCCAAAGCTGATGTCCGCCGGGGTAATTGAGGTCGCACCGCTGGCGTACATGCGTGGCCGCACGTTGAATGATGCCTTCATCGTGCTCGACGAGGCGCAGAACACCACCGCCGAACAGATGAAGATGTTCCTCACCCGACTCGGTTTCGGGTCGAAGGTCGTCGTCACCGGGGACATGACCCAGATCGACCTACCCGGTGGCGCGCGGTCGGGCCTGCGGTCGGCGGTCGAGATCCTCGAGAGCGTCGACGACATCTACATCGCGGAGCTGACGAGCGTGGATGTGGTGCGCCACCGGCTGGTTTCGGAGATCGTCGACGCCTACGCCCGATACGAGGAGCCCGGTTCGGGGATGAACCGGGCGGCCCGGCGCGCCTCGGGTAGTCGCAGCCGCCGATGAGCATCGAAGTCTCCAACGAGTCGGGCATCGACGTCTCCGAAGCGGAATTGGTAAGCGTCGCGAAGTTCGTCATCGCCCGGATGGACGTCAACCCGAGCGCCGAGCTGTCCATGGTGCTGCTGGACACCGCCGCGATGGCCGACCTGCACATGCGCTGGATGGACCTGCCCGGGCCGACCGATGTGATGAGCTTCCCGATGGACGAACTCGAACCGGGCGGCCGGCCCGACGCGCCCGAGCCCGGGCCGTCGATGCTGGGCGACATTGTGCTGTGCCCGGAATTCGCCGCCGAACAGGCGGCCGCGGCGGGCCACAGCCTGGGACATGAGTTGGCGCTGTTGACAATTCACGGCGTGCTGCATCTGCTCGGCTACGACCATGGCGAGCCGGACGAGGAAAAAGAGATGTTCGCCTTACAAGACCGGTTGCTCGAAGAATGGGTCGCCGAACAGGTCGAGGCCTACCAGCAGGATCGCCAACAAGAACGCGACCGCCGGTTGCTCGACAAATCAAGGTATTTCGACAATTGAGCCCGCCATCCACGAAAATGGAATACGCCGGGTTCTGACGCACCTCCAAGATCCCTTGCGGTGCAAGTGATCTAGCATCGTGGGCGAATTGCTTAGCGTAAACACTGGAATATCCGGACGAAATGGGCGTACGCTCTCGACACAATTTCATGTGCGTCCGCTTCACCGATATGTCGACGATCTGGCGGAAGGAATACGATGTCGTATTTGGTGGCGGCCCCGGAGTTTCTGGCTTCGGCGGCAACGGATCTGTCCGACATCGGCTCGGCGCTGACCGCCGCGAATGCCGCGGCGTCGCCAACCACGGGGGTGGCGGCAGCCGCCGCCGACGAGGTTTCGGCGGCGATCGCGTCGCTGTTTTCCGGGCATGGACAAGCCTTTCAGGCGCTTAGCGCTCAGGCGGCGGCATTTCATTCCGAGTTCGTGCGGGCATTGGACGCCGCCGGGGCCGCCTATGCCGGCGCCGAGGCGGCGAGCGCCGTGCCGTTGCAGAGCGTGCAGCAAGACCTGCTCGGTGCCATCAACGCGCCCTTCCTGTTGCTGTCCGGCCGACCGCTGATCGGCAACGGCGCACCCGGCGCGGTTGGAACCGGTCAACCCGGCGGGAACGGCGGCTGGCTGATCGGTAACGGCGGCGCCGGCGGGTCCGGAATCAACTCGGCGGCCGGCGCCGGCGGCACCGGCGGCGCGGGCGGCGCGGGTGGGCTGTTCGGCGCCGGCGGCGGCGACGGCGGGGTCGGCGGATCGTCCATCAACTCGGCCGGCGGGTCCGGCGGGCCCGGCGGCAGCGGCGGCTCGTTGTTCGGTCCCGGCGGGGGCGGCGGCGACGGCGGCTCCAGCTCGTTCAACGCCGGCGGTCCCGGCGGGTCCGGCGGGGCGGGCGGCGCGGTCTCGGGCACCGGCGGGTCTGGTGGGGCCGGCGGATCCAGCGTTAACGGTGCCGGTGGCGGCGGCGGAGTCGGCGCCACTGCGGGCTGGGTGGGCTCCGGCGGTGCCGGTGGCGCCGGCGGCACGTCGGGAGCAACCGCCGGAACCCATTCCGGCGGCCAGGGCGGGGCCGGTGGCGGCGTCGGATTCGTGGGCTCCGGCGGGGCCGGTGGGCCCGGCGGATTCGCCGCGGCGGGTCCCGGCGGAGACGGCGGCCACGGCGGGAATGGCGGATCGCTGGTGGGCAACGGCGGTCCCGGCGCGGCCGGCGCGGACGTCGCCCCGACTTCGACTTTCAGCGGCGGAAGCGGCGGGGGCGGCGGCAGTTCCTTCCTGGTCGGCGTCGGCGGCAACGGTGGCAATGGCGGCAACGCCGGCGCCGGGCTGTTGGGCGGACCCGGCACCGTGGGGGCGGGCGGGACATTGCTTGGCCGCAACGGGATCCCGGGGCTACCGATGAGCCCGAACCTGTTGGTCAACCCCGGCTTCGAAACGGCCGACCCGTCCGGGTCGGGCTACAGCGGCGTGACCATTCCGGGCTGGACGGTGAGCGGCACGCCGACGATCATCGCCTACGGCACCCCGCGCGGTTACCCGGGACCGTTCTCCATCCCCGATCTCCCCGGTTTCCTGGGCTTCCCCGGCGCCGCGCCTCCGGGCGGCGGCAGCAATTTCGCCGGCGGCGGACCCGTGGCCACGTCGACTATGAGCCAAATCGTCGACCTGAGCGCCGCAGCCGGCAAGATCAACACCGGCACAACGCCGTACACGTTGAGTGGAATGCTCGGCGGCTACCTAGGGGACGCGTCCTCGACCTCACTGAAGGTCACCTTCCTCAACAACAGCGGGGCCGTTCTGGGCACGGGCACGACCACGTCGGTCACGTCGCTGGATCGGTTGGGAATCACCGGCTTCCAGTCACGGGACGTCTCCGGGACGATCCCGGTGGGCACCACCAAGGCCGTGGTGACCGCGACCTTCGCCGACCACAACCCCGTCCTGGGCAACTACAACAACGCCTTCGCCGACAACCTGTCGTTCACCGTCGGGGATCCGAACCTCACCCAGCCGACGCTCACCGTGCCGACGTCCCACGTCGGCCACCTGGATCACGTGTTCTTGATCTACATGGAGAACCACGGCGTCGGCGACATCCTCGGCAGCCCTAACGCGCCGTACATCAACGCCCTGATCAACAGCTACGGATACGCGAACAACTACTACGCGCTGGGGCACCCCAGCGACCCCAACTACTTCCGGATCCTGGGCGGAACGGACTACGGCATTGACGTCAACCCGCCGCCGAACGTCATCTACGGAAACAACAACCTCATGGCGAAAATGGATGCTTCGGGCGTCAGCTGGGCGGGTTACGCACAGAGCATGCCCGCCCCCGGCACCATCGTCGACTCGGGTGACTACGCCGTCGACCAATTGCCGTTCGCGATGTTCAACTACGTCTACGCCAACCCCAACCCGAACTACCTGACGACGCACCTGCTCCCGCTGACGAATTTGAACCACGATCTGCAAAACCCAAGCACCGCACCGAAATTCACGTGGATAGCCGCCAACGAGTCGAACAACATGGAAGGCCCAGTCAGTACTCCGACCGGCGCGCTGAACTTCCTGGGCAGCCAGCTCACGACGCATCAATACAACATCGCCGCCGGCGACCAGTTCGTCCAGCAACAGGTGTCTACCATCATGGGTTCGAACACGTGGACCGACCCGACCCAGCACGACGCGATCATCATCACGTTCGACGAGGACTACAACAACCTGTCGCTTGGCATCGGCAACCAGGGCAACAACGTCCCGATGATCGTCATCCCGAACGCGGGCGCCGTGAACGCCGCGACCGGGGCGATGCAATCCGGCCACTTCATCGCCACCAGCCACTACGACCAGTACAGCCTGATGGCCACCATCGAAGACGCCTTGAGCCCTTCGCCAGGAGCTCTGGGACCGTTGACCTTCAACGACATGTACGCCCAACCCATGAACGAATTCTGGAAGTAACGGCCTATACCGACCGACCGAGAAGTTCTGGCCTCCTGCAGGAGTGTCAGACTGCCGAAGACTGGGCACTCCACCTCTGAGCGCTGGTCCGCATCTCAGAAACACGTGGAAGGTGCATGATGCCGCACATAGTGATGACCGTATCGGGAACCGGTGTCGACATGTGGAACACCACGCCACCGCAACCCGCCGGAGTAGCTTCCGCCCTGGCGGCTGCATTTCCGGACCTGTTCTACTGGCAGCCCGTCGGTAACTATCCGGCCAGCGTGTTCCCCATGGGTCCGAGCGTGGACGCCGGCGTCGCCGAGCTGAATAGGCTTTGCACACAAATCAATCCGCCACCCGGAGCGCCGTCCTATCCCGACAGCTCCATCATCCTGCTTGGGTACTCACAGGGCGCAATCGTCGTCTGCCAATTCCTGCACACGATCGCGTGGCTTAATCCGCAGATCGCGAACCGCATTGTCGCGGTGGGTGTTTGGGGGAACCCTCTCAGGTTGCCGGGATTCGCCTCAGGCAACCAGTTCGCTGGGTGGCCGATGCCAGCGGACGTCGATGGTGTTGTCACTGGCGGCGTTGCGGGTCCGGCCTGCATGATGCCGGCGGACGTCGCACCACACCTGCTCACGCCGGTCAGGCATTTCTGGGGCGACTTCGTCAACACCATCGGTATCGGTAACGATATTTACGCGGACGCACCCGTCGGCCCCAACCCATGGACGGCTGAGGCCGGTCCGGGAGTCATCGAGACGCAAATCTACAACATCGTCCAAAACGCAAACAGTCCAAACATTTTCGCGATCCTGCGCGACGCGTTAAAACTGGTGAACCCGACCACATCGGTCGAAGAAATCATCTCCATAACCGAAGCGATCTACAACGGCGGAATGTTCTTGGCAGCCGGTCCGAATGCGTCCCACTACACCTACGACACCACACCGATCTATAACTTCATAGCCTTGGCAGGCCAAGAGACGCAGCCGTTTTCCACCAGCCAGGTTTGACGAGGTGCTCCCCCGAACTTCGCTTCGGTAGAGTTTGGGGAAACCAGCCACGAGAGGGAGCATGCGATCAGTTGCGTTGGCCGCCGCCATTGCCGGGCTGTTCGGCTTCTTCGCGCCGTCTGATCCACCGGCACCGCCCACAAGGCTTGCCGATCACACCATCCCATTGGCTCCTCCCGCCGACCCCGGCGATGGTTCCCTGCCAAACGGGGGCCAACTGACGCCGTTCGACGTCCAATATTCGGCAATCGCGCGCCTCGACCCAGCGTTGTTGAAAGCAATCCAGGGCGCCGCCACCGCGGCCGCTGCGGACGGCGTGACCATGACCATCACCTCGGGCTGGCGGTCCCCGGAGTTTCAGCAGCGACTGCTGGACAACGCCGTGCAGACCTATGGCAGCCTCGCCGCGGCGCGCCAATACGTGCAGACCCCGGAGATGTCCAAGCACGTCACCGGCGAGGCCGTCGACGTCGGCGGTGCCGGGGCCGATCAATGGCTCATCGCCAACGGGTCCCGCTTCGGGCTGTGCCGGATTTATGCGAACGAGCTGTGGCACTTCGAACTGGCGACGGACGCGGCGGGTAACTGCCCGGCGCTGCTTCCCAACGCGGCCGGCTAGTTCGGATCTAGCAGCGATGCTGTGGGCCTATATGACCTCCCACAGGTCGCGGGATCGGCGATATTGCCTCGTACTGTTCGCCACCCGGCTCCCTTCGAAAATCGGCAGCAGGACCGCGGGCGGTGCGAAAATGAGGGATGCCGCACGAGCGCACGCCACCTCGCCCCGAAGATGCGCAGACCGACGCGGAGGAATGGGCGCGCTTCTTCGAGTATTTCGGGCACGCCAGGGTGCGTCGAGGCATACGAATGCTCTCCAGGCTCCCCTCTGCCCCGCGGTGTGAGGCCTGCGGCAGCCCGTATACGGGATTCGGCGGCTGGCTGATGCGACGCGCGGGCAAGAGCCCGTCGCGCAAGAACCCGCGCTGGTGCCAGGCCTGTTTCGAGAAGTCGCCAACAGGTGGCGTCACGCTGACGATCGGAGTTCTCTTCGCCGACGTCCGCAACTCGACCGCGCTGACCGAGGCCTTGCCACCCGGTGAAGTGGTCGCGGCCCTCAATCGCTTCTACTCAAAGCTGACGCAGGTGATCGTTCGGCACGGCATCGTCGACAAACTCATCGGCGATGCCGTGATGGGCCTCTACTTCGCGCCACTTTCGTCCGACGGGCGCTACGTCGATTCAATGGTCAGCGACGCTCGCGCGATACTGCGCGCACAGGGGTACGGCACGCCGGGCGGTCCGCAGCTGGAGGTGGGCATCGGTCTTGATGTCGGCCCGGCGTATGTCGGGATCGTCGGCGAAGGCGAGATCCGCGACTTCACCGCGATTGGCGACGTCGTGAACACCGCGTCACGGCTGCAAAGCGTTGCAGCGGGCGGAGAGATCGTCATGTCCGACGCTGTAGCGCGCATCGCGTCCGTCGAAGGGGGCGAGGTCGTCACACTCGACCTGAAGGGCAAGGCTGAACCCGTGACAGCCCGCCGAATCACCGTCGCGGGCTAAACGGACACCTCCTCGGTCGCCACCGTGATGCCACGGCGAAATCCGGCGCGGCGGGGTACGCGCTGTGCGCCAGGGGATTTCGAAGTCGCGTCGGCCTCGCTATCGCGAGCCGGTGACTACGCCGCCTTGGCGATTTTCCAGCCGGTGCCGTTGTTCACCAGTGTGTAGTTGGTCGCGACGTTGGTCTGGAAGTCGCCGCATACCGCGGTCGCTTCGGTCGCATTTCCTTTGATGTCATCGACCCTGATGTCGTTGCGACCGTATTGCTTAGGAACGAAGACGCTCTTGTAGTAATCGCACTGCTTAACGGGATCACCCTCGAAAAAATGCAGGACCTGTTCACTGAGAAACTCGCGAGTCATAAGGTCACATCGCGGTTCCAACATCCAGCTTTTGATGGTGTCAGCAATGGCGGATTGGTCGGCTGCACTCAGTTCAGTCGGGTCCGCCATCGTTGCCGGGGCCGCACTCAGGGCGGTTCCCGAGATCGCTACTACGGTGGCTGCGCTAGTGAGTACTGGTCGAAGCATGATGTGAAACCTCTATCCACGCAAAGCGCCGTTGATTGCTAGGAAGCTAAGGCGCGAACTCTGACAGCCTCCAGTGCCAAAAGTCCCTGGTCAACAACGAATGGTTCCGCTCGGGCACGTCGCTGTCAACAAAAGGCGCGACCAACGGATATGAGTCCTTTTCGGCACGTGCCGCGACCAGCAGGAATGATTGGTTAAATCGGCCCGAATCGCCTGCGCGGCAGTGCTTTTCCTCGGTGCCGGTACGGTTTGCTAGAAGCGCCCCAGCAGCCGGGGTGGGGATCCGCATGGGGCCTTTGCCAGCGACGTCTACGAGGCGGCGGGCAGATATGGCGCCGCCGGCCTGCCACAGCCACGGGTGGTCTCCTGCAACCCGGCAGTTAGACGGCAGAGGAAACCGGCTCGGCGGCAGCCCAGGTGGTGGCGGGTGTGGCGGTGTTGGCGCGCAGGAAGCTGCCGGTGCGCCGCTCGCCGAGCACCTCGGTGGGCTGCCCGTTGAGGAACACCGCACGGCCGGAGACGAGCACGGCGCTGACGGTGTCGTCGTTGCGGTTGACCATCCGCGACAGCCCGCCATACTGCTCGACCTTCTCCTCGGCGTAACCGTCCAGTGAGTCGTCGAGGTGTGCGGGGTCGACGATCACCAGGTCGGCACGGTCGCCCATCCGCAGATGGCCGGCGTCGATCTGATACCAGTCGGCCAGTTCGCCGGTGAGCCGGTGTACGGCCTGCTCGATGGTCATGAAGGGCGTGCCCCCCTTGTCGGCGTCGTGGACGTGGCGCAATAGCCGCAGCCCGAAGTTGTAGAACGCCATGTTGCGCAGGTGTGCACCCGCGTCGGAGAAGCCCATCTGGACGCCCGGGTCGCGGGCCAGCTTCTTGAGCACCTCGGGGCGGTGGTTGGAGATCGTGGTGCGCCACCGCAGTGCGGTGCCGTGCTCGACGACCAGGTCGAGGAAGGCGTCGACGGGATGTAGCCCGCCGCGGTCAATCCCGACCTGTCCGAACGACTTTCCGATCACGGCCGGATCGGGGCACTCGGTGATCTCGGCGTCGAAGAAGTCGCGGTGCCAGACGCGCAGCCCGTACTTGCTGTCGTAGTCCTTGCGGAACCAGCGACGGTAGTCCTCGTCGCGCAGCAGGTTGTCGCGGTCGGCCACCTGTTCCTTCAGGTGCATCGCCTCAGCGCCCGAACCGAACTCCTCGAAGATCACGAGGTCGATGCCGTCGGCGTAAACCTCGAACGGCACCGGCAGGTGCTGCCAGCGGAAGTTGCCGCCCAGCTTGCTGACGAGGCGTGCCGCCGGACCCATGACCGGGATCAGCCACGGGTTGGCCTTGATGTCTGCGGCGGACAACAGACTGGTTTTTAGCGGCTTGCGGACGATGCCGACTGACTGCGCCGCCTGCGAGACGATATTGAGCGGATTCTGAATGTCCGGACCGGCCTGCAAGATTCGTCCGCTGCGTCGCAGCATCGACTTCAGCCGGCGCAGTTCCCGCGGCTTCGCATACGTCGAGGGCAGGGTGCGCGAGCGGCAGGCGTCGCCGTCGAGCTTGTCGAAAAGCAGTTGCTGCGAAGACATCCCGACGAATCCTGCCTTGAGCGCCTCGGCGAGCATCTGCTCCATCCGGGCCTGCTCGGCCTCGGTCGGGCGTACCTCTTTGCGGGTGGCGCGGTCCAGGCCCATGGTCGCGGCCCGCATGTCCGAATGCCCGATGAACGCCGCCACATTCGGCCCCAACGGCCGCGCCTCTAGCGCGGCGATGTACTCCTCGCAGTTGCTCCACGTCTTGTGCTGGTCGACAGCGCCGATGACGTGCTCGCGCGGGATGGCCTCCACCCGGGCGAACAGGTCTCCGGCGTCTTGGCCGTCGACGTGGATGGTTGACAGCGAGCAGGAGCCCACCATCACCGTCGTCACGCCGTGGCGCAGCGACTCCGACAAGGACGGGGCGCCCAGCACCTCCACGTCGTAGTGGGTGTGAATGTCGACCATTCCGGGCAGCACCCACTTGCCCTCGGCTTCGATCACCTGCGGGCAGTCCGTGTCGTCGAGCGGCTGCGCGCTGATGGCCACCACATGACCGTCACGGATGCCGATGTTGCGGATCGCCGACGGCGCGCCGGTGCCGTCGAACCAGCGGCCGTTGCGGATCACGGTGTCGAAGCTCATGGGTGGTCCTTTCCTGGGGTGTGCCTCGTTGGCTCCCAGGATGCGTCCGCGACACCGTCGGAGTCTTGACAATTGTTGACAGTTATTTGACATTTGTTGACATGTCGGTGGTCCGCGGAACGTCACTGTCGGGCTATCCGCGCCTGGTCGCCGAACTGGGCGGAGATCCGGCCGAGCTATTGCGCGCCGCCGGCATCCGACCTCAAGATGTCGGCGAACATGAAGTCTTTCTGCCTTACCGCAGTCTCATCGTGGCCGTCGAGACCGCGGCAGCAGCCACCTCGACCCCGGATTTCGGGCGGCGGCTCGCGCTGCGTCAGGGCATCGAAATCCTGGGCCCGCTGGGCGTGGCCGCGCGCACCGCGGCGACCGTCGGCGACGCCTTCGCGATTGTCGAAACCTTCCTGGCGGCCTACAGCCCCGCCATCTCCGCGCGCATCACCCCGAGCGCCAGCGCCGGAAAGTCGTTCTACGCCTTCGAGGTTCTGATCGAGCGCCCGCCGCCACACCCCCAGACCACCGAACTGTCGCTCGGAGTCTCACTGGGGGTGTTGCGATTTCTGCTCGGTGCACAGTACGCCCCCTTGTCGGTGCATCTGCCGCACGAGCCGCTCACCGCGACCGCCGAGTACCTGACGTACTTCGGCTGCCGGCCGCGCTTCACGCAACCAACGGCCGGCTTCACCTTCCGCACAGCCGATCTCGCGCGCCCGCTGAACCAGGACGCGCTCGCCCACCAGGCCGTCGTGCAGTACCTATCTGGTATCACCACACACCAACCCGGCATGACCCAGTCGGTACGCGCCATGGTCCGCCAACTCCTGCCCACCGGCACCGCCAGCCTCAATTTGGTTGCCGCGCAGTTCGATCTGCATCCCAGGGCGCTGCACCGTCGGCTGTCCGCGGAGAAAACCACCTTCGGTGAACTCATCGACGGCGTGCGCCGCGAAACCGCCGAACACTACCTGCGCGACACCGACATCAGCCTGTCGCACCTGACCCGCGAACTCGGCTATGCCGAGCAGAGCGTGCTCAGCCGGTCGTGCCGCCGGTGGTTCGGCTGCGGTCCCAGCAGCTACCGCAACGCGAGCCGCTATGCCGCAGCCACCCAACCTCAACCCCGTCGAGGTGATCGAAGAGGTGACGGCGCAGGCTGACGACGTGGCCGGGAGTTGCTTGCTGCAGCGTTTCGCGGCCTGGGATGCGGGTAGGTGGTCCAGATGGCAGGCGCACGATCGTCAATCTTGCTTATCGCCGATCCGGGAGCACCCGCCGCGATCGCGGAACGTCTGTCTAGTTCCCTACCAGCCGCACTCACTAACTTCGCTTCGGCAAGCGACAAGTGGGAGGTGTGCGTGCGGCGTCATGCCTACCCAATCGACGAACACGCCGAGGTCTCCGACGTCGTTGACACGATCGACCCGGGCGGCGAACAAGAAGACATTGTCATTTACCTGACGGACTTGCCGAGACGTCATGGGACGACGCCGGTAATAGCCGACATCAGCGTGCCTGGCCGACTCGGAGTCATTTCCATTCCCGGCGTCGGTGGTGTGTTTGTCGATCGCCGGGTGACGAACTTGGCGCGGACCATCGTGGCCGAGGTGACGGAGCAGTCGGACGAGCACAATCCGTCGGTGAAGAGGCTGACGCGGATGCAGGGAGACGATGTTGTCCGCTACTTCGCGCCGACGGCTCTGTCGCGTCTGCGGCTGCTGGCGGGGATGGTTCACGCGAATCGTCCGTGGCGACTGGTCACTGGCATGTCCAAGGTGATGATGGCGGCGTTCGCCACGGGGGCGGTAAGCCTTGCATATCCGACGATCTGGCAGCTGTCCGCGACTATGGGCCCCTGGCGATTAACCACCGCAACGATCTTGGCGACGGCAGCGATGATCTCCTGGCTCATCATCGAACACGAACTGTGGGAACGCCCTCATTCAGCCGACGGACGCGAACGCGCGGTGTTGTACAACGCTTCAACTGTCGTCACTCTGCTATTCGGCGTCATGATTTTCCACGCTGGGTTGTTTCTCCTGTTGCTTGTGACCGCATGGTGGACGCTTCCTCCGGACATGGTGGCTAAAAGCATCGGCCATCCCGTCAGCCTCTCGGCCCTACTCTTGATGGCCTGGCTGGTAGCGGCGGTCGCCACGTTGGGCGGTGCCCTGGGCTCGGGGATGGAGGACGACGACACCGTAAAGGCGGCGGCATATGGGGTCCGACAACGCCAGCGATTCGACCAACAGGACTCACGCACACAGGACGACTGAGTCGTCGTCTTGCTCAGCGCCATTGGCCCGGCCCGGCGTCCCGGAAGACACGGTTGACCGAGTCGCCAACAGGAGGTCGCCGCGAAGACGGTGACCAGACCTCGGGTAAGTGCCCGCCTCAACCCGCCGCGTTCGCCGCGGCCTTCAACTCGATGTCACACCTGCTTGGCTGCCGCGCCATGCAGCCTGCATACTGCACCGCCACGGCGGCGAGGGGCCGCGGCCGACGCAACACCCACAAGGCGGCTCCCCCGCGACCGGCATTTGATCCGGACATGACGCCGACCGGCAACACGGTCGCCATGTTCCACATCAGAACGCCAGCCCGTTGGGCGCGGCACCGGTCGCATCGTCGAGGACGCGCCGCCAGGCACTCAGACTAGCATACTCGATAGTCGGCTATTACTGCTTCTAGCATCCCCAAAGGATCAACACACGCCTAATAGGTAGAGATATAGTTATGAAAATCATGCTTTTCACTACTATATGGCCGTATCGGGTTTACAGTTCGCGTATGTAAGTAACCACCGAACGGGCCAGGGGAAGGGTCCGCAGGGGATGAGCCTCGGGAGGTAACGGTGTCGTTTCTGATCGCAGCGCCGCAGATAATCAAAGATGCCGCAACGGATTTGGCGAATATTCGTTTGGCGATCGGTTCAGCCAACAACGCGGCCGCGGCTGCGACAATGGGTGTACTGCCTGCGGCCGCCGACGAGATATCCGATCGGATCGCAGCTCTGTTCTCCCAATATGCGGCAGGGTTTCAGCAGCTCAGCTCGCAGGCCGAGGCATTTCACGAGCAGTTTGTGCAGGCTTTGACCGCGGGCGCTAACACGTATGCGGCGGCCGAGGCCAACGTCGTCCCGACCCTGGCGACTGCGCTGAACACGCCCGCGCAGGCATTGTCGGCGGGGAATGGTGAAGCGCTGGCTGCAAGTTTGGGCGCCGGACTGCCCGCGCTGGAGGCCGGCCTTAGCGGCGGGCTTTCCGGGCTGAGCGCCCAGGTGAATACGGCGTTGTCGGGCAGCTTCGGTGGTGGCCTATCCGCGCTTCCTGGGCTGGTGCTAAATGGAATACCTGCGCCTACCCAGGCATCGTTGGTGGCTGCCACACATACGCCAGTCAACGTGTTGGAGCAATTCGCGCAGGCCCAGATCGGCTTTAACACAACATTAGTCAACGGTGAGTTCGGCTTAAACACCTCCCTGGTCGCCAACGAGATGGGCATAGAGCAGGCTGTCTTCGGCACCAATAACGCGTTGAACGGCGCGGTCAACAACGTTTTCAACTTCTGCAACATGATGGTGGGCACCGGTGAGCAGACCGTCAACAGTCTGCTGGGTGCGCAGGTACCTGCGAACATCAACCTGACTTCCAGCCTGTTGGCTGGTGGCCCAACCCTGGCTGGTGGTAGCGGCGAGGTCGGTGGCCTGTTGGGTGCCCTCGATCAGGGAATGATGTTCGAGCTCAATATGGGCGGCTTGGTCACCGGCGCCATGACTGGCAATGGGGCGATGCAGGCGGCGTTCAGTACGGTGATCAACGGGACGCCGTTGCAGGCGATGGTGAGCGGGCTTCCGGTGTCGGCGGCGGCGTGGTCGGCGACCTCGCCGGTCGGTATGTTCCAGCAATTTGTGCAGGCCCAGATCGGCTTCACCAACAACCTGGTCCACAGCGAGTTGGCATTCAACCAGTCCCTGGTCACCAGCGAGATGGGCTTGGAGCAGGCCGTCTTTGGCACCAACCATGCGCTCAACGGCGTGGTCAACGACGTCTACAACTTCTGGAATCTGATGCTGGGTACCGGTGAGCAGACTGCCAACAGTCTCGTGGGTGCGCAGGTCCCGGCGGACTTCACCGCCAGCCTTTTGGTCGGTGACTCCTACCAAGTCATCGGGGGCGGTCAGGTCGGCGGTCTGCTGGGCGCGCTGGATCAGAAGGTGTTGTTCGACCTCAACGTGCTGGGCTTGCCAGGTCTCACACCGCCGCCGCCACCACCGCCGCCGCACCACTGCCCGCCTCCGTGTCCGCCTCCGCCTCCGTGTCCACCTCCGCCTCCATGTCCGCCCCCGCCTCCGTGTCCGGCCCCGCCCTGTGATTGAGGCGGGCCGCACGGACTCAATGGGATGGCGGCTTTCCCGCCTCGGGTAGTTCCACAACAATGACTTGGCTTTTCAGCGAAGAGCAAACGGCGCCAACCGTTTCGCCAGATACGGCGCCGTGCGGCTGTTTTTCGCACGTGCCACCTTCGTAGGCGGCCCCGCCGCAACGACTCGACCGCCGTCGCTGCCGGCTCCCGGTCCCAGATCGATCACCCAGTCCGCGTCCGCGACCATCCGCATGTCATGTTCGGCCACCACCACCGTATTGCCCGCGTCGACCAGGCGGTGCAGTTGGCGATCGAGCAGATCCACATCGGCGGGATGAAGCCCGGTGGTCGGCTCGTCGAGGACATAGAGGGTATGCCCTCGGCGCGGCCTTTGGAGTTCGGAGGCGAGCTTGATCCGCTGGGCCTCGCCGCCTGACAGTTCAGTCGCCGGCTGTCCGAGACGGAGATACCCCAGCCCGACCTCCCGCAACGTGGTCAGGCTTCGGGCCGCCTTCGTAACGTCGGCGAGAAAGTCTGAGGCCTCATCGACGGTCATCGCGAGCACGTCGGCGATCGTGCGATCGCGGTAGCGCACCTCGAGTGTCTCGTCGGAGTAACGCGCTCCTTCACACGCCGGGCAGGTGGCGTATGTGCCTGGCAGAAATAGCAATTCGACCGAGACAAAGCCCTCTCCCTGACAGGTGGGGCAGCGCCCTTCGGGCACATTGAACGAGAACCGGCCCGCTGCCCAACCGCGGCGACGCGCCTTCGAAGTGGCGGCGAATTCGTGGCGCACGGCGTCGAACAAGCCGGTGTACGTCGCCAGCGTCGAGCGCGGCGTGCGTCCGATCGGGCGCTGGTCAACGGATACCAGCCGATTGATCTTCTCGACACCTTCCGCCGTCACGCCGAGGCTGGCGTCGTGATCGAGATCGACGATCTCGGTGTCACTTTCGTCGCCGTCGGCGTCGGCCGGCTCGACGGCACGTCCGGTGCCGAGATGGCTGTTCACGACGTCGCCGAGAACCTTGACGACCAGCGTTGACTTGCCCGAGCCGGACACTCCGGTGACCGCGGTATACACACCGAGTGGCAGGTCCACGTCGAGGTCTCGCAAGTTGTGGAAGCAGATTCCGCGCAGCCGCAGCCGTCCGGACGGTGAGCGGGATTGACGAGTCGGCGGCCTGGCCCCGTCGAAAAGGTACTTGCGAGTGACCGATTCCTCGGTGTCGGCGAGACCCGGCACCGGCCCGCTATAGAGCACATTCCCGCCCAGCTCTCCCGCGCCCGGTCCGACGTCGACGATCCAGTCGGCGCGACGTACCACGTCCATGTCGTGCTCGACCACGAATAGCGAATTGCCCGCGCGCCGCAGGCGATCGAGCACGTCGAGTAGCGGTTCGGCGTCCGCGGGGTGCAGTCCGGCCGACGGCTCGTCGAGCACATAGAGCACCCCGAACAAGCCGGCACGCAGCTGGGTGGCCAGCCGCAACCGCTGCAATTCGCCGGGTGACACCGTAGGAGTGCGACGACTCAGCGTGAGGTAGCCGAGGCCGAGATCGATGAGTACCTGCAGGCGCGCGACAAGGTCGGCGGCGATCATCGTGGCCACTTCCGTCAACTCACCGGATTCCGTTGACTCGTACGCCGGTGCGGCGTCGGTCCGGGAGGCCGTGGGGCGCAACGCGTCAGCAAGGTCGGCCAACGGCATTCCCGCGTAGTCGGCGATGGTACGCCTGGCGAATGTCACCTTCAGCGCTTCGGGTCGCAGCCCGGAACCCTCGCATACCGGGCATTCGACGGTGTCGACGAATTGCAGCACGCGGCGGCGCATCATCGCGCTGTGTGAGTTGGCCAGCGTATGGCGGACGTGGCGTTCGGCGCTGGAGAACGTGCCGTTGTAGTAGTAATCGGCCTGGACAGGGTGCTGGCTCGGATCGATTTCGACTGTGGGCTGCTCATCGGTGAACAGGATCCAATCGCGTTGGCGCTTAGGAAGTTTGCGCCACGGCTTGTCGATGTCGTACCCCAGAGTGACCAGGATGTCCCGCAGGTTTTGGCCCTGCCACGCGCCCGGCCATGCGGCGACGGCGCCTTCGCGGATGGTCAGCGACGGGTCTGGTACCAGTGTCTCTTCGGTCACCCGATGGATTCGTCCCAACCCGTGACACTCGGGACACGCCCCAACGGCGGTGTTCGGGGAGAAAGCGTCGGAGTCCAGTCGTTCGCTGGCCCCCGGCGGGTAAGTTCCGGCGCGGGAGAACAGCATCCTCAGCAGGTTCGACAGGGTGGTGACGGTGCCGACGGTCGACCGCGACGTCGCCGAACCCCGTCGCTGCTGCAATGCGACGGCGGGAGGTAGCCCCGTGATGTCATCTACCTTCGGCGCGCCCGCTGGCAGTAGCAGGCGACGCGCGTACGGGGCGACCGACTCGAAGTAGCGGCGCTGAGCCTCGGCATAGATGGTCCCGAAAGCCAACGACGATTTGCCGGACCCGGAGATCCCGGTGAACGCGACCAGGGCGTCACGCGGCGCTACGACGTCGACACCCCGTAGATTGTGGACCCGCGTCCCGTAAACGCGCACGCACGAGTCGATTTCGTCCGCGCGTCGATCGGCCATTCCTGTCATCGTGCTGAGACGAATACCCGCGCTGCAGCCGCGCAAGCATGAAAGTTTGCTGCCTCGATTTCGCAGCGCGATCTACGGGCACCGACGGAATGGAACCTCATCCGCCGGCCAAGACTAGGGTGCTTCTAGTTCTTGATGGAGATCCGTCTACGTAGGGGTGACGCCAGTGCCGCCGCGGCCGCGCTGGTCAGTGCCGCCGCCGAGGGCTTCGGTGACCAGCGCAAGGCGGACACGGCCCAGCCGATCGGCTTGTCGAGCTGTGGATCCGAGCCGTTAAGGTTCGTGACCGTCTGCGATTGATCGGTCGACTCGGCGAAGATGTCGAGGGTCGCCGGGAGGAACGCCCTCATGTCCTGGGGTCCCCGACTGGTAAGGAGGTTGCGGTCACGCACGACCTCGCGGTCAAGCCAGGTGGCGCCGGCGTTCACCAAGTCGTCGCGGATGCCCGGCCACGAGGTCAGGGTGCGCCCAGTGAGCAATCCTGCCGACGCAAGCACCCACGGGCCGTGACACAACGTGGCAATTGGCTTGCCAGCGTGGTCGAACGCACGGACAAAATCCCGGGCAGCCGCCGACTGCCGCAGCAGATCGGGGTTGATGAAGCCGCCCGGAAGCAGCAGTCCGTCGTAGGCGCCAGGGTCGGCGTCCGTGACGACCTTGTCCACGCCAACCCGGCTGGCCGGCATATGCAAATTCACTCCGCGGATGCGGCCGCGGCGCAGCGACACGATATCCACCTTGGCGCCGGCCAATTGCAATGCACGCAAAGGAATTACCAGCTCCACCTTCTCGAAGCCGTCGGCTGCCAACGCTGCGATTTTTCGCCCCGAAAGGCGTCGTGCCTGTGACATCTTGCTCTCCTGTCGGTTATGGCGCTCGAAGCGCCGGTTTACCTTGCTCGTGTCGGCTGGCTGCTCAACCGACGCGTGGACGCGCCCGCTCGCGTGAGCGGCGCAATCCCTCAACGCGCCTGTCCTGCAACGGCCGGACCGACTCGCGGGCGCCGCCACAATTCCCAGACCAACCGGCACACGCCGATGCCGGCGAGCAGGCCGAGCGCCGCGAGGGCGGGCATGTGCAACAACGCAGGCAGGGTCGCCGCCGCGGCTACTCCGGTGACGGTGCGGTCGACCGGGGCCTGCCGGTGGTCACGCCATCGGTAGGCGACATCAGCGAAGTAGAACAGTCCCATGCCGCCGGCCAGTGCAATCGCCGACAGCAACGGCAGGGGGACGGTGGCGTGCTCGATAGCGGCGTGCGCTCCGACGGCGAACAGCATGATGCCGGCGACCAGGGGTAGATGCAGGTAGCTGTAGGCATCACGGGCAAGATGAGCCCGTTCTATACCGGTGGCCTGCTCCAGCCGCTGCCGCGCTCCGGACGTCAAACCGAAGTAGGTCCACCAAAACGTGGCCATGACGGCCACACCCAGCACCAGAGCAGCGATGACCTCCCATCGGCCGAGATCCCTTGCGGCTCCACCTAATCCGACTACCACCTCACCGAGCGCGATGATGATGATCGAGCCGTGGCGCGATACGAAGTAGGACGGTGAGACGCGGAATCCGCCGAGGCCGAGCGCGGCCGGTGCGCCGTAGTCGATCACCGCCGCGGCTACCCACAGCAGTTCGCGGCCCGGTGAGTCCACGAAGGCGGCGGCCACGATGCAGGCGGGCGCCGCGACGAACGCCGGCGCTATTCGACGGGTGCCCTCCCGCAACGCGGGATCCTCGTGCGAAGAAAGGGCGACGAACTTCACCACGTGGATCGACCGAACCACCAGCAGGCCGATCGCGAAGACCAGCGCACCCGACCCGAACGCCGCCGGAAGCGCCGCTGCGGCGACGAGCATCGCGGCCATCGCAGCGATGACCACCGCTTGGTGCCACACGTTGGTCGTGTCGAACGTGTTGATGAGCCACGTGTAACCCGCCCAGGCCCACCACACCGCAAGCAGCGCCAGGGCGGCCCGGCCGAAACCCGTCGGTGAGAGGTCGTGCAGGACAAGCAGCGTGACCTGCGACATGGCGAAAGTAAATACGAGATCAAAGAACAGCTCGAGGTTGCCCTCGGAGCGTGGGCCCCCGTTCTGGATCGAGTTCTCGTCGTCGTCAGCCATGGCGTCACTCCCCCTCCCTGAACAACGCGCCACGCGCAAGCATCGAAATCGCTGGGCGTACGCCCAGACTGCGAGCCGCCCCGTACACACGGCTCAGCGCTGTCACAGTGAGTAACCCGAGAAATCCGGGTCAATCCTCTACTCAACGACTTCGGACCCTGCTCCGCCCGTCGGATGAGTGCGCATATGAGGACGCACTCGCGGGGGAGCTTGAGGTGGGCGGCGTGATTGCGTCCCGAAGCAGCCCAGTTCTGCTCGAACCGCTGGTGCCAGCAGATTGACGGCCTGGACATAGCCCGCAGCCCATGTCACCCGACTGCGGCGCGCGGGGTGACCGACCAGGTGAAAGGTCGCGTGCCTGGCGCGCTCGGCCGTGGTACTGACGGGGTGAATGCGCACTGCGAAATAGGTATGCCCGGGTTGAAGATTCGCGCACCCCGGATTGCCACACTTCGAAGATGTCGGCTGCCATGGGGCGTGGGGCGTCTGCGCACGCACCGACGGGCCCTGGCGTTCAGTACATATGAGCACGGCTTATTCGGTGTCGAACGCACCTTTAAGTCCACGCGTAGGGAACGCGGCGTCAGTTGCACGACCTGACGAGCCGCCTGCAAGTGACGCAAGCGATGGAGGAGACCATGGACTCACATTCGGTCACAACCGAACACCGTTCGCCCATTGCGACTGTGAACCCGGCCAACGGGGAGGTGCTACGCGAGTTCAACCCGATGAGCGACGAACAGGTCGATCACGCGGTCTACGACGCCCACCAGGCCTTCCTGTCCTGGCGCGAGCGTCCCGTCAGCGAGCGGGTGGCCGCGCTCGCCCGCGCCGCCGACCTGATGCTGGAACGCATCGATGAGCTGAGCGGCCTGGTGACCTTAGAAATGGGCAAGCTCCGTCACGAAGCGCGCGGCGAGGTGAATCTGAGCGCCGAGATCTTTCGCTACTACGCAGAAAACGCCGCGAAACTACTTGCACCCGAACCACTCAACGCGGACGCGGGGAGCGCGGAGATACGCTACGAGCCACTGGGCGTACTGCTCGGCGTCATGCCGTGGAATTTTCCGATATACCAGGCTGCCCGCTTCGCGGCGCCCAACATCGCCGCCGGCAACACCATCGTGCTGAAACACGCGAGCCAGTGCCCGCAATGCTCGATCGCGATCGAGAAACTGCTGACCGACGCGGGCCTGCCGCGCGGCGTTTACGTGAACCTGCTGGTGCCCGGCCGCACGGTGCAAAGGATCATTCCGAA
This sequence comes from Mycobacterium sp. UM_CSW, assembly GCF_000455205.1. GTDB lineage: Bacteria > Actinomycetota > Actinomycetes > Mycobacteriales > Mycobacteriaceae > Mycobacterium. The sequence goes on along the minus strand of NZ_AUWQ01000002.1, from coordinate 89,342 downwards.
TCCCTTGGTGCGCGGAGTCTCGCTCACCGGGAGCGACGCCGCCGGCCAATCGGTCGCCGAGAGTGCGGGACACGAGGTGAAGAAGACCGTGCTCGAACTCGGCGGCAGCGATCCGTTCATCGTGCTCGACGATGACGACTTCGAGCGCACGCTGGACTTCGCGGTGACCGCCCGCGTCACAAACTGCGGCCAGAGCTGCGTCGCCGCAAAGCGATTCATCGTCCTGGGCGACCTCTACGACCGCTTCCTGCAGGCTATGCGGGAACGGATGGTCGCGCTGAAGCCGGGAGACCCGACCGACGAGGCCACCACCCTTGCCCCGCTCAGCTCCGAGCAGGCCGCACAACGCCTGATCGATCAGATACAACAGGCCGTCGCGGGCGGCGCCACCCTGATGCTCGGCGGCGGCCGCATCGACCGCCCCGGCGCCTACGTCCAGCCGACCATCCTGACCGACATCACACCAGCCAATCCGGTGTTCGATGCGGAGTTGTTCGGTCCGGCGGCGCAGGTGTACCGAGTCGAAACCGACTCTGAGGCAATCGACCTCGCCAACGCTACACAGTTCGCACTCGGTGGTTCGGTGTGGAGCGGGGACGAGCAGCGGGCTCGGAACGTGGCCGCGCGGTTGGAGACCGGCATGGTCTGGATCAACTACCCCACCAGCTCAGAACCGCAGTTGCCCTTCGGAGGTGTCAAACGCTCCGGTTATGGACGTGAGCTCGGTCCACTGGGCATCAAAGAATTCCTCAACCCGAAGCTGGTGCGGGTGGTCGACCGCGGCGCCCAACCGACAGCCGGATTCTTCGGCTAGGGGCGTCCAGGCGCCGTCCGTCGGAACGCGCGTTACCAGGTTGCCGCCGACGTCGACCGCGACAGTCGACAGGGAAGAATTCTGGTCGGCGTTGGCCTGCCCGCAGCAACCACTCGCTGTGGGTCGTCAAGAGGAACCGATGCCTCAGTGAGCGTCACTGCGCACCCGATTCGCGGTTCCGGAAGTGTTCGCCTCACGACCGGTTACCGGCAGCGTGTTCCCCTTGTGGTGCTGCCAGGACGAATCGCGACCGGAATTTTGGGCTGTCCAGGCCCCCGCGACATCAGCTGCGGATTGCCAGACTCCTGGAGTGGGAGTGAATTACGACGCGCGTTTCGGCGCATGCGATACGACTAGCCGTTGCCGGCGCCCCTGAAAATCTTTCGACCAGGGAGAAGCACGGCTTTGATGTGTGTCGCCGCCGACGTTGAAGGTAGCCCGACTGCGCGCTGCAGAACCTCACTAGCGACAACCGAAGGGGACTGACGATGGCAACAGCGGTAGGCATCGATCTCGGGACCACCAACTCGGTGATCGCCGCCTGGCAGGGCGGCGAACCGGTTGTGATCCCCAACGCCGAAGGGGCGCGCACCACACCCTCGGTGGTGGCGTTCACGGAAAGCGGCGAGCGCTTGGTCGGGCAACTGGCCAGGCGTCAGTCGATCATGAACCCAAAGGGCACGATCTATTCGGCGAAGCGATTCATCGGCCGCCGCTTCGATGAGATATCGGAGGAAGCCAAGGCCGTCAGCTTCGACGTCGTCGAGGGTGAGGGTGGCGCCGCTCGTTTCGAAGTGCGCGGCAAGCAGTATGCGCCGGAGGAGATCAGCGCACAGGTGCTGCGCAAACTCGTCGACGATGCCAGCAAGTTCCTCGGTGAGCGGGTCAAGGAGGCGGTGATCACCGTCCCGGCGTATTTCAACGACGCTCAGCGCAACGCCACCAAGGATGCCGGCCGGATCGCCGGCCTCGACGTGCTGCGCATCATCAACGAGCCCACGGCCGCGGCACTGGCCTATGGGCTGGACAAGAAGGGGCACGAGACGGTGCTCGTTTTCGACTTGGGCGGCGGCACCTTCGACGTCAGCCTCCTCGACGTGGGCGATGGGGTGGTAGAGGTCCGCGCCACCGCCGGTGATTCGCACTTGGGCGGCGATGACTTCGACCGTCGGCTCGTCGACTACCTCGCCGAAGAGTTCCAGCGTGAGAACAACATCGATCTGCGGAAAGACCCGCAGGCGCTGCAGCGGCTGTTCGAGGCGGCCGAGAAGGCTAAGGTCGAACTCTCGTCGGTGGCGCAGACCCAGGTGAATCTGCCCTTCATCACCGCCGACGCCAGCGGACCGAAGCATTTGACCACCACGATCATGCGATCGAAGTTCGAGGACCTCACCGCGGACCTGGTTGAGCGAACGATGGGCCCGGTCAAGCAGGCGATGAGCGACGCCAAAGTGAGCGCGAACGACATCGACGAGGTCATCCTGGTGGGCGGTTCCACCCGGATCCCCGCAGTACAGGCATTGGTCCGCCGGCTCACTGGCGGCAAGGACCCCAACATGAGCGTGAACCCCGACGAGGTAGTTGCGCTCGGCGCCGCGATCCAGGCCGGTGTGCTCAAGGGCGAGGTCTCCGACGTCCTGCTGCTCGACGTCACCCCATTGTCGCTGGGCGTGGAGACCGCTGGCGGGCTGATGACCAAGATCATTGAGCGCAACACCACCATCCCGGCACGCCGCAGCGAGGTGTTCACCACCGCCGCGGATAACCAGCCGGCCGTGGATATCGTTGTGCTGCAAGGTGAACGCGAGATGGCCAGGGACAACCGGGTGCTCGGTCGATTCAAGTTGGAGAACATCCGACCGGCCCCGCGCGGTGAGCCGCAGATCGAGGTCATCTTCGATATCGACGCCAACGGCATCCTGCACGTCACAGCACGCGATAAGGACACCGGTGCCGAGCAGGGCATCACCATCAGCGAGCAGTCGAACCTCGACAAGAGCGAGGTCGAGCGGATGCTCGCCGAGGCCGAGGCCAACCGTCGCGAGGACGAGCAACTGCGTGCCGCCGTCGAGGCGCGCAACGCGCTCGACTCGGCGGCTTACCAGGTGGAGCGCCGGCTTGCCGAACTGGGCGATTCGGCGGCGCCGCACGAGCGCGCACGGGCCGAGATGCTAGTCGCCGACGCGCGCCAAGCCATCAAGGATGATGCACCGATGGACCGGGTGCAGTCCTTGACGTCCGAACTGCAGCAAGTGCTTTACGGGCTGCAACCCATGCCGTCCGGTGGCGGCAACGGGCAGCCGACAGGCGACGGCCAGGGCTCTCCGGTGGGTGACGACGATGTGGTCGACGCCGAGTTCGATCGGGGCTGAGCCGTAATGGTCAGCCCCGCAGAACATTCCAAGACCGAAGAGGACGGTGGCCGGGTCGACGACAGTCCGCCAGAAGCGGTTGTGTCTCAATCCGATTTAGACAAGGAGCGCGCCCAACTCGAGGACCGCTGGCGTCGCGCGGTCGCCGATCTGGACAATCTGCGTAAGCGGTATGCCCGTGAATTGGACCGCGAACGAGCGGCGGAGCGATCCCGGGTGGCCGGCGCGTGGCTGCCCGTCGTGGACAACCTGGAGCTGGCGATCAGTCATGCCGGCGACCGATCTGACGCCGTCCTCGACGGCCTGCGGAGCATTCTCGAGCATGCGGTACAGATTCTGGGGCAGCTCGGCTATCCGCGCGATGCGGAGGCAGGGGTGCCCTTCGACCCCGAGCGTCACGAGGTGGTCAGTGTGGTGGACCAGCCGGACAGCACGCCCGGGACGGTTGTCGAAGTACTTCGACCGGGCTACGGCGAAGGTTCGAGGCAACTGCGGCCCGCGGCCGTGGTGGTCAGCCGACGCGGGGAGTGACGCTCCGTGGCCCGCGACTACTACGAAGTGCTCGGGGTGTCGCGGGACGCGACTGCCGATCAGCTTCAAGGGGCGTTCCGCAGACTGGCCCGTAAGTATCATCCCGACGTCAACAAGGATCCGGCGGCCGAAGAGCGGTTCAAGGAGGTCAACGAGGCCTATCACGTCCTGTCGGACCCTGAAACCCGCAAGCGCTACGACCGATTCGGCGAAGACTTCCGGAACGTGCCCGAGGACTGGGAAGAGCGGGTAAGCGCCGGTGCGGGTGGCTTCCGTGGCGGACGACCCTCCGGCGCGCGGGTGCGTTACGGCCAGGGCTTCGGTGGCGCCGGCGGCATCAACATCGAAGACCTTTTCGGCGACATGTTCGGCGGCAGTGGCGGATTCGGGCCAATCCCGGGCGCCGACCAGGAAGCGGTGCTGGAGCTGACCGTCGAGGAGGCCTATCGGGGCGGCAAACGGCAGATCTCACTAGATGGCCGCAATTATGAGGTGAACATCCCCGCCGGTGTCGTCGACGGTCAGCGGATACGGCTGGCGGGAGAGGGCGGCCGAGGTAACGGCGATGGGCCGGCCGGAGATCTGTACCTGCGGGTGCGCATCAAGCCCCATCCCCGATTCCGGCTCGACGGACGCGACGTCACCGTCGATCTGCCGGTGTCGCCGTGGGAGGCGGTGCTGGGGGCCACGGTCGCTATCCGAACTCCCGGCGGCGAAGCGAAAGTCAAGGTGCCGCAGGGGTCGTCGACCGGCCGGCGGTTGCGGCTGCGCGGCGAAGGCATGCCCAACCCGCGCGGTGCCGCCGGCGACCTCTATGCGGAGATCAAGGTGATGGTGCCGCCGAAACCCACTGCGCGGGAACGTGAGCTGTTCGAGCAATTGGCAGCGGAGTCCACGTTCGACCCGAGGAGGGGACGATGAGCACCTCCCGCTACGTCCTGGCGCGGCGGCCCGGAATGCGGCTCGACATCTTCGCGACACGCTGCGCCTTGCATCCCGACATGGTGCGCCGGCTCGTGGCGCTCGGCCTCCTCCCGTGCCAGCAGGATGCCCGCGGCGATCTCTGGTTCGACGCGTCTGCGCTGGCGACGGTCGCCCGCATCCAGCGGTTGAGGACCGGTCTGGGACTGAACTACGCGGCGATCGGGCTCGTGCTCGATCTGCTGGACCACATCGAAGAGCTCGAAACCGCTTCTCGCCGAAGGAGGACCCCACCGTGGACGTCAACAAGCTGACGCAGAAGTCACAGGAGGCGTTAGCCGAAGCGCAGAGCATTGCGACCCGAATGGGCCACGTCGAGGTTGACGGCGAACACCTGTTGATGGCGCTGATCGACCAACCCGAAGGTCTCGTACCGCGGCTTTTGGCTCAGACGGGCGCCGACACGGCGGCCCTGCGCGAGGACCTGGAACGTGAGCTGAATCGTCGGCCGAAGGTGAGCGGCCCGGGTGCCGCGCCGGGGCAGGTATCGGTCACCCGGCGCCTGGCGACCCTGTTGGACGCCGCGGAGCGAGAAGCCAAGCGGCTCAAGGATGAATACGTGTCGGTCGAGCACCTCGTCATCGCTCTCGCCGAGGAGGGTTCGGCGAGTGCCGCCGGCAGGATTCTGACTTCCCATGGTGTTACGCGGGAATCGTTCCTCGGCGCACTCACCAAGGTCCGCGGCAACCAGCGGGTCACGTCGGCCTCGCCGGAGGGGGCCTATGAGGCGCTGCAGAAGTACGGCCGCGACCTGGTCGCCGAGGGCCGCGCCGGCAAGCTGGACCCGGTGATCGGCCGAGACACCGAGATTCGCAGGGTGATTCAGATCCTCAGCCGCAAGACGAAGAACAATCCGGTGCTCATCGGCGACCCGGGAGTCGGCAAGACCGCGATCGTGGAAGGCCTGGCGCAGCGGATCGTTCGCGCCGACGTCCCGGAAGGCCTGCGGGACAAAACCATTTTCTCCCTCGACATGGGCTCGTTGGTGGCGGGTGCAAAGTACCGCGGTGAATTCGAGGAACGACTGCAGGCGGTCCTGTCAGAGGTGAAGGCGGGCGAGGGTCGAATCTTGCTGTTCGTTGACGAGTTGCACACGGTCGTCGGCGCGGGGGCGACGGAAGGCTCCCTAGACGCCGGCAACATGCTCAAGCCGATGCTTGCCCGCGGGGAGCTACACATGATTGGTGCGACCACGCTCGACGAGTACCGCAAACACATCGAGAAGGACGCCGCACTGGAGCGCCGGTTCCAGACCGTGCTGGTCGACGAACCTGACGTGGAGGACACGATCTCAATCCTGCGCGGCCTGCGCGAACGGCTCGAGGTGTTCCACGGCGTGAAGATCCAAGATGCCGCCCTGGTGGCGGCCGCGACGTTGTCGCATCGCTACATCACCGACCGCTTCCTGCCCGACAAGGCGATCGACCTGGTTGACGAGGCATGTGCGCGGCTTCGGACCGAAATCGACTCCATGCCAGCGGAGTTGGATGAGATCACCCGTCGGGTCACCCGGCTCGAGATCGAGGAGGCGGCGCTGGCGAAGGAGACCGACGCGGCCAGCAAGTCCCGTCTCGAGGAACTTCGCAAAGAATTGGCCGATCTGCGAGCGGAGGCCGATGCCCGCCACGCGCAATGGGACGCCGAACGGCAGGCGATCCGGCGGGTACAGGAACTGCGTGGGCAACTCGAGCAGCTCCGGCACGAGGCGGAGGAAGCCGAACGCAACTATGACCTCAACCGAGCGGCCGAGTTGCGCTACGGCCAGATCACCGAGCTGGAACGCAAACTGCAAGCGGCCGAGGAACAGCTGGCATCCAAGCAGGGCGAAAAGCGGCTGCTGCGCGAGGCCGTCACCGAGGACGAGATCGCCGAAATCGTGGCGGCATGGACCGGCATCCCGGTCGCGCGACTGCAGGAGGGCGAGCGCGAAAAGCTGCTGCGGCTCGACGAAATACTGCACGAGCGGGTGATCGGCCAGGACGAGGCGGTCCAGCTGGTCGCCGATGCCGTGATTCGGGCCCGCTCCGGAATCCGGGATCCGCGCCGCCCGATCGGCTCGTTCATCTTCCTCGGACCCACCGGGGTCGGCAAGACCGAACTCGCGAAGACGCTCGCCGCGGCATTGTTTGACAGCGAGGACAACATGGTCCGGCTTGACATGAGCGAGTACCAGGAGCGGCACACGGTGAGCCGGTTGGTCGGTGCGCCACCCGGGTACGTCGGCTACGAGGAGGGCGGCCAGCTCACCGAAGCGGTACGTCGCAAGCCCTACTCGGTGGTGCTGCTCGACGAGATCGAAAAGGCGCACGCCGATGTGTTCAACACCCTGCTGCAGGTGCTCGACGATGGCCGCCTCACCGATGCACAGGGGCGTCAGGTCGACTTCCGCAACACGGTGGTCATCATGACCTCCAACATCGGATCGCACTACCTGCTCGATGGGGTGACCGCGGACGGCGAGATCAAGCCCGACGCGCGCGACCGCGTGATGGCCGAGTTGCGCGGACACTTCCGGCCCGAGTTCCTCAACCGCGTCGACGACATCGTGTTGTTTACCCCGCTGTCGATGCCGCAACTCGAACGAATCGTCGAGCTGCAGCTAGCCGAGCTGCGGGATCGGTTGGCGGAGAGGCAAATCGAGCTCGACATCACACCGGACGCTCGCCGGATGATCGCCGAACACGGCTACGACCCGGTGTACGGGGCGCGTCCGCTGCGCCGCTACATCGCCCACGAGGTGGAGACCAAGATCGGCCGGGCGTTGCTACGCGGCGACATCGCGGGCGGTGGCAAGATCCGCGTCACCGTGGACAACGGCGAACTCGCCGTGGCGTATTCGGAACCGGCCCTAGCGGCTTGACGGAGGAGGCGCCATGGAAACAGACATCGTGACGTGCCCGCACTGCGGAAAACGCAATCGCGTACCCGCGGCGGCTGCTGGGAAGCCTCGGTGCGCCAACTGTCACCAGTGGCTGCCGTGGATCGCTGCGGCCGGTGACCAGGACTTCGCCGAAGTTGCCGAAAAGTCCTCGGTTCCAGTACTGGTCGACCTGTGGGCAACCTGGTGTGGGCCGTGCCGCATGGTGAGTCCGGCGCTGGAGCAGCTCGCCAGCGAACGCGCCGGAGAACTCAAGCTGGTCAAGGTCGATGTGGACAAGGCACCGATGATTTCGCAGCGGTTCACGGTGCGGGCGGTACCGACACTGCTGCTACTTGACCACGGACAAGTACTAGGACGGCAATCTGGTGCCGCTCCCGTTGCGGCGCTGCGAAATTGGCTTGACCACACACTGTCAACGACAACCAAGGAGGCGCAATCATGACGTCGACATTCATCGACCCCGATCTGGCGGCTATTCGCCGGGTCACCCCCAGAACTCCCGATGGCTGCGAGGAATGTTTGCGTTTGCATACCCCGTGGGTGCATCTTCGGCTGTGTCTGAGCTGCGGGCACGTCGGGTGTTGCGATTCGTCTCCGATGCGCCACGCCCGTCAACACGCCCACACGGTGGGCCATCCCATCGTCCAATCTTTCGAGCCCGGTGAATCGTGGCGTTGGTGTTATGTCCACGAAAACTTTGTCTGAGGTGACTGATGTCTGAAGTAACGTCCGTGGAATCGCCGGTCCCGGCCACGCAGGAGGAGTGGGAGGAGACCCCGGACATGTTCGGTGCATACCCACGGTTGAACGAGGACCAGATCGCGACACTGCTTCCCGGCGGCAGCAAGCGACGGGTCGGGGTGGACGAAGTCCTGATTCGCGAGGGGGAGCGATCCGACGAGTTGTTTGTGATCTTGTCGGGCAAAGTCGCAATCGTCACCGATGACGAGTCCGGCGAGAGGCGAGTGCTGCGCGTGCACGGAGCCGGTAGGTTCCTGGGAGAGCTCGGTGACCTGGAAGGCCAGCCAGCGTTCTACACGGCTGTCGTTGTCGTCGAGGGCGAGGTGTTGGCGGTGCCCACCAATCGCGTGCGTTCCCTGGTCGCCCACGACCAAGTTCTGAGCGACCTGATTTTGCGTGCATATCTCGTGCGTCGTTCCCTGTTGATCGGGCAGCGCGTCGGGCTCCGGATTATCGGGTCCTGCTTCTCGCCCGACACCGCCCGTTTACGAGAGTTCGCCGCCCGCAACCGATTACCGCACCGATGGCTGGATCTGGAACGTGACCCCAACGCCGAGCGGTTGCTGCACCGTTTCGGCATTCCTCCCGAGGACACGCCGGTGGTGATCTGGGGAACCAGGGTGCTGAGCAATCCCAGCAATGCTGAGCTTGCCCGGGTGGTCGGCCTCACAGTGCCAGACGTCATCAGTGACGAACGCGACGTGATCGTAGTCGGCGCCGGTCCGGCCGGCCTGGGTGCTGCGGTGTACGGCGCGTCAGACGGGTTGCGGACTGTGGCGATAGAGCGGATCGCCGTCGGCGGCCAGGCCGGGACGTCGTCGCGCATTGAGAACTATCTGGGCTTCCCGGCGGGAATATCCGGGTCTGATCTCGCCGAACGTGCATTCTTGCAGGCCGATAAGTTCGGCGCACGAGTCTCGGTGTCCGGGGAGGCCACCCGGCTGGAGTACGACGGCGGACAGCTCCAGATCACGTTCGCCGACGACACCGTGGCCGTCGGCCGCTCCGCGGTGCTGGCGACCGGGGCACGTTATCGCCGCCTGGCCGTCCCGGGGATCGATGCATTCCATGGCGACGGCGTGTACTACGCCGCAACCTATCAGGAAGCGCTGCTGTGCGGTGACGGCCCGGTCGTCATCGTCGGGGCCGGTAACTCCGCCGGGCAGGCGACCGTGTTCCTGGCGGCTCAGGTGTCGCGGGTATATCTGCTGGTGCGCGGGGACGACCTGGGCAAGAGCATGTCGCGCTACCTCGTCGACCAGATAGTTCAGCATCCGCGGGTGACGGTCCGTCTCCACACCGAAGTCCGCGAAGTCCACGGCGACAAAGCGTTGAATTGCATTGTGGCCGAGAATAATCAGACCGGTGAACGGGAATCTATCAATGCGCGCGCACTTTTCGTGTTCATCGGGGCGGACCCGAACACCGAGTGGTTGGCCGGCACGGTCGGGCTCGACGACCACGGTTTCATCGAAACCGGGCAGGCCGCAGCGAATCACATTGCCGGCGCGGACGGGCTCGCCACCGTCCGCCACCCGGTCTACTTGGAAACCAGCGTGCCCGGCGTCTTCGCCGCCGGAGACGTGCGCAGCGGGTCGGTGAAGCGAGTGGCATCAGCCGTCGGCGAAGGGGCTATGGCAATCCGGCAAATCCATGAGTACTTCGGGACCTCGTCGGGGGCGGTCGCACCGAGGGGCCGGACACCATTCGGCAATACTCAACCGACGACCTGACTCGGACTGACCGACTGACACGGCGCGAAGCCGTGTCGACTGCCCGCCAACCGGGATGACGGGCCGAGCACAGCGAGTCACCGGAGGCTGCACGAGACCCGTCGGTATTCCAGCACCGTGCGCAACTCACACGACACGTCGTCGGTGATGCGGGCGGCCAACGCGGGGGTCGGACGGCACCGGCGCGGCGACAGCCTGCTGGTCGTCGATGTGGAGCGTGCATGCGAATATGCGGTGTTGGGAGGTGCGCATCGAATGCCGGCCGTTCAAAGAACTTCGAGCGGGTGCGGCCGGGTAGGCGGCGGGAACGCCCGGTCGACTGCATGCAGGTCGTCGCGGGTGAGCTCGATCTCGCGGGCGGCGGCATTTTGCCGAACGTGGATAGGTGTTCCGGCGCGTGGTATAGCGTTGACACCGTCGTGTTGAAGCACCCAGGCTAGCGCGATCTGTGCGGGAGTTGCGTTGTGTTGCAGCGCGATCGGTTTCAGCGCCGGGTGCTCCAGCAGCTGGCCCTGCTCGATCGGCGAGTAGGCGATGGGCGTGATCCCATGTTCGGCCAGCCACGGTAACAGGGCGTACTCCGGGCCTCGGCGGGCCAGGTTGTAGAGGATCTGATTGGCCTGCACCTCATCACCGCCCGGGACGCCCCAAAGTTCGATCATGTCGTCGAGGTCGAAATTGCTTACACCCCAGTGGCGTATCATCCCGTTCTGCTTCAATTCGGCGAAGCCTTCGATTGTCTCGGCCAGCGGGATGCGGCCCCGCCAGTGCAGGAGGTAGAGATCGATATAGTCAACGCCGAGCCTGGCCAGGCTTGCCTCGCACGCGCGAATGGTGCCCACCCGGGTCGCATGATGTGGGAGCACCTTGTCGACGACGAATACTTCGCTGCGCCGTCCGGTCATCGCCTCACCGACCAAGGTTTCCGCCCCGCCGTTGCCGTACATCTCCGCGGTGTCGATCACCGTCATTCCCAAGTCAACGCCGAGCCGGATCGAGTCCACCTCCTGGGCCCACCTCTCTGGATTTTCGCCAAGATGCCAGGTGCCCTGCCCGAGGGCGGCGATCTTCTCGCCTGAGCGCAAGGACACTGACCGAACTGGGTTCATTGATCAAACCGCCCTTTCGCAAAGGTGCGGACCGAACGGGGACACCCCCGCTCAGCCGGACAGACCTATTCTGCTTGCGGCATCACGTACCGCACTTCGACCTGAGAGGGCACAACTGCGGGACCGGTCTGCCTCTTCTAGGTCCAGACGTCACCGCCGGTGGGCGTTCACCGCGCAAACTGCGCAGAGTGAAATCTCGGCGACCGACTGGCCGGCGACGTCGCTCCCGGTCAGCGAGACTCGGCGCACCAACGGATTCGGAATGATCCTTTGAACCCCGCCGCGGCAAGGTCGTCGCGGGGCCATCACCGCAGTCGCGAGGCAACGAAAAAACTCGGACCCAAAGGCGCAAACCACCAAGCACAGCAAGATCGAGGTGTCGGAGTCGAGCAGCAATTAAAGGTTCCATGACCGCGTTTTGAACGCAACACTCCGTCACACCAAGCGTTTTCGTCACACCAAACGTTGTAGTGCCGCTTTGACCGAGGCCGGCTCGACTCAGCACCGATTTACCTCAGAAGGTCAGCCTGAAGAAGTCGCAGGCCCGATCCCAGTGCTGTGTCGACGGGTTTTCTAAATTCGGATCAATCAGGCGGAACGACCGCGCCAGGGCGATGCCCAACCCGCCGAACAGCTCCAGCAGCATTTGTTCGGTGTCCTCGCTAAACGTCACGTCCGCCGGTGGACGCCGGACCACTTGGCGCAATAGGTCCCGGACCTCCTCAGCCTCATCGAGCTTGGCGAACTCGCGCATCCGTTCTTGAACGCCTTTGGTGATCGGGAGGTCTTGGGGCACGATGACGTCGCGGCCGTTCCACTTGGCCGCGTCGCGTCCGGCGACGGCGATGCTATCGATCTGCTCGTCGACAAACTCGTGGAACCGTCGCAGGTCGTTCTTATCGACCTTGATGCCCGCGGCCGAGTGAAAGAAGCGTTCGAACAGCGGAATTCCCATTGGATGGGTCATTCCCTTACCTCCTTGCCGATGTCCCAACCGCCTCGCGAGGCAGGTTGATGGTTCCCCGTCGTCCTGCAACGGGCCGCAAAGTATCTGGCGTCCAACTCTTGGAAAGATTGCGTACCGCTGCGTTGGCTCACAACGCAGTGCCGGTCGCGGGCCTCACGGGAACGGGGCCCTTTTCCGCGTCCCCGCGCATGCGCACCGCCGATATGATCTCGAACACCCCAATGACAATCAGGCAGACCCCCACCGCGAGGGCCAACGTGACGATCGACGGGAACGGTGCCGCAAGCACGATTATCCCGGCGAGCAAGCTAAGAATGCCGAAGAAGACCTGCCACCCGCGCGCCGGCAGCCCAGGATGGCTGACAGCGGCGACCGTCGTCGCCACGCCACGGAAGATGAAGCCGATGGCGATCCAAATCGCCAACAACAGCACCGCATACGCCTGGCCGAAGTGTCGAAAGGTCAGTATCGCAACGATCAACGCCGCACCGCCGGCGATGAAATGAAGAATCCGACTCCCCGCAGATACCGGCAACGTGAAGGCGGCGAACACCTGGGCACAGCCGATTGCGAGTAGATACACCCCGAATAGCACGGATGCGACCAGTATGGAGATGCCGGGCCACACCAAAATCAGCACGCCGAGCATGACTGATATCAGCCCCGACGCCAGCGCTGCTTTCCATCCGTGCGGCAACAAATCTGTCGTGTCGATCTCAGGCGTTTCCGCCTGTCCCACGTTAACCACTTCTGCACCTCGTTCGTCGTCTGGTTAGGCTGGCAACGCGGCTCCGCCAGAACGTGCCGCACGTCGGCCAATCGGTCACCATGCTCTCCATTGGGCGTGACGGTGTCGGCTCCGGAGTCGTAAGGCCTGCGAACCTCTACGCCGCCCCCTAAATCGTCTGACAATCCCCAGCGTTATCGCGTCCACCCAGCAGGTCGAACGTTGCACGCACGAGTCGTGCTGGGAGTACTACGGATATCACCTCGGGCCAGATGCGTCCGTAGGGTTACGAACGCCGGTCGCGACATCGATTACACGGTCACGACATCGAAGCTTTTCGAGCACTTCGATGTGTCGAGGACACGCTTGGACCCGGTGGGGCATAAATACCCGGGCGACTCGGTCCTCCAAGGTCGATGCGGGCCACGCCAAGCATCAGCTGGGATTAGCTCCATAAGCGGGGGTTTCGACCGCGACGATCAGAGTAGCGGCGCCGCAACCCTTCACATGGCGCGGACGACGCAGGAGGCAGCGATGACGCAACCGCGTCACTACCACGGTGGGGCCATCATGCCCGCCTACACCGGACGCTTTGAGATAAACCATATTCCGGCGCTGCGCCTTCCGGCAGCTACGCAGGATCCACGGGTCGCGTACCGGTTTGTGCACGACGAGCTGATGCTCGATGGAAGTTCGCGGCTGAACCTGGCGACCTTCGTCACCACTTGGATGGAACCCGAGGCCGAGCAACTCATGGCCGAGACGTTCGACAAGAATCTGATCGACAAGGACGAGTACCCGGCGACCGCTGCGATCGAGCAACGCTGCGTGAACATCGTCGCCGACCTGTTCCACGCGCCAGGGTTGTCGTCCGACGACCCGGGGAGCGCGACCGGGGTGTCAACGGTTGGATCCTCTGAGGCAGTGATGCTCGGGGGCCTTGCACTGAAGTGGCGCTGGCGCGCTGCCCGCAAAGCCGCCAACCAGGATGCTTCCCGCCCGAACCTGATACTAGGCAACAATGTTCAGGTCGTGTGGGAGAAGTTCTGCCGCTATTTCGACGTCGAAGCGCGCTATCTGCCGATCGAGAGGGGCCGCTACGTCGTCACCCCCGAGCAGGTGCGGGACGCCGCCGACGAGAACACCATCGGAGCGGTCGCGGTCCTGGGCACGACCTTCACCGGCGAGTTGGACCCGGTCGCCGAAATCGTGAGCGCGCTCGACGATCTCGCTGGCACCGGCGGACCCGACGTCCCGGTGCACGTGGATGCGGCGGTCGGCGGATTCGTCGTGCCCTTTTTGCACGCCCACCTGGAGTGGGATTTCCGGCTCGACCGGGTGGTCTCAATCAACGTCAGCGGCCACAAGTACGGACTCACCTACCCGGGCATCGGCTTTGTGGTGTGGCGCGGCCGCGAATATCTGCCCGAGGACCTCGTATTCCGGGTTAACTATCTGGGCGGCGAGATGCCGACGTTCACGCTGAACTTCTCGCGTCCCGGTAACGAAGTAGTCGGGCAGTACTACAACTTCTTGCGCCTCGGTCGGCGCGGGTACACCAGCATCATGTCGACGCTGCGCGACACCGCAGTGTGGCTCGGCAAGCAGATCGAGGCCATCCACGGGCTACGACTAGTCAGCGATGGCTCGGCGGTACCGGTGCTGACATTCGAAGTGGTCGAAGACGCCGGCTTCACGGCATCACAAATCTCCCACGAGCTACGAGCCTTCGGCTGGCAAGTGCCTGCCTATACAATGCCAGCCAACGCGGAAGACGTTGCGGTGTTGCGTGTCGTGGTTCGCGAAGGCTTCAACGCCGACCTGGCTGCGCACTTTCGCCATCGCCTGGAAGCCGTGTGCACGAGCCTGTCTGAGCAGGGCGGGCGCGCACAATCAACTCCCCCTAAGTACTGATTCCATGCCGAGTCCGCGGAACTCGCCGATTTCATCGGTGTGGTCACCGCAATTCTCTGTTGCCTTAGGGCGACCAGAGCGTGGCCTCAGAGTTTGTTGGCGAGAACGTCCAATTTGCTGATGTCGGGTGGCGAGGCGAACAGTTCGTCGGCCTTCTCCGCGAGAGCCTTTCCAACTGCGCCCCCCAGATGTGCCTCTAGTGCCGCCTCGTCGGGGAAAGCGTCAATAATGCCGAATATCGACGGACTGAACCGAACCGCGAACCATGGTTTCGTGCCTGGTTCTTGCTCGACGAGCGGCAGCGCCGAGAGGAGAAATTTCTCGACTGCGTCCTCCTTGCCCGGCTTGGCCTCGAGCCGCACCAGCAATGCTTTTGTCGCCATGCTTTGTCCCTTTCGGTTCTAGGTTCAACGAAAATCGGAGAGCGGTGCCGCCACTGTGCCCAACGGCCGCCGTCCCAGCCTCGTTCCGACGGCCGGCGCGCGAACTGAAGGTGTGAATCGACACCGATCCAGTTCGCGCGCCGGAAGGCTGTGAGACTACACGTCAGACAGGCTGTTTCGCCTTTGCGAACTGGACTACGATCGCGCCGCAGAAAGCCGGCAGGTCGTTGGGTGACCTACTGGAGATGAACTGACGATCGACCACGACTTCCTCGTCGACGACGTCCGCTCCGGCCCGCCGGAGGTCCGTTCGGATGCTAGGCCATGACGTCATCCTCACCCCCTGAATGACGTCCGCCTCGGCGAGAGTCCACGGACCGTGGCAGATCACTGCGATCGGTTTGCCAGTGTCCGCGAATGCCTTGACGAAGGCAACCGCGTCGGCGTTCATACGCAGTTTGTCAGGGTTGACGGTTCCGCCCGGCATCAGCAGCGCGTCGTAGTCATCGGCGGACACGTCGCCGACCAAGCGATCGACCGGAAAGCTTCCGGCCGGCTCCATGTCGAACTGCCGGGCTTGAATCTCGCCCGGATGCAACGAGATGACCTCGGTCATGGCTCCCGCACCGTGTAGCGCCCCGCGGGGCTGTTCCAGCTCGATTCGCTCGACCCCGTCGGCGGCCAATATGCCGACGCGCTGACCTCTAAGCTCGTGTGTCATCGGATTCTCCAGTGCTCGTCGGACTAGGCAGCCTCGACGACGACCGTGCCGTCGTCTGAGATGGTCACGACCACGTCCATTTCATCGGAATCATCGATGATCGTCAGCAGCTCTATCACGGCAGTGCGGAGTTCGGGTGCGTCCATGTTCTGAACGGTTTCGCGGTTGTCCGGGTTGCCTCCGGGCGCCTGTGAGCCTGCGGAGTCGTTTTCGGTGGTGCCTTGGTTTTCGGTGCCGGTTTGGGTACCGGTGGTGTGTTGGTTTTCTGTGTCTTGAGCCATGACTCAACGGTATTCACTGGTTCGTCGGCAGTAGACGACCCGGCAGGTCGATTCTTGGGCCCCGACTTTGTCATGAGGAGTCACTGCGACCATGGACGTGATGCACCGGCGTTGTGCCGGCTAGGGCACTTTCGCGGAGCTGCAAGGCCGCTTCCCCGTCGCTGCAACCACGACACGCTGCCCTGCGGCCGCAAGTGTGATGGTGTTGTTCTCGGATCCGAGTCAGCCCGTCCAACGCTCTGGTGCTCGTCCTGGGACGGTGGTCGGTCGTCGCGAACTTCGCAGTGCCAGTGGACGTTTTGCGATTTCCAACGGCCGTAGGGCAAGTCATGAAGTCCCAGCCGGAGTTTTGGCGAACGCCTTCACGATGGCGACGCAGAACGCCGGCAGATCGTCCGGCGAGCGACTCGAGATGAGGTTTCCGTCGACGACGACTTCCTCATCGACCACGTTAGCGCCCGCGTTTCGCAGGTCGGTCCGGACGCTGGGATACGACGTGAGGGTTCGTCCTGCGACGACGCCTGCCTCGATGAGCGTCAATGGGCCGCGACAGATTACCCCGACCGGTTTGCCCGACTCAACGAAGCCCCGCACGAATGCGACTGCACGTTCGTCGGTGCGCAGCTTGTCGGGATTCACCGTCCCGCCCGGCAGCAGCAGGCCGCCGTAGTCGTCGATCGATGCGCCGGCGACAGCCCGATCGACAGTGAACGTGCCCGCTGGATCGAGGTCGTTGTTGCGCATCTGAATCCACCCATTACGCAAAGACAACAGTTCGGTCTGCCCACCGGCCCGGTGCACCGCCGCGGACGGATGCACAAGCTCGACCCGTTCCACGCCATCGGCTGCCAGAATTGCAATCGTTTTGCCTTGCAACATGTTCGGCATGACTTTGACTCCTCACACCGCTGCCAATTGTGGTCTGAGTACTACGACGTTGCGACAGAATGTGCGGTCACGTTGAGGATGCTGTTGGCGTCGATGTCGAACGTCACCTCGATATGGGGTTCACCGCGCGGCATCGGCAGGATGTTGCCAAACTTTGAAACGGCCCAATAGCCGCTTTTTGCTGGCCATTTCGCGCACCGGCTGGTTAGGCCGGACCGTCGAGATCCTGTTGCGCGGATTGTTGGCCTCCGACACCGGAACCGTCAAAGTCAGCATGCCATGGTCGATTTGAGCGGTCACCTTGCTCGGATCGACCTGCCCATTCAAACCGCCGGGTCCGGTTGACCGTATCAGCCGTGATCACGCTGTCGACGCAAGGTGGCTCTCAGTTCGCCGACGCACCTGCATGAACTGATCGGCCAGCCACACCAACGCGGCGCCATTGGGATTCACCCCGGGGATGATTTCGAGCATCTGGTAAGCGTCGGCGACGCACTTCGCGAGAAAGTCGCGCTCGCTGTCCTCGTCGGCTGTTGTCATATCGGGCTCCTGCGGGGTTGTCCGGTCCGAGATGAACACTCGGGCTTCGACCAACCATGCCCGACAGGGCAACCGGAGTAATCGGCACTGAAGCACAGGATGCCGGGCCCTGAATAGGCCTGACGACACAGATGAGATGCCGCACCATCTCTCGGCTCGGCGCATCACATCCCGTAACTGCATGGCCTCCGATGCACTGAAACCGCTGCGATCGGCTACCCGATATCATGCGGTTATACCTGAAGCGATGACGACACCATTCGCAGACTCCAGTCTGGGAGCGACAATGACCGAGTTACCCTTCGACCTGGCGCCTGAGGTCCGCACAACGGACATCGATGAGGCGGCCAGTGCTTTGGGCCGCGTCTACGTCACCGCCGAGCTGGTCCCGAACAAGACCAACTCGGTCGGCATGCACATGAATGCGGCGCAACTCCCGCTGATCACCGCGGGCTATCTTGGCTTCGGCGCCGACGTCACCGTCCGGGCAAACGACGTAACCGCCTATTACATTGACGCCCCATTGTCAGGCAGTGCGGTGAACCGGTGGCGTGACGGCGAGCTCGTCAAGACGACGACCGGGTCAGTCGCGGTGTTCACACCCGGCACGCCGTGCGTGCTTGACTGGTCCGGCGACTGCGGCCAGATCTGTCTTAAGGTTTCTGAACCGCAGATGCGCCGGCAGCTGGAAGCCATGCTCAACCGCCCTGTGCGCAAACGAATTACGTTTGCCCGGCAGTTCGACCTGAGCACCACCGCCGCCCACGATTGGTACCACTTAGTCTCGCTCTTGGCACGTGAAGTTGGTCGAACGGACGGGCTTCTCAACCACCGGCTCGCCGCGGCGAACTTGCAGCTTCTGCTGATCCAGGGCCTGCTACAGATCCAACCCCACAATTACACCGAGGCTTTGGCTGAAAGTGAAGGGGCCGCAAGCGCCAATGTCGCGAAGCGCGCGATCGATCTGTTGCACGCACACCCCGAAACAATGTGGAGCACTGCCCAACTGGCACGACAGACTGGGGTCAGCGCACGAGCCCTGCAGCGGGCATTCGAGCGGTCCGACCAGCCCTCGCCGATGGCGTACCTGCGTCGGCTGCGACTGCATCGGGTGTACACAGAACTCGCCGCTAGCTCACCCGACTCGGTGACGGTAACGATGGTCGCGGGGCGTTGGGGGTTCGTGCACCTTGGCAGATTCGCCGGTCAATATCAGCAGCTATTCGGCGAAACTCCCGCGGAAACACTGCGACACCGGGTGGCCGACGCTCTTCCCACACAGCCTCAGCCGCCTCTTTAGCAGCGGAGGGCACGTGCAAACCCGCCGGTGATACCCCTCCCGGCCCGTCCCGGCCAAGCTGTATCGAGCGCCTAGCGCCGAAGCAGAGCAGTTCGGGCCTGGATCTGTCCCGGGGTAAGGGCAGTTCCTTGTGTCGCCGGACGACACGATCCCATCCTCGCACCGCCATCCCGCCAGATTCTTCGCCCTCCCAGGCCCAAATGGGGGGTGGCAGTTAGCATCGGGGGGCCGAATCGATGCGTGGGATCACATCAGATCGATTGCGCAGCAACAACTATCAGAATTGACCGTCCGTCGTCCCCTCCTGTTTCAAGTCGGTGCCATCCCGGGTAGAGCGAGGATGTCAGGTTGCGGCAATCGGTGAGGTGGGGCATGACTGTGGACACGCCAGGACGGAAGGTGGGCATCGCTCACCGTGCCGAGCCGCCCAGCTTGCACAGCGTTTTCAATCTCTCTCCATTGTTGTTCGACGGTCGCCGGGCCGACGCGGTACTGGAATTGGCCGCGGAGGCGGTGCGATCCCTGGGCAAGTGCTCCTCTGAAGGCGCCTATCGGGTGGTCGACGGATCCTTGGTCGATAACAGCGATCCTGACCGCCCGCTGGACAGCGGCCTCGATGCGGCTGTCACCGCGAGCGTGGGCGTCGATCACGAGATCGTGCTCCCCGACTCAAACTGGCGATATGCGATGACGCTGCGCACCACCAATACCGTCACGGGTGTCCTGGTTGTCCGCGCCGATAATCCTGCCTCCTGCCACGAATTGGTATTGCTCAAAATGCTCGCGCAGCAGGCGGCCACCGCAATGGCAAGTGCCGACACCATCGAACGGGAACGACGCCAGCACGTTCAGCTCAGGGAGCTGACTGACAGACACGAGGAAACGATCCACCGGTTGTCACGCAGCGTGGCCGAACTCGAGCGACGGGAGCACATCCACAAGGCTCTGACCAACCTGTCCGGATCAGCGGATGCGGCCAGCATTGCGGACGCATTGCACGACCTAACCTCGTTGACAGTGTCAGTCGAGGACACGTTTGGAAACTTGCGAGCATGGTCGCCCGCGCCGATTCCCACCGCATATCGGGCGGTCGGCGGGGGCAACCGCGAAGACGTGATTCGCAACGCAGGGTCGCGCGGGCACCACAGCGACTGCGGGAACCGGATATTCAGCCTTATCCGCGCAAGGGCAGAATTACTCGGAGTTGTCGTGCTGCATGATCCGCAGCGCCGGGCTGATCGGCTCGATATCTTCGCGCTGGAATACGCGGCGGCGGTGTTGGCAGTGGAGTTCTCTCATCAGCGCTCAATCGCAGAAACGGAGTCGCGACTGAGTCGGGATCTGGTCGACGATCTGCTCACCGGAACTGATAATGCGA
The DNA here is from genome assembly GCF_000455205.1 of Mycobacterium sp. UM_CSW. Lineage (GTDB taxonomy): Bacteria > Actinomycetota > Actinomycetes > Mycobacteriales > Mycobacteriaceae > Mycobacterium. The sequence continues at coordinate 69,081 of NZ_AUWQ01000002.1, read as the reverse complement.
CGGCATATGCCCGGGGTGAGGCACTTGGTTACAACCTGCACAGGCCGCATCGGGTGACGGTCCTGCAGTGGAGCGCCGAAATCGACGGAGCTCTCATCGCTCGGTCGGCCACTCGGTGGGCCACCTCCGCCGGTTTGCACCCGCTCTGCGCGCGCCGCCCGTCGATGACAATCCTGCTGACCGAGGATTTGCCCCAACCGCAGTCTCTGTATCGTGCGATCTCCGCGGCAGTCGGGCACGGGCGCGGATGGATCGCGATTGGATCGGTCGCGACAAGTCCCTCCGAGCTACCGCGGTCCTTCGCTGAGGCCCGGCGAACCTTGCGGATGCAGAAAGCTTCGGTAGGCCGGCACGGTTTCCGTCGTTTTGACGACCTAGGCGTGTGCCGAATCCTGGATCCGAGTGACAACGGCCCCGAGGTTGGTGAATTCTTAGCGGAATGGCTGGGCCCCCTCATGGCATATGACCAGGAGAAAAACGCCGAACTGGTGAACACCCTGGCGCGCTATCTGGATTCCGGGGGAAATTACGATCAAACGGCGCGCGCGCTCAATATTCACCGCAGCACCCTGCGTTACCGCCTCGGACGCATCCGTGACGTTTCCGGCCGCGACCTACAGAACGTGGAGACGCGCCTCAACCTTCACCTCGCAACGAAGGTTTCGGAGATGATCGGGGAAACGCAGCCAATCATGCGCGCTGCCAGCACCGGCGAGCGAAGACCATCAGATGAAGGAATGCCAAAGTAGGGATTGCCGGTCGACTCAATGGGCTCTTTGCATCGCTGATCGTCGACGCCGTTGCCTTGGTTGCGATGCGACTGTTCGGCAATAGGGCGTCGCAGTTTGGACAGCGCCGTGGCGCTCGGCGGATATCGAGACACGACATTGCTTGCTTGACTCTCTAGAAGTACTAGGGAGGTGGAGTCAGTTAGCGAGAGTCATACAGCAGGTCAACCGGGTGGGTCGTTCTCTTGCACCGTGCAACGACTTCGCGCTGGCACCAGCATCATCTACGCGTCAGGTTCCCTGGACGGCGAAACCCGCGCGGTGTTGTGCCGCGCCGTCGCCGACGAGTTGACGCAAGGGTCGGCGCAGCTGGTGTTGGAGCTCTCAAGCGCGACGTCCATCGATGACACCGCTGTCGAGGCTTTGGTCGACGCTACCGGTTTGGCGGCAGAGTCCGACACTTCTATCTGCCTGGTTACCTCGCCGACCGGTCCCATCGCGAGAGCTCTCGCAGCCGCCGATCTGCTCGAGCGGTTCGAAATCTTTGCGACGGTCGACGAAGCGCAACGTCACCCTTAGCGGTTCGACCCGCGAAGCGTGTGTGACGGGGGTTCACCGAACATTGACGGTACGGATGCAGCCTAGGCAACGCCTCGCTCCCCCGAGACTTGAACACCAGTGACTCTGCGAGGTCTACGGCGCATCCGATTTATTGATCTGGTGGGTCGACGCCTGAACCCCAATCAGTTGGCATAGTCGTACGGCAGTGACGTAATACCCATCGGGAAAATTTGGGGGAGCAATGGGTACAACGAAACCGGCTATGCGGCAGTTTTTCCGGCCGAGTCACCACCGTTCTCCCGAAATGGCTTTGCCGTGGTCGTGATAGGGCACATCGCGGATCCCGAGGAACCCCGGCACGGGCGCCGCGGCAAAGCGGTTCAATCGACGATCGCGAGACTCGCCGCTGCGATGGTCGGCACAGCGGGCATCGAGGACGCCCTCAGCAAGCTGACCAGTGCCTCATTGGCATTGATACCGGGTGCCGACTGCGCAAAGATTTCAACGATCGAAAACGGCCATCTGCGATCGATCACAGCCACATCGCAACTGACCTCATCGCTGGACAGCGCTCAGCAAGCGGCCGGCCAGGGTCCATGCCTCGAGACGATCAGCGCAAAGAAAGCCATTCGCTGCGACGATCTACGCACCGATACCCGGTGGCCGCGGTTTACGCCTCGCGCGACGACCGCCGGGGTGTACAGCGTCTTGTCCACTCCGATAGACATTCCTGGGGAGACCGGGGCAACGCTTACGCTTTTCGGGTTCCGAGCCGAAGCCTTCGGGCCCGACGCCGAGGCAGTTGGCGCCATGCTCGCCAACCATGCCGCCATCGCACTTATGCACGTCAAGCAGGAGCGCCAGTTCAAAGCCGCGCTTGCCACTCGTAACGTCATCGGGCAAGCCAAAGGCATGATCATGGAACGCTTCGGCATCGACGCCGCTCGCGCCTTTGCGATGCTGAGAGCGATCTCGCAACAGACCAATACCCCGCTGCGGGAATTGGCCACCCGGCTTGTCGACGGCGCGAAGCGATGATGCGATGAGCAACGCGACGGAGCTGAACGCGGCTGCAGTAAGTAGCTTCACCCGGGGGTCCCGCGACACAGACGGAGGGCCCATCGCTGATGCTGAAGACGTTGCGGCGCAGCTCAGTACACCAGAGCAGCCCGTGGGGCCTCCCGGGCGCCGATTCGACTGGCACTCACCGTTCTTCGTCGGCCTGACCGCCTCGGCCGGTGTCGCGGTGACATACGGCGCGGTACGCGGTCTTGCGGCGGTGTCGTCGGTGCTTCTCTTGATTGGCGTGGCTTTCTTTATAGCCTTGGGGCTCGAGCCGGCCGTGTCGTGGCTGGTCGGGAAGAAGGTGCCGCGCTGGGCGGCGGTCGCCGTGGTGCTATTCGCAGTGATCGCGGTGGTGGCCGGATCGCTGGCCGCTGCCATTCCCCCGCTCGTCCAGCAGGCGCGGGAGTTCACCGACCAGGCACCCCATTACATCCAGCACATCGGTGACCATTCGTCCTGGATCGGCCGGCTCAATGACCGGTTCCACCTGCAACAACGAATTACCGAGACAGTCCACGGCTCCGGAGGGGCGGTCGTCGGGCAGGCCCTCAAGGCGGGCGAGGCCGTCTTCGGGGCAGTAGCCGACGTTGTCGTCGTCGTCGTGCTGACGGTCTACTTTCTGGTCGATTTCCCCCGGATCCGTGCGACCCTATACCGCTTCGTGCCGCACTCCCGCCGGCCTCGCGCGATCCTCATCGGGGATCAGATGTTCGCGAAAGTGAGCGCATATGTGTTCGGCAACATTGTCATATCGGCCATCGCCGGGGTGGCCACCTTCGTTTGGCTCGTCATCTTCGATGTGCCCTACCCGCTGCTGCTCGGCATATTCGTAGCTTTGCTCGACCTCATCCCGTTCGGGTCGAGCGTCGCCGGTGTCATCGTGGCCGCGGTCGCACTCACCGTCTCCATTCCGGTAGCCATCGCAACTCTTTTGTTCTACACGCTGTTTCGCTTCGTTGAGGACTATCTGTTGGTACCCAAGATCATCGGGCGCGCGGTCAACGTGCCGGCGGTCGCCACGTTGTTGGCCGTACTCGTCGGCGGGGCGCTGCTCGGAATAGTTGGTGCGCTCGTTGCCATCCCGATAGCGGCAGCCATTCAACTGGCCGCTCGGGAACTACTCTTCCCCACGCTCGACAAACTGTGAGCGAGGCCTTCGAAGCGGAGGGCGACACGACGGTTACTCGAGATGTCGACGCCACTTGCGGGCGCGTCTGGGATGTTCTGGCCGACGGTTGGACCTATTCCAGCTGGGTGGTAGGAAACAGCCGAACGCGCGCCGTGAGTAGGAGATGGCCTTCGCCCGGCACCCGCATCTTGCACTCCATCGGAGCTTGGCCGGCGGTGATCAACGACGAGACCCTCGTGGAATCCTGTCCTCGCGCGCGGAACTGGTCTTGTTCGCCCGGGTGCGGCCGGCAACGGAGGCGCGCATCACATTACGGTTGAGCGGCGCTGCCACGGGCTGTCGGGTGGCAATGTCGGAAGTAGCAGTGTCGGGCCCTTTGAGCTGGTTGCCCGAGACCGTGCAGGCGACGGCATTCGCGCCGCGCGACTTCATGGTGGGAGATGGCCGTCGCAACCGCACCCGCCCCGCGGGAAGGGAAAGGACGATAACGCTCGTCCCGCGAGACTAAGCCGAAACAGTCTGGGAGCGTTGCGATTTGATGGAACCGACGCTGAGTGCAGCCAGCGCGACCAACTCGCCGCAGAGCGATGCCTGACCAGAACTCCATCGAATGCCACTGTGCCAGAGTGAGATTAAACCAGAGAGCGCATCCTGGTGCGAAGCGCCCGGGAACCTTGCGTGGCAATGAGCTTGGCCCTGCACTGCCACATGAGCTCACCCACCGGGGTGATTCCTAGCGCCGGAATCCGACTCCCCAGACCGATGCGATGGCGTTCGACCCCTCGGCACGATATGGGGAAGCTGAAACCCCATGGAGGCAAAATGCGATATGAAGAATTCATTTCGTCAGTGGCCGAGCGGAGCGGCCTGTTCCAAGGAGACGCGGTGGCACTCACCCGCGCCACCTTGACCACGCTCGCGGAGCGCATCAGCGGTGGCGAGGCCCGTGATCTGGCCGCTCAACTGCCCTCACCGCTGCAAGATGCCTTGCTTCCGACGGAAGAAGAGGCCGAAGCGTTCAGCTTCGATGAGTTTGTCAACCGAGTGGCCGAACGAAGCGGGCGTGACACGGAGGCCGCCGAGGCTGCCGTCGACGCGGTCCTGGCGACAATTCGCGACGCGGTGACACCCGGTGAGTTCGATGACGTCTTAAGCCAGCTGCCCTCGGAGTTTCAGCGGCTGGGCACGCGATGACCGGCGCGGACGGTGCCGTGTCCACAAACCCCGAACCCCAGCCCGATCAGGACTGGATTGTTAACACGAAGTGCAGTTTCCCGCAGTTCGTTGCGGCGCTGAACGCGGAAGATATCCGGGCCGCCCAGCAGTTCGCCATAACGCCGGCGGCGCAGTCGTGGGTGGGCTCGTACCTGGCATCGTCCCCGGATCAACGACGGCAAATGCTGCGCCGTGCGCAGAGCATTCCAGACGCTCGGCAGTACATCGACACGATGTTGCGAGTCGCCAGCACCTGTAAAAATTTTTAGCCGCAACATTATTGGAGCTCCCCCGGCCGACGCTGGGGGAGCTCCAACAACTGTCTGCTACCGTCCGCCGCCGCGGCCGCCATTGTTACCTACGGCCTTTACGGCTTTTCTCGCCAGCGAGGCGATCCCCTGGCCGCCCAGGATCCACGGGCCGGCAACGATGAACGGATCCATCCAGATGTGGACCAGGTCGGACCGCTTGCGGCCCAACCTCGACTGGATACCGTGATGTGTCAGTTCGCTTTTGATCCCCGTCTCCGTAATTGGATTATCGGGACGCGTGGTGAGAAATGAACGGACGTGATGCTCGGCCGTGTCCACTCGATCCGCATAGAGCAGAATCAGCCAGTGCGCCGCACGGCCTTCGCTGAATTTGTAGGCGTACCTACGCAACATGCCGGAGACCCCGCTGGGCGGCTGTGCCGTGCCGAACACAGGTGTGAGGAACCGGTGTTCCACAGACCGCTCCCGCGGCCACTTTTCGGGTTGCCGCTCCGGGAAGTCCCAGTGCGTTTCGGTGGGTAAGTCTTGCCGCAGCTTCGGATTTGAGGGCCGGTCCTTCGGGTCGAGGTCAGCCCCCCAGCCCGGAATCTGTGCCCGCAACTCGTCGCTGCTCGGCGTCGGCGGATGTGCTTCGGTGTAGGCCGGTAGTCGTTCTGTCTGAGTCATGCCCCTGCTCCTGTCTGTTCAGTTAGCCTGCGGAAGAACGACCGGCTTGATGCAGTCGTCAAGTTTGGATGAAAAGATGTGATACCCCTCTGCGATGTGCTCGAGCGGGATCCGGTGTGTCACAACATCACTCGGCTTCAGATAGCCGTTCTTGATGTGGGAGAACAGCCGGGGCCACTGCCGTTTGACCGGACATTGGTTGGTGTGAATGGTCAGGCCCTTGTTCATGGCGTCACCGAACTTGATGGCGCTGAACATCGGGCCGTAGGCGCCCATGACTGAGATCGTCCCACCCTTTCGGACCGAATCGATGGCCCAGTTCAAGGCGACCGGGGAGCCGCCCTGCAACTTGAACTTCGCCGCCGAGACGTGTTGCAGCAAGTTTCCGTCGGCCTCTGCCCCCACAGCGTCGATGGCCACATCCGCTCCGAGAAAGTCGGTCGCCTTCTTCATCTCGACCACGATGTCGTCGTAGTCGGCGAAGTTGTACGTCTCGGCGTGAGCGAAGCTGCGAGCCTTTTCCAGCCGGTACTCGAGGTGGTCGATCACGATCACGCGGGCGGCCCCCATCAACCACGACGATTTCGCGGCGAACAGGCCCACCGGTCCGGCGCCGAAGACGACGACGGTATCGCCCTCGACAATGTCCCCGAGTTGTGCCCCGAAGTATCCGGTGGCCAGCGCGTCGGTGCACAGCAGCGCGTCCGTGTCGTCCATCCAGTCGGGAATCGGGGAAGGGCCGACGTCGGCGAACGGGACCCGCACGTACTCGGCCTGCCCGCCGTCGTATCCCCCGCATGTGTGCGAGTAACCGTAGATTCCGCCCACCGCGGTGGCGTTCGGATTGACATTGTGGCAGTTCGAATACAGCCCCCGGGCACAGAAATAGCACGACCCGCAGAAGATGTTGAACGGCACCATCACCCGGTCACCGCGCTTAACGGTCTCGACAGAGGAGCCCACTTCCTCAACCACGCCAATGAACTCGTGTCCGAACGTGTGGCCGACCCGGGTGTCGGGCATCAGTCCGTGATACAGGTGCAGATCGGAACCGCAGATCGCGGCCAGCTGCACCTTGACAATCGCGTCATTGGGATGCTCGATCGCCGGGATCGCCTTCTCTTCGACCCTGACCTTGTAGGGACCGCGGTAGGTCATCGCGCGCATAAAACTCCTCCTGGAAGTGGGTGGTGATCCGCCCTGGATTACCCGCGCCACGCGACCGAAAACTGGCCCCAGAGGACTGAAAACGAGCGGCGCATTCACCCTTGCGGAACGGCAGGCGCCACCGGACGATGCACCCCGCTCACTGAATAGTTAAGCCACGCAATGGCTTCGATCACATACTCGAGGTAAGGAAGCGCCACACTCGCGTAGCGGCATGCAGGTTGAAGCGAGTATCGACGTCGCGAAGGTCGAGACCCGTCAGGTCCGCGATGCGGCCGAGACGATACCGCAACGTGCTCCGGTGAATGTGCAAAGCAGCAGCCGATTCGTCGTAATTACCACCGCACTCGACATAGTGGCTCAAGGTATGCAGCAGATCGGAGTTTTTGTCGGCGTCGTAATCGATCAGTGGCCCCAGCCATTGGCGGACGTAGTCGTCAACGACGCCGGCGGTGTGTGCGGCGTCGACCAAGTGGTAGAAACCCAGGTCGTAATAGTCACACGCGCCCTGAGGGTGGGCGGAATTCAGCCGGACATTGAGGGCGCGACGGGCTCTTAGGAAAGAATGCGGGAAATCCGCCGGCGCATCACAGCGCGATCCGATGCCAATCGAACATGCCACGTTGCCAAGCTGTTTGCTGACCTCCCGGTGCAGCGCATCGGTCGCCGGATGACTGTCGACGAGTAGGACGACAAGACCGCCCTGGCGGCCCGCCAGGTACGTCATCTTCAGGTTCTCTGCGGCACGGCCCGCGGCGACGATGCTGGCGATGCCGGCGCCGCGCCCGCTGTGAATCACCACAACATAGTGCGGACGGCGCAAGTCATGAACCAGCGCCTCGGCGCGCGCATAGGCCCCATGCTCGTTGGTACCCGCCAGCAGATCGTCGACCAGGTCACGGCGCAAGGTCAGTTGGAGCTCGGCGAGGTTGCGTTGATGGGATAACTCCAGTCCGAGCACATTGCTGCAGTACCTGAGCGAGAACAACGCATCTTCGTCGACCGCGCCGTCGGGGTCAACGAGCGCGACAACGCCTAGCATCTCCGCCTGCGGCTGGATCAGCACGCACACCCGATCCGCGGAGCGCACTGGACCAGCCTCTGTAGAGAGCGAACGCAGGAACCGGTCGCGCTGGCGAGCATTTTGCTTCGGGTGCTCCAGGGGCCGTCCCGGGCCAGCCCATGCGTACAGGTTGCCGAACCTGTCTTCGACGCAGACGGGACGTCCCGTCAGCCGATGAAGTGCGCCGGCGATGCCTTGCACGCCCTCGCCGGCGGCCAACGCGGCCTCCAGCAGCTCATGCGCTTGCGTCCGGGCCTCGAGCCGATGCACCGCTTTGGCGAGAATCTCATTCGCCTCCGCGAGTTGGCTGGCTCGCCCGACTTCCAGCTGATGCAGCCCGGCGCATGCCAGCGCGGTACCCGCCCTGAGTGCGAGCAGCTGCAGCAGCAGCAGGTCATCGGGTGTGGGCTCGACAGTGGCGCCGATCACAAGGCACCCGTGTATGGCATCCCGATGAGTTAGCGGAAATGCCCACCCCCAATCTCCGCCCGCGAGCTCGATCTTGCCCTCCCAGCTCAACCCTTGAAGTAAGAGTGTCAGCTCCGGGCGCTCGGTTTGCGAGGGTGGGCATAGCGTCATTTCCTCGTCGATAGTGCAGTAGCTCGCCTCGATTCGGCACGAGCACAGGGCCGCGGCCCCTTCAGTGGCAACCGCGAGGATGTCCTCAGGAACAAACGAATCGAAGGTAATTCGGGTTAGTGCCGCCAAGCCTCCCGGGGCGCCCGATGGCTCGAAGTTGTCTGTAATCGTCGAATTGGCGTTCATCACCGATATGCGACCCGTGAAGGCCTTCTCACAGATGTCCCGATTGAATTAACACCGGGGTGGCGGCGAAAAGGGATCCAGGCGAGGGCCGCGCACACCTCCCGGCGCCAGTAAGCCACCGGGGCCGCCCTTTTTTCGAACGACTCGAGGCCCATTGCGGCGAAGCAGTTGGTCGCGAAGGTACCCGCGCTTCTGCTGCCTAAACCTCATATTTTGTGGCGTTTCGCCCAGACATTTTGCGTCCTGACGAACCGGAGGCCCCTGGTAGCTACCGGCACCGCGCTGGCGTGATTGAAGGCCTGGTTGCGGCCGTTTTGACGGGTGAACCTTGCTTGCCCAACGACGCCAAGGGTCATGCCGATAATCGCGGGTGCGATCGTTGCCCCGGAGATGCACATCACCGCCTGCGCCCCGGCGATCACCCAGAAGTGCTGCGACGTCAGGATGACCGCCGCGCCCACGACGGCACCAAGACCAACAACGATGAAGCACGCGCTTGTGGCTGGTGGCGTCGACCAGCGCACCCGCCGGAGTGACAGCAAGCATGCCGACCACAGCGCCCAAAGTGATGACCGCGCCTATGGTGCCGGTGCGCCAGCCTCGGCTCTGCAGTAGCACGCCCAGGAAGGGACCCATGCCGGCCTCCATGTCGGCCACCGGGGTCACTCCCCTAGACCTGCGGGTGCGGGATGGCCCCCAGGCGAGAGGGGCCGACCGAATTACGCTGTGCGCGCAATGTTTCGTTTACTCCCAGACGACGGTGTCGTCACCGTGAGCAGGAACTAGTGGGCATAGCCGATCGTTGCTGTATGGGCCGCCAATCTCTTCGACGGCGTGCGATGGACGAAGGACGACAAATGCGATGCGTAACCTGCGGAGACGAAATCCTCCCAGAGCGAACCGAATTGGGATTCACCTACTGCACCAAGCGAGCGTGTGTTCGGGCCAATGCCACGGGCCTGCTGGTGGCGGAGATTGCTCAGCATAAGACGAATGCCGAGTATGTCATCCTCCGGGGCGAAGCCGGGCAAAGAGCCCTTCGGGACATGAGAGAGGGCAGGTACCAACGTGATCCCGTTGTGGTGAAGCGCGAACGCCAGCACGCGCGATTCGATGTTCCGAAAGGCGAGTTCCGCAAGCCAAAGGTGCAGAAGTACCCGCCGAACAGGATTAAGTTCGTACAAGCGCTGCAGAGCCAGGGTTTCGGGGTGGAGGAAATTCTCGAAAGGGGTGCCTACATGGGACTGACACGCAGTGAAGTCGTGCGGTACATGACCGCCAGAAGGGGAAAGTAATCCGCGGTGATCCCGCGGTCCTGTCACAGCGGGGCAAATAACCGCCGACATCTTCGCTCCGACCGGAGGATGATATCGAGGTCCGCAACGGCCATGCTTGTCGATGGAAAGTCACCGTTTACACCCCGTTGCCGAGTGGAGTCCGACATGGCACAACGCCTCCAAGGTTCGAGGATCGCACTGCTTGCGGCGGACGGCGTCGGCCAGACCGAATTGGACGCGTCGGGGGATGCGGTGCGACAAGCGGGTGCGCTGACTCAGTTGCTGTCAGTGCGAACGGGGCAGATCGAATCGCTCAATGAAGACCTCGGCCCAGGCCGCGTGTACACCGTCGACCGGGCAGTGGCCGACGCGTCGGCCGACGAGTACGAGGCGTTGCTGCTGCTGCCCGGGATGGTGAGATCCCACCAGCTTTCCAGCAACGACAGCGTGGTCTCGTTCGTGGGTGACTTCATTAGTTTGGGGAAACCGGTCGGCGTTGTCTGCCATCGCACTTGGACCCTCCTTGAAGCGGGTGTGGCCCACGGCCGAACCCTGCCTTCCTATCTGACGATCCGGTCCTTGCGACAGACCGGCGCCTCCATACTGGACGCCGAGCGGGTCTCGCCCCACGCGCTGCGCGCGTTCTACAGCACCATTGTCGAAGAATTCGCTCGGCTTTCCAAGCAGTTAGCTCCCGTGTCTCGCGGAGAGAGCGAAGACCCCAGCGCTTGGCTGGCTGTGTTTGAGGCGCGGAGGCGTCGCGAGGTTGACACCGCCGCGACGAGGGTGGCCAGCTCGTAAGCAGTGGTCACCCGCCACGTTCCGCCTGTGCGGCAACATCATTCGAGTCCGAAAGGCGTTCTCGTCGAAACGAGTTGTGCCGCGGTCTGACCCGTTCGCTCAGCACCTGGGAAAGGCTGTCCGCAAGGGCTGGCACGTCCTCGGCGAGAGCACGCGCACCCCTGGACAGCTGCCGAACCAGTGCGCCGACGAACGCTTCAACGCCGCGTCCCGATCCGAATGGTCGTGCTGGCGTACGGAATTGGGGCCAACAATTTCCACCCGGTGGGCGCACGCGCTGTCGACGCAACCTTGGCAGAGTGGGTTCCGGAGCTCACGAGGCGCGATAGGACATCCACCGGTCCGGGATTCGGGCGATTGATTGGGGTCGCAGCGGTGTTACGAAATTGACTCGACAGATCTTTCCCCAAAACACGAATCAAGGAGGCACGCAAATGACTTCGACGCATACGGATCCCGATCTGGTTGCCATCAAACCCGTGAGCCCGCGTACCCACAAGGGCTGCCAAGAGTGCCTGAGGCTCGGCACGCAGTGGGTGCATTTGCGGCTATGCCTCACCTGTGGATACGTCGGCTGCTGCGATTCGTCACCGATGCGGCACGCCAACGCGCACTTCCTTGCCACTGACCACCCGATCGTGCAGTCCATGGAGTCCGGAGAAACGTGGCGATGGTGCTTCGTCCACGAGAACTATCTTTAACCGCCGCCGACGTCGCAGGGGCAATCATCTGGCTAGAACGGGAACGGTGGGAGCGGCGGCAGCGGCGGCAAGATGGAGCCGAAGAGGAAGTAGAACTGGTCATAAAAGAATTGCCAGGTCTCGTTCCAGGCGACATTCAAGAAGTTGTTCAGCCCCTGGGCGAAACTGATCGATCCACCAAGCCAGTCAACGATATTGAACAGACCGCTCTGCACCATCGGCTCAATCCAGTGATAGAAGTACTGAATCTGCGGTGCCACGATCCAGCCGACATAGGGTATCCACCCCGCCGCGTAGGAGGCCACATCGAAGCCGTACGCGACCCACGGCTCGATGACGTTGTAGAGGGTCTTGATCCCGTCGCCGAATGCGGCCGGCACTGCCGCCGCGCCGCCAGTCAAGCCGGCGGGTTGCAGCAGTGCGCTGGCAGCGGTCAAGGCACGGGCGGCGCCGGTGGGCAACAGCTGAAGGGCGTTGGTACTGGCGCTCATTGCGGCCGCGATGCGACTCCCGAGCGCATTTAAGCCGCCCGTGGGAATCATGCTTTGGAATCGGCTTACGGCGTCGGACACGGCGCTCTGGGCCGCGGTTGCGGCGCCAGCGGTGACCGGTTGCCCGAGCAGCTGCTGGAAGGGTGCATTGGCCGCGCCGACCAAGCTCTGCGCGGCGCCCCCCTCGGCGGCCGCGTACTGGCTGGCGCTGGAGCTCATGGCCAGCACGAACTTTTCGTGGAACGCTTCCAACTGCGCGCTGATCTGCTGGTATGCCTGGCCATGCGTGGAAAACAGCGCGGCGATTTGCGCGGACACCTCATCGGCCGCTGCGGCAAGAATCCCCGTCGTCGGGACGGCCGCCGCGGCATTAGCGGCGTTGATCGTCGAACCGATGCCGGCGATGTCCGAAGCCGCTGCTACCAGTGCCTCCGGCGCCGTTAGTATGAACGACATCCTGCACCTCCCCAGATTCCAAACGGCGAGGTTGCGGCCCGATTGCCTGATGGTAGCTCTGTCCCGCTGCAATGCGTGGGGCCGCCAAAAATACATAAGTCATTCACAGGTGGCGATTGAACGCGTGTTGGCCGCTGGCCTGCCGCGACTGTGCGCGTGTGGCAACGACCGTTAACGACGAATCTAAGACGAGCTGGTCGTCACAGACGCATCATTAACGCCCAGGTGCTGGCCAATGTGTTCATCGATGGCAAGCTGACCAAGCGGCTGGTCGGCGGGCACAACAAGGCGGCCCTGCTCCGCGAGCTCGCCAATGTTGAATAAGCCCGACGAGACGACACCACCGGAGAATCCGTGAGCCTGCACGATCTGAACCTGCGGGCCAGGTCCGCTTCGTCGTCGATCGCGACGAGTATTAAGGAAGACGCTATTTCGCCGGCCGTTCAAGCCCAAGGTGATCGCGCAGTGTGGGCCCGGCGTACTCGGTGCGGAATCGGCCGCGGCGCTGCAGGATGGGAACGACATGATCGACGAACGTCGTAAGTTCGTGCGGCAGTGTCGATCCCATGATGGTGAACCCGTCGACTGCGCCTGCGTCCTGCCACGCGGTCACATGGTTGGCCAGCTGCTCCGGCGTGCCGATGAAATGCGTCTGTCCCGCCAGTCCGCCAGTCACCTGCTTGGCGATCTCCCTCAACGAGGCCTCGGGCCGCGCGCGCGAGGCCGCAAAGAGCTGCTCGGCGCGGCTTGACGGCGCCGACCGCTCGGCCCAGAGTTCGGCGGGCAGCGGAGCATCGGGATCGAAGCCGTCCGGGTCAAGCCCCGCTGTGTAAAGAGTGTTCTGCCAACGAAACTCGGGGTTCTCCAGGTCTTCGAGGCGCTGTGCGCGTGCTCGAGCTTCGGCTTCGGTGCCGCCCAGTGTGATCATCAATGCGGGCAGCACCAGCACCTGATCGGGCTTTCGGCCCAGGGCCGCGGCCTGTTCGTGAAGGTTGGCTCGGAAAGCGACCGCCGCCTCAAGTGAGGGCGGTCCGGAGAAGACCACTTCGGCGTATCGCGCGGCAAGCCCGACACCTGCGGCAGATTGTCCCGCTTGAACGAGTACCGGATGCCCCTGCGGGCTGCGCGGAAATGGCTGGACCCCCTCGACGTCGTAGTACTTGCCGTGGAAGCGCGGCGCATGCAACTTGGCGCGGTCTGCCCACACGCCGCGGTCGCGGTCGCCGATGACCGCGTCGTCCTCCCAGCTGTCCCAGACCTGGGTGACGGCGTCGACGAACTCGTGGGCCTGCGCGTAGCGGTCGGCGTGCTCGGGATGGAATCGCTCGCCGAAGGCGGCGGCGGCCAGCGGGGTGACGGTGGTGACGATGTTCCAGCCGGCGCGGCCGCCGCTGAGGTGATCCAGCGTCGCGAAGCGGCGAGCCAGCTCCCACGGCTTGCTGTAGGTCGTCGAGCCGGTCCCGATCAGCCCGATGTGATCGGTGACTGCTGCCTGCGCCGAAAGCACCGCTATCGGGTCGAACTGCGTCTGAGGCAGGTACGTGGCGCGATATTCGGCGATGGCGATGTTGTCGGCCAAGAAGATCGAGTCCATCAGACCGCGTTCCGCGATGCGCGCGATATCCGTGTAATAGGACAGGCCCAGGACATTGCGTACATCGCCGTCGACGACACGCCACGCGGCCTCGTGATAGCCGTTCGGCCAGATGAAAGCGTTGAAGTGCAGAGACGGCGAGCTCACAGGTTCGACTCCTTCGTGCGAGTGAATGCTTGCGAGGGAGGCGTCGTGGCGATATCAGTTCGTCAAGGCATGGTCACAGCCCTCGGCATTCTGGTGAGGCAACGCGGCCGGAGGTTGAAATAGTCCTTCGCCGACCACGCACGTCGACGTCCTCAACCCGGACTTGCTCGCGTTCATCGCCTCCTAACCCGGCAGGGTGGCGTGGGCAAGCGCGTACAGGACGAATAGCTGTTATGTCTGAATCACACCCTGTGGGTGCCGCTGCCGCCACCGGTCGCGACGGAACTGTGAGCGAGCGAAGGGGTTTCGAGACTCGTGATCGCGAGCGGCGTCGCGCCTACGCGGCCAGGTGCAGGCGCGTGAGCCCGCGCAGCACCGGACTCTCCCGGTACACCGGCCGGTCATCCACGAGCGAGAGCCCTGGAAACCGCTGCGTCAGCGCGTCGAACGCGAGCCGCGCCTCGAGCCGCGCGAGCGGCGCCCCGAGGCAGAAGTGCGTGCCGAACCCGAACGCGAGGTGCGGGTTTGGGTCGCGCGCGAGGTCGAGCTGGTCGGGGTCCTCGAACCGGTCGGGGTCGTGGTTCGCCGAGCCGATGCTCACCAGAACGAGCGAACCCTCCGGGATGACATGGTCATCGATCGCGACGTCTTCAAGCGCGACACGCAGCGTCGCCTGCACGGGCCCGTCGTAGCGGAGCAGCTCTTCGATCGCGGTCGGGAGCAGCGCGGGCTCGTTGCAGAGCCGCTGCCACTGATCGGGCTCGCGCAACAGGGCGAGCGTGCCGTTGCCGATCAGGTTGGTCGTCGTCTCGTGGCCGGCGAGCAGCAGCAGATTGCCGGTCGCGAGCAGCTCGGCGTCGGTGAGCGCGTCGCGCTCTTCCTGGGCCGCGATCATCGCGCTGATCAGGTCCTCGCGCGGGGCGCGGCGGCGGGCAGCGATGATGTCGGCGAGGTAGTCGAAGATCTGGCGCGCCGCCTCGGCGCCGGTCGCACGCCCCTCCGCGCTCGGCGACGCGAAGCCGTTGATCATCGCGCTGGACCACTGACGGAACAGACGGTGGTCCTCCGCCGGGACGCCGAGCAGCTCAGCGATCACAATCGCCGGGAGCGGCTCGGCGAGGTCGTGGATCAGGTCGAAGGTGCCCTTGGCCTGTGCTTCGTCGGCCAGCTCGCCGACGATCGCCTCGATGTGGCCGCGCAGCGCGGCGATGCGCTTGGGCGTGAAGGCCTTGTTGACGAGCTTGCGGACGCGCGTGTGGTCTGGCGCGTCCATGGTCAGCATCGAGCGCATGCCGGTCGCGTTCTGGCGCAGGAACTCCGGCATGCGGTCGAGGTTGTCGCGCATGAGCGGCGCGCGCAGCCGTTCGACCGAAAAGCGCGGGTCGCGCAACGCCGAGTGGACGTCGCGGTAGCGCGTGAGCATCCACGCGCCGGGTCCGGCGTAGTTCGGGACCGGCACCTCGAGCACGGGCCGCACGGTGCGGATCACGGAGTAAATCGGGTAGGGGTTCTCGAGCGAGCCGGCACTGCGCAGCGGCAGGAACAGGTCGAAGTCAGCGGAGCCGTTAGGAGAAGGAAGAGGTGACGACCGGTCGCGAGAGGGCGCCGAGCGCTGCCAGACACGAGACGTCATGGCGGGGTCCTCTGGGCGAGCGCAGCGTTGAGAATGACCGACTGACCAGCCACAATAACACCGTGTCCACGATCGCCTCAAGCGCGCGCGACGCGTTCTACGAGGCCCGCCAGTCCGCCTTGGCCGCGCGTCGCCCGGAAGCTCTGGGCCTCCCGCGAGGCAGGGATCGCGAAGGGCACCCCCTATTTCGACTTCGATAGCAAAGGCGCGCTGCAGCTTCGTGATCCGACACTTTCGAGTCGTCCGAGTCCTGCGCGTGGCGCTTGCGGTCGTGCGCGTCCTGCCCCGCTACCTGCTGCTCCTGGCGCGCGATCGCACCGCGCTGTGGCCTACGAACGACGCCGACTGGCAGCGCGCGCACCGCGCGGCGGCCCGTGAGATCAAACGCGTCGCGCTCACGCTGGCCGGCGCCTTCACGAAGGCCGCCCAGATCCAGGGCGCACGGGCCGACTTCTTGCCGGCGCCCTTCATTGAGGAACTGAGCCAGTTCCACGACGCAGTGCCGCCGCGCCCCTTCGAGACGCTGCGGCCGCTCGTCGAGCGCGACCTCGGCCGCCCGCTCGACGAGGTCTTCGCGACGATCGACCGCCGGGCCCTCGCCGCCGCTTCGTTGGCGCAGGTGCACCGCGCGACGCTGCGCGACGGCAGCCAGGTCGTCCTGAAGATCCGCTATCCCGAGATCCCGAGAATCATTCCGCTCGACCTCGGCATGCTGCGCTTCGTTGTCGGAATCGTCATGCTCGTGCAGCGGCGCATCGACCTGCGAGCGCTCGTCACCGAGACGACGCGCTTCATCGAGTTCGAGCTCGACTTCCGGCGCGAGGCACGCTCGACCGAGCGGCTCGCCAAGAACCTCGCTGACGTCCCCTTCGTGGTCGTCCCCCGCGTCCATCCGGAGCTGTGCGGCGACAACGTGATCGTGCTCGAGTACCTGCAAGGGATCCAGGTCGCGCGCACGAAAGAGCTTGTCGCGGCGGGCCACAAGCTCGCGGAGATCGCGCGCAGGGTCGGCGCACTCTACGGCACGATGATCTTCGAGCAGGGCTTCTTCCACGGCGATCCGCACCCCGGGAACCTGCTGATCCTGCCCGACGGCCGGATCGGCCTCCTCGACTTCGGCTTGGCCAAGGAGCTGCCACCAGGATTCGCGCGGCTCGTCGCGACGATGATGGTGTCTTCGATGATCGGTGACTCGCGATCCGCGTTCGCCGCGGCCGAGCAACTCGGCTTCGACGTCGCCTCGATGAAACCCGACAACCTGCGCACGCTGATGCTGATGACGATCGGCGACAGCGACACCGAGGCCGGCTTCTTCGAGATCCTGGGCGAAACGAGCCTGCGCAAGATCCCGGAGGACTTCGCGCTCGTCGGGCGCACGCTGATGCTGCTGAACGGGCTCTCGCACCGGCTCGCTCCCGGGCGCCGGCTGATCCAGGCCGAGCTGCTGAAGCACCTCGCCGCGGGCGCGGCCCGCACGGACAGCGACGAGCCGGTCCCATTGGTCAGCCCGGATAATTCGGCCCGCAAGCCCGCGTAATCCTGAGGTACGGCGGTATCCGTGGCCACGGCGTTGGTCGCTGTTCGGGTAATGAAATGCCCGCGTGTGCAACTAAAGTGCGCGACCGTACCCACGGTGAGCACGCCGCGCTTAACTCCCTCATTCCAGGAGTGTCAAGGATCAACCGAAGTAACTGTCACGCATCAGCCGAAACACTGTCGCCCATCAGCCGAAGACGAACTGTCACGCATCAACCGAGGTCATACATCCGCGACGTAGGGCGGGCGGGGCTCGAACCCGCGACCAACGGATTATGAGTCCCTAGGTCTGGCGCTATAGCAAACTCTGCTGGGTCCGAAAATCGTCCGGCAGCAGCTCTAATCCCCTAGTTTTCCAGCGCTTCTGTTTCAGAATCGGGCATTGCAGCGGCTGATTGCTCATCGCGGCAAATCAACAGGTTGCAGGAAGGTTGACGACAAACCACCGACAAGGCCTCTTGTTCCGCCAGGCAAGAGCGCAGATTTGTCAGTGCCTCGTGGGACCCTCGAGTCATGAGTGAAGAGCAATGGGACGGCCATCGCATGTGCGACGCCAATTCCGGAAATACCGCCTTTCGCGTACGCGGCGCTCGCGTATGTGACGCCAACAGCGGCCAGACCGAATACCGCATCAGGGACGACGGTCGGGTCGTAGATGCCAACAGCGGCAACCTGGTGTTCCGAGTTCGCGACGACGGGCGGGTTGTTGACGCGAACAGTGGTGAACTTCGATACAGGCTACGGAGCTGACCTCATAAATTCGCCTTCCACGCTAGGGCGCAACTTGCGCAATTGGCCCGGTGATCGCTGCTAGATTTTGGCGATGGTCCAGCGAGTCGCAATACGCATCGACGTCGGCGCTGCTGTTCCGCTGGAGCTAGTTGCCCAGCTCATCAGGGACACCAGCACGGTTTGCAACACAGCTCTGTCTCTCGACAGGCAGTCGGAACTCAACCGCGTGACGCGCTTGCTGCCCCTTGACCAAGATGCGCGAATCGAACTAGCTGAATACCTAAGAACTCGCAGGTATCAACCGCTTGGCGAGTACCCCGACGACAAGCTCTATCCGTACCCGCGCCGTATACGCGACATCCTCGAACGCCTACTCCTGTCGAGCGCTACATTTGGCCCGCCGAACCTTTGGCCTCCCGCCGAAGTCCAAGCCGCTTATTTGCTTAACTCCATGCCGGATTCCGAGCCGCTGGTGCCGACAGTGGAACGGATCTCATACACAAATCCTCTGGAGATCATCCTGACCGGGGTCACGTGGGGCGCCGGCATTTCTGTGGGCGGCGGGTCGCTCTGGTGGCTATTGAAGTACCTGCGGGACTTCGGTCCCAAGCGCGAGAAGGACAGGGCCGATGCGCAAAAGACGCGTGCAGAGGCCACCAAACTTGAAGCTGAGGCCGAAGAGGCACGAGCGCAAGCGCATCAGATTCGCACCGAGGCAGAGTGCAAGGCGAAAGTCACCAGGGCGCTGCTCCGGCGGGTACGGGACGGTCAAGCGGTCCTTGCCCCTGGACAGATCGCTGAGATTGTCGACGACCGGGCAGTCGGTGCGATCCTTGAGCTAACCCAGCGACCCCTGGATATCGAGGACCAATCCGACCACGAAGCAGGTTAGCCGGACGATCGAAAGTTGCTAGGCCTGTCGGACGTGTGAGTTAGTGTGCGGTTCATGGACACCGCTGCCGAAAAGCCGAGCGTGGTACTCAGACCATCTGGCCCTACGGCATTCGACCCGCGGACCCGGCAGGCGGCGCATGAACTTCTGGCAGAACTAGCGAGCGATGACCTTAACGTCACGCTTCAGCTGCCCGACCCTGGGCAGTTCTCCTTACAGAACTCGCTAGAGGCAATCGGCATCTTCATCGCGGGCGCGGCATCGAAGAAGGTTCTCGACCTAACCTTGGCAAGTGCCTTAGCCAGCACGACACGGTGGCTGCGCAATCGGTTCGCCAAGGACAAGAACGCAGGCGCGATGTACATAACCATCTACGGCCCGGATGGTAAGCCTCTCAAGAACGTGCTTGGACGAAGTGCCGATCACATAAAGGACGTGACGCCGCCAGACAGACGCGGTGACTCGACCAACCAACATCCCGAGTCCGGAGATGGAATCCGATGAGTGACAACGCTCCTGAGGAGTCACGTGCGGCATTGCTAGTGACGACTCCGCCAGATCCCGCGACCCAAGGCAATACACTGTTCAATGTCGTTAGTGACCTATCTGAGGTGGACTACGAACGGTACAGAGCCGCATACATAGCCCTAGACGGCATCCTCGTCGAGAACCTGTTCACATACTACGAGGAATCTTTCAAAGCGCTCGCAGAGATGTGGAGGGACACAAGCAAGAAGTTCGCCACCGGGCCAATAAAAATCGATGGGCACTCGACAGACATGGTGTCCTTGGGAGCCCGGTTCCGGGGTGCAGTCCTGTCACTGGTTTCGATGCTCTGTTACCACCAGGAGCGAACTTACGAAGAGATTTGCGCGAAGTACGAGAAGGACGGACCAGAGCATCAGGCTGCGAAGGGCATCTTTGGCTCGCTGTACGACGATTACTTCGGCTACCGCTATCTGTACAAGCTGCGCAACGTGATGATCCACGGCACAATCCGCGCCGTCTCAATTTCCCTTGAGGCATACGCTAATAAGGGGAACCCCTTCGCCTTCATCGATCTGACCATGGACCGAGACTCGTTGATCAAGTCAGACAAGATCAACGCAACTCTCAAAGCCGAATTGGCCAGCAAGCCTGGCGATCCCAGTATCATGCAGATGGCGATGGAGTTCCACAAGGCGCTGCGGAAGGCCAATAGACAGCTACTAACAATCCTTCACCCAGACCTAACCGACGTTTGCAACACCGTTCTTGAGTTCGACAGCCTCTTTGAAGGCCAGGATGGCGTGCGTGGCCTGATTAGCCAGAAGAGCCCAGAACTACGCGCCCCGTTTACAACTGGTTTCACTCCGTGGGCGGGCGACGTTATCATGTTTGCCCGCAGCTACACCACGGAAGACTGGAAGAACCCCGACGATGAGGGATAACCATGTCGTGGCTTGATTTCATCGTTCAAATGTCGCAAGCGTGGGCATGGCCCACAGTCACGGCTGGTGCACTGGTCTTCCTGCGAAAGCCGATCAAGCTGGCCGCAACTGGAATCGTGGCGCGCGTTGGCGATATCCGACGGCTGAAGGGACCCGGTTTCGACCTCGAATTCGAAAGAGAAGCCAAGCAGTTGGCGGAGGCAACGGAGGAGCGAAAGGCCTTGCCCTCAACGACGACTGGCGAAGGGTCGCCGTTACCGCCGGAATCTACGGATGAGAAATTTGCGAAGTACCAAGAACTCGTTGCACTGGATCCAGCCGCTGCGGTCCTGGCATCGTTCGCGGATCTAGAGTCATTGATGAGACAAGAATTTGAGCGTTATTTCCCAGACCACGGCCGCTTTACGCCTTTCCGGCAGATGCTCAAATTGTTCGCGAGCGAAGGTTTCATCCTTGGCCCCCTGGTCGGAATGCTCGCAGAACTAGGAGACTTGCGAAATCGTGTGGCTCACGAAGGTACGCGTATCGACGCAAACTCCGCAGATTACTATGTCCGAGCCGTCCTGAACGCGATTGATGGCCTCCGATCCCAGAACTTCTTCCAAGAACCTAGTGCGCCGTCCCCTGTACCCGGGATAAAGCCGATAGAGCCACCACCCTCGTCGCCGCCGTTGCAACCGGACGAGCGAACTTAGGCGCTGCGGTGTCCTCCTCTCTGATGTAGTCCGCGTAGGTGGTCAGCGTCAGTACGAAACTGGAGTGCCCCAGCCACTTGGATACCTGCATGTAGTGCTCCCCCGCGCTCAAGGCCAGCGTGGCGAAGGTACGGCGCAGATCGTGAAAACGTACCGCTCCTAGGCCTAAGGCCTTGCAGGCTGGCTGAAAATAGTTGTGGTACAGGTTGTCCACCACAATCGGGCGCGCCCAATCGAAATCCTCTACGTCCACTACGGCTTTGCCGGTCAGCCCGGCGACTGTCACGGCTACGGACCCAACGGCTTAACGGTTGAGTCGGAGTACAGCTGGGCAGGCGGCCTCGTACCTAGCCAGCTTGAAAACGCATCTCCGCTTGAGGGCGGCAGGTACCGGGGCACTGCACCCCGCGCCGGAAACCGCATCGGCGTATCCAGGGACCCTAGGGGCTAGCGCACCCGGTGGAACCGCGAACACGTTAACTCTTTGGGCGTCAAATCCTTCCCCCAAAGGACAAGGAACGTCGCTTACAACTAAATAGAGTTGGGCAGCGCGGCGGGCGCGGTAATGCTTTACTGCCCTTTCACGTTACCGAGTCCGCTTGCAGCGCCTATCTGTTAGCGCCGTAGGACTCTGCCGCACTACAGGCGCTAACAGGCAGATCGGCCCCGTAGGTGACCGGCACTTACGGGGTCGACTGCTGTTGGCGATAAATGGAATCGCTGGCCTACACGATGCTTCCAGTTTCACCGCTTCGGCGTAGTCGTCAGGTTGTGCTCTTCCGCTCGGCGGAGTCGCCAGCTCGACGTTTCAGCTTGGTGTTGCATTGCTCGCATACGAACGTCAGTTGGTCGCGGGGCACTACCTGTACGTGCTGACAGTGGTGACACCGCACCTTCGAAGACTCACCCTCAGGTTTCGGTGGGGCTACGGTTGGCTTCTGCGGAGCTGCTGGCCTAGCGGCGCTTTTGACCGGCTGCGGTTCCCATAGGCGGTTTGCGGCTTTGCACTGCCAGCATTCGTACTCAGGCTGTGTGGCCGGAATGTTCTGGACCGCGTTGCACCGTGGGCACTTCACCGCCCGCATACCGGGTGGTGCCTGCGGCAGGCCGGGCTTCGAAAAGATCGCCATAGGCAGGGCGACGATGAACAGCAGCGCACCGAAGACAAACCACCCGACCGGGCTGCCGAGATGCCTCCTTTGAGCAATAGCCGCTGTGATGGCGCCGAAGATCAGGACGAAGAAAATGAAGGTGTACGGGTCGTTCATATGTCGGTGCCCCTTCATCCTCTCGTCTTTTTGCACCGGCAATGTTGCCACCAGCGGACCTTGCCGGGGAAGACATCGCACAGAACGACCTTGTGGGGTCGCCGGTGCTGCCCCGGGCCAAACAGTTGCCGACGTAGCGCCGTGTCGTTTTAAGTCACGCGACTGACGACAAACCACCGACAAGACGGCCTTTCGGGCGACACGGGTGCCGGTGAAGCGGGGCCAAAACAGGCCCTCTAGCTGCACAAACAGGTTGTGGGGCGGGCGGGGCTCGAACCCGCGACCAACGGATTATGAGTCCGCGGCTCTAACCAACTGAGCTACCGCCCCCGGCATGGTTGAGGTGCGAGCATTACCCTAGCGCTACTCCCCGCCGCCTAGCCGCGGTGTGGGGTTCACTCGCCGACCCACGGCCCCGGCCGCAGGCGTCGCCGGCGAACCGCCGTCGGGACCCGCCAATTGTTGCGGAGTGTTTCGGCGCGCTCACACTGGGCCGGTTGGCAAGGTGAGCTGCGGCCTGTTTGCACACGGAAAGCCGTGAGCGCGGGCCGGTCGCGCGGCAGCAAAGGTGCTTAGCGCGACTGCGAATCGCGACGGTGCGCGCCGCCTGATCATCGGCGCCGAACATTGGGCGCCCTTCCTGGGCGGAAAGGAACCATAAGTGAAGCCCAAACACCTTGTGTTTCAGCGGCTCTGGCTGTTTGAATTGCGGATCAGGCGGCCTGTTCGCGGCCGAGGCAATTTACCAATCGAGTTGTAAGAACGGCTCAAACGCGCGGTTTTTGTGGTGCTAACGCGAACTTTACGCGCTGTCGCAGTCGCAAAGTCCTGACGATGCTGCGGCACCTTCGCGCAGGTCGTAGGTGGTTCTACTCCGCTCGGACTTGCATCGGCCACGGGTAATCCCTGAATTCGACTCGATGACGGGATCCCTTGCTGCTTCGATTGCAGCCCAACGACTTACGTTCGAATGTCACATCCAAATCCACCGTCGAGCAAGCTAACAGCTATTCACGTCACGGCCAACCGATTGAAACAAAAGAGTATTTTTCATTTACTTCCCCGTTACCTTGCTGGGCGCTTGGTAATGCATCCCGGGCGCACACTCCGACTAATGCGCGCATTACCAACAGTCAAAGAAGCCTGAGAGGAAATAGCGAATGAGTAGAACTACGGCCGACTGTCCTCGACGCCTCGGCGCGCGAGCCGCCTTCGCGGCGCTCGCCATCGCGGCCATGGCTGCCGCACCGGTGGTGGCGATCACCGAGGCAACGCACCCGGCCAAGGCCACGATCAGCGCCGACCCCAACGACATCGACTACTACAACGTGGGCGAAGCCGGCGCTGGCGGCGGAGGCGGCGGCTAGACCGCAGCTCCACCCACCGAGGTGCCGTGCACGCCGCGGGGCCTCGGTCGCACGTCGCCGTCAGGCGAAGACCGTCTGCCCGTCCGCGTCGAGCAGGTAACGCTCGGTGCCCTGCTCGACCCGCGGGGTGTCGGCGCCCAGCGACACGGCGACTTTATTGCTGGCGTTGCGCATGACGTCGAAGGTGAGCTCGACGGCCTCGGCCTCGGAAAACCCGGAGCGCACCTCGGCGGCAACGTCGGCGACGAGGTGCGCAGGCGTCCAAATTAACCCATCGGTATAACGCAGCGCTGCTTTAGCGCGCGGGGCCAGCACCGGCGAGTCCTCATAGCGCTCGATGTTCCCGTACAGCTCCTCCGTGCCACCGGCGTCGAGTGCGGTGCTCTCACGCAACGATTTGCACAGCCGGCAGTTGTGCTGCGCCGCGCCGCGGAGCCGGACCAGCTCGGCGGTGACCGGGTCCAGCGCGCGCATGCGCGCCACCGCGGGCAGAAACTCGTTGAACACCACGTCCGAGGGCTCGGTGGTGTGGTCCCAGTCGACCGGCCCGCTCACCCAGCCGAGGTGCTCGGAGCCGACGCCCAGCGCCTCCAGGCCGGCCCGCACCCGCGGAACGAAGTCGGCGATGTACATCTGCGTCACCACGCTGAAGGTGCTGTCCCCCAGCTGCTTCCACAACCGGGACCGCTGCTCGCTGGTGATCGCCGAGACGTCGGCGCTGAACTGCTCGGCGAACTCGGCGACGACGGCCTCCGCCTCCGACGCCGGCTCGGAAACCTCGACCGCCGAGGGTAGTGGCGGCAGCGACATCGTCTGCGCGCACACCCGCCGCACTAGGCCCGCAAGACGCCCATCACCTGGAGATAACGACACCAACTGCGTCAGCATTTGTCACACGCTACTGCGCCTGGCTCACCGACGACATATAGAAATCGGGTATCCGCAGCGACGGCATGGCCGCCCGGGTGGCCCAGTCGCCCCACTCCCGCGGCAGCGTTTTTTCGCTCACGCCCGCCTCGGTGGCCCGCCGCAGCAGGTCGAGTGGGCTCTCGTTGAACCGGAAGTTGTTGACCGCCGCTGTCACCTCGCCGTCCTCGATCAGGTAAACGCCGTCGCGCGTCAGCCCGGTGAGCAGCAGCGTGGTCGGGTCGACCTCCCGGATGTACCACAGGGTCGTCAGCAGCAGGCCGCGCTCGGTGGCCGCGATCAGGTCGGCTTGCTCGGCCGAGCCGCCGGTCATCACCAAGTTGTCGGCGGCGACCGCCACCTTGGCGTCGAATTTCTCGGCCGTGGCCCGCGGATAGGCCAGCGCATTGATGACCCCGTTGCGGATCCAGTCGACCTGGCCGATCTCCATGCCGTTGTCGAAGACCGACAACGTCTCCGAGGAGGCGCTGACCGCGACGAAGGGCGTGCACGCCAGCCCCGGCGCCATCGGGTCGGAGAACATCGTCAGCGGCAGATCGGTCAACCGCTCCCCCACCCGCGTCCCGCCACCCGGCGCCGACAGCGCGGTGCGACCTTCCTCCGCGCCGCGGCCGGCCATCGACCAGGCCAGGTAGATCATCATGTCGGCCACCGTCGACGGCGGCATGATCGTCTCGTAGCGGCCCGCGGGCAGGGCGACGCTGCGCTTGGCCCAGCCCAGCCTCATCGACAATTGCTCGAGCAGCGAATCGGTGGGCACGTCAACGAAATCCGCGGTTCCGACGCCCGCCCAGGCGCTGGCGTCGCCGCGTTTGGCGTTGATCTCCACCGCGCCGGTCGGCTGGCTGAAGCGCCGGCGCAGCCCGGTCGACGACGCGAGGAACGTCGTCGAAACGCTATGGTGCGCAAAGCCGTACAACCGGTCGGCACCGCGGAAGCCCCGGCTCAGCGAGTCGGCGACGTCGGCGAACACCAGCGGCCCGGTGCCCGGCACGGGCGCGTCCCAATCGGCGGGCACCCCCGCATCGGCCAGCAGCGGCGCCGCGTCACCGGCCTCCGGCGCCGAGCGGGCCGCCTCCTGGGACGCCGCCACCAGCCCCGGAATCACCCGCGGATCCACCTCGGCGGAGACCACCGTGCCGATGTGTGCGCTGTCGCCTTGCCGCACCACCGAAATCACGGCGATGCTGCGGTTGACCGAAACCCCGTTGGTGGTCATGGAATTGCCCGCCCAGCGCAGCGTGGCCTCGATCTTGTCGGTGACCAGCACCATGGTCTCGCTGGCGCCGCCCAGCTTGGCCGCCTCGTCGAGCACGAGGTTGACGACGTGCTGCGGGGTGATCATCGGGCGCCCTCGCTGACCGTGTTGAGCACGTTGACACCGCGGAACAGCGCCGACGGACAGCCATGGCTGACCGGGGCGACCTGTCCCGGCTGCGCCTTGCCGCAGTTGAACGCGCCGCCCAGCCGCCACGTCGACGCGTCGCCCACGGCTTCCATGGAGTTCCAGAAATCGGTGGTCGTCGCCTGGTAGGCGACGTCGCGCAGCTGCCCGTCCAGGCGGCCGTCGCGGATCCGGAAGAACCGCTGCCCGGTGAACTGAAAGTTGTAGCGCTGCATGTCGATCGACCACGACTTGTCGCCGACGATGTAGATGCCGTTCTCGACGCGGCCGATCAGATCGGCGGTGCTGACGTCCTCGGCGGCGGGCTGCAGCGATACATTGGCCATCCGCTGGATCGGCACGTGATGCGGCGAGTCGGCATACGAGCACCCATTGGAGCGCGGCTGCCCCAGCCGCGGGGCGAACACCCGGTCGAGCTGGTAGCCCACGAAGATGCCGTCGCGCACCAGATCCCAGCTCTGCGCGGCCACTCCCTCGTCGTCGTACCCGACGCTGGCCAGGCCGTGTTCGACGGTGCGGTCGGCGGTCACGTTCATCACCGGCGAGCCGTAGCGCATGGTGCCGAGCTTGTCGGGGGTGGCGAACGACGTTCCCGCGTAGGCGGCCTCGTAGCCAATCGCACGGTCGTATTCGGTTGCGTGGCCGATGGATTCGTGGATGGTCAGCCACAGGTTGGTCGGGTCGATCACCAAATCCGTCGGCCCGGCCACCACGCTGGGCGACTTGACCTTCTCCGCGAGCAACGACGGCAGCTGGGCGAGCTCGTCGGTCCAGTTCCATATCTCGTCGTCGGCCAGCGCCTCCCAGCCGCGGCCCATCGGCGGGGCGAGCGTGCGCATCGAGTCAAAACTGCCGGCCGCGGGGTCGACGGTCACCGCCTCCAGCGACGGCAGCACCCGCACCCGCTGCTGGGTGATCGACGATCCGAAGGTGTCGGCGTAGTACGTCTGCTCCTTGACGGCGGTCAGGCCCGCCGACACGTGGTCGACGCCGTCGGAGCCCAGCAGGCGCCCGGAGTACTCCTCGAGCACGGCGATCTTCTCCGGGCCGGGCACCTCGAACGGGTCGATCCGGTAACTCGACACCCAGGTGGCGTCGGCGTACACGGGCTCCGCCGCGAGCTCGACGCGCTCGTTGTTCAGCATCGCCAGCGTGGTGGCCACGTGCACGGCGCGGCGCGCGGTCTCGGCCGCGACGGCGGGCGCCAGCTCCGCGTGCGAGGCGAATCCCCAGGTGCCGTCGACGATCACCCGTACCGCCAGGCCCACCTCGCGGCTCACCACGGCCGTCTCCAGCTCGCCGTCGCGCAGCTGGATGATCTCGCTGCTCAGGCGGTGAATCCGCAGGTCGGCATAGCTGGCCCCGGCCGCCTTGGCCGCCGACAGCGCGGCGTCGGCCAGCTCGTGGCGCGGCAGGCCCAGGAAGTCGGGATCGATCCCCCGGTTCGGTGTCACCGCGCCTTACCCCTATCGACGCAGACGATCACTCCGCGCGGCCGCAGCCACCCCCCACGGTACCCAAAGCAGTGTTCAGCACCCCGCACGCGGCAAACACTACAGACCGAGCACATGGTGATGCCTGGTCGTGTCGAGGTGAGCTCGAGGTGGCCATCGGTCAGCGGGACGAGGGCAGCCACAAGCCACGGGATAGGTCTCGATCGAGCAGGCGCGCGCTCACGTCGCCGTCATGGAAGAGCGTCGGGTCGAAAGCATCACCGAAGTGCTTGGCCAACAACGACGAGAACAGCAGGGCGGCAGACTGGGGCCGGTGATTCATGACCAATTGACTGGTCTGGCCGGCGTCGTTGAAGTACACGACCACGAAGTTGTAGATCTCGACTCCACCCGGGTGGTAAACCTCGCTGCCGCGGATGCGGGAGCGGTAGTCCTCCAACCAGAGATCGCCGCGCATGCCGTAAAACCGGAAGTCCTGGAACGTGTACAAACTTCGCGCGAAGCTGAGCATCTTTCCGATCTGTTGCGCGCCGCGCAGTTCACCGTTGAACACGGCGCCTTGCAGAATGACGTCGTCGGCGAGGTTGTCCAGCCAGTGGGGGTAGTAGTCCAGATGCGGCGCCTGATTGTCGAGCTTGTGGGTGGTCTCGTTCGGTGCGGCTGTCACGGCAATCGTCTCCTAAATTGAGGTTGATGAGCTTGCAGTTGTTTGGATGCCTGCCCGTCGCACGCCATCGCGGACAGTCCGGGCACGGGTGAAGGGAGTCGCCCCGAAAGCGGTGCCCGGCTTCAGCTCCCAGGGCCATGTCATGAGCGCCCAGACGGCGCCGACGATGACAACCTCTATCAGCACGTAGAAGGGCCAAGGTCCCAAAACGTTCAGCAGCGACGCGTTGACGGGTTTCCGGTTGAGGAAGCCGTAGTCACTTCCCGCGATTGTATTGAAGACGAAGGTGAACGCCCCCCACGTCAGGGTGGTAATGACCGCGAAGCGGTAGTTGCGCCAGCCCGGCCTTATCCCACACCCCCACGTCAGATAGATGGCAGCCCATACGACGAGCAGATGCAGCGCAAAGAAGGTGAGGAAGCCGTGGCCAGGAAAGTCTGGCGCGCTGAGATCCGGCGTGATCAACGCCTGCGAGCTCAGCGGAAGACCCCAGTAGTAGACCAGTGAGGACGCCCATTTCCGCTGCGACCACAAGGCGTAGGCTGCCGTCAGCTCAGCGAGGTCGCACAGTTGCAGCGGCACCGAATGGTCAATGCTTGGCTGGACCAGCTTGTACAGCAAAGCCACGCTGAATACCGCCAGGGTTGCCGCGCCCAGGACGCGGCCAAGGCGCCGAGAGTGCGCGTTGTGATGCCGGCGTCCGAGCCAAACCAGCGCCGCAGCCCCGATCGCGAAGACCGCGAGCACAATCCAGTGTGACGGGCCGTAGGCGGAGAATTGCCCGATCGGTGCCAAAGCCACGGGCGGCGTAGGTGTGATGGTCATCGCTGGTAACTCCTCAATTGTTGTGCCGCCATTTGCGCTGTCTTCAATGTGAAGTAGTGCTGACGCAGGACGTGTCCGTTGTGACTGACCGCCCATACTTGGGGGCGAATCTGGATGATGGCGGTCATCGCTCTAGCTCTTCTCGCTCGTTGTTCGGCCGGGGCCCTGTATCAACGATCGCCGCTGCCGACATGAGCTGGGGATACCGCCTTTACCCCCGGTACTGCCAGGGACACCATCGGGCTCAATGGGCGCGGAATGGCGTCCGCGCGAAAGGTGACGCCCGCGGTTGCGGCGCTAGGCGCTCGCGCGAAAATCTAGCGTCGGTGCTTCACCAGTGCGCTCCGGCTGGCCGGAGTCGGTGCGCCGCCATTGGTAACCGGCTTGGTCTTCATAATCGATGGTGACGCGCAGCGTGAAGTCCGGCTTTGTGGTTCTGTAGACCATTACGGCGTGCTGATTTGGTGACAGTGTGCGCTGCCACGCCGTCGCGAAGTGTCCAACCAATGCGTCCAGCAATGCTTGTTTGAAAGTCGGCGGAAGATCACTTCGCTGCTCCGATGCACTATTGAAAGTTGACAGCGCCGCCAGGATGGATCGATCTAACGCCTGCTCGACCCGCATAGCGTTGTTGGCCTGCTCGCAACCGTCGGCCACTTCAAACCCTTTGGTATCTATGGCTTTAACCTCGACGGCGAGGATCGTCGTCACCGCATTGCTTGTATTGTCGATTCTTACGGTCCACCATGTATCACCGAACATCAGCGTTCTCATACAGGACGGAAAGACCTTTCGGGCCTGAGCCGCAACTCGTTTCCCCCGGACGCGGCGGAGCGCCTCGATCTGCGCCTTGTGGCGTCTGCGTTCTTCAGCAGCCTTCCTGGGCTCCCGGACCACAGCCACATAAAGCGCGATGAGCACGCCAACCGTCGTCGCAACCGCCGCGACCGCCTGAATTTCCTGAAGCCAGAGCGGCAGTTGATTGACCACATCTGACGTGCCCTGCGCGGTGATGCGCTCCACGAACGCGACGGGCCCGTTGGTCATTGGGGGCTCCCCTACGTTAGGAGTCGATCGGCCGGGCCCGCTGTGGATAATCGTCGTAGAACCCGGCGCCGGACTTGACCCCAAACCGACCCGCCTGCAGATAACTTCGTAAGAGCCGACGCGGGCCCTCCGGATACTCCGGGTGCTCAGCGCAATAATGCTCTTCGATGTCCAAGACCACGTCCAGGCCCACCTGATCCATCATGCGAAACGGGCCAGCGGACGAGCCGGTGTTAATTTCGAACATCCGGTCGACTTCCTGCGGTGTGGACACGCCTTCGGCGACGACCTCGAGAGACTCCCGCTTGACCGCGGCCCATATCCGGTTGAAGATGAATCCGGTGCTCTCCCTTCGTGCTTCAAACGGGTACAGACCAAACTTGGGCAGTGTGGTCATCACGAAGTCAATGATGCGGGGGTCGGTCTTGCCGCAAGACATCACGTCGACGGCATTTTGTTTGGGCGGCATGTAGAAGTGGATGTTCAGCACACGTTCGGGATGGTGCACCTTGTCCAAAAACATGCGGCTCGCGTACGAGGAGGAGTTGCTCGCGAGGATGGCGTCGGTGGCCGACAACTCGTCGAGCTGTCCGAACATTTGCTTCTTCAGCTCCAGGCGCTCGGGGATCGCCTCGATGACCAACCATGCATCGCGCACCGCGTCGGCGAGGTCGGCTTCGGCCGAAATCGAGCCAGGCACAACGCCAGTGAGCTGGTCGACGAGCGCCGGAACGCTCTTCGATACGTAATCGACCGCGGCCTGTCGTTGCGCTTCGGCGAGGTCATAGATCTTCACCGCTACACCACGTGCGGCGAATATCAGCGCGATTCGCCGTCCCAGCGTACCAGCGCCGACGACGGCCACCGGCCGGCTCGAGTAGTCGGTTGGAACCATGGAAGTCATTTCTTGCTCCTGTGTGGGTTATGCGGCGTTGATTGCCGATTCGGGTTGGGTGGGATGTTCGACGGGTCGTCGTCCGATGGCTTGGCGTTCCGTGATCGTGAGTTGGCCCCGGTTAGTGGTCAGGAAGGTCGAGGTCCACGAAATCAGCGTGGTGAGCTTGCTTTTGAACCCGACGAGGTAGACCAGGTGCAGTAGCAGCCACGCCAACCAGGCCGCGAAGCCGCTGATTTCCAGTCGGCCAATCTTGGCGACTGCCGAGAACCGGGAAATAGTTGCCATCGACCCCTTGTCGACGTAGTGAAACGGGTCACGGATGGCGTGGTGGAACGGTGCGCTCACGTTGCGGTTCGCGACCTTCAGGTCGGCCTTGATGGAGCGTGCCGCGTACTTCGCGCCCTGAATGGCACCCTGGGCCATGCCGGGTACCCCCGGCACCGCGGCCATATCGCCGATGACGAACACGTTGGGGTGCCCCGGGATCATCAAGTCGGACAACACGTTTACCCGACCTGACCGGTCGACCTCCAGCCCCGCTTGTTCGGCGATCTGGGCGCCCAACGGACTTGCCGCCACTCCGGCGGACCAGACCTTGCACACCGATTCGATACGGCGGGTGGTGCCGTCCGAATCCTTGATCGTCAATCCAACGCGATCGACGTCGACCACCGTTGCGCCCAGCTGTATCTCGACGCCCAATTTCTGCAGGCGCGCCTGGGCCTTGGCGCCCAAATTGGCACCCATCGGGGACAGTACCGTTGGCCCGGCATCGAGCAGGATCACCCGTGCCTGTGTGGAGTCGATATGGCGGAACTCGCCTTTGAGGGTCTGCTTGGCAAGATCGGCGATCTGGCCGGCCATCTCCACCCCGGTAGGACCCGCGCCGACGACGGTGAACGTGAGCAGCTTCTCCCGCCACGCCGGATCGCCGGAGCGTTCAGCCAACTCGAACGCGCCGAGGATTCGCCCGCGGACCTCGAGCGCATCGTCGATGGTCTTCATGCCGGGCGCGAACTCCGCGAAACGGTCGTTGCCGAAATAGGATTGGCCGGCGCCGGCCGCGACGATCAGGCTGTCGTACTCGGTCTGGTAGCGCTGCCCGAGCAGCTCGGCGACCACGTAGCGTTCACGCAGATTGATTTCCACGACGTCGCCGAGGAGCACCTCCGCGTTGCGCTGCTCGCGAAGGATCCGTCGGGTGGCGGTGGCGATCTCGCCCTCGGACAGGATGCCCGTCGCCACTTGGTAGAGCAGCGGCTGAAACAGGTGGTGCTGCGTCCGGGCAATCACCGTGACATCGACCGGCGCACGCTTGAGCGCCTTCGTTGCCGCCAACCCGCCGAAACCCGAACCGATTACGACGACGCGATGCCGGCGCCCAGGCCCCTCTCCAACGACAGAGACGATGCTCACGGTCGCCTCCCGTCGGGCAGTTCGGCATAGGCGATACCGGTGAGGTTGCCTTGCAATGCCCGGATGGGTCGGTTGCCGGATCCGTCCAGCGTGGCCGCCCACACATTGCCGCCCAGGTCGGTGACAAACATCCGGTTGTGACCTGGGTCCAGCGCGATGCCGATGCCTTCCATCAGGTGGGTCACGACTATTTCCGGTTCGCCGTTGCCGATGGTGTCTAGTTGGGCCCGATTGACGGTATTGCCGTACGGCGGGTCGCCGCGGTCGGTCCAATACAGCGTGCGTGTCGTGTGGTCGATTTCGAGGTCGATCGGCTCGGGCAGGTCTTTGAACACCACCTCGATGTCGCTGCGGTTGGACGCCGTCTCGCCGGCGGGAAGGTCGATTCCGGCGCGCAGAATCCTGCCGAGCCCCGCATCGCTGGGGCCCTTCTGCGTCCAGTAGAGATGCCCGCGGACGTGGTCGACGGCGACGCCGACGCACCAGTTGGTCTCGTCGCGCCGGTCCTCGTCGCCCCGCCCGGACTGCACCAGCGTTTCCACCTGGGACCCGTTCAGATCGCAGCGCATCACCCGCATGCCTTCCCGGTCGGACCAGTACAGCTTTCGACTTGCGGTGTCGAAATGAAGCTGCTTTGGGGTATAGGTTCCGCCGCTGGGAACAATCGTGATGCGGTTGTTTCCGTCGAGGTCCGCTCGCTCGATCGAGCCGTCGTCGCGCGCCGGAACGCCCATGTTGGTCCAATAGATATGGCCGCCTTGGATATCGACGGCAATACCATCGGGTACGGCGCATCCGGTGACGAGGAACGTCTTGTCGGAGCCGTCGGGATTGATCGAGAACAGTCGTCCGCCACCGCTGGCTTCAAGGACGAACAGTTTCGGGGTGACAATCATGTCTTATCCTTCCAATCTGAAAAATCATGCGTGCCAGAATATTTGGCATTACTGGTTGAAATATGTTGTCGGCGCGGCGTCAGCCACGTAGCGCCAGCGCGTAACCCACAAGCGCGAGGATGATCGACATCAGTGCCAGGGGCCCGTACACCAGGCTCAGCATCGCTTTCTCCTTGCATCCCAGGGTGTTCAAGCGGTAGTCGCCGGAGCCGAACCGTAATCGGCGCGCACGGCCAGCAGCCCGAACAGCATTTCGTCGCGCTGTGCAGCAAGCTCGTCGATCGATTGGCCGTCCGCCTCCTCGAGAACGCCGTCGACGATCTTTTGCTGGAGCTCCAGGGTCAGCTCCGGGTTACCCAAACCTGGCCACCCGGCGGCCATGCGCGGCATCAGGTGGTCCATGAAGTGCTGGATGCCGCCCTGACCGCCCCCGAGGTGCCACAGCAGGTTGGGTCCCATGACGCCCCAGCGCAGCCCGGGGCCCCACGACACCGCGTCGTCGGCGTCGGCGACGTCGAGCACTCCCTGACCGATCAGGTAAACCACTTCCCGATACAGCGCCGACTGGAGGCGGTTGGCCACGTGACCGGGCAGCTCCTTCTTCAGGTGAATGGGCTTCTTGCCGATGGAGGCGTAGAACACCATCGCGTCGTGGATCGTCTCCGGAGCGGTCCTCGTCCCGCCGACGACCTCCACAAGCGGGATCACATGCGGAGGGTTGAAGGGGTGCCCGATG
Source organism: Mycobacterium sp. UM_CSW (assembly GCF_000455205.1). Taxonomy (GTDB): domain Bacteria; phylum Actinomycetota; class Actinomycetes; order Mycobacteriales; family Mycobacteriaceae; genus Mycobacterium. Next base: position 35,159 of record NZ_AUWQ01000002.1, on the reverse strand, counting down.
ACGGTCCGCTCCGGATGCAGGCACTCGGCCTGCATAACGCTCATCGTGATGCCCGACGAACTCGAGGCGATGATTGCCTCCGGCGGTGTGGCGGCGTCGATGTCAGCGAACAGCTTGACTTTCAGTTCCGGGCGCTCCGGCGCGTTTTCCTGAACGAAGTCGGCGTCCGCGAGGGCCGCCGGCAGGTCGGAGGTGAACTTCAGGCGGTCCGGTGAGGCACCCGGCGCCAGTCCCAGTGTCTTGACGCCCGCCCATGCACTCTCGACGTAAGACCGCAGCGCCGCCTCGGCGCCCGGCGCGGGATCGGTGGCGGTGACATCGAAGCCGCGGGCGAGGTAGTGGGTCGCCCAACTCGCGCCGATGGTGCCGGTACCGACGATTGCTATGCGCCGCACTGGCTTTTGTGTGCTCATGATCGTTGCTCCTTTTGGTTCGGTTTTGTCGTCAGCGCCCGCGCCAGACGGGTGCACGTTTTTCGGCGAATGCCAGCGCTCCTTCGTGGGCGTCTTCGGTGTCAAGCAGCCCGTGCGCGTCTTTGTCTTGCCGGGTGAACGCCTCGGCGTCATCGAGACCCTGCGTTTCGCGCAGCACCTTCTTGACTCTTGCCAGCGCGAGCGGCGCGTTGACCGCGATGCGCTGGGCGAGCTGTTGCGCCCCTGCCAATGCGGCCCCGGATTCGGTCAGCTCGCTGACGAGCCCGTACGCCTTCGCTTCGACGGCCCAGATCGGCTCGCCGGTGAGCAACACCTTGACGGCGACGTGGTACGGGATGCGCTGCGGAAGACGGATGACGCCGCCCTCGCCGGCGATGAGTCCCCGTTTCACTTCGGGCAAACCGAATTTGGCATCCCGCGCCGCGACGATCAGATCGCACGACAGGGCCATCTCAAAGCCACCGCCGAGCGCCCATCCTTCGACCGCAGCGATCAACGGCTTTTGCACGATCGCCCGGGTGAGCCCGCCGAATCCTCGACCGGGAAGGATCGGGGTCTGTCCGTTGGCGAACGCCTTCAGATCCATTCCCGCGCTGAACGTGCCACCGGCGCCGGTGAGAATACCCACCGAAAGCGACGGATCGGAATCCAGCAGATCCAACGCGGACGCCAGTTCGATCGCGACTTGCCGGCTGATGGCGTTGCGCTGCGCCGGGCGATTGATGGTGATCGTCAGAACGGTGTCCTGGCGCTCGGTGAGCACCAGCTCCGTCGATAGTTCGGTTGTGGTCATTTCGCTGTCTCCTGTTCTGCGGCAAAGGGAACCGCTCCGTGGGCTTCTAACTGGATGATTTCGTCGACAGTGAAGCCGAGCTGCACGAGAATTTCCGCGTTGTGCTCCCCGTGCTCCGGTGCACGCCGCGCCGGAACCCGCGCCATTCCGCGAAGGGTGAGTGGGTTGTTGACGGTGTACTCCAGGTCCGCCGCACCCTCGATCGGCACGACGATCCCTGCGGCACGCAGCTGCGGATCCCGGGCCGCCTCCTCGGGCGTCTGGATGATGCCGTAGGGAATGCGAGCCTTGTCGAGGACCTCTTTCCAATGCGCCAGGGGTTGGGCGCGGAATTCGGTTTCGAGCAGAGTCGCCAATTCACCGGCGTGGGTGCTGACGGCCTCGCCGTCGCTGAAGCGGGGATCGGACAATAGGTCCGACCGCCCGATGGCGCTGGCCAATACCGAAAAAGCCGATCGCTTGGCCGCCAACATGATCCAGCGACCGTCACCGCACTCGTACGGATTCGTCAAAGCGTTGACCGGCTTGTTACGGTCATTCAGTTCGTACGGCTTACCGCCGGCCAACGCCGCCGACACCAGCGTTCCCGTCGCCCACACACCCGTGGCGAGCAGCGAGGTGCCGACGTTCGCACCGCGCCCCGTGCGTTCGCGGTGATACAGCGCGGTGGTGATCGCACCGTAGATCGCGACGGCGGTGGTGTAATCGCCACTGCCCCAAGGCGGTGACGTCGGCGGTGCGCCGGCGTCGCGGGTCGAGGCCAGCAGCCCGCTGCGCGACCAGAAGGCGGTCAGGTCGAATCCGGGCAGTCTGGCGTCCGGGCCCGCATCGCCGAATCCCGTGATGTCGGCGTAGATGATCCGCGGGTTCCAGGACGACACCTCCTCATAGCCCAGGTGCAGCCCCTCGCGGGTGCCATGCGGGAAGTTGGTGATCAACACGTCGGCCCATTCGACGAGGCGCTTGAGGATCTTCGTGCCGCCCTCGGACTTGAGGTTGATCGACATCCCTCGCTTGTTGCGATTCGCCAAGTGCCAGCTGTAGTTGCCGAGCGCCGCCGGGCTCGGTGGGACCGAGCTCAGCAGCCGCTGCGGATCGCCCATCCCCGGCGCCTCGACCTTGATGACGTCGGCGCCGAAGTCCGACAGCATCGTCGCTGCCGCTGGCGCGGCGATAAAGCTGGCGAGCTCAACGACCTTCAGGCCGGAAAACACGAGTTGCGTTGATTGCGTTGTCATGGTTGTCGTCTCCTTAAACGAACGCGCTCAGGCCGGTGACGGACTTTGCGACGATCAGCGTCTGCATCTCGCGGGTGCCCTCGTAGGAGTACAGGGCCTCGGAGTCGGCCACGAAGCGGCCGATGTTGTAGTCGAGCACAATGCCGTTGCCGCCGAACAATTCCCGCGCCCAGTGCACGGTCTCGCGCATCCGCGAGCAGCAGTAGGCCTTGGCGAGCGCCGACTGCTCGTCGCGGTAGACACCCTCGTGTTGCAGCTGGGCGAGGCGCACCATCATCCCCGCGCACGCCGTGGCGTTGCCGAGCATCTTCACGAGCAGGTCCTGAACCAGCTGGAATTTTCCGATCGGCTTGCCGAACTGCGTCCGCTCCTTCGCGTACTGCAGCGCGAGCTCGTAGGCGGCGAACTGGACGCCGACCGCCTGCCATGCCACCCCGCTGCGCGTCCGGCGCAGGATCTCCGCGGTGTCGCGGAACGAGTTCGCGTTCTGCAGCCGGTTGGCTTCGGGAACCCGGCACTCGTCGAGCACGATGTCGGCGTTCTGCACGATGCGCAGCGCGAACTTGTTCTCGATCTTGGTCGCGGTGAACCCGGGGGTGCCCTTCTCGGCGACGAAGCCCAGCACGCGGTTGGTCTCGACGTCGCGAGCCCACACGACGACCACGTCGGCGAAGGTGGCGTTGCCGATCCAGCGCTTGGCGCCGTTGAGCACCCACTCGTCACCGTCGCGACGCGCGGTGGTCTCCATGCCACCCGCCACATCCGAGCCGCCGTGCGGCTCGGTCAACGCGAAGGCGCCGATCTTCTCGAACCGGCTCATCGCGGGCAGCCAGCGGCGCTTCTGCTCTCCGGACCCGCAGGTGAGGATGCTGCCCATCGCAAGCCCGCTATGCACGCCGAAGAACACCGAGAGCGATGGATCGGCGTGCGCCATCTCCATCGCGGTGATGCCCGTCATCAGGTTGCTCGGTGCGGGCTCCAACGAGTCGGGATCGGCCCAATCCAGCAGACCCAGCGTCGCGAATCCCTTGACGAGCTCGAACGGGAACTCGGCCCGTGCCCAGTAGCCGTCGACGATCGGCGTGGCTTCGGCGCGGAAGAATTCGCGTATGCGGTGGACCTTCTCCCGCTCCGCGTCCGACAGCAGCTCTTCGTAGTTGTAGAAGTCGGCCGGCAGCTGCCCCGGCTCCAGATACGGCTGGTGCGTTGACGGCAACGTGACTTTGACGGTCATGGTGTCCTCTCTTTTCGGTGGTGGGCAAGTTCTCACCCTTGCGGCCGCTTGCTGATTCGCCGGTTGGTCGATCGGCCAGGCCATGCATTCACCATCAGCCCGTCGTGGGCGAGGTCGGGATACCGCGCTTATCCCCGGTACTGGCAGGGACAGGCTCAGCGGTGGCGGCGAACGCCGGGGCGTTGCGGAGCAGCCCGGCGCCTATTCGGCGCGGTAGCCGACGCTGAATTTGTCAAATGCGTTGTACGCGTGGGCTTTAACCGTGACCGGAATCGGAATCTGCGCGTCCGAGGAGTGCCCCGACGGCCAACTCCGCCATCGCGATGTCGGCTCGCTCGCCGGTAATGAACTCGGCGTAGAGGAAAGATTCGACGATCCGGACGATGAGGTAGGCCAGGTCGCGCGGCGGAAGCGGCGAACGCAGGTTGTCCCCTGCGACCTCGTCATTCAATAGCGTCTCGATGGCGCCCACCAGACGCGCCTGAACGGTACCCGCGCCCGTCGTGAGAATTCGCAGCGCACGTTCCGGCTCTCGCCGGACGAACTCCCGAAGGAAGTCGGCTTGGTCGACCATGGCAGCGAAGCCACCGATCGCGCCGGTGATGCGCTGCGCGCCAGTGCCGTCGGAAGCCTCGACGGCGGTGGAGAGGGCCGGTTCCGCCAGGGACCACAGAATCTCCCCGAGCAGGTCGTCGCGACCGCCGACCCAACGAAACAGGGTCGCGCGGTTTACACCGAGGTCGGCCGCAAGTTCCTGCATCTCGATGCGGCGCCCGGCCATGAACCACCGCCGGGCCACCCGGAACGCGTCTAACGCGTCAGGCTTGCGCTCCTCGGCCAACATGCGGGATAGGGGTGTTTCGGCGATCGTGGACCTCCTCGGACCTGTGCATCATACTACCGGACGTTGCAGATTAGCTAGATGTGCGGCGGGACGGGACGGTGTGCGCCATGACATCCGCCGACCACTGAATTAGCCGATATCAAAACGGGTTACGAGTATCGGCGACCTCTGAACCCCGAAATGATGATACTCGCGCCGCCATGGTGCTGTGAGATCAGTCTCTTATCAGTCGCATCTATGCAACATTTAGTCGATCCGTTGCATACTGTGGGGGAACGCCTCAGTAAAGGAGTATTGCTATGCCCGTGCTTGATCGGTTTCGTATCGACGACCGCGTCGCCGTCGTCACCGGCGCGTCCAGTGGGCTCGGAGTCGCGTTCGCGCAGGCGCTGGCCGAAGCGGGCGCCGACGTGGTGCTCGGCGCCCGGCGCGTCGACCGCTTGGAGGAGACCCGTGCGCTGGTCGAGGCCGCGGGCCGAAAAGCCGTCGCGGTCCGAACTGATGTGACCGACCCCGGCGACTGCCACGCGCTGGTGCGCGCCGCGATGGACGAATTCGGGCGGGTGGACATCCTGGTGAACAATGCCGGGATCGGAACGGCCGTGCCGGCCACTCGCGAGACCCCCGAGCAGTTCCGGTCGGTCATCGATCTCAATCTCAACGGCTGTTACTGGATGGCGCAGGAATGTGGCCGCGTGATGCAGCCGGGAAGCTCGATCATCAACGTCAGCAGCGTGCTGGGCTTGACCACCGCCGGTCTGCCGCAGGCCGCCTACGCGTCCTCCAAGGCGGGGTTGATCGGGTTGACCCGAGACCTTGCCCAGCAATGGACCGGGCGCCGGGGCATCCGCGTAAACGCAATCGCGCCAGGCTACTTCGCATCCGAGATGACTGACCAATTTGAGCCCGAGTACTTCGACTCCATGATCGTGCCGCGCACACTGTGCCGGCGTCTGGGTGAGCCCGAAGAACTCAGCGCCGCACTGTTATTCCTTGCCAGCGACGCCAGCAGCTACGTCACCGGAATCACGCTGCCCGTCGAAGGCGGAATGCTGACCAACTAGGGAGCCATTCGTGAAGCAACTCAGCGGCCTGGACGCGACGTTTCTGTACCTGGAGACGCCGACAACGTTCGGGCACGTCACGGGCCTGATGATCTTCGAGCGGCCCAGTGCGGACTTCGACCCGTACCAGGCCGTCTACGCCAAGTTCGCCTCGATGGTCGGCGAGCTCGAGCCGCTCCGCCGCCTCGTCGAGGTGCCCTTCGGGCTCGACCATCCGTACTGGGTGGCCGACCCCGATCTGGACCTCGATTTCCATATCAGGGAGATCCATTTGGCCAAGCCCGGCATGGTCGACCAGCTGGCCGACCAGGTGTCCCGCATCGTTGGTCGGCCCATGGACCGGACCCGTCCTCTATGGGAGGTCTACGTTATCGACGGCCTCCACAGCGGACGGTGGGCGCTGCTCACCAAGTACCACCACGCCACCATCGATGGGGCTGCCGGACAACTGATGCTGCAGATCATGACCGATCCCGACCCCGAAGCCCCACCGCCGGGCGAGAGCCCCGCGTGGGACGCCGAACCTCTTCCGGGCACCGTGGACCTGTTGCGGCGCACGGCAACCCGGCTGGCACTAAATCCCGTCCGAGCGTTGCGGGTTGAAGCGCGGCTGGTACGCAAGGTTGCCGACGTGGCGGGCGTCAACAGCATCAGCGGCGCGGCCGGCCGCACCGGGGCGGCGGCCAAGGCAATCGCCCGAGTCGGCGGCCGCGACGGGCCGCGCATTACCTTACCTACCACTCAGGCACCGCCGACCCCATGGAACAAGACGATCACGGGTCAGCGCCGATTCGCCATGCGCACAACGTCTTTGGAAAATGTGAAGGCGCTCAAGAACGCGACAGGCGGCACGGTCAACGACATCGTGATGGCCATCTGCGCGGGCGGGCTTCGCCAGTATCTGCTGTCTCATGACGCGCTGCCCGATCGTCCGCTGCGGGCTATGGTGCCGGTGTCGACCCGCACCGGCGACGAGGACGACCCGTGGACCAACCGCGTTTCGGCCCTCGTCGCCGAGTTGCCCACCGATTGCGGCGACCCGCTGGAACGCGTCGCCCGGTGTAGCCAGGCGATGCGAAACGCCAAGCGCACACTCGATATGGTGCCGGCCGACGAACTCGTCGACCTCACCCAGTTCTCCGCACCGGTGCTCGCGACTTCGGCGGTGCGACTCGCGTCGCGGCTGCGGTTGGCTAACCGGGTTGCGCAGCCGTTCAACCTGGTGATCTCGAATGTTCCCGGGCCGCGCCAGCCCTTGTATTTCGCGGGCGCGCAACTGTGCCATCAGTTCCCGGTGTCGATCGTCACCGACGGCCAAGGCCTGAACATCACGGTGGTGAGTTACCTCGACCGACTCGACTTCGGCTTTATCGTCGACCGCGACCTGGTGCCCGACGTGTGGGATCTCGCCGACATGCACATCGACGAGATCGCCCGGCTGTTCGAAGCCAGCGGAGCCAAATGGCTGCAACCCCCGCCGCCGCCCCACCCTCGGCGCGGGCCTGTCAGACGCGCCCAGGCCGATGACATCTGCTGAACAGCAAACACCGGTGCAGCTTGCTGCCGCCCACATCCGCATAATGCGGAACACTTCGGCACCTAGGGTTTAAGCTCGAACGATGGCCACGGAGGCCAATGCGCTGGGAGATTTCCTGCGCGCGCGTCGCCAGCAAATACGGCCCGAGGATGTCGGGCTGGTTCCCGGCGCGCGGCGGCGCGTCGCGGGTTTGCGCCGCGAGGAGCTGGCAATGTTGGCGGGCATTAGCGCCGAGTACTACCTGCGCCTGGAGGTAGGTCGCGACAAGCACCCATCGCCTCAGGTTGTTGACGCGCTAGCGCGCGCCCTACGGCTGGACGCCAAAGCCACGCAGTATCTGCAGCAACTGGGGGGTGCACCCCCCGGGGGTCATACCTCCGATCCGGAAGCGCGAGCCTACGCCCTAGCCGAATTGATCGACGACTTTCCGATGCCGGCATTCCTAGCCAACAGGTACCAAGATGTATTGGCGGCAAATACGCTCGCCCGAGCCCTGTCACCGGGGTTCACACCGGGAGAAAACTTCCTGCGCTGGCGCCTACTCGATCCCGCCGCCCGAGAGCTCTACGTTGACTGGGACGACGCGACCGAGATGGCAGTGAATGGACTACGGGAACTCGCCGGCCCCTGTCCCAACGATGCCCGCCTGCAGGCGTTTGTCGCCGAATTGTCCTCAGCGAGCCCACGTTTCCGCGAACTCTGGTCCCGCGCGGACGTGGGTTACCGTTTGGGAATCCACCACCTCCGGCATCCCCTGGTCGGCGAGCTATATCTGCACCGCCACCGGCTCAACGCCCCGTATCCCGGTGGGGACCACGTGATCATGTATCGCGCCGAGCCGGGCAGCGACTCCGCCCGCGCGCTAGAAAAACTGCGATCCCTCACCGCGTCCACGAGTGCTCCCCCGGATGGATAGGCGCGGACATTGGCGGTGAAGGGTAATGCGCTCGGCGACTACCTGCGTGCGCGGCGCCAGCAGGTGCACCCGGCGGAAGTCGGGCTGGTTCCTGGCACGCGCCGGCGCGTTGCGGGGCTGCGCCGCGAGGAGCTGGCGATGCTGGCGGGCATCAGCGCCGAGTACTACCTGCGGCTAGAGGTTGGCCGCGACAAACATCCGTCGCCCCAGGTTGTCGATGCGCTAGCGCAGGCCCTGCGACTGGACATCAAGGCCACGCGGTATCTGCACCAGCTGGCCAATCCCATCATCAGCCATTGGGATCATTCCGTTCTGGACGCGGCGGCCGAGGGGCTGGACGAAGTGATCGATCAGATGCCGTTCCCGGCAATCGTGGCCAGCAGATACCAAGATGTGCTGGCCGCCAATGCGATCGCGCGGGTGCTGTCGCCGGGATTTGCACCTGGACAAAACTTCCTGCGCTGGCGCCTGTTAGACCCGGCGGCGCGGGAGCTCTACGTCGATTGGGAGGACGCGGTCGACGCAGCGGTCGGTGGTTTACGGGAACTCGCCGGAGCGGTTCCCGACGACCCCCGCATGCAGACATTGATCGCCGAATTATCCTCCGCCAGTCCCTATTTCCGCGAAGCTTGGGCGCGCGCGAACGTGGGTTACCGGTTGGGAGTCATGCACCTGCGCCATCCGCTGGTCGGGGACCTCTACTTGTCTCGGAACCAGCTCATCGTCCCGCATGTCCCGAACGCCGCTGGGCAGCATCTGCTCATCTATCACGCCGAATCCGGTAGCGACTCCGCCAGAGCGCTCGAGAAACTCCGATCGCTGGCGGACCCGGCTGGCTAGGCTCTCGTCGGCTAAGCCAGGGGCGGCTGGGAATCTTTTGGGGACCATCTCAACGCAATCCTGTCCCTGTCACTACTGGGGATAAGTACGGCATCCCCACCTTGTGGTCCGCGCAGTCATCGTTGATGCAACACCAAGACCACGACGATGAGGATGCCATGACCGCGACAGCCATGCCCGGCGCCGACCGGCTGCATCGGGCGGTGGCCGTCAGTTCGGGCTTCGTTCGACTAACCGCGACGAAGGCCCTCAAGCATTCCCTCACGGATATCGCTGATGCCCTGGCGTTTCTGACACGCATCACTGCGCGGGGCACAGCGCAGCTCCACACTCAGTGGCTCCAGGTCCTACCAACGACCACCGCTGCTGTGGCCGGCGTTGGGTTGCTCATCGCCTTATATGCCGCGGGTGTCTCCGAACGGCCAAAGCGCTCCGTCGTCGCCGCGCAAGCGTACGAGACCTTCGGACAATTTGAGAAAGGTTGGCGCTGAACATGCCATTCACCGCATTACGCGACATGCGTTGGCGCGTTTGGCGATTCGTAATCGCGATCGTCGTCACCGGCCTGGTATTCGCAATGACCCTCGTCCTCACCGGGCTCGCCAACGGGTTCCGCGTAGAGGATGAGCGCACCGTCGATTCCCTCGGAGTCGACATGTTCCTGATCAAATCCGGTGCGACCGGCCCATTCCTGGGCTCGGCACCGTTCCCGGCGGCTGAACTGCAAGTGGTCGCCGCCACCCCGGGCGTGGTGGCCGCGGCGCCCCTGGCGTACAAGGGGGCGACGTTCAAAAGCGGCGACTCGACGCACCCCGGGGCCATGTTCGGCGCACCGGCGGGCGGCCCGGGTATGCCCGCGATGTCCGAGGGCAGGGCACCGTCAAGCCCCGACGAGCTGGCAGTGACGAGCACCATTGGACGCCGAATCGGCGATCAGCTCGAGGTCGGATCGCGCAAGCTGCTGATCGTCGGCATCGTGAACGATTCCACCTCGCTGGCAAAGACACCGAACCTCTTTGTGACGACCGAGGGTATACAACAGTCGGAGTTCGGCGGTCAGCCCCTCATCTCATCGATCGGGATCCGTGGCACATTGTCGCAAGTTCCCGACGGCTACCGGGTGGTCAACCGCAACGTTGCGGTGGACGACCTGATGCGGCCGACCAGAATAGCGGTCCAGGCGATCAGGATCGTCGCCATTCTGCTGTGGATCGTTGCGGCGTTGATCGTGGGCGGCGTGGTCTATTTGTCCGCGCTGGAGCGCATGCGAGACTTCGCGGTCTTCAAGGCGATCGGCGTCTCGACGCGATCGGTCCTGGCCGGCCTGGTGTTGCAGGCGATCGTCGTGGCGATCCTTGCTGCCGCCTTCGGCGCCGGACTTTCACGCCTGCTCGCACCGCTGTTCCCGATGAACGTCATCGAGCCAGCCGCGGCCTACCCGCTCCTCGCGGTGATCGCAGTCGGGGTGGGTCTGCTCGCCAGCGCCACGGCGGTCCGTCGGGCCGCCACCGTCGATCCCGCTCTCGCATTTGGAGGTCCGTAATCATGACCGGTGTACGCGTTCAGAACCTAGTCGTCGAATACTCCAGCGGCGGTAATGCCATCCGCCCGATCGACGGCCTCAACCTCGAACTCGAAGCCGGCTCGTTGACGATCCTGCTCGGCCCTAGTGGCTGCGGAAAGACTACGTTGCTGTCGTCCCTGGGCGCGCTCCTGACACCCACGTCGGGGTCAATCACCGTCGGCGACGTGGACGTGACCTCGCTCAACCGCCGAGCAATGTCGCGATACCGGCGCCACAAGGTCGGCATCGTGTTCCAGGCGTTCAACCTGGTGCCAAGCCTGACGGCGCTGGAGAATGTCCTTGTGCCGCTCCGCGCAGCCAGGGTTTCGCGCCGCGCCGCACGTGAGCGCGCCGAGGAGCTGCTGACCCGTGTTGGCTTGCAGGACAGGATGACCCATCGTCCCGGTGACCTGAGCGGCGGCCAACAACAACGCGTCGCCGTGGCGCGCGCGATCGCCCTCGATCCGCCGCTGATCCTGGCCGACGAACCGACCGCACATCTTGATTACCTTCAGGTCGAGGAGATGCTCAAGCTCATCCGCAGCCTCGCGTCCGGTGATCGTATGGTCGTCGTCGCCACCCACGACCCGCGCTTGCTACCGCTGGCCGACCGTGTGATCGAGATGGTGCCGACGACCACGTTGATCAACCGCGCACACGAAACGATTCAGCTCAAAGCGGGGACGATCTTGTTCAATCAAGGCGCGCTGGCTGATCTGATCTACACGGTCTCCGAGGGAGAACTCGAGATCATTCGCCAACGACCCAGCGGCGGACAAGAACTGCTACGGGTGGCCAGGGCCGGCGACTACTTCGGCGAGGTCGGTCCGGTATTCGGCCTGCCGCGGTCGGCGACCGTGCGCGCCCGCACCAACGCCGCGGTCATCGGCTACAGCGTTCCGGCGTTCCGGCAACGTTTCGGCGCCGCGGCCGGACCGGGGCTCAGCGAGGGGCGCGAGCTGGCCCTGGATTAAGCGTCTAGGAAATATCTGGCCTTTTCGGCCGCTACGATCGAACGGTGTCCGCCGAGGCAGGAATCGACTTGCTTGAGGCCGTGCTCGCGGCACACGGCGGGCTTGATCGCTGGCGCCAATTCAGCTCGATGGAGGCGACTATCGTCAGCGGCGGCAAGCTATGGGAGATCAAGGGCCAGCCGCAGGATCCGTCGCCGCGAAGAATGACGGTTGCGCTACAACGCGAATGGGCTTCCGTGCAACCGTTCGGCGCTCCAGACCAGAAGACCGACTTCACACCGCAACGGGTCGCCATCGAAAAGCTTGACGGTCGCGTAGTCGCCGAACGAATCAACCCGCGCGAATCTTTCGCCGGCCACGAGCTCACAACGCCGTGGGATCCGTTGCAACGCGCCTACTTCAACGGGTACGCCCTGTGGACGTATTTGACCACTCCGTTCTTCATGACGCTGGACGGATTCACCGTCGCCGAAATCGATCCGATCGAGGACCACGGCGAGCGCTGGTTTGGACTGCAGGCGCGATTCCCAAACCAGTTCGCCAGCCACAGCCTCGTGCAGGAGTTCTACTTCGGCAGTGACTATCTGCTCCGCCGTCACGACTACCGCGTCGACGTCGCAGGTGGGTTCTCTGCGATTCAATACGTCTACGACATCGTGGAGGCCGAGGGGATCAAGCTGCCGTCGAAGCGACGGGCATACCGCTGCGATGCGGACGGCCGACTTTTGCCCGACGAGCTCATGGTTTCCATCGACGTAAGCGACGTCGAGCTGAACTGACAAGCGACCGACGGTCAGGGGTCGCCTCGTCGCCGCAAAGGTGATCGGTTGCCCAGAAACCCGATCTGACCTGGTTAGAGCCGACCTGGCGGGCACCTACCTCGCAGCCGGACCAATTCCCCTTTTGCGTGTCGCGGCTCCGCCGTATCGACTGCGCCGGGCGGCCCGCTTTAATTACCTTCATGGCCAGCGCCGTGCTGAGGAAACAGCCGCGATCCACCGCGCTGGGCTACGCCCTGCTGGCACCCAGCCTGTTCGGCGTGCTCGCCTTTTTGCTGCTGCCGATCCTCGTGGTGATCTGGCTCAGCCTCTACCGGTGGGACCTGCTGGGCCCGCTGCGCTATGTGGGGCTGGCCAACTGGCGGTCGGTGCTGACCGATTCCGGCTTCGCCAACTCGCTGGTCGTCACCGCCGTCTTCGTCGCGATCGTGGTTCCCGCGCAGACCATCCTCGGGCTGCTGGCCGCCTCCATGCTCGCCCGCCGACTCCCCGGGACCGGGCTGTTCCGCACCGTGTACGTGCTGCCCTGGATCTGCGCGCCGCTAGCGATCGCGGTGCTGTGGCGCTGGATCCTGGCCCCCACCGACGGGGCCGTCAGCGCGGTACTGGGCCACAGCATCGGGTGGCTCTCCGACCCCAGCTTCGCGCTGCCGCTGGTGTCGGCCGTCGTGGTGTGGACCAACGTCGGGTACGTCTCGCTGTCGTTCCTGGCGGGCCTGTTGGCCATTCCCGACGACATCCACGCGGCCGCGCGCACCGACGGCGCCAACGCGTGGCAACGGTTCTGGCGCATCACCCTGCCCATGCTGCGCCCGACGATGTTTTTCGTCCTGGTGACCGGGATCGTCAGCACCGCACAGGTTTTCGACATGGTGTACGCCCTGACCGGCGGGGGCCCGGGCAACAGCACCGACCTGGTCGCGCATCGCATCTACGCCGAGGCGTTCGGGGCGGCGGCGATCGGTCGGGCATCAGTGATGGCGGTGGTGCTGTTCGTCATCCTGATCGGGGTCACGGTCGTGCAGCACCTCTACTTCCGGCGGCGGATCAGCTATGACCTCGTCTAGCCGCCTCATCAACGTCGCCATCTACGCCGGGCTGACGGTGGGCGCGCTGATCACGTTGGCGCCGTTCGCACTTGGGTTGCTGACCTCCTTCACCTCGGCGCACCAGTTCGCCACCGGCACGCCGCTGCAACTGCCGCGGCCGCCCACGCTGGCCAACTACTCCGACCTGGGCGGCGCCGGGTTCGGCCGGGCGGCGGCGGTGACCGCGCTGATGACGGCCGTGATCCTGCTGGGCCAGCTGACGTTTTCGGTGCTGGCCGGATACGCGTTCGCGCGCCTGCATTTCCCCGGGCGCGACGCGCTGTTCTGGGTCTACATCGCCACGCTGATGGTGCCGGCAACGGTCACAGTGGTGCCGATGTATCTGATGATGGCGCAGCTGGGCCTGCGGAACACGTTCTGGGCGTTGGTGCTGCCGTTCATGTTCGGCTCGCCGTACGCGATTTTCCTGCTGCGCGAGCACTTTCGCATCATCCCGAACGACTTGATCAACGCCGCGCGCCTCGACGGGGCCAACACCCTGGACGTGATCGTGCACGTAGTGATCCCCGCCAGCCGTCCGGTGCTGGCCGCGTTGACGTTGATCACGGTGGTCTCGCAATGGAACAACTTCATGTGGCCGCTGGTGATCACCAGCGGACACAAGTGGCGGGTGCTTACCGTGGCGACGGCAGATCTGCAGTCGCGGTTCAACTCCCAGTGGACGTTGGTGATGGCGGCGACGACGCTGGCGATCGTCCCGCTGATCACGCTGTTCGTCGGCTTCCAACGCCACATCGTCGCGTCGATCGTCGTCTCGGGGCTCAAATGACCAGGCCCCGCTCATCGACACTCGTCGCCGGGGCCCTGGCGTTGGTGGCGGCGCTGCTGGCTGCGATGGCCGTGCTGTTGGACTATTCCGCCGAACCCCACGGCGGCAAGATCGTCATCAAGGTGCGCGTCTGGGCTGACCAGATCGCCGCGGCATATCAGCAGTCATTCGCGGAGTTCAACCGCACGCATCGCGATATCGAGGTCCGCACCAACATCGTTGCGTATTCGACGTACTTCAACACGCTGCGCACCGACGTCGCGGGCGGCAGCGCCGACGACATCTTCTGGGTGTCCAACGCGTACCTCGCCGCCTACGCCGACGACGGCCGGTTGCTCGACGTCGGCCAGATGCTGGGCCCGGATGCCAAGGCCGACTGGGATCCGGCGGTGGTGGAGCAGTTCACCCGCGGCGGGGTGCTGTGGGGTGTGCCGCAGCTGACCGACGGCGGGATCGCGCTGTATTACAACGCGGACCTGCTCGCGGCGGCCGGAGTCGATCCCGCCCAACTCGACGACTTGCGGTGGAGCGCCACCGGCGACAGCGACACGCTGCGCCCCCTGCTGTCCCGGCTGACCCTCGACACCGACGGAAATGCCGCGGGCACAGCGCGTTTCGACGCCGGACGGGTCCGGCAGTGGGGATACAACGCGGCCAACGACCCCCAGGGCATCTACCTGAACTACATCGGTTCGGCGGGTGGGGTGTTCCAGCGCGGCGACGAGTTCGCCTTCGACAACCCAGCGGCGGTGTCGGCCTTCCGGTATCTGGTCCGTCTCATCAACGATGATCACGTCGCGCCGCCGGCCTCCGACACCAACGACAACGGCGACTTCTCCCGCAATCAGTTCCTGGCCGGCAAGATGGCGCTCTTCCAGTCCGGCACCTACAACCTGAAACCGGTCGCCCGCGATGCGCGCTTCCGCTGGGGTGTGGCGATGATGCCGGCGGGCCCCGTCGGCCGCGTGAGCGTCACCAACGGCATTGCCGCGGCGGGCAATTCGGCGACCAAGCACCCGGATGCGGTGCGCCAGGTGCTGGCCTGGATGGGTAGCCGCGAGGGCAACGCCTACCTGGGCCGCGACGGCGCCGCCATTCCCGCGGTGCTGTCGGCTCAGCCGGTCTACTTCGACCACTGGGCCGCCGAGGGCATCGACGTCCGGCCGTTCTTCTCCGTGCTGAAGGGTCCGCGCATTCCCGCGCCGGGCGGTGCCGGCTTCGCCGCGGGGTACACAGCCCTGCAGAGCTATTTCGACGAAATGTTCTTGGGTCGAGGCGATGTCGCCGCGACCCTGCGGAAGGCTCAGGCCGCGGCCAACGCCGCCGCGCAGCGCTGACCGCCAGTCCCGCGAAAGCATTCACAGGCCCGGCGACGGGCGGTACGCTGACGCGACCTGCAACAAGGAGAGGATGTCATGCCCGGGTGGTGGATTATTGCGATCCTGTTTTTCCTGGTGGCGGCCGTGGCCTTCGTCGCGAGCCTGTTCCTCGGCGCGGGATCGAGGACGACCTGGTGGGGCATCACCGCGGCGGCTGCGTTGTTCGCCGTGGTCTTCACCCTTATCAGCGCCTATGACCGGGTGGACACGCGCAACGTCGGCATCATCACCGAGTTCGGCAAGCCGGTGGGCGTGCACGGCGCCGGGATCGTGTGGCATGCGCCGTGGCGCAAGGTGAGTGAGCTGTCGGAGGCGATCCAGTTGCAGGCGTTCGAGTCGAACAGCTTCGACGATGCCAGCCAGGGCAGGGGCGCCAACAACAACCCAGCGGCGATCAATGTGCGGCTGGCCAACAACTCCAACGCCTACGTGGACGAGAACCTGAACTGGCGGCTGCGCGAGGGCGCGGCCCCGAAGCTGTTCCAGGATTACGGCGGCGCCAACGTGTTCCAGACGATCAAGGAGCAGTTGGTGGACCGGCAGGCGCAGGTGGCGTTGTCGAAAGTGTTCGCCACGTTCAACCCGCAGGTCATGTTGGCGGCGGCGGCGAACGCGCCGGGCGCGTCGGCGCAGATGACCGCGCCGGCCCAGGGCGCGGACTTGCCGGCGATGGCCGCGCAGGTCAAGAAGGATCTGCAGGACGCGGTGGGCACCGAGATCGAGATCCTCGACGTGCGGATCCCGCGGATCTTCTACGACCAGCCCACCCAGCAACGCATCGACGCCTACAACCAGAAGGTTCAGGAAACGATCAACGCCCAACAGGATGTCAAGACCGCGGAGCAGAACCGGTTGGCCGCCGAGCAGCGCGCCAACCAGCCCCCACCGGATCTGCGGATCGCGATCTTCAACTGCCTCAACGATCAGGTGAAGAACGGCCGCGACCCGGCCGGGTGCTGGGGGCAGATCGGTGGCCAGCCGCTGGTGCAGGTGCCGCGCTAGAGCCGAGTCTCCGTGAGCGTCACGCTGGCGTGACGGTCGACCGCGAGCGTCACGCTGGCGTGACGCTCGGCTAGCCATGCGCCGCTAGCCGGGCAGCACCAGCACCGGCACCGGGCTCTCGCGGATGATCTTGGCGCTGCGGGAGCCGAGGAACACCCGGCGGATTTCGTCGCGCGGTCGGGTCCCGAGCGCCAGGATGTCGCCGTCGTGCCAGTCCGCCTTGCCCAGCGCCTCGTTCCAGTCGTGGCCGGTAACCACTTGCAGCGCAACGTCTTCGCCGACCACCCCGTCGGTCTTCAGGCTCGCCAAGATCTCGCGCGCCTGCGCCGCCCACGCCTCGAGGATCTCGTCCTCGACGCCCAATCCGACCTCGGGCGGATACATCGTCTTGCCGCGAACGGCGAACGTCATCACCCGCAGCGGCACCCCGAACCGCTGCGCGGTCTCCGCACAGCGCCGCACCACCTCGACCCCGTCGGGGGTGGCGGCGTAGGCGCACGTGATCCGCGTCAATCCCCCTGTGTGCGCGCGATATCCGCGGGGACTGATGGCCACCGGCACCGGTGACGCGTGCAGCAGCCAGTCGGCGGTGGTACCGACGACGACCAGGCCCGGCCCCCCGCTGGGCAGCGACCCCAGCACGACGACTTCGCCGCCGACCTCCTCGACCACCTCGATCAGTCCCGACGACACCGAGCGGTGTGCGCGATGCAGGTAGGTGACGTCGATCCCGTCGCACAGATCGTGCAGGAACCGCGCGGCCTCCTCCGCCGAGTCCGTCGCCAAATGCTCGGCCCACTGCTCGTATTCGGCGTCGACGCGGGCCAGTGACGGCGTCAGCCACGGCTTGGGCACGATGGTCGCCACGATGAGCGACGTCCCGAGCGTCCGGGCAACGCGGACGGCCAAGTGCAGCCCCGACAGGCCGACTTCACCCGCCCGGTACCCGGCGACCACGGTCACGGTGTTTCCTCGTTGAGGGCACTGTGGTGGCGGCCCCAGACGAAGTAAAAGATCAGCGCCACCGCGATCCATCCGGAGAACGCGATCCAGGTATACCAGTGCAGGCTGACCAGGATGTAGCCGCAGGCCAGCACCGAAAGTGCCGGCGTGACAGGGTAACCCGGCACCTTGAACGCCCGCGGTAGATCGGGTTGGCGCACGCGCAGGATGATCACCCCGACGGAGACGACGATGAATGCCGTCAGGGTGCCGATGGACACCATGTCCGCCAGCTTGTCGAGGGGCACGAAGGCCGCCAGGATCCCCGCCGCGGTCGCAACGATCGCCGTGTTGGTCACCGGGGTCATGGTCCGCGGATTCACGGTGGCGAACCGCGACGGAAGCAGCCCGTCGCGGCCCATCGCGAACAGGATGCGCGTCTGGCCGTACATGGAGACGAGCGTGACGGAGAAGATCGAGATGACGGCGCCGGCCGCGAGAATCGTGCTGGCCCACCGGCCGTGTGTGACGTTGTCGAGGATCGTGGCCAGGCCCGCCTCCTGCTGGGCGGCGAAGTCCCGCCACGGCTGGGTGCCGAGCGCGGCCAGCGCGACGAGGAGGTAGACGGTGGTGACGATCGTCAGGGCCGCGACGATGGCGCGCGGCATGGTCTTCTGCGGATCCTTGACCTCGTCGCCGGCCGTCGACACCGCGTCAAGGCCGATGTACGAGAAGAAGATGGTGCCGGCCGCCGAACCGATCCCGGCGACACCGAACGGGGCGAAGTCCTTGAGCCGGTCGCCGTCGAAGGCGGTGAACGCGAGGACCACGAACATGACCAGCACCCCGAGCTTGGTCAGCACCATGATCGCGTTGACCCGCGCCGACTCGCTGGCACCCCGGATCAACAGCAGCGCACACATCACGATCAGGATGATCGCCGGCACGTTCACATAGCCCGGCTGGGAGTCCCAGGGCGCCGCCGACAACGCATGCGGCAGCTGGAATCCGAACACGTTGCTCAGCAGCTTGTTGAGGTAGCCGCTCCAGGTGACCGATACCGCTGCGGTGGACACGCCGTATTCCAGCAACAGGCACGCCGCCACTCCCATCGCGACCACCTCGCCCAGGGTGGTGTACGCGTAGGAGTACGACGACCCCGAAACCGGCACCGCCGCGGCCAATTCCGCGTAGCACAGGGCCGCGAGCCCGGCCGCGATGCCCGCTATGAGAAACGAGACGATCACGCCGGGGCCGGCCTCGGGCACCGCCTGGGACATGACGAAGAAGATGCCGGTGCCGATCGTGGAGCCGACCCCGAACATGGTGAGCTGGAACGTGCCGATGCTGCGCTTGAGGTGATCCGCGGCCCCGCGCGCGGCGTGGGCGCCGACGACGGGACGGCGCCGCAGCATTTGGTCCGTCAGGCTGATCGAGCTGGATGGCACGTGCGCCCCCTGTTGCGTGGATCAGCTGATTATGCGCGAGCCTCCCGCAACGCCGCAGCGAACTGGTCAATCGCCCAGTCGATCTCCTGGCGGGTGATCACCAGCGGCGGCGCGAATCGCAGCGTCGAGCCGTGGGTGTCCTTCACCAGGACGCCGCGCCGTGCCAGCCGCAGGCTCATTTCCTTGCCGGTGCCCAGCGTGGGTTCGATGTCGACGCCGGCCCACAGCCCGACGCCGCGCACCGCGATCACACCGTCACCGATCAGCCCCCGCAGCCGGCGGTGCAGGTGCGCACCCAATTGGGCCGACCGGGCCTGGAATTCGCCGCGCGCCAGCATCGAGACGACCGTGGTGCCGATCGCGGCCGCGAGTGGGTTGCCGCCGAAGGTTGAGCCGTGTTCACCGGGGCGCAGCACGCCGAGGATGTCGCGGTCGGCGACGACCGCGGACAGGGGCACCACGCCGCCGCCGAGCGCCTTGCCGAGCAGGTAGATGTCCGGCACGACGCCCCACCGGTCACAGGCGAAGGTGTAGCCGGTGCGCGCCAGCCCCGACTGGATCTCGTCGGCGATCATCAGCACGTTGTGCTCGCTGCACAGCGCGCGGACGGTGGGCAGGTAGTCGTCGGGCGGGACGACGATGCCCGCCTCGCCCTGGATGGGCTCGAGCAGCACGGCCACCGTGTCATCGTCGATCGCCCGGGCCAGCGCCGCGGCGTCGCCGAACGGCACCGAGCGGAATCCCGGGGTGAAGGGCCCGAACCCGTCGCGCGCCGTCGGGTCGGACGAGAAGCTGACGATGCTGATCGTGCGGCCGTGGAAGTTGTTGTCCGCCACGATGATATTGGCTCGTCCCGTGGCGACGCCCTTGACTTCGGCGCCCCATTTGCGGGCGACCTTCAGCCCGCTCTCCACGGCTTCGGCGCCCGAGTTCATCGGCAGCACCATGTCCTTGCCGCAGAGTCCGGCGAGCGCGGCGCAGAACGGCCCGAGCGTGTCGGAGTGGAACGCGCGGCTCACCAGCGTGACGGTGTCCAGTTGCGCGTGGGCGGTCTCGGTGATCTCGGGGTGGCGGTGACCGAAGTTGACCGCCGAATAGGCGGCCAGGAAATCCAGATAGCGACGGCCGTCGACATCGGTGATCCATGCGCCCTCGGCACTTGCCGCAACGACGGGCAGCGGCGAATAATTGTGCGCCGCATACCTTTCGACCAGCCCGATCGCCGCGTCTGTTCCGTGCGCGGTCCGGGCGTCGAGGATCGTCATGGGAATACCTCCAATGTGCAGCACTTGACGGAGCCGCCGCCCTTGTGCAATTCGGACAAATCCACCCCGACCGGCTCGAAGCCCGCCTCCCGCAGTTGGGTGGCGAAACCAGTCGCTGCCGAGGGCAGCACGACGTTCCGGCCGTCGGAGACGACGTTGAGTCCGAGCACGTAGGCGTCGGCACTTCCCACGACGATCGCGTCGGGAAACAGTGTGTGCAGCTGATCTTGCGCCGCCGCGCTGAACGCCGGTGGATAGAACCCGATCGTGTCGTCGTCGAGGACGGCCAGCGCGGTGTCGAGATGGTAGAAGCGCGGGTCCACCAGCTCCAGCGAGACGACCGGAAGGCCCAGGGCCGCGGCGATCTCCGGGTGCGCGCGCCGGTCGGTGCGAAACCCGTAGCCCGCCAACACCGTATCGCCGACCATCAGCAGGTCGCCCTGTCCCTCGTTGACGTGGCGGGTGGCCACCGGCCGATAACCCAGCGACGACATCCAGTCGGAATAGGCGCGGGACTCGCCGGCGCGCTCGGCGAACCGAAACCTGGCGACCACGGCGATGCCGCGGGCGATGAACCCGCCGTTGGCGGCGTAGACCATGTCCGGGAGACCGGGCACGGGTTCGATCACGTCCACGTGGTGGCCCAGCCGCAGGTACGTCTGGCGCAGGGCGTCCCACTGCGCCAGGGCGAGGTGGACGTCGACGGGCGTGCCGACGTCCATCCAGGGGTTGATCGCGTATTCCACGGCGAAGAAGTCGGGCCGGGTCATCGCGTAGCGGCAGGTCCGGGACTCGCGCCGTGTCGCGGACGAGGGTGCGGCGAGGTACGAATCCGTCATAAATCAACGGTATTTGCGGCGCTCAAAACAAGCAAACGACGTTTCTTGCGTGTCTATAATCGATTTATTGCGCCAAACCGCGTGTCACGGCGATTCGTTAAGGGGCGACGGATGGACCGCCTGGATGAGACGGACGAACGGATCCTCGCCGAGCTGACCAGGAATGCGCGGGCCACCTTCGCGGAGATCGGCCAGACGGTGAATCTTTCGGCCCCGGCGGTCAAGCGCCGCGTCGACCGGATGCTCGACGACGGGGCGATCAGGGGCTTCACGACGGTCGTCGACCCCAACGCGCTCGGCTGGAAGACGGAGGCCTATGTGCAGGTGTTCTGCCACGGCACGATCGAGCCCGATCGGCTGCGGGCGGCGTGGGTGGACATGCCCGAGGTGGTCAGCGCAGCGACGGTCACCGGCACGTCGGATGCGATCCTGCACGTGTTGGCCCGCGACATGCGGCACCTGGAGGCGGCCCTGGAACGCATCCGCTCGAGCGCGGACATCGAACGCAGTGAAAGCATCGTCGTGCTGTCGAACCTCATCGACCGAATGCGGACGTAGCGGTCCGGCCTTCGTCGGCGGACATTCCGGCATGCCGGCGCAAGAAAGACACCTCGACCCGCAGCACGTTCTCGTGATCGAGCCCGCCGGCGTAGACATCGTAATGTCCACCGCGACTTCGGTAGAGCTCTCCGTACGGCGCCTTGGTGGCCACCGTCAATGCCGGTCCGACGGGAGCCATGGTGTCGTGTTCGGCCACGACCATCAGCAACGGGCACCGAGCCTTACGCGCGCGGCGCACCGGCCGGTGGACCGTCACGTCGAGCAGCGACCGAGCGGTGATCTTGTTGGGCCAGGACTCGTCGGCGGGGTGGAGCCGGGTGTATCCGATCATTGCGTCGTCCGTGGAAATGACGCCAAATTGCCCGGACGGCACGCTGATTGGCAGGTAGCGCGGCCCACGGCGGAGTACCGATCCGGCCAGATCGGCTACCGCGTGAGCAGTCAGCCGCAGCCCCCGCGTCGGCGGGACGTTGGCCAGTCCCGCCAACCCGTCCACCAGCGGGCACTGCGCGATGGCGCCGGCCAGGTCGAATTCGCCGGCGGCCAGCTCGACGATGTGCATGCCGGCAAACGAAGTGCCCCACACGAAGATTCGCGCGCTATCGAACTCATCCTGCGCGCGCGTCCAGCCCAGCACGGTGCGGTAGTCCTCGAGCTGGCGACGGATCGACAGGAACTCCCGCGGCTGACCCGTCGAACGCCCCCAGTGCCGGTAATCAAACACGACCGCCGCGAATCCATTGCAGGCGAACCGCTCCGCGAACGGCGCCAAGCCTGCCGCCTTGATACCGCCGATGCCATGCGCCATCACTACGACCGGGAACGGACCGGGCCCCTCGGGCAGATAAGCCCAGGCGTCAAGCTGCTCGCCGGCGCCGGCCGAGATCCGTAGCTCGCGGCGCTGCACGGCGCGGCCGATCATCGGGTCACCCCCTCCGGTGTGATGATCCCTGCACCCGCGTCCCGGGCCAACTCGGTGCCGAACAACGCGCCCGGTGTGAACGCGCCGGCCCGTGCGGCGCCGTTGGTGAGCCGTACGGCGGTGTGCGCGGCCACTTTCGCGGTGAACCCGTAGCCCTCGCCGGTGCGCAGCCAGGCCTCGCGGTGCGTGCCGTCGGGCCACTCCAGCCGTGCGTACGCCCAGGACACGTCGCCGGGCTTCACCGGTGGACTCAGCCGCATTCGGCTGACGAGCCGCTGCAACCCGGACCGGATCGGGCGCACCGCCAGTAGTGCCGACGCCGCCGGCAGCAGCGTCCGCACCATTCGTCCGCTTGGGACCTCGCTGGAGTACGCGAGCACATCGCCCGCGCCGGACGCCCGGTGTGCCGCCTCCAATTCGCCCGTCGGCACCGCGAGCGCATCCACTGCGGGCAAGTCGGGCAACGGAATCCGCGCATGGTCGGCCCCGAGCCGTCGACGCACCAGTTGCCCGTCCCGGTAGCGCCGCCCGCCGTCGGCGACACCATCGATCACGCTGGCCAGAACGGCCGATCCCATCCCGTCCACGGCTGGCAGCGCGGCGACCGTGGCGCGCTCCGCGGGCCGATCGCCGCGCAGCTCGATGACCAGCGCCTCAGTGGCCAGCACCCCGAAGCCGACGCCGGTGACCAACGTGACTCCTCGGGTTCGCGCGTCGCCATCCAGATCCAGGAGCTCCCGCACCGGCTCCAACTCATTGGCCAGATCCACGTAGTGACTTCCGGCGGCCATGCTCGCGCGCGCCACGGGCATGGCGGTCACGCTAAACGGGCCAATGGTGTTCACCACCACCGCCGGCTTTTCGGCGCCGATCAGCTCGATCAACTCGGTGAGCCCAGCGGCCACCTGGGTGCGCACCGGCCCGCCCACTGAGTCGGCGAAAACGGTCAACCTGCTGTGATCACGGCCGACCAGAACTACATCGGCCCCGCTGGCGACGAGTTCACGAGCGATTGCGCGACCGCCCTTGCCGGTCGCGCCGACAACCCAAATTGTTTGCATTGATTTATAGTGCACTGTGTATCGTTAATCTGTCAACCGCTATGGTGCTGGAGTTCACATGTCGGTCCTTCGAGGTCGCCCGCGCGACACCACCCTGGACACCGCAATCGCGAATGCGGCTGAGGCGGTGCTGCTTTCGCATGGGTACGCGGCCGTCAACATCGATCGTGTCGCAAAGGTTGCCGGAACCACCCGGGCCGCCATCTACCGCCGGGCAAAGACGCGGGGCGAGCTCGTAGTCGGGTTACTGGTCAGCCGCTTCGGGGTCGACCCGGCCCCCGACAGCGGAAACCTGAAGGAGGATCTGCGGCTCGTTCAGGAGCTTCAGCGCGAGTTCTTCAACGACCCGGTTATTCGGATCGCGCTGCCCGGTCTGCTCGCCGACGCGCACGCCGACTCCGATCTGAGCGACGTGGTGTTCGAGCGGTTCATGGCGCCGCGGCGCGACTCGGTGGCCGCGATGCTGGGCCGGGCAGCCGAGCGCGGCGAGATACCGCTACCGGCGCAGCCCAGCGTCGTTTCCGACCTTTTGACTGGCCCGTTGTTGCTTCGGGCCGTGATTCCAGCCATCGGGCCGATCGACGACATTCTGCTCGACGCCACCGTCGAGGCCGCGCTGAACGCATGCAAAGACGGGCGCGCTGCGCGAGCCTAACCGCACTGCGAAATGCCGGTCGATTTTTCGCAGTGGTGTTAGGCTCGCACGGCCTGAATCAGGCGCCTCAGCCTCGACGGTGACGACGTCGGTGGCCGCCGAGATACATAGGGCCACGGGCGGTTTCGCTCCGGCACGGAGGCGGCCCGGACATGCTTGAGCTGCGTGCGCAGGTGCTGGCGCAGGTCATGCAAATCGGGATCCCCCCAGCGGTTGTCGGCTTCGATCGGGTCGGCGGTCAGGTCGTACAGCTCCCACTGGTCGTCCACCGGCGATGCCCGGTACGCCTCGCCGCCGAGGCCGTTGGCCGCGAGGTGGCGCACCCCGGGTTCGGTCCAGGTGGCCGGGTCGTCGAAGGTGCGGACCAGCTTCCACAGGTGCCCGGCGCCCCCGGTCGCCGTCGCGTCGTCGACGCGCACCACCAGTCCCTCAAAATTGGAGGCGGTGTGGGCAGGCACCCGAATCCGCAGCGGCGCAGGCGGATTGACGGTCCGCTTCAGGCGGCGCGCGAGCCCCGAGGCGCCGCTGTCGCCCTCGAGCATGTTGTCGCGGGTCATCAGGTAGACGGCCCGCGCGTCATCGGCGGGCGCCCCGTCGACGACCGGCATGAGGTCGCGGCCGGGCAGCTCGTGGACTTCCGAGAACGACTCGGCGAGCGCGGACGCGGCGGCGGCCACGTCGATGCCGGCGGCCGAAAGCAGCGTCGGCACAAGGTCGACGTGCGACGTCGGCGCGGTCACCACGCGCGGCCCGGTCGGCCGCTCACCGATGCGGGCGATCACGAACGGAACGCGAGTCGCCTCGTCGTACAGGTTGAACCATTTCTGGTGCAGCCCTCCGTGGGCGCCCAGCAGGTCCCCGTGGTCTGCGGTGCGCACCAGCACCGCGTTGGCCGAACCCCCCTCGGTCACCGCCCGCCTGACGCGGTCGATGGGCCCGTCCACCTCGGCGTGCAGGCGGTAATAGAGGTCGCGGTAGCGCTGGGCGCTGCGCTCGTAGATTCGGCTGATCGCCGGTGCCGGGCCGTAGCCGGAGTAATACGCCTCGCGGAAGGCGATTTGAGCGGCCGGCTTCGTCGAAAGGTCCTCGTCGGCGGTGGGCGCCGCGGGCACCGGCGGCGGGTCCAGCGGTGACGGCTTGACCGGACCCCGGCGCGACCAGGTGGGGAACAGCACGATGTCGTGGGGGTTGACGAAGCTGGCGACCAACAGGAACGGGCGCAGCGCGTCGGGGTCGCCGGCGCGGCGGCGGGCGTAGCGGTCGGTGAGCCAGGCGACGACGCGGTCGGCGATCAACGGGTCCCGGCGAATGCCCGCGTTGGCCAGCAGCGCGCCGTGCGGTTCGGGACCCACCCATCCCGAAAAGCCAAACGCTCCAAGCGGATCGGCGTCCAGATAGCGCTGGACGGCCGCGGCATCGACGACGCCGTCGTCGTCGTTGGTCAGCAGTGAACGCCCGGTCGAGGGATCGACAACGTCGGCGTGCGAGATGTGCCACTTGCCGTCGTAGTGGGTGTCGTAACCCGCCGCCCGAAACCAGTTGCCCAGGGTGGGCACCTCGCCCTGGCGGAGCCACCGCATGCGGGAATCGTCGGCCGTCTTGCCAATACCGTCGGTCTGGGTGACCCCGTGCAGGTCGGGGTAGTGCCCGGTGAAAATCGTCGGGCGGCTGGGCACGCAGGCCAGCGATCCGGTGTAGTGCCGGCCAAAGCTGACGCCATGATCGTCGAACCACTTGCGCCCGCTCAGTATTCGGTCGCGCCAGGCCAACACCTCGCGCGCCTCATACGGCGGGACGGCGCGCTCCTCGTCAGTCGTCAGAATGATGACATCGGGACGGCCGTCGGGGCGATCAGACACGGGCGTTCTCCAATCGATTCGCGAGCCCGGCCAGCATCACGTCGGACTGTCGCGCGAGGAACCGACACAGGACACTTTCGGCGAGTTTCTGGACTGGGCGGGCGCCAATTTCGACCGTGCTCGTCAGCGTCACGACAGTCGAGCCCGAGGGGGCCGGGTCGAGCGTCCAGCGGTTGGTCATCCTGCGCACGCGGCTGGGCAGGCCCTCGACGTCGTAGGCCAGGGCGCGCGGCGGGTCGAACTCGGTGATGCGTTCGACGAGGGCATCCCGTTTGACCTGGACTCGCCGGGCGGTGCCGACGCCCGCCCCGTCGGCTCCGGAGAACAGGATGCAGGAGTGGTCGACGTTGCCGGCCCACGAACTGATCGCGCCGAAGTCCGCAAGCACGTCCCAGATCTGTTGGGGGCGGGCCGCGATGCTACGACTGCGGCGAACGTCGGCCATGCCTAGGGCATCGTGTGGAACATCGTCTCGAGCACCACCGCCAGGGCACTGACCGCGATGGTGATCGCGATGGTCACCCAGTCGGCCAGCTTGGGCCGCGCCGGATTGGCCGAGAGCTGACCGGCGCCGCCGCGGGCGGTGATCGCGTCGCCCATCTCGTCGGCGCGCCGCAGGGTGACGGTGGTGGCGGCGGCCAGCAGGTCGATCAGCTCCAGGGCGTGGCGGCGGCGACGGGCCTTGCGGCTCCGCGGTATTCGTTTGGGTCGCAGCCGGCGGGCCGCGTAGAGCACTTGGAATTCGTCGATCAGCATCGGGAAGGCGCGCAGCGCCAGGGCCAGGGCCGCCGCCCATTCGTCGACCGGGATCCGCAGCAGCTTTAAAGGTCGGCCCAAAGTGGCCAGCGCGGGCCCGATGTCGGCGACATTGGTGGTCCACGACACCATCGCGCCGAGCGCGAGCAGCACGATCGACAGCGCGGTGATCCGCAGGAAGTGCAAGCCTCCCCCGAGTCCGATATCAAGGCCGCCGATCGAGAACTTCGGGGTGCCGCCGCCGAGCACGGCGGTGATGCCGCCCAGGGCGATGACGATCCACAGCCACCGCGGGACCGACGGCACCGCACCGCGCGGAATGCGCGCGATCCGGGCCGCCGCCAGGACCAGCGCCGCCACCAACCCGATCGTCACCCAGCCCGGGTAGAACGTCAGCAGCGCCGAAACACCAAAGACGACGAGCAGTTTGGTGCCCGCCCACAGTTCGTGGATGGTGGACGTTCCGGGCACCGGGACGAGCAGCACGACGGGACGCGGGGTGCGTCGGGTCGAGCCGCGCGCCGGGGCGGAGGTTGCGGTCATGCCATCCCCCCCGCCGTGGCGGACACGGGCTCCAAGGTGCCGTTGCGCAGGTGCAGGGTGCGTGGGCACAGCTCCTCCAGTCCCACAAAGTCGTGCGAGATGACGACGACCGTCAGGTCCTGCTCGCGGCGCAGGTCTTCCAGCAGCCGCAGCAGGCCGCGCTGGCTGGCGGCGTCCAACCCGGCCAGCGGCTCGTCGAGGATCAGGGCCCGCGGCGAACGGGCCAGCAATCCGGCCAGCACCACCCGGCGCATCTGACCGCCGCTGAGCTGGTCGATGGGCCGCTTGGCCAGAGCGGGATCGAGTCCGACGACGGCCAGCGCCTCGGCGACGCGATCAGTCTCTCGCGGCGAAAAGCCCGCTGCCGAGGCCACTTCCAGTTCGACGCGGCTGCGCATCAGCTGCAGCCGGGCCGCCTGGAACGACAACGCCACCGCGCCGACCTGCTCGTGGGTGGGCCGGCCATCCATGAGGCAGGCACCGGTCGTCGGCACCGTGAGCCCGGCCATGATCCAGGCCAGCGTCGACTTGCCCGAGCCGTTGCCGCCGTGGATCAGCACCCCGTCTCCCTGCTCCACGGTGAAACTGACGTCGCGCAATGCGGTTTTGGCCCACGGGGTGCCGCTGCCGTATTCGTGGCCGACGCCGACAAGTTCGATCACCGGCGCCTGCGTGCGGTGGTTCAGCGGGGTGGCCCCATGGGTTCCGGCCGGCGCGGGCACCGTCTCGACCATGACCGCGTTATCCGGGGAATCGCTGAGATCGATTGTGCGGTCGGCGGAATCGGCCTCGTTGTTGTAATGCGTGATGTGCACCAGGGCGGTGCGGTGGCGCTTGGTCAGACCGGACAGCACGCGCAGCAACGTATCCCGTCCCTGCTGGTCGACCATGGTGGTCACCTCGTCGGCGATGAGCAATGCCGGCTCCCGGGCCATCGCCGCGGCGAGCGCGAGGCGTTGCAGCTCGCCCCCGGAGAGGCTTCCCGTCTCGCGTTGCGCGAGCCCGTCGAGGCCGACCTCGCTCAGCAGCCGGTCCACGTCGATCTTGGTGCCCGGCGGCAGACCCCACACGACGTCGTCGGCGACCCGCGTGCCGAGCACCTGGCTTTCGGGGTGCTGCAGCACGACCGCGGTGCCGCCAGTCTTGCCCAGACCCACCGCGCCCGGGCGCTCCACGGTCCCCGACGTCGGTTCGCGGCCGGCCAAAATCAGCATCAGCGTGGTCTTCCCGGAGCCGTTGGGTCCGGTGATCGCGACGTGTTCGCCGACCCGGAGATCCATGCTGAGCTCGCGCAGCGCGTCCTGGCGGGCACCGGGGTAACGGAAGCGCACCTTGTCCAGCCGCACCGGCACCGGCCCGACGGGGCCCTGCTCGGCGCCGCTTCCCTCCGACGCGTCCAGCTGGTGCACATCGGGGATGCCGCGCATCCGATCCAGCAGACGCGACAGCGCCCACCAGCCGATCAGCGACACGACCAGGATCCCGATGAGGTAATAGATCAGCACCAGCAACTGCCAATGCTGCACGCCGAGAGCGAAATACCGCTTCAGGTCCTCGCCAACGCCGTGCATGTGTACGCGGGTCAGGAAGGCCGCGACGCCATTCACGTCCGCGGTGATGACGTCGAAGATCAGGTGCCGCAGTCGGCTCATCACGGTCAGGCCGATGACGTCGGCGGCGCCGAACGCCAGGCCGGCGACCAATGACCAGACGATCACCGTCGGCAAGCCACGGCGCTTGCGCTTGATGATTCCGGTCAGACCGCCGATGTAGACGCAATGGATGACGGTCATGAGGCCGCCCAGCCCGGCGATCAGGAAGGCGATCATCCCGGCCGCGACCGTCGCGGCCATCAGGACGCGGAACCGGTAGCGGTAGGCCAGCAGCCCGGTGGGCACGGTGCCCAGCAACGCCAGTCCCGCGGCGAACGGGACGACCACCGAGAGGATGGCGATGACCGCGCACAGCGCGCCCATGACGGCGGCCTGCGCCAATTCGACCGGTCGCAGCGGTCCACCCCGGTGGCGTGATCGGGATGGTCGGGGGACGGTCACCTCACCGATTCTGCCAGGCCGCGGCGGCATGTTCCCGCGCCACACCCCGCAAGCTGGGTTTTTGCGGCGACGCGTGTGGCGCTCGTCTCGCTTAGCAAAGCTATGCAACCATGGATGTATGAACGCATCCGCCGCCAACCACAATGATGTCGTTGACGCCGCAAACACCGAGCCCCAGTCCGGCCTTGGGGCCGACCTCCTCGCCGTGGTCGCCCGGCTCAACCGGCTGGCCACCCAGCGCATCCAGATGCCGCTGCCCGCGGCGCAGGCCCGGCTGCTGGCCACCATCGAGGCGCACGGGGAGGCTCGGATCGGCGACCTGGCGGGCGTCGACCACTGTTCTCAACCGACGATGACCACCCAGGTGCGCCGCCTGGAGGACGCCGGCCTGGTGACGCGGACCGTCGACCCCGGCGACGCCCGGGCGGTACGCATCCGCATCACGGCCGACGGGATACGCACGCTCGACGCCGTTCGGGCCGACCGGGCCGCCGCGATCGAACCGCAGTTGGCCCTGCTCGAGCCGGCCGACCGCGAGGTGCTCACGCAGGCGGTCGAGGTCCTGCGGCGGCTGCTCGAGAACGCGTCGGCGACGCCGCGCCGCCACACGCTGTGACGGAGCAGTCTGGTGGCTGCACAGCCGTGGGCGGGTAGACACTGAAAGTTCCGACTAACCAGTGATGGAAAGGTGGCGGTGATGCGGCCCGAGGCTTCCGCCCTCCCGGCCCCCCCGTTGACCGTATGGGTCGGACCGACGAGGTACGTCTTCGCGCCCGGTCGCGACGTGCTGGTGGGCTACGGCCCGGGAGTCGACATCCGATTGGGGTCACCCGGCCACCCGGCGCCGCCCCACCCCGACGTGGTGCTGCGATTCACCGGCCGCCACTGGGTGGCCATCGACAACAGCCCCCGCGGGATGTTCGTCAACGGCTCGCGGGTGCCGACCGTCGACATCCACTCCGGCCAGGCGATCACGATCGGCGATCCGCAGCGAGGCCCGCGGCTGGTTTTCCAGATCGATCCCCCCGCTCCGCCCCGGCGGCCCCCGGCTCCGCCGCCACGCCCGGGCCCTCCCGCGCCCCCGCCGCCTGTCACCCGGAACCGCCCCAACGACCCCAACTTGTGGGCGCCGACCGAGCGCGGCACCCAGCCGATCCGGATCCCGCCACCCCAGCCGCCCGCGGCCGAGCCGCCCCGCCCGCCTGCGCCGTCTGAACCGCCGCCGCCCTCCGTCGCGGAGGCCCCGGAAGTCGTCGACGCCCCAGAGGCCGCAGCAGACGAACCGTCAAACGCTCCGGGTCTGATCGAGCGGATGACCACGCGGAAGCTGCCGACCGCGGGCCCCTCCTTCCGCACCCAAGAGGGCAACACGACGTATCGGCTGCCGCTGCGATCCGGTGCGCGCACCAGCGGGGTCACGGCGTACCAGCTCGAACTCACGGTCGACGGGCACGAGGTGCTCACGGACATCTCGTTCACGGCGGCTGTGGGGACGCTGACCGCGATCGTGGGGCCTTCGACGGCGCGCAACTCGGCGCTGCTCGAACTGCTGGCCGGCACAAGGGATCTCAGCTCCGGAACAATTACGGTCGACGGCCACGACGTGCACGCCGAGCCCGAGTCGATGCGCTCGCGCATCGGAATCGTGCGCGGCGACGAGTGCCTGCATCCGCGGCTCACGGTCGAACAGGCCCTGGGCTACGCCGCCGAACTGCGCCTGCCGCCGGACACCGCTGCCGAGCACCGCCGGCGGGTGGTCGACCAGGTGCTCGAGGAGCTCGAGCTGGCGCCCCACCGCGCGACGCGGATCAGCAAACTGCCGCCCGAGCTGCGACGGTGCGCCTCGCTGGCGGTCGAACTGGTCACCCGGCCGACGCTGCTGGTGGTCGACGATCCCGGCGCCGGGCTCGATGGGCCGCAGCAAGACCACGTGATGGCGATCCTGCGCCGACAGGCCGACATCGGCTGTGTCGTGGTGGTCGCGATGCCGTCGCACTCGTCGCTGAACAACCTCAACCTCTGCGACCAGGTGCTGGTCCTGACCGCGCGGGGCGCCCCGGCTTTCCTCGGGACCCCGTTGCAGGTCGAGTCCGCGATGGGCAGCACCGACTGGGCCAGAGTCCTCGAGCAGGTCGGCGCCGATCCGGACGGCGCGCACCGCGAGTTTCGGGTGCGGCAACCAGCGCCGACCGCTCCCACGCCGCCGGAGGTCGCCGCGCCGTGGCCGCTGCCCGAAAAGCTCTCCGCCAAGCGGCAAGTCCGGCTGCTCGCCCGTCGTCAGCTCCGCCTGCTCTTCGCCGACCACCTCTACTTCCTGTTCCTGGCGATCCTGCCCTTCGTGTTGGCGGCGCTGGCCCTATTGATCCCCGGCGATTCCGGGCTGGAGCGGCCCAACCCGAGCAGCTCCAACCCGCACGAAGCCATCGAAATCCTGGCCGCGCTCAACATCGCCGCGGTGATCGTGGGCACCGCACTGACCATCCGCACGCTGGTCGAAGAGCGCCGCCCCTTCCGCCGCGAGCAGGCCCTCGGGCTTTCGGCCCCGGCCTACCTGGGCGCCAAGATCGTCGTCTTCGGCCTGGCCGCGCTCCTCCTGTCGGGCATCGTCTTCGCGATCGTCATCGTCGTGAAAGGCGGGCCGGTGCACGGCCCGGTGCTGTTGGGCTTCTCCGGCGGGGCCACGGCCGAGCTCTTTTTGAGCGTCGGCGCGACGGCAGTCGTGTCGGCGGTCGTCGGGCTGGCGCTGTCCGCGATGGGCAGCCGGCTGCGCGAGGTGCTGCCGCTGCTGGTGCTGGTGATCCTGGCGTCGCTGCTGTTCAACGGGAGCCTGGTGCAGCTGGTGAGCAAGTGGGGCTTTCAGCAGGTTTCGTGGTTCGTCCCGGCCCAGTGGGGCTTCGCGGCGTCGGCGTCGGTCGCCGATCTGCGCAGGGTCGACGCGCTCGCCGCCGACGCCCTGATGTGGACGCACTATTCGGGCTGGTGGATCTTCGACATGGGGATGCTCTTGGGCTTCGGCGCCGGCGCGGCCGGCTTTGCCCTCTACCGGCTGCGGGCTAGACGTACCGCCTGACGTGGCGGCAGTAGTCGGCGTATTCGTCGCCGTATCGCTGCCGCATGAACCCCTCCTCGCGCAACACTTGCCGGTGGAACAGCGCGGTGCCGGCGAGCAGGTAGATCAACGGAACCCAGTTGGGGAATACCAGGAGCTGGCCGACGAGGAAAACGAAGAACCCGACATATATCGGATTGCGGCTGACCGCGAATATGCCCGTCGTCACCAGTCTGCCGGGATGGTCGGTGTCGATGCCGACCCGGAAGCTGTTGCCGAACGACACCAGGCTGAGCACCAGGATCAGGACCCCAACCAGGCAGAAAGCCACTCCCAGCCAGGCGAGAAGCGTCGAATGGAAAAACCGCTGACGGCTGGCCAGGGGCCAACCGAAGGCGGCGGCGAACACCGTGTAGAAGTAGAACAGCGCGACGGGCGGGATCAGGAAGTCGGTCTTGTCGAGCTTCCCGAAATGCATTGCTCGAGTGCCGGTTCTGCGCAGCAGCACCACTCTGCCGATCACTGTGCCGATCAGGAGCACGACCATGGCAGCGGCCAGATACTGCGGCATGGCTTGATGATGACACCCCCAGCGCCGCGCCGAGCGCGCACTCAGCGCGAAAATCCGGCCCGAGACCCGCAACCAGTGCACGTTGGACGATTGTTATTCAAGGTCTGTTTCAAGGCCTGAGCAGCGGGTTACCGTCCTTTCATGGCACCAGACACGAAGAGCACCGCCGAACATTTGCGCAACGCCTTGGACGGGCGGTGGCGCGACGTGAAGAACCGGATGCGGGCCACGATGACCGAGGAGCTGTTCCGCCCGCATTACACGCCGAACACGGTGATCGCCCGCACCAAGGTGGCCGAGCAAATGCGGATCATGGCCGCGTTCGGGGCCGCCGCCGACAACTTCCGCAAGGAGCACGGTGGCACCGGCGACGTCGGCGCGGCGATCACGATGATCGAGATGCTCGCGATGTCGGACCTGTCGCTGATGGTCAAGGCCGGGGTCCAGTGGGGGCTGTTCGGCGGTGCCGTCGAGAACCTGGGCACCGAGCGCCACCACGAGGCGTACGTGAAGCAGATCATCAGCCTCGAGCTGCGCGGTTGCTTCGCGATGACCGAGACCGGGCACGGCAGCGACGTCCAGTCGGTGGAGACCACCGCGACCTACGACGCCGAGGCCGAGGAGTTCGTCATCGACTCCCCCACCCCGACGGCCCGCAAGGATTACATCGGCGGAGCCGCCCAAACCGCCACTATGGCAGCGGTTTTCGCGCAATTGATCACCACCGAGGACGGAAAGCCGGTCAACCACGGCGTGCACTGCGTTCTGGTCCCGATCCGCGACGCCGACGGCAACGACCTGCCCGGGGTGACGACGTCGGACTGCGAGTACAAGGGCGGCCTGCCCGGTGTGGACAACGGCCGCATCGTCTTCGATCACGTCCGCGTCCCGCGGGTGAACCTGCTGAACAAATACGGCGACGTGGCGCCGGACGGCACCTACAGTTCGCCGATCGACAACCCGAACCGCCGGTTCTTCACCATGCTGGGCACGCTGGTTCGCGGCCGGATCACGGTGGGCGGCAGCGCGGGCGCCGCGGCGCGCGTCGCGCTGGACATCGCGACTCGATATGCGTTGCAGCGCAGGCAATTCAAGGCCCCGGATGACGACACCGAAGTGCTGATCATGGACTACCTGGTGCATCAGCGCCGGCTGTTTCCGTTGATCGCGAGGTCATACGCGCTGCAGTTCGCCCAGAACGAGCTGGTCAGCAAGTGCCACGACATCCAGACCGCGGACGCCCCCGACGCCGACGAGCAGCGCGAGCTGGAAGCGCGGGCCGCGGGGCTCAAGGCGGCCAACACCTGGCATGCGTCCCGGGCCATCCAGGAGGCGCGGGAGGCCTGCGGCGGCGCGGGTTACATGGCCGAGAACCGCCTTATCGGGCTGCGCGGCGACACCGACGTGTTCACCACGTTCGAGGGCGACAACCATGTGCTGACCCAACTGGTGGCCAAGGAGCTGCTGACGGCGTACGCCGACGACATCCGCAGCATGAGCCCGGTCGAATGGGTGCGCTTCGCCGCCAACACCGTCGGTGAGCGGGTGCGGAAACGCACTGCGGCCGAGGCGATTATGCAGACGATCATCGACGCCCGCCAAGACAGCGAAGAGGAAGGCAGCCTGTTCAACCGCGGCACCCAGGTCACCATGTTCGAGGAACGCGAGGACTACCTTTTGTCTTCGGTGGCACGCCGGCTGCAAGGCAAATCCAAGGAGATGTCGGAATTCGACGCGTTCAACGCCGTGCAGGATCACGTGCTGCACGCTGCGAGCGCGCACATCGACCGGATTGTGCTGGAGGCGTTCGTCGCCGGGATCGACTCATGCGAGGACGAGGACGCCCGCGAGCTACTCGAAATGGTCTGCGATTTGTACGCATTGTCGGTGATCGAGGACGACAAGGCCTGGTATATCGAGCATGGCTACCTGTCGACCGGGCGGGCCAAGGCCGTCACCCGCGGCATCAACGACCGATGCCGCAAGCTGCGCCCCTACGCCGAGACGCTGGTGGACGGGTTCGGCATCCCCGAGCCGCTGCGGTACGCGGAAATGCTGCACCCGGAGAACCTGCCGGACTGAGCCTTTCGGCGGCATGGGTTTGGGCGCCGACTGTGGGCCTTATGTACGAAATTCGCACGGTGGTTTCACGCGGTCG
>NZ_AUWQ01000001.1 GCF_000455205.1 Mycobacterium sp. UM_CSW | reverse complement strand
AGGCAACAAGCGGCACCCCTTGTGCCCGCCTCATAGCGACAATTCGCGAGCCCGACGCCGGCCGAGTCAGTAGTCGCTGTGAGGCGGGCACTACGGCACATCCCTCCGAGCTGTGACCGGAGTGACTCACTCCTCTTCCACGTACGCCCGCAACCGCTCCACCGCGGCATCCCAGCGCCGCGACAGCTGGTCGAGGTAGTCGCTGGCCTGGGCTAGCGGTTCGGTCCGCACCGTCCAGACCCGCTCGCGACCCCGGCGGGCGCTGGTGACCACTCCCGCGGATTCGAGCAGCGCCAGGTGCTTGCTGGCCGCCTGCCGGGTGACCGGAATGGCTTGCGTGACTTGCGATGTCGAGCACGGCCCGACGTCGCAGAGCCGGACGACGATGCGTAGCCGATTCGCGTCCCCCAGCGCGTCGAACAGCGGCGCGCCGACGGCGCTCATACCCGGGTGCCCTCCAGATACCGGCGCACGAGGTCGGTCTGCATGGCCCAGCCCTCGGAGTTCGCCTCGAACGCGGAAGCGCGACGCGCCGCCGGGATGGCGTCGAAACCCGATTCGGTGATGGTGAGCAGCACGCCGTCGGGCGTCTCGGCGAGGGTGAACTCGACCAGCGTGGTCGGCTCATCGTCCGCATCCGGCTCGCCCGCGCACGGCTGCCAGCGGTAGGCGAATCGCCGTCGGGGCTCGATCGCGACGATCTCCCACGTGGTCGTCACGCCGGCGTGTGGCTCCTGGCGCTTGGCCACCTCGTCGTCGACGGTGGTCGGGGTGATGGTCGCGGCGACCGGCCGCCCTGCGACGAATGGCCCGTCGAAGCGGACGCCGAACCAGCGCCCGAACTGCTCGGCGTCCGTGATGGCTCGCCACACCCGGTCCAGCGGCGCGCGCAACACGACTTGTTTCTGGATTTGATCAGTACTCATATGCAACCTCCTGGTTGCCTTTTAGTTCAGCACATCCTTCAGGGAAACGCAACCAGCTGGTTGCCTAATCGATGGCGTCCGGGTCTTCGGCGAACGCCTCGGCGGCTTTGCGGGCGAGCTCGATCGCGGTCCGGGCCCACTGCGGCGTCGCGCCCGCCAGGCCGCACGCCGGGGTCACGCCGATGCGGTCGCGCAGCGCCGAGCGGCCGAATCCGAGCCGATCGGTCACTGCGACGACGGCGGTGGCGACCTCTTCGGCCGACGGCCGCTTGGGCGGCGCCGTCGCCGGGACCACGCCCAGCGCGACGGTGCGGCCCGACTCCACGAATGCGGCGATGCCGTCCAGGTCCTCGGCGCGCAGGGTGCCGGCGTCCACGGATACGCCGCCAATCCCGCTGCGCTGCAACAGATCCCACGGCAGCCCAGAAGCGCAGCTGTGCACCAGCACGTCGGCGCCGACGGTAGCGGCGCACGTGTCGAGCAGTCCCAGGGCAACGGCCTCGTCGAGCGCGGCGACCGGGCTCAGCGCCGTCACCCCGCTCAGCTGCCCGCCCAATGCCTCCGGCAGCGACGGCTCGTCGAACTGCACCACTACCGGCGTATCGAGGCGCCGAGCGAGCGAAGCACGGTGCGCCGCAACGCCTTCGGCAAGCGACGCCGCCAGGTCGCGCACGGCCCCAGGGTCGGTGATGGCCCGGTGCCCGTTGGCCAGCTCGAGCCCGGCGGCCAGGGTGATCGGCCCGGGGGCCTGCACCTTGACAACGCGCTCACCGCCGCGCAGGCCCGCCGTCTCCCAGGCCTCCTCCAGCGCGTCCATGTCCTCGTCGAGCAGGCTGACGGCGCGGCGCGTCACGGCGCCGGGCCGGGCCACGATGCGATAGCCGCGCGGCACCGTGTCGATCGCGACGTCGACCAGCAGCGCGCCGGCCCGTCCGACCAGGTCGGCACCGACTCCGCGGGCGGGTAGCTCGACGATGTGGGCCAACGCGCCCGCCAGCTCGCCGACCACCACCGCGGCGGCCTCGCGCGCCGCGGTGCCGGGCCACGATCCGACGCCGCTGCCCGTCGCGAACGGATGCGCCAAAACACTCACCGGCCAACCGTATTCGACGTCGCCCAGCGCGCCGGTCGCGAGGGGTGTTGCGGCGGGGTAGGTTCTAGCCGAGAAGGGTGCAAACGGTGGGGCGTAGAGCGAGGTTCACCAGGCCGCTGCTGTTGGTGGGCGCGGTGTTGCTGGCGGCGGCGTGCACCCGGGTGGTGGGCGGCACCGCGCTTCCGGGATTCGGGCCCGCCGCGAAGGGCGTCCAGGGCGTCAACGTCGACACGATCCTGCTGGACCAGTCACGGATGCGGGCCATCACCGGCGCGGGCGAGCACCTGACGATCATCCCCTCGATGGACGGCACCCGCCCGGTGGACATCGACGCGCTCGCTGAGGCGACGCCCGCCGAATGCCGGTTCCTCTATGCCGAGACCGCGACCTTTGGCCCCGACATCGAGGAGTTCCACAAGACCACCTTCCAGGACCCGCCCGACGGAGCGCTGATCTCCGAGGGCGCCGCCGCCTACCAGGACGTCGACACCGCGCGCCGGGCGTTCAGCGCCCTGGTCGGCGCCGTCAGAGGCTGCGCGGGCGGCTCGGCGGGCGAGTCGTTGGTCGGCGGGTGGACCGCCGACGCGACATCGCTGCACCTCGGACCCGGCGGGTGCGGCCGCGACTACCGGGTGCTGAAGGTGGCCATGGTGGAGGTCACGTTCTGCGGCTTCGCGCAATCGGTGTCGGACATCGTGATGACGAACATCGCGGCCAACATCCCGGGCTAACTCCTCACCAGTGCGCCGTCGCCATCAGCTCGAAGTTGGGGTGGCCGTACTTGACCCACATCGCCACGTGCAGGGCCGTCATGGCCGCCGAGACCGCCAGGGCCGCGATCGCCAACCCGAAGCCGTTCTGCCCGCGGTGCTTGACCTGATGCAGCGCGACGACGGCAAAGATGCTGCTCAGCAGCGGGCTGCCGTACATGCCCATGAGGCTCAGCACGAACGCCGCGATAGCCAAAGCGTTGGTCTGGACGGACGATTCCTCACGGGCCGCGACTTGCTGGGTGCTCATCTCCGTTGGCTCCTTTCCTGGCTGTCACGGAAAGGATCGGAAACCGCCCTTGGCGGATCCTTAATGAATCCTTGAGGCGCTCAGCGCGGGCGCTCAGCGCGGGCGCTCAGCGCGGGCGCTCAGCGCGGGCGCTCAGCGCGCGGAATCAGCGAGAAGTGCCGGCGATCGTGGCGCTGCCCAGCACCTCGTCGCCGTCGGGATCCGGGCGGTACAGCACCAGCGTCTGCCCGGGCGCCACGCCACGCAGCGGGGCGCGCAGCCGTACGACGAGCTCGTCGCCGACCAGTTCGGCCACGGCGCCGACCGTCTCGCCGTGCGCGCGCACCTGGACCACGCACTCGACGGGCCCGTCCAGCGGGGCTCCCCCGGTGAACACCGGCGACCGCCCGACCAGGCCGCGCACGTCGAGGTCGGCCGCCTCCCCGACTTCGACCGTCCCCGTCTCGGCGTCGATCGAAGTCACATAGCGCGGGCGGCCGTCGGGCCCCGGACCGGCGATGCCCAGCCCCTTGCGTTGCCCGATGGTGAAACCGTGCACCCCGTCGTGGCTGGCCAGCACCGCCCCGTCGGCGGTGACGACGGCGCCGCGGCGCACCCCGATGCGCTCCCCCAGGAAGGCCCGGGTGTCCCCGGACGGGATGAAGCAGATGTCGTGGCTGTCCGGCTTGTCGGCGACGGCCAACCCGCGCCGGGCCGCCTCGGCCCGGATTTCGGGCTTGGGGGTGTCCCCGATCGGGAACGCC
Organism: Mycobacterium sp. UM_CSW; assembly: GCF_000455205.1. GTDB lineage: Bacteria > Actinomycetota > Actinomycetes > Mycobacteriales > Mycobacteriaceae > Mycobacterium. The sequence goes on along the minus strand of NZ_AUWQ01000001.1, from coordinate 228,054 downwards.
GCGTGCCGCAACTGCTCGGCGGTCAGCACGGCCAGCACGTAGGACTGGTCCTTGTCCCGGTCGACGGCGCGGCGCAGCCGCCCGCCGGACAGCCGAGCGTAGTGGCCGGTGGCCACGGTGTCGAAGCCCAGCGCGACGGCCTTCGCCGACAGCGCCGAGAACTTGATCCGCTGATTACACCGCACGCACGGGTTAGGGGTCTCACCGCGCGCGTACGACTCGACAAAGTCGTCGATCACGTCCGCCTTGAACCTCTCCGCGAAATCCCATACGTAGAAGGGGATTCCGAGCACGTCGGCGACGCGGCGCGCATCCGAGGCGTCTTCTTTGGAACAGCAGCCCCGCGAACCGGTGCGCAGCGTGCCCGGTGCCGAGGACAGCGCCAAGTGCACGCCGACCACGTCGTGCCCGGCGTCGACCATGCGGGCGGCGGCGACGGACGAATCGACGCCGCCACTCATCGCGGCGAGGACCTTCACTTACGGCGCCCCCGCGGCGGCCAGCGCGGCCCGCCGGGCGCGGTCCACGGCGCCGGGCAGCACCCGCAGCACCGCATCCACGTCGGCATCAACGCTGGTGTGCCCCAACGACAGTCGCAACGACCCCCGCGCGCTCGCCGGGTCGGCGCCCATCGCGACCAGCACGTGCGACGCCTGCGCCACACCGGCGGTGCAGGCCGAGCCGGTCGAGCACTCAATCCCGTTGGCGTCCAACAGCATCAACAGCGCATCGCCCTCGCAGCCGCGGAAGGTGAAGTGCGCGTTGCCCGGCAGCCGCAACGGGTCGCGGGCGCCGTTGAGGCTGACGTCGTCGATGCCGGCCAGGACGCCCTCGACCAGGCGATCGCGCAACACCCGCAGCCGCGCGCTGTTCGGCTCGAGGCCGTCCACCGCGATCCGGGCTGCCGCCGCCATGCCGACGGCGCCAGCGACATCCGGTGTGCCGGAACGGATGTCGCGCTCCTGTCCACCGCCGTGCGACAGCGGCACGCAGGCGACGTCGCGGCGCAGCAGCAGCGCCCCCACGGCGGGCGGACCACCAAACTTGTGCGCTGTCACGCTCATCGCCGAGAGACCGCTGGCCGCGAAGTCGACGGGCAACTGCCCCACCGCCTGAACGGCGTCGCTGTGCATCGGAACGCCGAATTCGGCTGCGACGGAGGCGAGTTCCGCGACCGGCATCACGGTGCCGACCTCATTGTTGGCCCACATCACCGACACGAGCGCGACGTCATCGTGGCTCTGCAGCGCCTCGCGCAGCGCGGCCGCCGACACCGACCCGTCCGCGGCGGTGGGCAGCCAGGTCACCTCGGCGCCCTCGTGCTCGACGAGCCAGTTCACCGAGTCCAGCACCGCGTGGTGTTCCACCTCGCTGGCGATGATGCGCCGGCGCGACGGTTCGGCGCCGCGGCGGGCCCAATAGATGCCCTTGACGGCCAGGTTGTCGCTCTCCGTGCCGCCCGCGGTGAAGATGACCTCCGACGGGCGCGCGCCCAGTTTGTCGGCGATCAGCTCCCGCGATTCCTCGATGCGCCGCCGCGCCGCCCGTCCGCTGGTGTGCAGCGAGGACGCGTTGCCGACGGTGCCGAGCGCGGCCGTCATCGCCTCGATGGCGGCGGGGTGCATCGGGGTGGTGGCAGCGTGGTCGAGATAAACCATGACGCGCCCCACGATACCTGCAGGTCTTTGTGGCTAACCCACCAGCACGTGGCGGCGCCGGGGGCGCTGCGGCACTCCCACACCCACCGCCGACTCGCAGCGGCGGGCTAGCGCCCGCCGGTCGGTGCCCGGCAGCTGCAGGGATTCGACGTGCACGTGCGCCAAGGTGCGGCGCACCGCCAGCAACCGGCACATCGAGCGCCACAGGGTGTCGTCACCCACGAAGGCGGGAGCGGTCGAGACGCCGCCGTCGACGTGGTGGTAGGTCAACCGGAGCGGCTGCACCGGGCGGCCGGCATCTATCGCGGCCTGGAACATCGCCGGGTAGAACGAGCCACAGGCCACCCCGCACCACGTGGTGCCCTCCGGGAATGCCACCACGGTCTGACCCGCGCGCAGCCGCCGGGCGGCCGTTTCGACCACCCAGGGCAGCCGCCGCAGGTTGGCCCGCTCGATGGGAATGATCTTGAGCAGGCGCACCGCGAGCTCACCGAACAAATCGGCGCGGGCCACGAACGAGCCGGGCAACACCGAGCCGATGGCGAACACGTCCAGCCAGGACATGTGGGGACTGACCACGAGGACCCCGCGCAGGTTGCGGATCGGACTGCCGGACACGCTGATCCGGACACCGAAGCAGCGCAGCAGCACCCGGCAGCAGAACCGTTGCACCCGCATCTGGCCCGGCAGCGGCACCAGCGCCAGCGGCACCACCGCCGCCAACAGCAGCGCCAGCATGATCCGAAGCGTCACCCGCAGCACCACCCGCCACCGCGACGACGCGGGGCCGACCCGCACACAGCTGCTGTCACACGTCGCGCGGGGCAGCCAGGCGTGGGCGGCGGGGGCGTTCACTGCGCGCCGCCCACCATTTCGGAAGCCGCCGACACCGACCGCAGCCGCTTGAGATATCGGGTATCGGCGCGTCGCTTGTCCAGCAGCACGCAGAAGTCGCCGACGCCGAAGTCCGGGTCGTGCGCGGGCTCACCGCAGACCTGGGCGCCCAGCCTCAGGTAGCCGCGCATCAGCGGCGGCACCGAGGGCCGCGGCGGCGCGGGGATGTCGTCGAGGGCCCGCCCGGCCACCCGGACGGGGCGGTGGGGGTGCACCCGGTACTCCGGCGGCGCGGCGTGGCGGTTCAGGATGAAGTCGCGCACCCCGCGCAGTTGGCTGCCGGGAGTGTCCCCGTCCGACTCGTCGCCGATCGGCACCGACACGCAGCCGGTCACGTAGTCGTAGCCGTAGCGGTCCAGGTAGGCCAGGATGCCTGCCCACATCAGCAGCACGACGCCACCGTTGCGGTGACCGTCGCGAACCACCGCACGTCCCATCTCCACCAACGACGGCCGCAGCGGGTCGAAGGCGCGGACGTCGAATTCCGTTGCGGTGTAAAGCCCTCCGGCCGCGATGGCTCCGGTGGGCGCCAGCATCCGGTAGCAACCCACCAGCTCGCCGGTGTCGTCGTCGCGCACCAGCAGGTGGTCGCAGTATTCGTCGAACCTGTCGACGTCGAGGCCCTCGGCACCGGCGGTCGGCAGGGCGAAACCCGGCGTGCTGGTGAATACGTCGTACCGGAGCCGCTGCGCCGCCTCGATCAAGGTGGGATCGGTGGACAGCAACAGCGAATAGCGCGGCCCGGCCGAGCTGGTCGCCGCGCCGTCCGGCGCGTCGGCGGCTATCAGGACAGAAGCAATGCTCATGGGAAACAACGTGGCGCAACCGATGAGCTAGTCGGCATCGACGCTGTGACGTGTCGGTGCACGTCAGATGACGAAATATCGCGAAATTTGGCCCTAATTGACCGCGCGGTTAACGGACGCAGGACCGCGGGTGCCGCCGCAGCGGCACGAATTACTCGTCACCGCAAGCGAAACGCCGGGCGTCATCCCGGGATCGCTTGCCGCGCTTAGGTTCTCGGCCGGGGATGGACCCGGCCGCGGGCGAAATCAGCCCTTGCGCGCCTTGATCGCGTCGGTCAGCTGCGGGGCGACCTTGAACAGGTCGCCCACCACGCCGTAGTCGGCGATCTCGAAGATCGGTGCCTCTTCGTCCTTGTTGACCGCGACGATGGTCTTCGAGGTCTGCATGCCCGCGCGGTGCTGGATCGCCCCGGAGATGCCCAGCGCGATGTAGAGCTGCGGCGACACCGTCTTGCCGGTCTGGCCGACCTGGAACTGGCCCGGGTAGTAGCCGGAGTCGACCGCGGCGCGCGACGCGCCGACGGCGGCACCCAGCGAGTCGGCCAGCGCCTCGACCACGCTGAAGTTCTCCGCGCTGCCGACGCCGCGACCGCCAGAGACCACGATGGTGGCCTCCGTCAGCTCCGGGCGGTCACCGGCAACCGCGGGCTCGCGAGAGGTGACCTTGGTGGCGTTCTCCGCGGGCGCGGGCACCTCGACGGTGACCTCTTCACCGGCGCCGGCCTGCGGCTCGGCGTCGACCGCACCGGCACGCACCGTGATGATCGGGGTGTCACCGTTGGCCTGCGCCTCGACGGTGAACGCGCCACCGAAGATGGAGTAGGTGGCCTTGTTGCCTTCCTTGACCTCGACCACGTCGACCAGCAGGCCGGAGCCGAGCCGGGCCGCGAGCCGGCCAGCGATCTCCTTGCCGTCGGCGTTGGCGGCCAGCAGCACGGCCGCCGGCGAACTGGATTCGGCAATCGACGCCAGCACGTCGATGACCGGGGTGAGCAGGTACTTGTCGACGTCGTCGGATTCGGCGACGTAGATCTTGGCGGCGCCCGCCTCCTTCAGGCCGTCGACCAGCGGCGCCGCCGTGCCCGGCGCGCCGACCACGACGGCGGAGGGCTCGCCCAGCACGCGGGCGGCGGTGATCAGTTCGGACGTGACCTTCTTCAGCGCGCCTTCGGCGTGCTCGACCAACACCAGTACTTCAGCCATGGGTTATTTCGCTCTTCTCGTCTGTGGGTTTCGTGCTCGTGCTAGATGATTTTCTGGGCGACCAGGTACTGCGCGACCTGGTTGCCGCCCTCGCCCTCGTCGGTGACCTTCTCGCCCGCGGTCTTCGGCGGCTTCGGCGTCGACGACAGCACGGTCGAGCCGGCGTTGGCCAGGCCCACCTCGTCGCTCTCGACGCCGATCTCGGCCAGGGTCAGCACCGTGACCTCTTTCTTCTTGGCGGCCATGATGCCCTTGAAGGACGGGAAGCGCGGCTCGTTGATCTTCTCCGTCACGCTGACCACCGCGGGCAGTGTCGCCTCAAGCGTGAACACGCCGTCGTCGGTCTCCCGTTCGCCGGTGACCTTGCCGCCCTCGATGGACAGCTTGCGCAGGTGGGTCAGCTGCGGCAGGCCGAGGTACTCGGCGATGACGGCCGGCACCGCGCCGCCCGTGCCGTCGGTGGCCTCGTTGCCCGCGATGACGAGCTCGGTGCCCTCGATGGTGCCCAGCGCGCGCGCCAGTGCCCAGGCGGTCTGGATCAAGTCCGAGCCGTGCATGCCGTCGTCCTTGAGGTGGACGGCCTTGTCGGCGCCCATCGAAAGGGCCTTGCGGATCGCCTCGGTGGCCCGCTCGGGCCCGGCGGTCAGCACGGTCACGGACCCGTCGACGCCGTCGGCGGTTTCCTTCTCCCTGATCTGCAGCGCCTCTTCCACGGCGCGCTCGTTGATCTCGTCCAGCACCGCGTCGGCGGCCTCGCGGTCCAGCGTGTAATCGCCGTCGGTGAGCTTGCGCTCCGACCAGGTGTCTGGGACCTGCTTGATCAGGACCACGATGTTCGTCATGAGTCTGGTTCGTCCTCCTCGAAGGGGTCACACAGCGCTCGACTGCGGACCTCGGCCACGCACATTAAAAGACTGCACGGCGTGTTACCGGCGGGTAACTTTGTGCGGTCTGCTCTCACACCATAGCGGGTCGTAGTGCAGGTTCTTTCGGCCCGTCTGTCCATCTCGGCCGGGGTGCCCACTTCGCCGGTTCGCGAATCGGACACTTCGCGTTAGCCTGCCTATTCAATGAGCGCATTCCTCCCCGACGTCCCCTCGGACGCGCCCGGCCCGCAGGCATCGGGCCCTGCAGCGGTCGACGCGGTATTGACGCTGACGGGCGAGCGCACCATCCCGGACCTGGACATCGAGAACTACTGGTTTCGCCGGCATCAGGTCGTCTACCAGCGGCTTGCGCCGCGCTGCGCGGGCCGGGAGGTGCTCGAGGCGGGCTGCGGCGAGGGTTACGGCGCCGACCTGATCGCGGCCTTCGCGCGCCGGGTCGTCGCGGTGGACTACGACGCGGCCGCGGTGGCCCACGTCCGCAACCGCTACCCCCGCGTCGAGGTCATGCAGGCCAACCTCGCGGAGCTGCCGCTGCCCGACGCGTCGACGGATGTTGTGGTGAACTTCCAAGTCATCGAGCACCTGTGGGATCAGCCACAATTCGTCGCCGAGTGCGCCCGGGTGCTGCGGCCTTCGGGGCTGCTGATGGTGTCCACCCCCAACCGGATCACGTTCTCACCCGGGCGCGATACCCCGGTCAACCCGTTCCACACCCGCGAACTCAACGCCGACGAGCTGACCGAGCTGCTCGTCGACGCGGGCTTCCGCGATGTCGCGGTCCGCGGGCTGTTTCACGGCCCGCGCCTGCGCGAAATGGACGCGCGCCACGGCGGGTCGATCATCGACGCGCAGATCCGGCGGGCGGTTGCAGACGCGCCGTGGCCGCCCGAACTGGCCGCCGACGTCGCCGCGGTCACCTGTGACGACTTCGACCTCCTCGACGCCGGCGACCGCGACATAGATGAAAGCCTGGACCTGATCGCGATCGCGGTGCGGCCGTGAGCGCCCCGCACGTTCCCGGCATGTTCACGCTGGTGCTGCACACCCACCTGCCGTGGCTGGCCCACCACGGCCGCTGGCCGGTCGGCGAGGAATGGCTCTACCAGTCCTGGGCGGCGGCCTACCTCCCGCTGCTGCGGGTGCTGCGCCCGCTGGCCGACGAGGATCGCCACCGCCTCGTCACGCTGGGCGTCACGCCGGTGGTCAACGCCCAGCTCGACGACCCGTACTGCCTCGACGGCATGCATCACTGGCTCGCGAACTGGCGGCTGCGGGCAACCGAAGCCGCCAGCGTGCGCACGGCCCGCGGCTCGAAGTCGGCGGACTACCAATCCTGCACCCCAGAAGCGTTGCGGGCCTTCGGAATTCGCGAATGCGCCGAGGCCGACCAGGCGCTGGACGACTACGCCACCCTGTGGCGGCACGGCGCCAGCCCGCTGCTACGCGCCCTGATCGACGCGGGCACGGTGGAGTTGCTCGGCGGCCCGTTGGCCCACCCGTTCCAGCCGCTGCTGAACCCGCGGCTGCGCGAGTTCGCGCTGCGCGAGGGCCTCGCCGATGCGCAGCAGCGCCTGGCACACTTCCCGACCGGCATCTGGGCCCCCGAATGCGCCTACGCCCCCGGCATGGAACACGACTACGCCGCCGCCGGGGTCACGCACTTCATGGTCGACGGCCCGTCACTGCACGGCGACACCGCCCTGGGCCGGCCCGTCGGCGACACCGACGTGGTCGCGTTCGGGCGCGACCTGCAGGTCAGCTACCGGGTGTGGTCGCCGAAATCCGGCTACCCCGGCCACGCCGCCTACCGCGACTTCCACACCTACGACCACCTGACCGGCCTCAAGCCGGCCCGGGTCACCGGGCGCAACGTGCCGTCGGAAGGCAAGGCGCCCTACGATCCCGAGCGCGCCGACCGCGCCGTCGACGCCCACGTCGCCGACTTCGTCGAGGTGGTCCGCAGCCGGCTGTGCAGCGAATCCGAGCGCATTGGGCGCCCCGCCCACGTCGTCGCCGCCTTCGACACCGAGCTGTTCGGCCACTGGTGGTACGAGGGCCCCACGTGGCTGGCGCGGGTGCTGCGGGCCCTGCCCGCCGCCGGCGTGCGCGTCGGCACGCTGAGCGACGCGATCGACGGCGGATTCGTCGGCGACGCGGTCGCGCTGCCGCCCAGCTCGTGGGGCTCGGGCAAGGACTGGCAGGTGTGGGCCGGCGAGAAGGTGGCCGACCTGGTGCAGCTCAACAACGAGGTGGTCGACACGGCGCTGAGCACGGTCGACAAGGCCTTGTCACAAACGGGGTCGCAGCCGGCGTCGCTGGACGGCCCAGTGCCCCGCGATCACGTCGCCGACCAGATCCTGCGCGAGACCCTGCTCACCGTGTCCAGCGACTGGCCGTTCATGGTCAGCAAGGACTCGGCCGCCGACTACGCCCGCTACCGCGCGCACCTGCACGCGCACGCCACCCGCGAGATCGCCGGCGCGCTGGCGTCGGGCCGGCGCGACACCGCGCAGCGGCTGGCCGACGGCTGGAACCGCGCCGACGGCCTGTTCGGTGCCCTGGATGCGCGTAGGCTGCCCCGGTGAGCGCCTCCCCTTGCCGCGAGGGTCCCCAAATGTACGGCGACACGCCGGTGTGTGCGGCATTTTGGGGCCCCTCGCGCCACCGAAGGGGGGCCCACGCGTGAAGATCCTGCTGGTGTCGTGGGAATACCCGCCGGTGGTGATCGGCGGGCTGGGGCGGCATGTGCATCACCTCTCGACCGCGCTGGCCGCCGCCGGCCACGACGTCGTCGTCCTGTCGCGCCGGCCGACGGGCACCGATCCCAGCACCCACCCGTCCTGCGACGAGATCAGCGAGGGCGTCCGCGTCATCGCGGCCGCACACGATCCGCACGAATTCACGTTCAGCAACGACATGATGGCCTGGACCCTGGCGATGGGTCACTCGATGATCCGCGCCGGGCTGTCGCTCAAGAAATACGGCAGCGACCGGCCGTGGCGTCCCGACGTCGTGCACGCGCACGACTGGCTGGTCGCCCACCCGGCCGTCGCCCTTGCCCAGTTCTACGACGCGCCAATAGTTTCCACGATTCACGCGACCGAGGCGGGCCGGCATTCGGGCTGGGTCAGCGGCGCGATCAGCCGACAGGTGCACGCGGTCGAGTCGTGGCTGGTGCGCGAATCCGATTCGCTGATCACGTGTTCGGCGTCGATGGCCGACGAGATCACCGAGCTGTTCGGTCCCGGCCTGGCCGAGATCACGGTGATCCGCAACGGCATTGACGCGGCGCGCTGGCCCTTCGCGCCCCGCCGGCCGCGCACCGGCCCGGCCGAGCTGCTCTACCTCGGGCGCCTGGAGTACGAGAAGGGCGTGCACGACGCCATCGCGGCACTGCCGCGGATCCGGCGCAGCCACCCGGGCACCACCCTGACCATCGCCGGGGAGGGCACCCAGCAGGACTGGCTGATCGAGCAGGCCCGTAAACACCGGGTGCTCAAGGCGATCCGCTTCGTCGGACACCTCGAGCACGCCGAGCTGCTCGCGCTGCTGCACCGGGCCGACGCGGCTGTGCTGCCCAGCCACTACGAGCCGTTCGGGCTCGTCGCCCTGGAGGCCGCGGCGGCCGGCACTCCGCTGGTGACCTCGAACATCGGCGGCCTCGGCGAGGCCGTGATCAACGGCCAGACCGGGGTGTCGTTCCCGCCCCGCGACGTGGCGGCGCTGGCCGCGGCCGTCCGCACCGTGCTCGACGATCCCGACGCCGCGCAGCGGCGGGCCCGCGCGGCCCGCGAACGGCTCACCTCCAACTTCGACTGGCGGACGGTGGCAACGGAGACCGCGCACGTCTACCTGGCGGCCAAGCGCGGCGAGCGGCAGCCGCAGCCGCGCCTGCCCATCGTGGAGCACGCACTGCCGGACCGCTAACGTTCGAGCGATGGGGCTGCAGTATTCGAGCGTCATCGACGCACCGCGCGACGAGGTGTTCGCCTGGCACGCCAGGCCGGGTGCCTTCAACCGGCTCTCGCCGCCGTGGCAGCCCATGCGCATCCTCACCGAGGCCGACTCGCTCGAGAACGGGCGCGCCACGCTCGCGCTGCCCGGGGGGCTGCGCTGGGTGGCCGAGCACCAAGCCGACTCCTATGATCCGCCAAGACGATTCGTCGACGCCATCGCCGGCGGCGGGCCGGCGGCCCTGCCGGCGCGGATCGCGGTGCGGTGGCGACACACCCATGACTTCGAGGATGTCGGCGGCAACCGCACCAAGGTCATCGACCGGGTCGACACGCCGGTGCCGGGGTCGTTGCTGCGTCCCATGTTCGCCTACCGGCACCGCCAGCTGGCCGACGACCTGGCCGCGCACCGGCTGGCCCGCGAGGCCGGTCTCGGCGCCGCAACCTTTGCCGTCACGGGGGCGTCGGGGCTGGTCGGTTCGGCACTGACCGCGTTCCTGCGCACGGGCGGCCACCGCGTCATCACGCTGGTCCGCAGGACTGCCGGCGGCGGCGACGAGCGTCGGTGGAATCCCGACGACCCGGATCCGAACCTGCTGGACGGGGTCGACGCGGTAATCCATCTCGCCGGCGCCTCGATCGCCGGCCGGTTCACCGACGCCCACCGAAATGCGATTCGCGACAGCAGGATCGGCCCGACCCGGCGATTGGCCGAACTGGTGGCCCGAACCCACCCCGCGCCCGCCGCATTCGTCTCGGCTTCGGCGATCGGGTTCTACGGCTACGACCGCGGCGACGAATCCCTGACCGAGGACAGCGATCGCGGGGACGGGTTCTTGGCGGACGTCGTCGCCGAGTGGGAGGACGCGACGGCGCCCGCGGAGGCGGCCGGTGCGCGGGTGGTGCGGGTGCGCACCGGCATCGTGCAGTCACCCCGCGGCGGCACCCTGAAGTTGATGCGTCCGCTGTTCGGCGCGGGATTGGGCGGACGGCTCGGCGACGGCCGGCAGTGGTTGTCCTGGATCGCGATCGACGATCTGGTCGACGTCTACCACCGTGCGGTGTGGGACACCGGCCTGTCGGGCGCGGTGAATGCCGTTGCGCCGCAACCCGTCCGCAACAGCGAGTACACCCGCACCCTCGCCCATGTCGTGCGCCGGCCGGCACTGCTGCCCGTGCCATCCCTGGGGCCGCGCCTGCTGTTGGGCGAGCAGGGCGCCCGCGAACTCGCGTGCGCCAGCCAGAAAGTGGTTCCCCACAAGCTCACGGCGGCCGGGCACCGGTTTCGTCAACCCGACCTCGACACCGCCCTGCGGCACCTGCTCGGGCGCGTCCGGTAGTTCAGGGCCTCACTCGGCGTCCCTGCCGTCGCGGCTGCGCCGGTAGGCGCGGCCCCGCAGATCGGCGAGCCAATCGGGGTAGAGGCTCACCCCGGGCGCGGTGTTGGCGACCGGATCGAACGACACGTCCGGCTCGGGGTCAAGGACGCCGGTCAAGCTCAGCCGCGCCAGTGGCGTGAAATCGCCCCGGCCGCAGGCCTGGTCAATCGCAAAGTCGATGCCGGTATTGCCGATGGCCTGCTCGACGGTGTCCAGCGACAGTCCAAAGCCATTGACATCACTGATGATTCGCGCCCTCAGCCACCAGACGCTGCCCTGATAGCGAAAGGGCATCAGGCTGGTCAGGGTCTGGCCGGACCAGGACGTGGTCGGGCGCAGCGCCACGGCCCGGGCCAGCACACCCGAACCCGCCGAGACCAGCAGGATGTCCCACGGTGACGCCGCCACCTGCTGGGGTGCGACGCGGAGCGCCAGGCCGATGAAGTCGGGCAGCACCCCTGGGGTGCCGGCGGCTTTGGAGATTCGGGCGACAACGCGGGAGGACGGGACGGGCAGGCCGTCGGCCGCGGGGGCGACACGTTCGAGCGAGCCCTCGGCGAGTACGCCGACCGGATGGAAAAACCGGCGACCGCGCAGTGCGGATCCCCATTGAAAGGGCTTGGCCAGAAGATCAGAAACGTCCACCGGCGCCGGGTTCCCGTTCTTGCCGGCGAGAAACCCCGGCCGCAAGGGGCCCGAAAGCGAACGGGAGGCGGATGCATCCCGGCCAGAAAACGAATGTTCAATGCAGGTTGCCGCGCCACGTCCCCCGTCCCACCTGGCCCGCGGGCCGGCCCCGAAAACCCGCACTCCCATTTCGCCACGGCTGTGCGCCGCGGCGGCTAGCATGTAAACCAGGTTGAGTTCACAGCTTCTTTTTCGAGCGCGGTGCACGGCGCACCTGCCGCTCCCCCTCACCAGCCGATTGGTGCACGAGATGACTGCTCACCGTTCCATGGATCTACCCCAGAACAAACAACCCGCCAGCTGCCGCTACATGGCCGACTTCGACGGCGCGCGGCTCTACGTTTATGCGCGCAGCCTGGGCACCGTCCTGCGCGTCGATGGCGAGATCGACGCGTCGAATGCCGACCAGTTCGCCCAGACGATCCGTCGTTTCTCCCGCCTGAAAACCCCGTTGATCCTCGACCTGAGCCAGCTGGAATTTTTGAGCCTCGACGGTTTCCGGGCGCTGCTGTCGCTCAACCACGAGCATCGCCAGGCGCGGGTGCACTGCAGCGTGGTCGCCGGCCCTGCGATGCGCCCGCTGCTGCACATCATCACCGACCACGGTTTGCAGGTGGTGGGATCGGTGGCCGAAGCCCTGCAGCTCCTCGACGACATCGTCAAGGCCAGGCGCCAGTTGCTCTCGGGCATCGTCGCGGATCGGCGACACCGGCACGAGCCGGCGCAACCCGCCGCCATCCCCTCCTGAGGCCATAACGGCGTCGGGCGACGCACCTCACCGCACGGGCTAGCGACAGCACAGCGCATGTCCGCCAGCACTGGCGTACCGCTCGATCATTCAGTAAGTTAATGTTTCAATAACTTAACTGAGCGGCGCCGGCCGAGTCGTTGGCCGTCGCCCGGTGTTTGTTTCGTCACCAGAGGGGTATCAACGCGTGAATCCGAGCCTTTCGAGCCGGCGGCTGACGGACGTTTCGTGGGAGGCGGTCGGCCCGATGTGCCTGCCCGACAAAGACCAATTGGACGCCTGGCGTACGAGTCTGCGGCGGGCGGTGCTGGATCAAGTCACCGGATTCGTCGCGGAGCGATGCCACGACGCCCTGGGTGACTGCGGGGTCGACGTGGCCGGCGACATCTTGCTGGAGTTCGTCAACGGCGGCAAGTGCCTGCGGTCGATGTTCATGTATCTGGGCTGGTTGTGCGGCCAACGGCCCAGCCATGCGGCACTGTCGGCTACCGCCAGCCTCGAGTTGCTGCACGCGTTTGCGCTGCTGCAAGACGATGTCATGGACAATTCGCCATCGCGGCGAGGGCGCCCGGCCGCGCACCTGCAATTCGCCACCTGGCATCGCCGCCGCGGACTGTCCGGCTCCTCACGGCGGTTCGGCGAATCGGCCGCCGTCCTGCTCGGCGATCTGTGTTTGATCTGGGCCGAGCAGATGCTGCGCGACAGCGGCCTCGAGCGCCACCACCTGCTCAAGGCGTGGCCACGCTACGACGCCATGCGTACCGAGCTGGCGGTGGGCCAGTTCGCCGACCTGGCAACCGATATGCGGGACCTACCGACGATGCAGGCCGTTCTGGAGGTGGCGCGGCGCAAGTCCGGTAACTACACCGTGCGCCGACCGCTGGAGATCGGCGCCGCGATGGCCGGGTGCGACGTCCGGGTGCTCGACGCGTTAGGCGACTACGGCACCGCCATCGGCGAAGCCTTCCAGCTGCGCGACGACATCCTGGGCATCTTCGGGTCGCCCGCGGTGACCGGGAAGCCCAACGGTGGGGACCTGATCGAGCGCAAGGCCACCAGCGTCGTGGTGGCCGCGCACGAGTTGGCCGACGCGTCGACCCGTCGGCAGTTTCGCCAATTCATGAGCGGTGATCGGCTCGACGATTCCGCACTGGACCAGTGGCGGAACCTCATCCTGGCCACCGGGGCGGTGCGGCTGATCGAAGAACTGATCGCCGATCGCGTCGAGGCGGCTCTCAAGGCATTGGACGGCAACATCGTCGACGGCGCGCTCACCGCCGCGCTCGTCGACATGGCGGCCCTGTGCACCCGGCGCGCCGCATGAGCATCCGCACGGTGTCCGGGCGCACCGACCACGTCGTCGTGGTCGGCGCGGGATTCGCGGGGCTTGCCGCCGCGCTGCACCTCGCCGGCCGAGGCCGTCAGGTCACCGTGGTTGAGCGCCAAGCCTGGCCCGGCGGCCGGGCAGGCCGGCGCGATGTCGACGGCTACCACATCGACACCGGCCCGACGGTGCTCACGATGCCCGACATCATCGACGAGGCGTTCGCCGCAGTGGGCGAAACCGCCTCGGACAGAGTCGAATTGCTCCCGGTCGACCCGGCCTACCGGGCGCTGTTCGCCGACGGCAGCGCCATCGACGTGCACACCGACGCCGACCGGATGGCCGCCGCGGTGAGCGAGTTCGCCGGACCACAGCAGGCCGACGGCTACCGGCGGCTGCGCGACTGGTTGAACCGGCTGTATCGCACGGAATTCGACGGCTTCATCGCCGCCAACTTCGACTCCCCGCTGTCGCTGCTGACTCCCCAGCTCGCGCGGTTGGCCGCACTCGGCGGGTTCCGCCGGTGGGACACGATGGTCAAGCGCCACATCAGCGATCCCCGGTTGCGCCGGGTGTTCACCTTCCAGTCGCTCTACGCCGGTGTCGCGCCGCAACACGCCCTGGCGGTGTATGCGGTGATCGCGTACATGGACACGGTCGCCGGGGTGTTCTTCCCGCGCGGGGGCGTGCGGGCGCTGCCAGATGCCCTGGCGGCCGCGGCCGCCGACGCCGGGGTGCGGTTCCGCTACGGGTCGACGGTCACCCGGCTGGAGCGCAGCGGACAGCGGATCACCGCCGTCCACACCGACCGGGATGCGCGCATCGACTGCGACGCGGTGGTACTGACGACCGAACTGCCGCAGGCGTACCGCCTGCTGGGCCGGCAACCGCGCCGGATCCTTCCACTGCGCGCGGCGCCCTCGGCGGTAGTGCTACACCTGGGCTGCCGCGCCGTGGCGTCGCAAAACGCCCACCACAGCATCCTTTTCGGCTCGGCGTGGGAGCAGACGTTCACCGACATCATCCGCGACGGCCGGCTGATGGCCGACCCCTCGCTGCTGGTGACCCGGCCGACGGCCGGCGACCCGAGTCTGGCCCCCGCCGGCCGCGATTTGCTCTACGTGCTGGCGCCGGCCCCCAACCTGTCGCGCGGTGAGATCGACTGGTCGGCCACCGGGGGCGCATACGCGGACTCCCTCCTCGACATCGTGCAGGACCGGCTCTTGCCGGGCGTGCGCGACGACGCCCAGCTGCTGCACGTCGACACCCCGGCCGACTGGGCCCGCCAGGGCATGGCGGCGGGCACGCCGTTCGCGTGGGCCCACACGTTCGCCCAGACCGGGCCCTTCCGGCCGGCGAACACCGTGCGCGGCATCGAGAACGCGGTGCTGGCCGGGTCGTCGACCCTGCCCGGGGTCGGCGTGCCGACCACGCTGATCTCCGGGCGGTTGGCCGCCGACCGCATCACCGGCGCCGCAACGCGGACGACGACCCGAACGCTCGACCTGAAAGCGGGATCGCGATGATCCGGACCGAATTGGACGCCGCCGGAATCGACGAAGACCGGCTGCGCGCGGCCTATCGGCGGTGCCGGCGGATCGCCGCCGAGAACGGCCGCACCTACTTCCTCGCCACCCGGTTGCTCGCCCCCGACCAGCGCCCGGCCGTGCACGCGTTGTACGGCTTCGCCCGCCACGCCGACGACATCCTCGACGAGCTCAACCCGGCCCTGGACGTCTCCGAGCGGGCGGACCGGCTGCAGCGGCTATCGGATCGCTTCTTCGACGGGGGCGACCACCACGACGAGCCCATCCTCGCTGCCGTCACCGACACCGCGCGTCGCTACGGGATTCCCGCGGACCTGTTCGCGGATTTTCTGGACTCCATGCGCATGGATCTCACCGTCACCGACTATCCCGACCGGGCGGCGTTGAACCGATACATGCGTGGCTCCGCGGAAGTCATTGGCCTGCAGATGCTTCCGGTGCTTGGGACCGCCGGCCCGGCCGTCACCGCCGACGACGCCGCGCCGTACGCGGCGGCGCTGGGCCGCGCGTTTCAGCTCACCAACTTCCTACGCGACGTCGACGAAGACTTGGCGCGGAACAGGATCTACCTGCCGACCGACGAACTCGCCGCCTTCGGCGTGGACCGCGACCTCATGATGTGGTGCCACGTGCACCGGCGCACCGACGCTAAAGTCCGCTCCGCCCTGGCGGCTCAGCACCAGATCACTCGCGAGATCTACCGTTTCGCCGCCGACGGGATCGCCCTGCTGGCGCCCCGGTCCCGGCCGTGCGTGGCGACCGCGTTGACGCTGTACTCCGAAATCCTGGATCGCATTGAGGCCAGCGATTTCTCGGTGTTCACGCAGCGGGCCACCGTCGGCACGGCGCGGCGGCTTCGGGTCGCCGGTGGCGCGCTGGTGCGGTCGTGGCGGGCCCGGATGAAGACCGCGTCATGAGCGACCGTTGGCAGTACCTGATCGTCCTGGGCCTGTGCCTCGCGATCACCGCGCCGCTCGAGCTGTTCGGCGCCGGTGTCTACCGCCAACCGCGCCGCCTGGCCCGCGCGGTCATTCCGGTCGCGGCGGTGTTCCTCGTCTGGGACGCGGTGGCCGTCGCCAACGGCGTGTGGACGTACAACTGCGAATACATCACCGGCCTGCACATTCCGTTCGGGGTGCCGATCGAGGAAGTGCTGTTCTTCCTGGTGATTCCGGTGTGCGCCGTGCTGACCTACAACGCGGTGACCACCATCCTCGAAAGGGGCAGACGCCGATGACCGGGCTCGGCTATACGGTGCCGGCCGTGGCGGCCGTCCTGGTCGTCGTCGCGCTGGAGTTTGCGCTGTTGCGCACCAACCTGTTTCGGCGGCCGGCCTACTGGGTGTCGATGGTGATCGTGCTCGGCTTTCAGGTTTTGGTCGACGGTTGGCTGACGAAACGCAGCGCCCCGATCGTGATCTACAACGAGCGGCACACCGGCGGTGTGCGGTTTCCGTTCGACATTCCCGTCGAGGACTTCTTGTTCGGCTTCGCGCTGGTCACCGCGGTGCTGCTGCTGTGGGAGCGACAACGTGCGCGCCGATAAGGCGGGTCTGCCCCGCAACGAGGTGCCCGGCGCCTTCGACGCCGGCGCCGCGGCATACGACCGGCTGGTCGGCGCCAACCCGTACTACCACGCGAACCTGGCGTTGTCGGCGCGCCGCATGCGGCTGCCCGGACGCGGCCGGGGCCTACGTCTGCTCGACGCGGGCTGCGGCACCGGCGCGTCGACGGCCGCGCTGCTGGCGGCGGCGCCCGAGGCGGAGATCGTCGCGGTTGACGCCGCGAACGGAATGCTCGATGTGGCACGGGCGAAGGCGTGGCCGCCGTCGGTGCGGTTCGTGCACGCGCGCGTCGAAGAACTGGAGGAATGCGGCGTCACCGGACCGTTCGACGGCATCCTGGCCGCCTACCTGCTGCGCAATCTCGCGGATCCGGACGGCCAGCTGCGAGCGTTTCGCGCCCTGCTCGCCCCCGGCGCGACACTGGCGATGCACGAATACTCGGTGCGCGATTCGATCGCGGCGAGGTTGGTCTGGCACGCGGTGTGTTGGGGCATCATCGTCCCCGCCGGCTGGTGGCATACCCGGGACACGGCGCTCTACCGGCACCTGTGGCGCAGCGTCCTCGCGTTCGACGGGGCGGCGCGGTTGCGGCGCCGGATGCGCGACGCCGGCTTCACCCGGGTGCGCAGCGAGACGATGCCGGGCTGGGAGCGCAACGTCGTCCACACGTTCCTCGGGGAGGCGCCGCGATGACCGACCGGAGACGGCGCGTTCACCCCGCCACAGCCGGCCTGGCCGACGCGGGCGCGCTGTCGTCGCGGCCGCGCGCCGTCGTGGTGGGCGCCGGGATCGCCGGCCTGACGGCCGCCACCGCGCTCGCCGAACGCGGCGTCTCGGTGGACGTCGTCGAACGCGAGGACTACCTGGGCGGCCGGGTGGGCGGCTGGACCGAACACCACGACGGCGCCGAGTTCGCGATGAACCGCGGATTCCACGCCTTCTTCCGCCAGTACTACAACCTGCGCGCGCTGCTCCGCCGGGTCGATCCGCGGCTGCGCATGCTCGCCCCGGTCAGCGACTACCCACTGATCGACGGCGCAGGACGGCGCGACACCTTTCGCGGACTGCCACGCACCCCGCCCTGGAACGCACTGGCATTCGCATTGCGCAGCCCGACATTTTCACTCGGCGACCTGGTGCGCATCAACGGCCGGGCCGCCGCGCCGCTGGCGGCGGTGTCGGTGCCCGACATCTACCGGCGGCTCGACCACATCGACGCGGAAACCTTCCTGAAGAGCATCAACTTTCCCGAGTCCGCGCGCCACCTGGCGTTCGAGGTGTTCTCCCGCAGCTTCTTCGCCGAGCCGGCACAATTGTCCGCCGCGGAGCTGGCGACCATGTTCCACATTTATTTCCTCGGTTCCAGCGAGGGCCTGATCTTCGACGTCGCCACCGCGAACTTTCAAGTGAGCCTGTGGAATCCGCTGGGGGACTACCTGCGCGAGCGGGGAGTTCGGATGCACCTCGGCACGCAAGCGTCCTGTGTCACGCCCGGAACCACGAAAACCTTTGACGTCCATACCGAGTCGGGCGATCGCTACGACGCGGACGCGGTGGTGCTGGCGCTCGACGTGGGCGGCCTGCAGCGCGTGGTGGCGGCGTCTGCCGGCCTTGGCGACGATCCGTGGCGCGCCCGGATACGCCGGTTGCGCACCGCGCCGTCCTTCGTGGTGCACCGGCTATGGCTGGAGAAGGCCGTCGATTCGGACCGGCCCGCTTTTCTCGGCACGGCCGGTCATCCGCCCGTCGACAACATCAGCGTGCTGGAGCGTTACGAACGGGAGGCCGCGGTGTGGGCACGCCAACACCGCGGGTCGGTCGTCGAATTGCACTCTTACGCGGCCAGTTCCCAATCCCCCGATCGGGCCGCGATCGGCCGGCTGCACCAGTTGTATCCCGAAACGGCCGGGGCCCGGGTCGCTTACGAACGCGTGCTGCGCCGCGACGACTGCCCCCTGTTCGCACCGGGAACCTTCCCGCAACGGCCGACGGTGGCCACCCCGCAGCCCGGGCTGGTGCTGGCCGGCGACGGGATCCGTGTCGACCTGCCGGTCGCGCTGATGGAACGGGCGGCCACCACCGGATGGTCGGCCGCCAACCAGCTGCTGGCATCGTGGGGCATTGCCGGCCACGCGCTGTGCACCGTCCCCACCCGCGGGCGGTCCGCGCTGCTGCGGTCACTGGCGCGGCCGCGATGAGCGTCGGCGACCGCTTGCGCCGGCGCTGGAAAGACTGGCCGGTCGGCGTAATCCCGCGTGTCTCATGGACACAGCAGCGCCCGACTTACCGCGACGCGCAGCCGGGCATCATCAACGCCGCGTTGGCGCGGTCGGGGCGCCGGGCGACCGGAAACTGGTTCGCGTTTGCCGCGAGCCGCGACGTGCGCACCGGTCACGCCCACGGGGCGCGGGTCGGCGGCATTGACCTGGTTGCCTGGCGCGACGAGCACGGCCGGCTGCTGGTCGGTCCCGCAACCTGCCCGCACCTGGGCGCCGACCTGGCGACCGGCCTGGTGCGCAAGGGCGTCCTGTACTGCCGATGGCACGGGCTGGCGCTCGACGGCAAAACATGCGAATTGCGTTGGCAGCCGTTTCCCAGCCACGACGACGGCGCGCTGGCGTGGGTGCGTCTCGATTCGGTTGGTGCAGAGGCTCCGACGGATCGGCCGGTCGTGGTGCCTAGGCCTTCCGTTGACACCTTGACGGCGGTCACCCGCGTGGTCGGTCGCTGCGAACCGTCCGACGTCCTCGCCAACCGGCTCGATCCCTGGCACGGTGCGTGGTTCCACCCCTACTCGTTCACCCGACTGGAGGTGCTCACCACCCCGACCGAGGAAGACGACCGCTTCCTGGTCTCGGTCACCTTCCGGATGGGTCGCCTCGGCGTGCCCGTCATCGCCGAATTCACCACCCCCGACGCGCGCACGGTCGTCATGCGCATCATCGAGGGCGAGGGGACGGGAAGTGTCGTCGAAACCCACGCGACGCCAATGGGTTTGGGACACGACGGCATGCCGCGCGTTGCCGTCCTGGAGGCCACTGTCGCGACGTCGCAACGCCCGGGTTTCAAGACGGCGCGCCGGGCGGCCCCGTTGATCACACCGCTGATGCGCTACGCCTCGAACCGGCTGTGGCGCGACGACCTGGCCTACGCCGAACGCCGGTATCGACTTCGCACGGGTGGCTAGCATGGACCTACCTCAGCACGGGCCGCCAGCGGAAGTCCGAACCGACGATGACGAAAGCGCATTTCGCCTGCTTTAAGTGCCTCGTGACGCTCAGCGTGGGCGCGCACTTCGCCTACCTCTGCTACGTGCCCTGCGGTGGTTTCCTCGCGCTGCGGTGGCCCCGCACCATCTGGCTGCACCTGGCGAGCGTGTGCTGGGGCGTGGCGGTCGTGACGCTGCCCGTGCCGTGTCCGCTGACTTCCCTGGAAGATTGGGCACGATTACGAGCCGGCATGACGCCACTGCCCAGCACCGGGTTCGTCGACCGTTACGTCGCGGGTGTGGTCTACCCGGCCGGCCGAACCGGTACCGTGCAGACCATCGCCTTCCTCGCCGCCGTGACGTCATGGATCGCCCTGGCGAAAAGGCGGCGGAACTCGAGAAGTGGTCATGCGACGGCTCGGGTAGGTTCTTTTCCGGCGCGCAGCACGTCGCGCTAGGTCCCCGACAGGGGCACGGATACGCTGGTGGTCTGATGAAGGATGCGGGTAGGTGAGCAAGCGCCGCGCGCAAGATCCGCCGCCCGGCCGGGCTGAGCTGGAAAGACAGTTGTCGGCCGACATGCGAGCGATCACGGCGCAATCGGATCGCATCGGCCGCCACTTCGCGCGCACGAACGAGGTCGGCAGCAGCGATTTTCACGCCCTCCTGCACATCATGGTCAGCGAGACCGCGGGAAAACCGTTGACCCTGGCCGAATTGCGGCAGCGCATGGACGTCTCCCCCGCGGCGATCACCTATCTCGTCGATCGGATGATCGAAGCGGGCCACATTCGGCGCGAGGCGGACCCTGAGGACCGACGAAAGTGGTTGCTGCGCTACGAGGAAAGCGGCATGACGCTGGCGCACGCTTTCTTCCGGCCGCTCGGTCTTCACCTCAGCAAGGCCATGGCGGACCTGAGCGACAAGGATTTGATCGCCGCTCATCGGGTTTTCACGGCGATGATCGGGGCGATGTCGACATTCGAGGATGAGCTTTCCGACCGGCCGGCCAGACCGTCAGCGGCCGCCCGGCGGCAAAAGGCCGCGCCGTAGCACCCCGTGCAGTAGCCGCTGTTCGATGAGGTCCGCACCACGGGCCACGCCGCCGGTCGCGGCGAAACCGGCGGCCACCCGGCGCGCGCCCGCCGCCATGGCCGTCGCCTCGCGCACGGCGAAGCGCAGGCGCGCCGCGGTCAGCCTCTTGGCCGGCAGTCGCGTCCCGCAGCGGGCCACCTGTACGCGGCGCGCCACTTCGGCCTGATCGCGGGCGAAGGGCACCGCGCAGACCGGGACACCCCGGCCCAGGGCCTTCACCGTGGTGCCCATCCCGCCGTGGGTGACGGCGCAGACCGCACGGTCGAGGACCGCGCCGTGGGGCGCAAAGCGGCACACCGTGGCGTTGGAGGTTTGCGGGAGCCCGTCGGGCACACCCGCGGGGAACGTCGCGACGACGTGGACCGGTTCAGCGGCCAACGCCTGCAAGGCGATTCGGCCCAGTTTGGCGTCGGCCTGTGCGATCGAGGAGGTGCTGACCAAAACGATGGGCCGGTCGATGCCGGTGATCCACTCCGGCGCGGCGGCGGGGGCGGGCTCGAACTCGCACGCACCGATGAAATGCACGTGGCCCCAATCGGGATGCGGATACTCGAACGGCTCGCCACCGACCGCCAGCATCAGCGGCGCGCGGCGCATCAGCCCATCCACCGACTTCACCCGCGGCAACCCGAGTTCCGCGCGGACGGCGTTGACCCGGGGCACGATCCGGCGGTCGAACAGGTGGCGCACGAATGGGCGCATGGACGCGTCTCGGACCATCCCGACCGGGCCGGGCAGCGGGCGCAGGCCAGGGCCGAACGGCGGCGCCGAGCGAGACCTCAGGTAGGGCGTGAACGGCGAAAACACCAGCCACGGAACGCTACTCGCCTCGGCCATCGCCATGGCTCCCCAGCAGTTCGCGTCGACCAACACCGCGTCGGGACGGACCCGCGCCAGCGCGCGACGAAGATCATCGACCTCGATCACCGCGCGTCGGCACAGCACCTCGATCGTCTCCTTGAGGACCCCTAACGCGTTGGGCGCCAGCCAATCCCGGCCCGCGATGGCCTCGATTCGCGAATCAACGGCCTCGGCGTCGATGCCGGCGGCGCGCAGGGCGGAAACCCCGCCGGCCAGGGTCAGCAGGTGAACTCGATGGCCCCGCCCGACCAACTCGGTCAACAGCGCCGCCATGGGGTACGCATGACCGAGCGCGGGCGATCCGTACGCCAGTATCACCGCCATGCCGTCGCCGCTACGAAAGAGGCGTCAGGCCAACGTCTCGCAGCGCCTTCACCTCCGCCGCGCCGCACCCGTGCAGGCAGATGCGGAACTCGTCGATGAATCGCTGCAGCCAGGCGGTCGCCGCGGCCGCCGACTCGATCGCCGCCGGCAACAGCGGCCGGGCGACGGCCACCACGTCGGCGCCCAGCGCCAGCGCCTTGGCCGCGTCCATGCCGGTCCGGATACCGCCCGAGGCGACCAGCGGGATCTCGGGCAGCGCCGCGCGCACCTCCCCAATCGCCTGCGCGGTGGGTATGCCCCAGTCCGCCAGGTCGGGGTAGCGCACTTCGCCGTACCGGACCAATTGCTCGACGCGCGACCACGAGGTGCCGCCGGCGCCGGCCACATCGATGGCCGCCACCGGCAGCTCCCCGGACGAGCGCAGCAGCTGGCCGATCGCGGCGCCGCCAATCCCGTGACCGACCTCCTTCAACAGCACCGGGTAGCCCAGCATGCCGGCCACGTCGTGCAACCGGTCCAGCGATCCGGCGAAGTCCGTGTCGCCATCGCGCTGGATGGCCTCCTGCAGCGGATTGGTATGCACCGCAAGCGCATTCGCCCCCACCCGGTCGAGAGCTCGAACGATGTCCGGCACCGCGTCCTTGGTGAACTGGGAAAGGCCGATGTTGCCCAGCAACAGCACGTCCGGCGCCATGTCGCGCACGGTGAAGCTGGAGGCGGCCTGCTCCCCCAGCGCGCTGTCCAGCATCACCCGCTGCGAGCCCAGCATCATTCCGATGCCGAGCCGTTGCGCGGCCGTGGCCAGGTTGCGGTTGATGGTGCCAGACAGCTTCGCCCCGCCGGTCATGGCGCCGATCAGAATCGGGGCCCGCAACCGCGCGCCGAGAAATTCGGTGCGCAGGTCGATGTCGGCAAGGTTGGTCTGGGTCAGGGCGTTGTAGGGCAGGGCGTAGCGTTCCAGGCCGGTCGTCAGGCCGTGATAGCCGACGTCGCCGTCGAGGCACACGTCGATGTGGCGGCGCTTGCGGGTGGCCATCTCGCCGCGGTCGGCCGTCACGGCGCGTCGATCCTGCGGCGGCGATTCAGCAGCCAGATGTGGGCGGACAGGGCGAAGGCGAACGCGCACCAGGCGGGATACGCCGACAGCCACACCGCGCGCCGCCCGCGCACGGCGATGGCGCGCCGGGTCAGGTCGGCGCTGCTCGCGGTCAGCGCGGCGTTCACCGCGACCGCAGCCCCGAGGTGGCGTCGATTGAAGAACACCCATGACCAGCCGGCATTCAGCAGGAGGTTGATCACCAGAGCACCGAGGTAGGAGCGGGCCGCCGGCGCGTTCCCGCCGTCGCGCAGCCGGTCGAGGGTGACCGCGGACACCGCCGCGATGTCGGCGTACAACGCCGGCCAGATGACGGGAAACACCGACCGCGGCGGCTGATAGGTGGGTTTGCGCAGTTGGCGGTACCACACCGACTGGGCCGCCGGGCGGGTCGCGAGGCCGCCCACCGTTGACGTCGCGATCACCGCCGCGGCGGAGGCAAGAAGTGTCGATGGGCGCATGGTCAGGCCGTCGGCTCCACCGGGACGGCAATCTCGTTGCGGCGCAGCGCCGGAACGGTCCAGGGCGGATCGTAGAACCAGGCGGTCGGCGTGTCGACGGCGGCGAATCCGGTCTCGCGCAGCGCGGTCAGCAATCTGGCGGTGTGCGCAGCGACGGCACGCCGGCTGCGGCTGCCCGTGAAGCGGTGCACCGCAACCGTCTCCGGCGGCACGGTCGCCAGCCTGACTTCTCCGTCGTCAGGCTGGGGCAGTGAGTCCAGCGTCTTTTCGGCAGGCATGAAAAATCGGATCACCCAACGGCGCTCGCCCGCCGCCTCCTGGGCCACCGGGGCGGTCATGGCGATCTTCTCGTGGACGCGGTTGCCACCGAATATGTAACCGGCGAGTCGGCGAAACCCGGCATAGCGGGCGGCCTCTTCGTCCGCGACGACGGTCGTCTCCGCGGCGATCCGGGCACCGTAGTGCCGGAGCTCGACATCCCGGGTCAGCGGCTCCGCGGTGTAGTCCGGCTCCTCGGTGCGGTGGCGGTAGCCGACCACCGACCCCGCCGCATCGATCACCCCGCCGATCATGGCTCCCATCGACCCGAACACACTGCTCACCTCGTTCCTTGCTTATCGGGTGGTACCCAGGCCCACGCCGGTCAATCCGCCATTTCCCGGCCGCCAGCCTAGTGCAACTTCCGAATTTATTTAAGTACTTGAATGGTTAAGAATCTTAACGTAATCTCGAGTAGGGAGCGCCGGCCCACGCCATTCAGCGCGGATCACCATGAGGCGGTAGATGCTAACGCGAATCGCCCGACTCGCCGTCACCGCGCCAAGACGGATCATCGGCATCACCGTCGTATTCGTGATTGCCGCAGCGGTTTTCGGCATACCGGCCGCATCCAGGCTGTCCGCCGGAGGATTTCTCGATCCGGCATCCGAATCGGCCCGCGCCGCCGCGACGCTGGCCGAGAAGTTCGACCAGGGCGGCATGGATTTGGTTCTGCTGGTGAGTTCGTCGGACGGCGCCAGAGACGGGGCCGCACAGGCCGTCGGCACCGACATTGTCCAGCAGCTTTCCCAATCGCCTTTCGTCGCACAGGTGACCTCACCCTGGGCCGCGCAGGCCAATCCGGGCTTGTTCAGCGCCGACGGAAAGACCGCGATGATCCTGGCGGCACTCAAGGGCGACGAAAACAGTGCACCCGACCACGCCCGGACGCTGGCGGAGCGTTTCACGCGCGACCATCAGGGCGTCACGGTGCGAGCGGGAGGGTCGGCGCTGGTTTATCAACAAGTCAACCAGCAGACCGAAAAAGACCTGCTGCGGATGGAAATGATCGCGATACCGCTGAGCTTCGTCGCGCTGGTGTGGGTCTTCGGCGGAATACTCGCGGCGGCACTGCCCGTGGCGGTGGGCGGAGTCGCGATCTTGGGTTCGCTCGCCATGCTGCGCGCGATCGCCCTGGTCACCAACGTGTCGATCTTCGCTCTCAACGTGACGGCGGCGTTGGGATTCGCCCTGGCCGTCGACTACACGTTGCTGATCATCAGCCGGTACCGGGACGAGCTGGCGCAGGGGGTAGGCCACGACGAGGCGCTGGTGAAGACCGTGACGACCGCCGGCCGCACCGTCCTGTTCTCGGCGATCACGGTGGCCCTGGCATTGGCCGCAACCGCGCTGTTCCCGATGTACTTCCTCAAGTCGTTCGCCTACGCCGGCACCGCGGTGGTCGCGTTTGCCGCCTTGGCGGCGACGGTCCTGGCGCCGGCGACGATCGCGTTGCTCGGTGACCGTCTGGACGCGCTCAACATGTGGACGCTGGGCCGCCGGCTCCTCCGGCGCCCCGCACCCCCGGCGCGGACCTTGGAACACAGCTCCTGGTATCGGATTGCCAAAGCGGTGATGCGGCAGGCAATCCCGGTCGGTCTGGCGATCAGCGCCGTCCTGCTCGCCCTCGGCGCACCGTTCCTGGGCGTCAGGTGGGGCTATCCGGACGATCGGGTACTGCCGACGTCCTCGTCGGCGCGGGCCGTGAGCGACCGAATCCGCAGCGACTTTCGCACCGGTAATGAGATCAAGGTTGTCCTGCCCGACGCAGCCGGCCTCACCACCAGCGACCTGGACGACTACACCATGCGGTTGTCCCTCGTTGCCGATGTCGCGGCGGTATCCGCGCCGACCGGCACCTTCGTCGCCGGGAAGCCGAGCGGCCCGCCGTCGGCCCCGACCGGAATGGCAACCGGCAGCGCCTATCTGACCATTGACAGCGCCGCGCCCCTTTACACCGAGGCGTCCGAGGCGCAATTGGACCGGCTGCACGCGATCGAACCGCCGCGAAACCAACCGGCGCGGTTCACCGGGATGGCCCAAACGAATCGTGATTGCGTGCGCGGCATTACGAGTCGCTTGCCGTTGGTGTTCGGATTCATTGCCGTCGTGACGCTGGTGCTGCTCTTCCTCCTCACCGGCAGCGTGCTGCTGCCGATCAAGGCGGTACTGCTCAACATGGTCTCGCTGACGGCCGCGTTCGGCGCCCTGGTGTGGATCTTTCAAGACGGGCACCTGGGCGCGGCCGGCACCACGCCGACCGGCACGCTGGCGGCGAACGTCCCGGTGCTGATGTTCTGCATCGCGTTCGGGCTGTCGATGGACTACGAAGTCTTCCTGCTTTCCCGGATCCGCGAGTACTGGCTGGACTCGCCCCGAACGCGCGCGGACAACGACGAAAGCATCGCGCTGGGGCTGGCGCGCACCGGCCGGGTGATCACCGCCGCGGCGTTGCTGATGTCGATCTCGTTCGCGGCCCTGACTTCCGCCGGGGTGTCCTTCATGCGCATGTTCGGACTGGGCCTGACCATCGCGGTCCTGGTCGACGCGACGCTGGTGCGGATGCTGCTGGTGCCGGCCTTCATGCACGTGCTCGGCGGCCGGAACTGGTGGGCGCCCGACTGGCTGGCGCGATGGCACCGTCGAACGTTCAGTGAGGTCAACTCAATTCGCTCTGAAAGTGGCGCATCGCGGCAATCAGCGCAGTGAAAACCCGGTGGGCCGCGGCCAAATCCTCGTCGGGCAGGTCGTTGAGCGCGGTTCGGGTGTGCAGTCCCAGTGGGGTGAAGAACGAGCGGGCGGTGTCCAGCCCGGGATCCGAGTAGCGCAGGATGACCTTTCGGCGGTCCTCGGCGTGGGTGTCGCGGCGGATGTGCCCGGAATTAATCATCCGCTCCACCAGGTAGGTGATCGCCGCTGCCGACAGGCCCATCTTCTGACGTAACTCGCCCGAGGTCAGCGGGGCTCCCGCCGTTTCGGCCACCAGAATATGCAGCAAGGCGCGAAAGTCGCTGGGGCCCAACTGGTGCGCCGCGGCGAAGACGCGACCCATCTGGTCGGATTCGGCGGTCAGGGCACGCGCGTCGGCCGCGATCAGCGCCTCGAGCCGAACACGGTCGGTGGTGGCTTCCATCAGAATCGCAGCATACCGCGCCAAACCAAGATTGTTAACTTGATTAATGGTTAAATCACTGAAATACTTGTAGCGTGAGTTGGGACGATCCGCTGACGCAGCTGGGCATCATCGTCGGCCTCGGCATCCTGCTCGACGCCTTCGTCGTGCGCACCCTGGTCATCCCCGCGCTGTTCACCCTCATCGGCGACCGCATCTGGTGGCCCACCGATCCCACCCAATCGAAAGGAAGCAGAGCGTGAAACCGTCGATCGTGGCCGCGACCACCCTCGCCGTCGCCGTTGCCGCCGGCACCGGAAGCGTCGCCAGCCCAAGCCGCGTGCCCGCCTGGTATTCCCGGCTTCGCAAGCCGCCCTATCAGCCGCCCGGCGTCGCCTTCCCCGTCGTCTGGACCGCGCTCTACACCGATATCGCGGCGACGTCCGCGGTGGTCATCGACCGGTTGCGCGCGTCCGGGCGGCACGACGAGGCGCGCCGCTACGCCGCGGCGCTCGGGCTGAACCTGTCGCTGAACGCCGGATGGAGCTGGCTGTTCTTCCGCTATCACAAGCTCGGCGCCTCCGCGCTCGGCGCCGCGGCGCTGGCAGTCAGCAGCGCCGACCTCGCGCGCCGGGCCGCGCAGGCGGACGGAAAGGCCGGCGCCGCCCTGGCCCCCTACCCGTTGTGGTGCGCCTTCGCCACCGCCCTGTCCACCCACATCTGGCGGCTCAACCGCTGAATCATGCCGACGCTGTTATGGTTTCGCCGCGACCTGCGGTTGCGCGATCACCCCGCACTGGCCGCCGCCGCCCAAAGCGGCGAGGAAGTGCTCGCCTGCTTCGTCCTCGATCCGAGGCTGGAGGCCTCGTCGGGGCGGCGCCGGCTGCAATTCCTGGGTGACTCGCTGCGCCGCCTGCGCGACGACCTCGACGGTCGGCTACTAATGACCCGCGGACGGCCCGAGACGTGGATCCCGCGCATTGCCAAGGAGATCGGCGCGTCGTCGGTGCACATCTCGGAGGATTTCGCGCCCTATGGAAGGCGCCGCGACCAACGTGTCGGCGCCGCACTGGATTCCGTGCCGTTGGTGGCGACGGGCTCGCCGTACCTGGTTTCACCCGGGCGCGTCACAAAGCAGGACGGCTCCCCCTATCAGGTGTTCACCCCGTTTCTGCGCCAGTGGCGCGACGTCGGCTGGCGGGCGCCGGCGAAATCGGGCGCCGCCTCCGCGCGCTGGCTCGATCCGGGGCGGCTGGGGATCGAGCAGTGCCAGATCCCCGACCCCGGCGCCGCGCTCGACGTGGCAGCGGGCGAGGCATCGGCACGCCGGCTCTGGAAGTCGTTCTTGGACAACGGATTACAGCGCTACGGGCAGGACCGCGACCGGCCGGACCGGGCGGGCACCAGCCGGATGTCGGCGTACCTGAAATTCGGCTGCATCCATCCCCGCACCATGGTCGCCGACCTCGACCTGCGTGATGCCGGCGCGCAAGCCTTCCTGCGGGAGTTGGCATTTCGCGACTTCTACGCCGACGTGCTGCATCACCGGCCGGCCAGCGCGTGGCACAACTGGAACGGCCGGTTCAACGACATCCCCACCGACACTGGGCCCGACGCCAAGCGCCGCTTCGAGGCCTGGAAGGCCGGCCAAACCGGGTTTCCCTTCGTCGACGCCGGGATGCGTCAGCTTCGCGAGACCGGCTTCATGCACAACCGGGTGCGGATGATCACCGCGTCGTTTCTGGTCAAGGACCTTCACCTGCCGTGGCAGTGGGGCGCCGAATGGTTCCTGGATCAGCTCGTCGACGGCGACATGGCCAACAACCAGCACGGCTGGCAGTGGTGCGCCGGATCGGGCACCGACGCGGCGCCGTACTTCCGGGTCTTCAACCCGACCACGCAGGGCGAGAAGTTCGATCCGTCCGGCGACTACATCCGGCGCTGGGTTCCAGAATTGCGCGGAGTCGACGACCCGCACCTGAGGAAAGGCGAACGGCCGCAGGGATACCCGGCACCGATCGTCGACCACGGAGCCGAACGCGCCGAAGCGTTGCGCCGCTATCACAGCATCTGAGCGATTCCTTGGACCCGAAGCTGGTTGGCATGCAATTATCAGCCGACTCACAGTTGTCGTCGATTTCGCCCACGGGAGGCGCCATGGCTCGCTCGATCGTTCGGACGTTGTTGGTGGCGGGCGCGGCCGTCGGGCTCATGGCCAGTGCCGGCGCCTGTTCGTGTTCGGTGTCTTCGAAGCACGCGGTGAGCAAGGGCGACGTCGCCAACCAGATCACCGCCAAGCTGACCGACGCCGCCGGCAACAAGCCCGAATCGGTCGACTGCCCGAACGACCTGCCGGCCTCGGTCGGCGCGCAGCTGAACTGCACGATGAAGGTCAAAGACCAGACCTTCAATGTCAACGTCACCGTGACCAGCGTCAACGGCAACGACGTCAAGTTCGACATGGTCGAGACGGTCGACAAGAACCAGGTCGCGAAAATCCTCAGCAACAAGCTGACCCAGCAAGTCGGCCGCAAGCCCGACTCCGTGACGTGCCCGGACAACCTGAAGGGCGTCGAGGGCGCGACGCTGCGCTGCGAGCTCACCGACGGCACGCAGAAGTACGGCATTGCCGTCACCGTCACCGGCGTCGACGCGGGCGACGTCAGCTTCGACTACAAGGTCGACGATCATCCCGAATAAAGCGGGCTAACGCGCCGCCTTCTTGCGTTCGATATCGGCCAGCGCGGCCGCCAGTTCGGCGCGCTGCGCGGCCGAGCTCTCCCAGGACAGCTGGCGGTTCTTGACCACCTTGGCCGGTGCGCCGACCGCGATCGAGTAATCGGGGATGACGCCGCGCACCACCGCGTGCGACCCCAGCACACAGCCGCGCCCGATGGAGGTGCCGC
Organism: Mycobacterium sp. UM_CSW; assembly: GCF_000455205.1. Lineage (GTDB taxonomy): Bacteria > Actinomycetota > Actinomycetes > Mycobacteriales > Mycobacteriaceae > Mycobacterium. The sequence continues at coordinate 198,023 of NZ_AUWQ01000001.1, read as the reverse complement.
GCAGCACGGTGACCTTGACCCCGACCCAGGTGTCCGGCCCGATCCGGACCGGGGACTTGACGATGCCCTGATCCTTGATCGGCAGGTTGATGTCGTCCATCCGGTGATCGAAATCGCAGACATAGCACCAGTCGGCCATCAACACTGAATCGCCGAGCTCGATATCGAGGTAGGTGTTGATGACGTTGTCGCGGCCGAGCACCACCTTGTCGCCGAACCGCAGCGAGCCCTCGTGCGCGCGGATGGTGTTCTTGTCGCCGATGTGCACCCAGCGGCCGATCTCCATCTCCGACAGTTCCGGTGTCGCGTGGATCTCCACGCCCTTGCCCAAAAACACCATCCCGCGGGTGATGATGTGCGGGTTGGCCAGCTTGAATTTCAGCAGCCGCCAGTAGCGCACCAGGTACCACGGGGTGTAGGCCCGGTTGGCCAGCACCCACTTCAGCGAGGCCAGCGTGAGGAACTTGGCCTGGCGGGGGTCGCGCAGGTTCGATCCACGCCAGCGGCGGTGAAGCGGAGCATTCCACATGCTCGTCATGGCCGGAAAGCCTATCGGAGCCGTCAGGGGTTACCCTCACCTGTACTCGCTCGCTGCCCCCGCAACGTAGAAGGACTTGGAAACCCGAGGTGCTTGCCCGACATCTCCTGCGTGGGCTTCGGCGTGGCTCGTGCGCCGCCTTGGCGGCCGGGCTCGCGGTCGGGCTCGGCGGCTGCGGCAACACCGACTCGTGGGTGGACGCCTCGCCAGCGCAGGGCTGGCCGGCGCAATACGGCGACGCCGCCAACAGCAGCTACACCGCGACCGGCGGCGCGACCAAGCTGTCGCTGCAGTGGACGCGGTCGGTCAAGGGCAGCCTCGGGTCGGGCGCGGCGCTGAGCGCGCGCAGCTATCTCGCGCTGAACGCGCAGACCCCGGCCGGCTGTTCGCTGATGGAGTGGGAGGCCAATGACAACGGCCGCCAACGCTGGTGTGTGCGGCTGGTGCAGGGCGGCGGCTTCGCCGGCCCGCTGTTCGACGGCTTCGACAACCTGTACGTCGGCCAGCCGGGCACCTTCTTCTCGTTTCCGGTGACCCAGTGGACGCGGTGGCGCCAGCCTGTGATCGGGATGCCCACCACCCCAAGGTTTCTGGGCCACGGCCAGCTGCTCGTCACCACGCACCTGGGCCAGGTGCTGGTTTTCGACTCGCACCGCGGCGAGGTGGTCGGCAGCCCACTCGATCTGGTGGAGGGCGTCGACCCCACCGACGCGACCCGCGGGTTGGCCGATTGCGCGCCCGCCCGGCCGGGCTGCCCGGTCGCCGCGGCGCCGGCCTACTCACCGGTCAACGGGACCGCGGTGCTGGGCGTCTGGCAGCCCGGCGCCCCGGCCGCCGGGCTGGTCGGGCTGAGGTACCACCCGGGCCAGACGCCGCTCCTCACCCGGGACTGGACCAGCGACGCCGTCGGCGCCGGTGTCATCGCCAGCCCGGTGCTGTCCGCCGACGGCTCGACCGTCTACGTAAACGGCCGCGACCAACGGCTGTGGGCCCTGCACGCGGCCGACGGGAAACCGAAATGGTCTGCGCCACTTGGCTTTCTGGCGCAGACGCCGCCCGCGGTCACCCCGCAGGGGCTGATCGTGTCGGGCGGCGGCCCCGACACGCGGCTGGCGGCGTTCAAGGACGCCGGGGATCACGCCGACCCGGCGTGGCGCCGCGACGACGCGACGCCGCTGTCGTCGTCGAGCCTGGCCGGCGGCGGCGCCGGATATGTGGTCGTCGGCGGTCCACCCGCGGACGGCGCACCCGGGATGTCGGTGCTGGTGTTCGATCCGGGCAACGGGCACACGCTGGGCAGCTATCCGCTTCCGGCGGCCAGCGGGTATCCCGTCGGCGTGTCGGTGGGCAACGATCGCCGGGTGGTGGCCGCCACCAGCGACGGTCAGGTCTATGGATTCGGGCCGGCATGAGCGCGCGCAGCCGCCCCGCCGACGTCGTCGCGACCGTCGTCCTGCTCATCGTCCACGGATTCCTACTGGCGGCGACTTATGTGCTGCTGGGCCTGTTCGTAATGGGCACCGACCCGTGCGGCGCCGTCAAGTGCGGCGACCCCGCCTGGATCGACCGCGCCATGATGCTGGGGGTCTGGGGTGGCGCCGCCGTCCTGGTCGCCGACGTCGCCGTCGCGGTGGCCCTGCTCCTCCGGCGCCGAACGGCCTTTTTCGTCCCGATCGTCGGTTGTGTGGCGCAGGTCGGGCTGGCGATCGGCGCCGCGGCGATCGAGACGCTGGCCGGGCCCGTCTGAGCCGGCTACGCGTCTGAATGTGAATTCGCGGCTTTGCTTTGTGCGGCTGGGGCGGAGCTCGTCGGCGTGTTGCCGCCCAGGACTCACACGGCGAGCGGCGGGATGGCGCTGCGCGGCACCTGCGCCTGGGTGGGGCCGCCGAACGACGGCAGCATCTCGCCGGGGGCGAAGTAGAAGATCAGCTGGTCGTCGGTGATCGCGAAGTTCTGGTAGTGCGACGGGTCAAGCCCGGTCGACGGCAATATCACTGCGCCCAGCGGGTTTTGCCGGTTCAGGTCGCGCTGGACGATGGGAAAGATGCTGTCCAGCGGCGTCGTGCCCGGGGCGAACAGGTTGTCGAACGTGATCGGCTGTTTGGTCCCTAGGTTGTAGTTGAACGCCTTGTACCAGGTGGTCGGCCGGGAACCGCCCAGGTCCTGGAAGAACTTCAGCACGACGCTGCGGGTGTTGTGCGGCGGCTGTCCGGCGGTGTGTTGCTCGGTGGTGGCCTCCATTTGGTATGGCTGGTCGCGCGTGCCGGACCCCTGCGCGACGTTGACGAACCCGTCGCGGTTCTGCGTGATGTAGTCGACCAGCGCCTGCTCGTCGGGGTAGTCGGCGGGGAACGTCATGTTCAGCATGTAGGTGGGGCCGGTGGCGTGCACCTGACACATCTGGCCGGCCTCCACGGTGCCGCCCAGGCTGGCGCACGACGCCGGTTCTCCGCCCGCCGGCCAGCCCGCCGGGACCATAAAAGCCACCGCGGCAGCCAGCACCGCGGCCGCTATCAGGTAACGCATCGTGAATTGTCCTCGCGGATTTAGGGCGGGGCGCCTACCAGGTGTGACGCAGCCAGCCTACCGGGACGCCCGGCAGACGAAGGCCGTCGCACGGCCGGCGGCCCCGGCGCCGATGCGCGTGATGATTACCGATAGCGGCCGGTCTCCGCGCGGACGCAGCCGGCGCCGCAGCGCGTCGGGGTCGACGCGCACCCCGCGGACCAGGATCTCGAGCGGCCCGCAGCCCAGCGCCGCCAGGGCCTGCCGCAGCCGGCGCTCGTCGAACGCCAGCTGCTCGAGCACCTCGAAACCCCGGACCCCCGGCGGCAGCCGATCCCCGGACAGGTACGCGATGTCGGGGTCGAGTTGCCACAGCCCGTGCCGGGCGGCGTAGTGGCGCACCAGACCGGCCCGCACGACGGCTCCGTCGGGGTCGACGATCCACCGCCCGGGCGGGCCCACCGGGCAGTCGTCCGGTTCGGCGTCGGTCAGCTGTTCCCCGCGATCGAGGACGCTCGCCCGCCGGCGCACCCCCGCCCGCGACAGCCCGGCCGACCACAGGCACGCTTCCCGCACCGACCCCTGATACGACGTCACCTCGATTTCGCCTACGAAACCGAGACGGCTCAGTTCGTCGAAATCTATTCCGGGGGCGCACTTTACGACGAGGTCGCGGTCGGCGTAGGTGTCCAGCACCCGGCCCAGGGCGGGTGCGTAGTCGTCGACGCGCATCTGCCGCCGTCCCCCGAGGCGGCGCGCCGGGTCGACCAGCACCACCGCGTCGCGGGTCACCGGGTGCAGCGCGTCGGCGCGGCACAGGGCGGTCGCCGCGCCCAGGTTGTGCCGCGCCATCGCGAGGCGCACCGCGTCGGTGTCGCTGCCCACCGCGCGCACGCCCGCGGCGCGCAGCGCGGCCAGCTCGGTGCCGATCGAACAGGTCGCGTCGTGCACCGTCACGCCCGCCTGGGCCAGCCGCGACGCCCGGTGCAACGCCACCGGCGCGGCGGTGGCCTGCTGCAGCGCTTCGTCGGTGAACAGCCAGCCGGAGACCTCCAGCTGCCCGAGTTTGTCCAAGGCGCGCCGGCGCAGCAGCGTCGTCTCGACCAGCACCGGCGCCCGGTCGCCGAAGCGGGTGCGCACGGCCGCGATGTCCGCGACCCGCGTCGCGTCGGTCAGCTCGAATTCGGCGACGGCGGCCAGCGCCGCGGCACCCGGTTCCGAGCGCAGGTAGCTGACGTCGTCGGTGCTGATTCTGATCGCCCGACTCCTCCTCACGCCGCTGCGCGGCCTGCATCGTCGCCGGGCGGCGCCCACTCAGGAGGGTTTGACCCCGGTGACCATCACGTTGTAGAACCAGCCCTTCGGCACCACGTGCCGCCACACGTTGGCGTCCACCCAGCTCAGCGTCTTCCACCCGTTGAAGGCGAATTTCGCCCAGCCCCAGCCCAGCCGCCCCGGCGGGACCGCGCACTCGAACGTGCGAAGCGGCCAGCCCAGCATCGCGGCGGTGAACTCGACGGTGGCGGTCCGGACGTCGACGGCGCCGGCGCCCTCCGCCATCCGCTCCAGGTCTTCCGGCGCGAACGTGTGCAGGTCGACGAGCGCCTCCAGCGCCGCCGCGCGCGACGACTCGTCCAGCTCGGTCTGCGGGCGCCGCCAGCCGCCCAGGCCGGGCAACCGGGTGACGTTGGTGACGACCCGCCAGGTCAGCGTCGAGAGGGCACGGGCGTAGACCTCGCCGGCATTGCTCGGCTCACCGGCGAAGACGAACCGGCCGCCGGGACGCAGCACCCGGACCACCTCGCGCAGCGAGAGCTCGACGTCGGGGATGTGGTGCAGCACCGCGTGGCCGACGACCAGGTCGAAGGTGTTGTCCTCGTACGGGATGCCCTCGGCGTCGGCGACGCGGCCGTCGATGTCCAGGCCCAGCGATTTGCCGTTGCGGGTCGCTACCTTGACCATGCCGGGCGACAGGTCGGTGACCGACCCGCGCCGCGCCACCCCGGACTGGATCAGGTTGAGCAGGAAAAAGCCTGTCCCGCAACCTAATTCGAGCGCCCGATCGTAGGGCAGCTCCCTGAGCACCTGGTCCGGCACGGTGGCGTCGAAGCAGTCCCGGGCGTACTCGACGCACCGCTGGTCATAGGAGATCGACCATTTCTCGTCGTAGTTCTCCGCTTCCCAGTCGTGGTAGAGAACCTGGGCCAGCTTGCTGTCATGCCGCGCCGCCTCCACCTGCTCGGCGGTGGCATGCGGGTTGGGAACGGCGTCGCCTGAGATCCCGGTACTCGTCGTCATGCAGGGCAGCCTAATCGGCGTCGGGTAACCGATCGAAAACGGCGTTGATTCTGGCCTTGGCCACAGCGATCGCCTGCGCCGGCCCGTCGAGGAAGCGGCGCGCCCACGCCGCCGCGGCGTCGTAGACGTCGTCGGGGGCCACCATCTCGTCGATCAGGCCCAGCGCCAGGGCCTCCTCGGCGTCGAAGAAGCGACCGCTGAACACCAGCTCCTTGGCGCGGCTCGCGCCGGTGACGCGGGCCAGCCGGGTCATCGCCCCGCCGCCGGGGACCAGGCCGGCCAGGATCTCGGTGGCGCCGAACTTGACGTTGTCGCCGCTGACCCGCCAGTCGGCGACCAGGGCCAGGGCCAGGCCGGCGCCCAGCGCGTAGCCGGTGATCGCGGCCACGGTCGGCTTGGGGATCGCCGCGACGGCGTCCAGGGCTTCCTGCCGCACCCGGGCCGCGGTCTCGGCCTCGGCCGCGGTCAGCGTTTGCAGCTCGGGCTCGTCGTCGCCGGCGGAGAAGATTTCGTGGCCGCCGAACAGGATCACGACGGCGACGTCGTCGCGGCGCCCCAGCTCCTCGGCCGCGGACACGATCTCGCGGTAGACCTGCCGCGTCATCGCGTTGGTGGGCGGCCGCGACAGCAGCAACATCGCCAGGCCGGCGTCGCGCGACCCGTCGCTGACCACGACGCTGACGAATTCCCTCAATGCCGCCACCCCATGCCGCCCGCCTCGCGGGCCTGGTGGTAGCGGTCGGAGTCGAAGAACTCGAAAATCCAGTTGTCGCCCTGGATTTCGAGGTGCGGCTGCACCGTGACGATCTGGCGCTCGACGGCCAGCACGTCGGCGACCGTGCGGCCGGCCAGCGAGTCCAACTGCGTCCAGGTCGGCGGCAGCAGAAAGCACCGGCCGTGGGCGAAGTCGTCGATGGCGGCCTGCGGCGTCGTCCAGCCCGCGCGGTCGGACTCGGTGTTGCGCCCGTCGGCCCGCTGCCCCTCCGGCAGCGCCCCCACAAAGAAGTAGGTGTCGTAGCGGCGGGTGCGCTCGGCCTCCGGGGTCACCCAGTTGGCCCACGGCCGCAGCAGGTCCGATCGCAGTTCCAGGTTCTCGCGGCGCAGGAAGTCGGCGAAGGACAGCGTGCCGTCGGCCAGCGCGCGGCGCGCCTCGCCGTACACCGAGGCGTCGCCCACGATCCCGTCCGGGTCTCCGGCCGGCCCCGCAAACAGCACCCCCGATTCCTCGAACGTCTCCCGCGCGGCGGCGCAGACCAGCGCCTCGGCCAGGTCGGGTTCGATGCCGAACCGCTGCGCCCACCACTGCGGCGACGGCCCCGCCCACGCGATATCGGCGTTGCGGTCGCGGTCGTCGACGCCGCCGCCGGGGAACACCATCGTCCCCGCGGCGAACTCCATCTTGGCGTGCCGGCGCATCAGGAAGACCTCTAACCCGGTTTCTGAGCCCTTCGGGTCATCGCGGACCAGCATCACGGTTGCCGCCGGTCGCGGGACCAGCGGTGGCGGATCCTGCGGTGTACTCATAGCTGCCTCCGGTGGGCCGCGCGGGTGCGGACTCGCCGAGCGAAATAGCGCCCGTCGACGACGTCCAGGGCGATCGACTGGCCGAACGCCGCGGACAGGTTCTCGGCGGTCAGCACGTCGGACAGCAGACCCGCCGCGACCACCCGGGCCTCCGACAGCAGCATGCAGTGGCTGAAGCCGGGCGGCACCTCCTCGACGTGGTGGGTGACCAGCACCAGCGCGGGCGCATCGGGGTCGGCGGCCAGATCGGCCAGCCGGGCCACCAGCTCCTCCCGGCCGCCCAGGTCCAGGCCGGCGGCGGGCTCGTCGAGCAGCAGCAGTTCCGGGTCGGTCATTAAGGCGCGTGCGATCAGCACCCGCTTGCGCTCCCCCTCCGACAGCGTGCCGTAGGTGCGCTCCGCGAGGTGCTCGGCGCCAAGGCTTTCCAGCATGTCGATCGCCCGGCGGTAGTCGACGTCCTCGTAGCGCTCGCGCCAACGACCCAGCACCGCGTAGCCCGCCGAGACGACGAGGTCGCGCACGACTTCGTCGGTGGGGATCCGCTGCGCCAACGCCGACGAGCTCAGCCCGATCCGCGACCGCAGCTCCGACACGTCGACCCGGCCCAGCCGCTCGCCGAGCACGAACGCCACACCCGACGACGGGTGCTCGCTCGCGGCGGCGATGCGCAGCAACGACGTCTTGCCGGCGCCGTTGGGCCCGATGATCACCCAGCGTTCGTCGAGTTCCACGGCCCAATCCAGCGGTCCGACCAGGGTACGTCCATCGCGCTGCAGCGAGACGTTCCTGAAGTCGATCAGCAGATCCGGGTCCGCCGCCTCGTTAGCTTGGTCGGTTCCACCCTCGGATTCTCTCGAATCCTCGGGCTTCACCTCCGATTTCCGTTTTCGGGCACCCGCTCATCGTGCCGTACCGCGGTCACCACTAATCCGGCGGGATCTCCACGCGGCGCACCTGGCCGTCGACCGCGTCGGCGGCCTCGATCTCGCTGCGCGTCACGCCGAGCAGAAACAGCACCGTGTCCAGGTAGGGGTGGCTCAACGACGCGTCGGCGACCTCGCGCAGCGCGGGTTTGGCGTTGAACGCCACCCCCAGCCCGGCCGCGGCAAGCATGTCGATGTCGTTGGCGCCGTCACCGACCGCGACGGTCTGCTCCATCGGCACCCCGGCCTGCTGCGCGAATTCCCGCAGGGCCTGCGCCTTGCCGGCCCGATCGATGATCGGTCCGGTGACCCGCCCGGTGAGCGTTCCGTCGACGATCTCCAGCTCGTTGGCGGCGACGTAGTCCAGCGCCAGCTCCTCCGCCAGTGGCTCGATGATCCGCCGGAACCCGCCGGAGACCACCCCGCAGCGAAAACCCAAGCGCCGCAGCGTGCGCAGCGTCGTGCGGGCGCCGGGCATCAGCTCCAACTGGGCGGCGACCTCGTCGATCACCGTGGCGGGCAGGCCTTTCAGGGTCGCCACCCGCTGCTCGAGCGACTGCGCGAAGTCGAGCTCGCCGCGCATGGCGGCCTCGGTGATCGTGGCGACCGCGCCCTGTGCGCCCGCCCGCGCGGCCAGCATCTCGATGACCTCACCCTGAACCAGCGTCGAGTCGACGTCGAACACGATGAGCCGCTTGGCGCGCCGCTCCAGGCTGTAGCCCTCGACGGCGATGTCGACGCGCTCGTCGCCGGCGACGCGCGACAGCGTGTTGCGCAGCGGCCCGTCGGCGCCGGGCGGCACCGACACCCGCAACTCCAGGCCGGTCACCGGGTAGTCGGACACACCGCGAATGAGGTCGATGTTGACGCCCAGCGCCGCCGCCTCCCGCGCCACCGCGCCGAACGCCCGGGCCGTGATCGGACGGCCGAGCACGAAGATGGTGTGGGTCGACGGATCCCGGATGATCGGGACGTCGTCGCTGGGTTCGATGCTGACGTCGAGACCCTTTGCGCGAATGGCGGATTCGACGTCATCGCGCAGCCCCGGGCCGTCGGCGACCTCGGGCGGACAACACAACAGGACCCCGAGCGTCAGGCGCCCGCGGATCACCACCTGTTCGACGTTGAGCAACTCCACCCCGTGCCGCGACAGCACCTCGAACAGCGCCGACGTCACGCCTGGCTGATCCACGCCGGTGACGGTGATCAGTACCGACACCTTGAGTGGTGAGTTCACTCCCGGCAGCCGCCGCTACTGGTCGGCGGTCGAGCGATCGGGTTCGGTCCGCGGACCGAAGCCCTTCGGCGACTCGAGCGCCGTCGCGTGGCGGCCGACGTGCGCCTCGGCGCGCAGCCGCTCCACCATGTGCGGATAGTGCAGCTCGAATGCCGGGCGCTCCGAACGGATTCGGGGCAGCTCGGTGAAGTTGTGCCGCGGCGGCGGGCAGCTCGTCGCCCACTCCAGCGAGTTGCCGTAACCCCACGGGTCGTCGACGGTCACGACCTCGCCGTAGCGCCAGCTCTTGAACACGTTCCACACGAACGGGAACATCGACGCGCCCAAAATGAAGGCGCCGATCGTCGAGATCACGTTGAGCGTGGTGAAGCCGTCGGTGGGCAGGTAGTCGGCGTAGCGGCGCGGCATGCCCTGATCGCCCAGCCAGTGCTGGACCAGGAACGTGGTGTGGAAGCCGATGAACGTCAGCCAGAAGTGCAGCTTGCCCAGCCGCTCGTCCAGCAGCCGGCCGGTCATCTTGGGGAACCAGAAGTAGATGCCGGCGAAGGTGGAGAACACGATGGTGCCGAACAGCACGTAGTGGAAGTGCGCGACCACGAAATAGCTGTCGCTGACGTGGAAGTCCAGCGGCGGGCTGGCCAGCAGCACGCCGGTCAGGCCGCCCAGCAGGAACGTGACCATGAAGCCCATCGAGAACAGCATCGGCGTCTCAAAGGTCAACTGGCCCTTCCACATCGTGCCGATCCAGTTGAAGAACTTGATCCCGGTGGGCACCGCGATCAGATACGTCATGAACGAAAAGAACGGCAGCAGAACGGCTCCGGTGGCGAACATGTGGTGCGCCCACACCGCGACCGACAGCGCCGCGATCGACAGCGTCGCGTACACCAGCGTGGTGTATCCGAAGATCGGCTTGCGGGAGAACACCGGGATGATCTCGCTGACGATGCCGAAGAACGGCAGCGCGATGATGTACACCTCGGGGTGGCCGAAGAACCAGAACAGGTGCTGCCACAAAAGGACTCCGCCGTTGGCCGGGTCGTAGACGTGCGCGCCCAGGTGGCGGTCAGCGGCCAGACCGAACAGCGCCGCCGTCAGCAGCGGGAAGGCGATCAGCACCAGGATCGACGTCACCAGGATGTTCCAGGTCATGATCGGCATCCGGAACATCGTCATCCCCGGCGCGCGCATGCAGACCACCGTGGTGATCATGTTGACCGCGCCCAGGATGGTGCCCAGACCGGCGACCGCGAGGCCCATGATCCACAGGTCACCGCCGGCGCCGGGCGAATGGATCGCGTCGGACAGCGGGGTGTAGGCGGTCCAGCCGAAGTCCGCCGCCCCGCCCGGCGTGATGAACCCGGCGGTCGCGATCAGGGCGCCGAACAGGAACAGCCAGAACGAAAACGCGTTCAGCCGCGGGAAGGCGACGTCCGGCGCGCCGATCTGCAGCGGCAGCACCAGGTTGGCGAAGCCGAACACGATCGGGGTCGCATAGAACAGCAGCATGATCGTGCCGTGCATGGTGAACAGCTGGTTGAACTGCTCGTTCGAGAAGAACTGCAGGCCCGGGGACGCCAACTCGCTGCGCATCAACAGCGCCAGGAACCCGCCCAGGAAGAAGAAGATGAAGCAGGCGACGCAGTACATGATGCCGATCATCTTGTGATCGGTGGTGGTGATCAGCTTGTAGACGAGGTTCCCTTTGGGACCCGTCCGGGCCGGGAACGGACGGACGGCCTCGAGTTCTCCCAACGGGGGGGCTTCGGCTGTCAACAGCTCCTCCAAACATCCGTATCGGACAGGGCCCGAACCGAGTATTGCTCCGAATCTTAGCCTTCCGACAACTCGCCGTCAGGGGCAGTCCTACAAACTGTCGTAAATGGCTGCGAAGTCGCCGGATGTTAGCGTCGGACCCGTGCTGGGAAGGCGATCGACCGTGGCCGCAGCGGTTCTGGCCGTGGCCGTCCTGGCCTGCGGCGCATGCGGTGCCGGCGGCTCGGGCAGCAACGCATCGACCCGGTCCTTGATCACGCCCACCACCCAGATCGCGGGCGCCGGTGTGCTGGGAAACGACCGCAAGCCCGACGAGTCGTGCCCGCGCGACGCCGCCGCGGCCGATCCCGGGCCGCCCACCCGCCAGGCCCGCAACGCCGCCGGCGTCACCCCCGACACGGTCGCCGTCCCCGCGGAGCCGCAGCGCATCGTGGTGCTCTCCGGTGACCAGCTCGACGCCCTGTGCGCGCTCGGCCTGCAATCGCGGGTGGTCGCCGCCGCGCTCCCGGACGGGTCGTCCGGCCAGCCGTCGTACCTCGGCGGTGCGGTGCACGGCCTGCCGGGCGTCGGTACCCGCACCAATCCCGACCTGGGCGGCATCGCCGCCGCCCACCCCGACCTGATCCTGGGATCGCAGGGCCTGACCCCAAAGCTCTACCCGCAGCTCGCCGCCATCGCCCCGACCGTGTTCACCGCGGCGCCCGGCGCGGCTTGGGAGGCCAACCTGCGCGGCGTCGGCGCCGCCACCGCGCGCACCGGCGCCGTCGACGCCCTGATCGCCGGGTTCACGCAGCGGGCCACCCAGATCGGCACGGCGCACGACGCGTCCCACTTCCAGGCGTCGATCGTGCAGCTGACCACCACCGCCATCCGGGTGTACGGGGCCAACAACTTTCCGGCCAGCGTGCTCGGGGCCGTCGGGGTGGACCGGCCGGCCGCCCAGCGGTTCACCGACAAGCCCTACATCGAGATCGGCGCCACCGACGCCGACCTCGCCAAAAACCCGGATCTCGCCGCCGCGGACGCCGACGTGGTCTATGTGTCATGCGCCACCCCGGCCGCCGCGGATCGCGCCGCCGCCGTCCTGGATAGCAACCCCTGGCGCAAGCTGTCCGCCAACCACGACAACCGGGTCTACGTCGTTAACGACGAGGTATGGCAGACCGGCGAGGGCCTGATCGCGGCCCGCGGCATCGTCGACGACCTGCGCCTGCTCAACGCCCCGATCAACTAGCCCGCCCGCCAATTGGCCCGAGAACTTTACCTTAGCTAAACTTCTGTAGGACGCATCGAAACTCGAAGAGGGATATTCATGAGCACTGTTTCGGCGTACGCCGCCACCTCGGCGACCGCACCGCTGACCAAGACCACCATCGAGCGCCGCGAGCCCGGCCCGCACGACGTCGCCATCGACATCAAGTTTGCCGGGATCTGCCACTCGGACATCCACACCGCCAAAGGCGAATGGGGCGTGCCGAATTACCCCGTGGTCGTCGGCCACGAGATCGCCGGCGTGGTGACCGACGTGGGCGCCGAGGTCACGAAGTACAAGGTGGGCGACCACGTCGGCGTGGGCTGCATGGTGAACTCCTGCGGCCAGTGCAGCAGCTGCAAGGCCGGGCTCGAGCAGTACTGCAAGCCGGGCGCGACCTTCACCTATAACTCCATCGACAAGGACGGCACGCCGACGCAGGGCGGCTATAGCCAGGCGATCGTCGTCGACGAGAACTTCGTCCTGCGCATCCCCGACTCGCTGCCGCTGGACAAGGCCGCGCCGCTGCTGTGCGCCGGCATCACGCTGTTCTCGCCGCTGCGGCACTGGAAGGCCGGCAAGGACACCCGCCTGGCGATCATCGGCCTCGGCGGCCTGGGGCACATGGGCGTCAAGCTGGGCGCCGCGATGGGCGCCGAGGTGAGTGTGCTGTCCCAGTCGCTGAAGAAGATGGAGGACGGCCTTCGTCTGGGCGCCAGCCACTACTACGCGACGGCCGATCCCGACACCTTCCGCAACCTGCGCGGCAGCTTCGACCTGATCCTGAACACGGTGTCGGCGAACCTGCCGCTCGACGACTACGTGAACTTGCTCGACGTCGACGGCACGCTGGTCGAGCTCGGCATCCCCGAACACCCGATGCAGGTGCACGCTTTCCCATTGGCGCTGGCGCGGCGCAGCCTGTCCGGTTCCAACATCGGCGGGATCGCCGAGACGCAGGAGATGCTGGACTTCTGCGCCGAGCACGACGTGACGCCCGAGATCGAGGTGATCGAGGCGGCCTACGTCAACGAGGCCTACGAGCGGGTGCTCGCCAGCGACGTGCGCTACCGCTTCGTCATCGACATCTCAACCCTGTGATGCGGCCTCTTCTCGCCGGCAGGCGACCTCCTCGGCGGCCTCCCCGTGCTCGTCGCCGGGGCAAACTTCGCTGACGTCGATTCCGGCCAGCGGCCAGCCTGCGGCGGCCAACGTGGCCGCCACCCGGATGATGTTCTCCCGGCCGGGGTCGTGGTGGGTGGTCTTGGTGATGAACTCGGAGATCTCGTCCTTGCTGATGGGCCCGTCGCCTTCGGCGCGGTGCTTGGCGATGACGTTTTCCACCACTTCCTCCAGCTGATCCTGGGTCAGCGGTGTGCTCCTGAGCAGGGCGAACAGGGCCACCTGGTCCGGCCCGGGAACGCCCTGCGGGTACCCGACGTCCAGCCAACGGATCACTGACTTGAGAAACTTGGCGTGCTTGTGGTTCGCGTGGGTTGAAGTCACCCAATAAGTCTCACGTTGGCGCGCTTCGGGGGCGTCGCAGCCGACCCACAATTCATGCGCCGTTCACGACGCGAACATCTTGCCCTTTCACTCCACTTTTTATGGGGCCTCGACGGGGATGGCGTTTTCGCAGTCGAGGTACGAATGGGAGTGCGCGATGGTGCAGCCGGGTGCGTGGTATCAAGAACCGACGCGCGCCAGCGACGCCGATCGCGCTAGACCTGCCGACGCCGTCGCACCGTCGCCCGACGGCGTCGCGGTCGGAAGGCGTCCTTGACCTTTTCGCCGGCGTCTCGCAGGTGGGCCGCGCGCTGATCGGCCCTGCCCTCGGCTTCCAGCGCTGGATCGTTCATCACACGGCCGATTGCCGCCTTGGCCTTGCCGGTGATCTGGTCGACTTTGTTCCGGGCTTTATTCGCACCGCTCACTGGCGTGTCCTTACTCTTCCAGGTTTCCGAATCGTGCGCTAAGACGCGGTTACCCCTTTTCGGTCCGGCCCACCCGGGGCTTCCATTCGTGACATCGGCAGAGGACAATGGGGTGTCTGCAGGGGCGGCTTTGAATTGATTGGTCAACTTAATGATTGCCACCGCCCACCCGCGCCCGGTCTGGCCCGCGGATTCCGTTGTCTGGCAGGCGACGGGCATCATCATGAACCGCTTCGATCTCGACACCGAGCAAGCCCTGGACGTGCTCCGCCGAATGTCGCAGCGCTGCAAGCTGCCCATGTGGCAGGTCGCCGAGGAGGTAGTCCGCCATAACGACCCCGTGCGGGCCTTCCAGCGCCTTGAAGAGGACGGGCTGAACCCCGATTGATCCCTGGCGCTCGCTCTCGGTTACGTTGCGCGCCAGCGGATTTAGAAGTCCCAGTCCTCGTCCTAGGTCAACTGTTCTCCTCGCGCAGGGCTTGCATCGCCAAGTTGTTGATCAACTGGCGGCCGGCAGCTGTGCGTAACTGAGGCAGCATCGCGGAGACGACACCGGCGGCGGTGAGCGCGAGGCGTACCAGACCGTCGGGCGCCGTGGCGGCGTCGCGGAGCACCGCATACTCGGCGTTGGGATCCCCCGAATGTTGTGCCATGGACATCCGGGCCACGAGCCGGTTGTCACGGTCGAGACCGATCTCGTCGTCGGTCGACGCCAAGGCCAGGGTTTCGCCGATTTCCGCGACTTCGTCCGGGTCGCAGAGCTGAGCCACCAGTTGCCACAGGATCGACACGGTGGCCCGGATCAGCTGTGGCAGCCGGCCAGCCGGGATGACCTCATCGTCGACGATGACGCGCATGCCCGCTTCGTCGCCGCGCTCGCCGTGTTGGATGAGCGCCAATGCGCGACGGAAGTCCGCCGCGCCCACACTGTCGTCACTGCTCATTCCACACATTCTGCCGACCGCGACCAGGGCCTTGCCGATCACGCACCGCGAGCCGGAGCCGCCGACGAAGTGGCGCTTCGCGTCGGACGGGCCGTGCTCGGCCCGGCTACCCGGCTCGCGTGGCGAGCCTGGTTCCCGCCGCTGCGTTTGGCGGCGTACATCGCGCCGTCAGCGATCGCGATCAGCTCCTCGATGCGGGCGTGACTCTCGCGAACGCTCAACGATGTCAACTCGGCGCTGGCAGTGCCGATGCTCGCCGTCATCTTCGGGGAAAGGCCCGTCAGGGCAGCGCAAATCCGCGCCGCCAGCGGTTCTATCTCGGAAGTCTCGCACGTCAGCGCGATGAGAAACTCTTCGCCGCCGGCGCGGCAGACGACGGCGTCGGGAGGGGTGTGCTCGATCAGCAGCCCGCTCACCGCTCGGAGCGCATCGTCGCCAACGCAATGACCGTGGGTGTCGTTGATGCGTTTGAAGTTGTCGAGATCGAGCATCACCACGGTCAGATGGGTGTGCGCACGCGACGGGTTCGCAACCCGATTACCGACCGTCTCGACGAATGCGCGCCGGTTCAGCAGGCCGGTGAGCGCATCCTCTTCCGAGCGCTGCGCGTACCCTCCCATCGCCTGCGACATGCCCCAAGCGCCAAGCACCGTAGACACATTGACGAATGTGATCAGCCAGAACGCCGCTATCGCCGCGGCGATGCCGACGTCACCGGCCAGCCGCGCCAGCGCCGCCAGCGCGACTGCGACTGCCACCGCGGAATGGAACACCACCACCTTTTGACGGTGAAAGATTGCGCTGTAGGCCCCCGTGACCGTCGTGGCGGTGCAGGCCAGGGCGGAGAGCGCCGCAGTGGGCTGGACCAAGCTCCATCCGCCGACCAACAGCACGCCAGCGGCGGCGACGGCCTCTGACTGCCGTCGCGTTGGCCAACGCGTCAGCCAGAAAGCCGTCATGCCGATGGCAAACGCGGCGGTGAGCACGCCTATGACCACCGCGGCTGCGCTCGGCCGGCGCTGGCTGATCAACACGGTCAACGGCGGCAACGCCGCCGCCGCGCAGACAACGGCCATGATCCGCTGTGCGGCGCGTAACCGTCCCCGCTGGCATAGCAAGGCCTTGATCCGCTCGTACTTGTCGGGCCTATTCGGCCGATACCTCGCCCCGGACATCGGTCGGCAAACCCCCCAAAAAACGTCGCCGCTCACAGCGCGAGAAGTCGTAGGAGAACTTTGGGCCCGACGTCATGAGTAGACCAGATAAAGGAGGGCAAAAGTTTGTTTTTGGGGAGTTTTAGTTGACTCCAACCCCGTGAACTTTTGGGGCCTTGTGGGCCTCGCAGCGTCGCCGTTTCGCTGACAACGCAGCTCTAGAAGTCCCAGTCCTCGTCTTCGGTGACGACGGCCTTGCCGATCACGTACGACGAGCCAGAGCCGGAGAAGAAGTCGTGGTTCTCGTCGGCGTTGGGCGACAGCGCCGACAGGATCGCCGGGTTGACGTCGGTCTCGTCGCGCGGGAACAGCGCCTCGTAGCCGAGGTTCATCAGCGCCTTGTTGGCGTTGTAGCGCAGGAACTTCTTGACGTCCTCGGTCAGCCCGACCTCGTCGTAGAGGTCCTGGGTGTACTCCACCTCGTTGTCGTAGAGCTCGAATAGCAGCTCGTAGGTGTAGTCCTTCAGTTCGGCGCGCTTGGCCTCGTCGACCAGGGCCAGGCCGCGCTGGAACTTGTAGCCGATGTAGTAGCCGTGCACGGCCTCGTCGCGGATGATCAGCCGGATCATGTCGGCGGTGTTGGTCAGCTTCGCCCGGCTCGACCAGTACATCGGCAGGTAGAACCCGGAGTAGAACAGGAAGCTCTCCAGCAGCGTGGAGGCCACCTTGCGCTTCAGCGGCTCGTCACCCCGGTAGTACTGCATGACGATCTCGGCCTTGCGCTGCAAATTGGGGTTCTCCTCCGACCAGCGGAAGGCGTCGTCGATCTCGGCCGTCGAGCACAGCGTCGAGAAGATCGAGCTGTAGCTCTTGGCGTGCACCGACTCCATGAACGCGATGTTGGTGTAGACGGCCTGCTCGTGCGGGGTCAGCGCGTCGGGGATCAGGCTGACCGCCCCGACCGTGCCCTGAATGGTGTCCAGCAGCGTCAGCCCGGTGAACACCCGCATCGTCAGCTGCTTCTCGCCGGCGGTCAGCGTGCCCCAGGACGGGAGGTCGTTGGAGACCGGCACCTTCTCGGGCAACCAGAAGTTGCCCGTCAGCCGATCCCAGACCTCGGCGTCCTTGTCGTCTTGCAGCCGGTTCCAGTTGATCGCCGACGTCCGATCGATCAGCTTCATGTTTTCGGTCACCAGAACCCCACTTCACCAGCCGGTTTTGACTTCGATGTCTAGGCCACAAACACTACCCCTGGGGTCCGACAACCCGCGGCAACACAATAAGTTGTGTTTGCGTGTCGCGCCGTCAGTCCAACCCGACCTCCCGCAAAGTATGCGTGAGGCCGTCCTCGAGGGCCCGCAACGCGATGTCGGTGAGGCGACTGAGTTCGTCTTGTTCTAGGTCCGAGCCGTCTCCGCCGTTGCTCATCCAGGCTTCGAGCGACGCGAACACGGCGGTGGCCAGGCTGTGCGCGGCGATGTCGGCGATCATCGCGCCGTCCGCGGTGGGCGCCGATCGTTCGTGGATGAAGCGGGCGATCTCGTCGGCGACCTGATCGCGCATCCGGCGAATGTGCGTGGTGATGATGTCCTGGTCGAGGTCCCGCGACCGGATGGTGGCCGCTTCGCGGACCATCGCGAAATCAAAGGGGAAGGCGTCCACGGCTTTTCGCACCGACGCCGTGATGGGTTCGCCGTGGGGGCGCAACGCCAGCGCGCGGGCGAACCATTCGAAGCCGATGTCGTAGTCGGCGAAGATCACCGCGTGCTTGGACGGGAAGTGCCGATAGAAGGTTCGCTCGGTGACGCCGACGTCGGCGGCGATGTCCGAGACGCTGGTCTGGTGCACGCCATCGGCGACGAAGCGCTTCATCGCCGCCTGTTGCAGCGCCTGGCGTGTGCGCTGGCTCCGAGATTGCACGCTGTAAGCAGACACCAAATGTCACCATTGACGCAAATATGTCACATGTGACATTGTGCCTTCTGTCGACGGATCACCACCGAAGGAGCCGGCATGTCGGACTACGACGCGATCATCATCGGGGCCGGCCACAACGGTCTGGTCGCCGCCAACGTGCTGGCGAAGGGCGGCGCGAAAGTGCTTGTCCTGGAACGGGCACACTTCCTCGGCGGGATGGCCGCCACCCGCGAACTCTTCGACGGATACAAGCACAGCGTCGGCGCATGGGCCGTGCTGATCTGGCGGCAAGAGATGACCGAACGGCTCGAGCTCACCAAGTGGGGCTTCGAGCTGATGGATCAGTGGACCTCGACGTGCACGTTCGGCGATGCCGCGGACACCCCGTTCGTGATGTACAACGACCTCGAGCGCATGGCGCGCCACCTGCTCGACGACCACGGCGCCGACACGGCGGCGGCGCTGGGGTCCCTGTTCGCCCACATCGGCCGGTTCGCACCGTATTTCGTCGACTCTGCGTTCGGCCCGCCGCTGGACATCATCGAGGTGATCGCCTCCCAGCCGACGCCGGAGGACCGCCACGATTTCGCCCAGATGTGGTACGGCAGCACGATGGACACGGTCCGGCGATTCCTGGCGCCCGACCAGGCCCGCTGCATCCAGGGCTCGCTGGCGGCGATGTCGATCGACGCGTTCGACGGCGGACCCTGGACCCCCGGTTCGAACGCGTCGACCTTGTACCACTACCTGATCGGCGGCGGCAACGTCGAATACATCATGCCGCGCGGGGGCATCGGCTCGCTGAGCGCCGCGCTGTGCCGGCGCGCCGAGTCACTGGGCGCCGAGGTGCAGATGAAGCAGCACGTCAAGGACATCCTGGTCACCGACGGGCGCGCCACTGGGGTCCAATTGCGCGACGGCACAACGATTTCCGCCGATGCGGTGCTCTCGTCGCTCGACCCGTACACCACCTTCGTGAATCTGGCCGGGGCGCAGAACTTTCCGCCCGACTACATCCGCAAGATCAAGGAGATCAACTTCAACCTGGGTTACATCCAGGCGCATCTCACCATCGACCAAGCGCCCCAATGGATCGAGCGGCTGCAGCCCTACATGCACGACAACGGCCAATGGTGTCCCACCGTCGCCTATGCCCCGTCGCCGGAGTACATCAGCGACGCGTGGGAGCAATACCGCAAGGGGCAGCTTCCCGACGCGCCGCCCACCTACCTGTACATCCCCAGCATGGTCGACTCGTCGCTGGCGCCGGCGGGCAAGCACAGCGCGACCATCTTCACCCCGTACTTCCCCACTGGCCTGGACGCCGACGAAAACCGAAGCTGGAAGGAGCAATACGCCGACACCTGCGTACGCATCTTCGACAGCTTCGCGCCCGGGTTCGCCGACTCCGTCACGAACCGCGTCGTGTTCTCCAACCGCTACTTCGGCAGCACCTTCAGCGCGCACGCCGGCGACTACTCGCACGGCCTGCTGCAGCCCAACCAGCTGTGGACCGGCCGCGTCGTCGAGGGCGCCGACAAGTTCGCCACCCCGGTCGACGGGCTCTTCCTGTGCGGCCAGTGCACGCACCCCGGGCCGGGGGTGACGGGCATCCCCGGCTGGAACGGCGCCGAGGCTGCCCTCAAGCACCTCAACGCCCGCGTCGCAAGGGCATAGGCAAAGCCGGAACTAACATGTACCATTTGGTACATGTTTACCGAAGACAGCATTGAGATCGACGCGCCGCCGCAGGTCGTCTGGGACGTCTTCAGCGACGTCGAACGCTGGCCCGAGTGGACCGCGTCGGTCACCTCCCTGACCGGGCGCGACGGTTCCGCCCTGGCCGCGGGCAGGCGGTTCGCGATCAAGCAACCCGGCCTGCAGAAGCTGATCTGGAAGGTCGCCGAGATCGATCCCGGCACCTCCTGGACCTGGGTGACCCGCTCCCCCGGCGTGCAGGTGACCGCGCGCCACTACGTCACCGCCCTGCCCGGCGGCCGCACCCTGGTGCGCCAGGAACTCGACCAGCGGGGCTTCCTCGGCACGCTGGTCGGGCGGTTGACGGTCAAGCGGACCCAGCGCTTCCTCGAGATGGAGGCCAAGGGCCTCAAGGCGCGGTCTGAACAGGTCAGCCGCGCCAATGGCCCGCACGCCTGACCGTCAGCGGCGCCGCGAACTACTGGATGCGCTCTTCGACGAGTTCGCCGCGAACGGCATCGGCGATCGGTCGCTTCGCGATGTCGCCGCCGCAATCGGCACCAGCCACCGGATGCTGTTGCACCACTTCGGTTCTCGCGAAGACCTGCTGATTGCGATCGTCGAGGAGGCCGAGCGTCGCCAGATGGCCCTCGTCCCCGACCTGCCGCAGAACCCGGCCGAGGGCTTCGCCGCGATGTGGGCCGACCTCCGTCGACCCGAATTGCGCCAACTGGAGCGCCTTTTCTTCGAGTGCTATTCGCGGGCCGCCCAGGGCGAAAAGCCTTTTACGCGAATGGTTCCCGGCGCCGTCGACGGCTGGCTGCGCGAGGTGGAATCGGCCGCCGCCGGTGTTGCCTACGACGGCGCGATGGCGAGGCTCGGGCTGGCCGTCACCCGTGGGCTGCTGCTGGACCTGGTGGCCACCGAAGACGAGGCCGGCGTCGACGCGGCCGCGCAAGCGTTCATCGAGCTTTTGGCAACAGCGCGATGAGCGTGTCGACGAGTTCCTCGGCGTTGGTGTGCCACTTGTCCAAATCCATGTGGCCGCTCAGATCCAGGCCAGTGATGCCGTGGGCGCTGGTCAGCACCAGGGCACCATAGCGGCGCGCCTGCTGTGGTCCGACAATGCGGCCCATGATGTCGAGGAACAGATCCTGCGCGCGTTCGGCCGCCCGCATCGCCGCGGCCGGATCACCCGCCGGCGGGGTGAACATCAAGCGATACAGGTGAGGCCGGGTTCGGCCGATGGCGATCAGGGAAAGCAGGCCGGATCGCAACGACTCCTCCGGCGGGTCCCCGCTGTTGGCCAACGCCTCCAGCGCATCGCCCAGGTCGGTCAAGGCGTTGGTCGCGACAACCGCGAGCAGAGCCTCCTTGTCGGCGAAGTGGCGATACGCCGCCGAACGCGACACGCCGCTGCGCGCACCCACCTCGCGCAGCGTCACCGCCTCGACTCCGCCGAGATCCAGCAAGACCTCGGCGGCCTCGAGCAGCGAACGACGTGTCGCCGCAGCGCTCTCCGCTCGACTCGTCACCCGCAGAGCATAAGCCCGACGCCCAGTTGACAATGTCAACTCAAACGCCTAGCTTCAGTTGACAACGTCAACTCAGATGCATTCACCGGATGGAGACAGCCATGAATTCCTCGAATCGCGCCGACCGCAACGAGCTGATCGTCGTCACCGGCGCGTCGACGGGGATGGGCGCGGCGACGGCTCGTGAACTGGCGCGCAAGGGTTTTCACGTGCTCGCCGGCGTACGCCGCGAAGCCGACGCCGTAGCGCTGGCGGCCGACGGGCTGGAGCCGCGCATCCTGGACATCACCGTCGAATCGGACGTCGCCGCGATCGCCGAACGCGTCGCGAACGATCCGCTGCGCCGTCCGCTGCGCGCGCTGATCAACAACGCCGGGATCGCGATCAACGCCCCGGTGGAAGCGCTGCCAATGGACCAGTGGCGCAAGCAGTTTGAGGTCAACCTGTTCGGCCACATCGCGATGACCCAGGCGTTGTTGCCGGCGCTGCTGCTCAGCTCGGGCACCGTCGTGAACATCAGTTCCATCGGCGGGAAGGTCGTGTTGCCGACGTACGGCGCATATGCCGGCTCGAAGTTCGCGCTGGAGGCGGTCAGCGATGCCCTGCGCCGAGAGGTCGGCGAGCTCGGTATCAAGGTCGTCGTCGTCGAACCCGGCGCCGTCAAAACCGAGATGGCGGAGCGTGGGATCGCCACCGCGGAGGGGCTGATGGCCAACATGACCGCCGCACAGCTCGCACGCTATGAGGATCTCGCCGCGGCCGTCACCGCCCAAGCCCGATCGTTCGGCGAGGACGGCGTTTCGGTCGAGCACGCCGCCAAAGTGATCGTCAAGGCCGCGACTGCGTCGCGCCCGCGGACTCGCTACACGATCGGCCGGGACGCCGCGGTCCTGCTGCGGATCAGCCGTGTCGTATCGGACCGGGTCCTGGATCGCATTGTGCGCCTGAACCTTCGGTCCTTCGCAAAAAGCTCAGCCCCCAACGGCCGCCGCGCGGCGGTTGGCGCCTGAGCCCGTCTTGACCCCGAAGAACTGGTATTCCTCCGGCTTCACCGCGCGGGTCGCTCGCCAGTACTCCCAGGTGTAGCCGCCCCACAGCACGGTGTTCTTGCCATGCTCATCGAGGTACCAGCTGCTGCAGCCGCCGCTGTTCCACACCGACTGCGAAAGCCTTTGCTGCAGTTCGTCGTTGAACCGGTCCTGCGCGGCGCGGGTCGGGGCCAGCGCCTGGGCGCCCAGCTTGTCGCATTTCGCGATCGCGTCGGCGACGTAATGGATCTGGGATTCGATCATGAACACCACAGAGTTGTGGCCGAGCCCCGTGTTGGGCCCCAGCAGGAAGAACAGGTTCGGCACGTCGGCCACGGTGATGCCCCGGTGCGCGCCGATGCCCTCCCGGTTCCAGCGGTCGACCAGGTCCTCGCCGTTCCGCCCCTTGATCTGGACGTAGGTGTAAGAGTCGGTGACGTGGAAGCCGGTGCCGTAGACGATCACGTCCACCTTGCGCTCCTTGCCGTCCGCCGTGACGATGCCGTCGCGCGTGATCCGGGTGATGCCGTCGGTGACCAGCTCGGTCTTGGGGTCGGCGACCGCGCCGTAGTACGTGGAGGAGTTCAGGATTCGCTTGCAACCGATCCGGTAGTGCGGGGTCAGCTTGCGGCGTAGCTCGCGGTCCTTGACCGAGCGCCGGATGTTGTATTTCGCGTAGGCCTCGATGATCTTCAGCGCGTTCGGCCGCTTGGTCATGCCGAAGGCCAGCGCCTCCTGGCCCCAGTAGATCGCCAGGCGTACCGCCGCGCGCAGGCCGGGAACATTCTCCATGGCCCGGCGTAGCGCCACGGGCAGCTCGGGGTTGGACCGCGGCACCACCCACGGCGGGGTGCGTTGGTAGAGCTGAAGTTCGGCGACCTTCCCGACGATCTCGGGCACGATCTGGATCGCGCTGGCGCCGGTGCCGATCACGGCCACCCGCTTGCCGGTCAGGTCGACGCTGTGGTCCCACTCCGCGGAATGGAAAGCGGGACCGGCGAATTCGTCGCGGCCCTCGATGTCGGGGAACGACGGAATATGCAGCGCGCCGGCCCCGGAGATCAGGAACTGCGCGACGTACTCGCGCCCGTCGGTGGTGAAGACGTGCCAGCGGTTCTCGTCGTCGTCCCAGTGGCCCCGGTCGACCAGCGAGTTGAACACGATGTGGCGGCGCAGGCCGTATTTCTCGGTGACCCCCTTGAGGTAGTCCCAGATCTCGGGCTGATACGAGAACGGGTTCTTCCAGTCGGGCTTGGGCTCGAAGGAGAAGGAGTACAGGTGCGAGGGGATGTCGCAGGCACAGCCGGGATAGCTGTTGTCGCGCCAGGTGCCGCCGACGTCGTCGGCCTTCTCCAGGATGACGAAGTCCACGCCCTGCTGTTGCAGCTTGATGCCCATGCCCAGGCCGGAGAATCCGGTCCCGATGATCAGGGCGCGGGTGTGCACCGGCTCCTGCGCCTGTTGTGTCGGATCGGCTTGTGTCATGGCATCGGTCACGGCGGATCGGTCTTCCTGTTGGTTAGCGCAAATACCCAGTACCCAGGGTATCGGATAGGGCGAGTGTTGACGATCGCCGGGACCATGTCAACGTGGCAGAGTCCTCCAGCGGTCTTCAGCTGGCGGCGGGGTTGCTGGGCACCACGCTGTGAATCGGCTGGTCGGGGTCCATTGCGATGCCCAGCGCGTCGGCCGTGCCGACGAGGACGCCCATCATGATGGTCGTCAGGTGGGCGACGAACTGCTCGCGCGGCATGCGCCGCGGGCTGTCGGCGTCGGGGCCCAGCCACCATTCGGTGGCCGACGCGGCCGATCCGAAGGCCGCGTGCCCGGCCAGTTCGATCGCCGCGTGGTCCAGCTCCATCTCCCGCAGCTCGTTGTCGAACATGTCGGCCACGGCCAGGGTGATCCCGCGGCCCTCCTCCAGGATCTTGGGGCTCGCCGCGGACCGGCCCTGGATGAAGACCCGCAGCACGTTGGGGTGCTGGTCGACCAGGTTGACGTACTCCTCGACGGCGCGGCGGATCACCTCGCGGGCCGAATCGGTCTTGAGGTCGATCGACGGGAAGATCGCCGCCCACAACATGTCGCGCAGCCGCTCGCCGATCGCCTGAAACAGATCGGATTTGTCGTGGAAGTGCCGGTAAATCTTGGGCTTGGCGGTGCCGGCCTCCTCGGCGATCTCCCGCACGCTCAGCTCGGGGCCCAGGCGGTCAATGGCGCGGAACGCGGCGTCCACGATTTCACCGCGCACCTTCTTGCGGTGTTCGCGCCACCGTTCGCTGCGCGCGTCGACCTTCACCCCGGGCTTCACGCTCGGATGGGGGGGTCGAGGAATTCTCACCACATCAAGCACCATACCGCGTGATGCCTGCTGACCTGGGCAGACCGCTGCGAGGGTCACCACTTGTCAGGACAGTGCGCGCAGTGTCTCGCTGGGAGTGCGGCCAAACTCCCGGCGGTAGTCGGCCGCGAAACGGCCGAGGTTGGCGAACCCCCAGCGGTACGCGACGGCTGCCACGGTCGCTCCGTCCTCGGCGGACGCCCGGCACAGGTCGGCATGTGCGCGCGCGAGACGGATCGACTTCAGATAGGCCATCGGGGTCGTGTCCAAATGGTTACGGAACGCCTCCTGGAGGGCGCGGGTGCTCACCCGTGCTGCGGCCGCCACGTCGTGGATCCGGACGTCCTCGGCCGCCCTGTCCTCGAGGTAGGCGATTGCACGACGCACGGCCGGGGGTCTTACGCGGCCGCGGAGTTCATCCTCGGCCGCGCGATGAACCGCAGGGTATGCCTCGACGATGCTTGCTATCAAAATGCGACGCATCTGGGCCGACACTAGCGGTCCGGACGCCAAGAGGCCGTTCGGACCGGCATTTCGGAGCAGCACGTGCATCGCCTTCGCCACGGCAGCCGCACCCGGCTTGGATGGACGCCAACTCAGCGGGAAGCGAACGGAATTCAGCTGACTCGCGCCGGTGAACTCAGCGACCGTCGTCTCGAGTGCCCTACGAGGGATCCGCGCGTGGAAGATGCTGCAGTTCTCCTCCCAGCGCAGTCGATAGGCGGTGTGGGCATCCAACACAATGTGCTCGCCGGGCACCAGCAACCGTTCGCCGGTGTCCGTGCTGACCAGCAACCGACCGCTGACTTGTTGGGACACCAGCACAAAGTCATCGAAGGCAAACGAGTCCAGCACCGTAGTCCCCGCACCGTAAGTCAGCGAGTAGACGCCGAGCCCGCTGGTACCCCCTTCGGCATGCCTGGCACGGAAAGAGGCCTTGCCGCCTTCGAGGGTGAGCCGGTGGGGACAGTAGAGAGCGGCCATGCGGGTGCACGCGTGATCGGGGTCCGACGTGTCGAGACGGATACGCAGCACGTCGATCATGCGACTGTGGCCCGATGGTGGGGCGGCAGCGTACGACTCATTCGATACCTTTCATCGAGTTATGGCGTTCGATAAGGACAACGACGACCCCACGTCGCGTGTGCCGCCTGAAAGCCGAGGCGTCGGTTTCCGTGGAAAAGATGGCGCATTACGAGCGATAGACAGATGTTCGGAGTCTGCCTACTCGGCCATGGCGCATTCTGTGGGAATCAAGGCACTATGTGCAGGCGTCCAGAAAAAGCGGCGGTGTTGCATTCGACATGACTACCGTGATCTCCCCCGACGGAACGCGGATCGGTTATGAATCGGTCGGTGCCGGGCCACCCTTGCTGCTTGTGCACGGCAGCACCGGCACGCGTGCCCGCTGGTCCCCGCTACTACCGGCGCTGGCGAAACACTACACCGTCCACGCGATGGACCGCCGCGGCCGCGGGCTGAGCACCGCCGAGGTCGAGCCTTACAGCCTGGCCCGCGAAGCCGAGGATGTCGCAGCCGTTGCCGAAGCCCTCGGCGGAAACGTCTACGTGTTCGGCCATTCCTACGGCGCCCTGGCGGTTCTCGAAGCGGCCTTGATCACACCGGCTTTCCGCCGGGTGATGCTGTACGACCCACCGATATCGTCGCCAGGCTTCGACGTCGTCTCGCCGGAGGGCATGGCCCGCATTACCAGGACGTCCGACCCCCGCGACATCCTCGAAGCGTTCTATCGTGTGACGCTCCACCTGTCCCCGTCAGACATCAAGGACCTTGCGGATCGCGAGTTCTCGTATCTCGCCGACTCGATCGGACATACCGCCGGCCGCGAACTCGCGGAAGCCAGCACCTACCGCGCGACAGAGCGGCTCGCCAAGATCACCGTCCCGGTCCGTCTGTTGCTCGGGACCGAGAGCCCCGCGTATTTGCGGGCGGCCACTCAGGCCGTCGCTGCGCGAATAACCGGCGCTACGGTCGTCGCTTTGCGCGGCCAGGGGCACCAGGCGGTCGACTACGACCCTCAACAGATCGTCCGGGCGGTACTGGATTTCGACTCCGATGTTCGCTAGCCAGCGCCGGCGATTGTGACGGGGCCCCGCCCAGTGAACATATCGCTGCGACGACCGGGCGCACGCGGCCGTAGCGAGCACCCGGCATGTCGCATCCAGACGACCGTCGGTGCTCAGCCGGCGGGCACCACGTTGTGGTTAAGGCGGAACATGTTGGTCGGGTCGTACGCCTTCTTGACACGCGCCAGGCGCTCGTGGCATTCGGGGCCATAGATCGCTAGGGTGTCCGTTGCTTCTTCGGGGGCGAGATTGTTCACCAGCAGTCGGTCGCCCCGCCATGGCGCCATGCCGTCAAGCAAGGCAGCGATCGACTCCTTGAGCCGCCGTTCCTCCGACAGCGGTCCAACCTCGACACCCAACAGGACATACGGCAGGCCTCGGGTCGCCACGGCGTTGGGCACCAACGGATCTCGGTCCCAGGCTCCGCCAAGGGCCCGCATTTCGGCGATCCACATAGTGGTGTCGGATCCAGGGCCGACTAGTTCGACCAGCTTGTCCTGCGCCTCCAGGGGGAACTCCCGCAGCATGATGCTGCGCTCGTAGTACGGCAACGGTTCGGTCGGCTCGTCGTGGATCGATGCGACCGCGGCGTACGGCATGTCCGCCACGGTGTCCAGGATTGGCGGCGCCACTTCCCGCAGCGGTGCGATCATCCGTTCGCCGTCGTCAGTTGTGCCGTTGTAGGCGATCCGCACAGCCACCGTGAACACGCCGCGAAGCGGTTCGGGTAATTCGGGCAGCGGCGGCAGCCGCAGCGCCGCGAATGAAGAGACCATGGTTTCCGGCGTGTTCGGGTGCCAGGCAGTCCAGGCTCGCAGCACGTCGGTCATTCGCTCACCGGGGAAGTAGAGGCCACCGCCGTAGAGGCGAGCAACCGGGAACAAGTCGAATTCGAGCGTCGTGACCACCCCGAAGTTGCCCTTGCCGCCGCGTAACGCCCAGAACAGTTCGGGCTCGGATTCCGCGTCGACATGCCGCAATTCGCCGTCCGCTGTCACCACGTCGAGCCAGCGGACGTGGTCGGCGGCGTAACCGTGGGAGCGCCCGAGGGTCGGGCTGAGACCGCCACCCAGGGTGTAACCGGTGACTCCCACCGTGGGGTTCGACCCGTTCAGCGGTGCCAGCCCCGCCTCGGCTGCTTTCTGGACAACGTCGCCCCATACCGCTCCCGCGCCGACTCGGGCAGTGCGGCCGATCGCGTCGATGTCGACGTCATTCATCCGGTGGGTAGTGATCAGCACGGCACCCTGTGCCGTGCCCACGATCTGGTGGCCGGTCGTCTTCACCAGGACCGGTCGGTGCTGTGCCGCCGCGAAGGCAACTGCCGCCTTGACGTCGATTGCGCTCTGCGCCACCACAATCACCGCGGGCATGAGCTCGTGATTGAGGTTGAAGACCGCGCGTTCCTCGTCGTATCCCGCGTCACCCGTCAGCAGAACCGAACCCCCGACCGTCTTTGCCAGGGCTGCGGCATCCTCGGGCCGCACGGGCGGCAGATGCGAATCATGGAAATTCACAGCCAACATCCCCCTTTCGTAGTGCCCTCTATGGGCGTCACTGATCGACACTCGCGCCGACCAGGGCGGCGTGCCGTCTGGTACTCGTACGCAGCGGCCTGGAACGGATCACTCGGGGCCACCAGAAGAACGGACCGAGCAAGCGCGCGATCGCGGGAGTGATGAACGAACGCACGATCAGCGTGTCGAGCAGAAGTCCGAAGCCGATGGTGGTGCCCATCTGGCCGATGTTGAGCAAGTCACTGGAAAGCATCGCCATCATGGTGACGGCGAATACCAACCCCGCGGTCGTGACGACTTTGCCGGAATTGGCAACCGCTCTGAGCAGACCGGTGTTCAGCCCCGCCTTGCTCTCTTCGAGGTAGCGGGCGATCAGCAACAAGTTGTAGTCCGAACCGACCGCCACCAAGATGATGAAGGTGAGGGGCAGGTTCAGCCAGCTCATGGGGACGCCGACCAAGTGCTGCCAGAACAGGACCGCCAGACCGAACGCCCCGGAATAGGAGAACGCCACCGTCCCGATTATGACCAATGCTGCGACGATGCTCCTGGTGATCAGCAGCATCACCAGGAAGATCAACGCGAAAGCTGCTGTGGCCGCGATGATCAGGTCTGTTCTCGCCGCATCCTGGATGTCCCAGTAAGTGGCCGCGGCGCCGCCCAGATAGACCCGTGCTCCTGCGAGCGTCGTGCCCTTCAGCGCTTCTTTGGCGGCGGGTAGATAGATCTGGTCTTGCTTGATCCCTTCGGGGGTGAGTGCCTCTCCGTCGTGGAAGATCATGTATCGCGCGGTTCTGCCGTCCGGGGACATGAAGTATCTGAGATCGATCTGAAAAGACGGATTGCTGAACGCATCTGGCGGCAGATAGAAGAAGTCGTCGTTCTTCGAACTGTCGAAGGCGTAGCCCAGATCCATCATCTGGCGGCTCAGCTCATCCAGCTGAGTCAACTGAGGTTGAATCGTACTGTGGTCGGTCAGAATGATCTGGTGCAAGTTATCGAGTTGATCAGCGCTCTGACCGATGAGCTCGACGAGTTGCGGCGTCACGGCATCCTGAATCAACGCGGCTTTCAGGTTCCTGTCCAACTGCTCATCCAGCTGGTCGATCTTGTCGGTGGCGTCGAACAGCGATCGCAGCGACCAGCACAACGGGATATCGAAACAGTGTTTCTCCCAATAGAAGTAGCTACGAATCGGGCGCCAGAAGTCGTCGAAGTCGGCCACGTTGTCCCGTATCGAGTCGGTGACCTCTTTCATGCCTCGGGCGGCGTCGGCGGCAATATGCGCCGCGCCCGCCTGTTGTGACGTCAACTCCTGCTGGCGACGCAAGAGGCCCGCCATGCGGCCGGTGATGCTCGCCGTGTCCGTGAGCCGGTTGTTCAGGTCGGTGAGGAACGGCAACAGTTCTTTGATCTTCGTCCCCATCGTGCCGATCGTGTAGGTGAACGACGAATGCTCCAGCGGCGTGCCCAGCGGCCTGGTTGTGCTCTGGATCATTCCGACACCGGGAGTGTGAAAAACGTTGCGCGCCACCCGATCCAGCGCAAGCATGTCTGTGCTATTGCGCATGTCGTGATCGGATTCGACCGCCAGCATGTCACTGTTCAGCTTGCTGACCGGGAAGTGCCTGTCGCTCGCGGCATAGCCTTGTTTCGACGGGACGTCATCGGAGACGTAGAGCCGGTCATCGTAATTGGGGTGGTAGCTGGGCAGCGTGATCGACCCCACCAGTACGACCACGCAACTGGCGAAGAGGAGCCGTCCCGGCCAGCGCACCACCAGGGCGCCAACTTTGCGCCAGATACCCGCTCTCGCAGCGCGCTTCGGTTCGAAGATACCGAAGCGGATGCTCAGCGCCAGTACGGCCGGACCGAAGGTCAGAGCAGCGGCGACTGCGGTGAGCATGGCCACAGCGCAGGGGATCCCGCATGTATTGAAATAATTCAGCCGGGTGAATGTGAGGCAGAAGGTCGCGCCGGCCACCGCGAGACCAGATCCCAGAATAACGTGGGATACGCCGTTTACTGCGGAATAGTAAGCGGCTTCCCGATCTTCGCCGGCTTGGCGTGCTTCGTGGTAGCGGCCGATCAAGAAGATCGCGTAGTCGGTACCCGCACCAAGGATGAGAGAAACAAGAATGTTCGACGCGAATTCGGAGATCTGAATGAACTTGTGGAAAGCGAGGAACGAGACGAAGCCGCGCCCGCAAATCAGTTCCATCATCACCATCAACAGGATGAGAAGCGCAGTCGAGATGGAGCGATACACGGCCAGCAGCATTGCGCTGATGAGTACGATCGTCACGAACATGATCGTGATCAGGCTCTTGTTGCCGATCTCGAGCATGTCCGCCGACAAGGGCGCCGCACCCGAGACGTATACCTTTAGCCCCGGCGGGGTTTTGATCTGCGAGACCAAGTCCCGCACTGCCTTGATCGACTGGTCGGACAGCGACGAACCCAGGTCGCCGGCCACCCGCACCAGCGTGTAGGACGCCATGCCGTCATTGCTCTGCACCCCGGCAGCGGTGGTGCCTTGACCCCACAGGTTCATGACATATTGAACGTGCTTGTCGTGCTGCAGTTTTGCGACCATCCGGTCGTAGAACGAGTGGTCGTTTTCGTCCAGTTTGTGAGAACCCTCCAGAACGACCATCAACAAACTGTTGCTGTCGGATTCTTTGAACACTTCGCCGATATGAATGAGCGCTTGCGACGACGGCGCGTCGACAGGGACCAGTGGGCCCCGGTTTGCCTCGGTAACCGGTTCTAGCTGCGGAGCGATGACGTTGAGCCCAACCATGAGCGCGATCCATGCGAGCACCACGGGCCCGGCGAACTTGCGGATGGTCCGCGCGACGAAGGGTTTGCGCACATTGACGGTGACGCTGTCGTGGTTCATGCGGACAGCACCTGGCACCAGACACCGGCATGCTCGCCCGTTGCCGTATGTTCGGAGCGCACCTGCCCGTCCACGGTGATGCGGCAGCCGATGTTTCCGCCCGCCACCTGCGCGGTGATATCGGCGGTAGCGGTCGTCAACACAGTTACTTCCGTGTGTGTCCAGGGCAACGCCGCGAGGTCGACGGCAATTGCGCGAGAGTTCACGTCCCAATAGCTGGCTCTCCCCCACCCGGCCAAATCGCCGAAGATGTCGTATTGGATGTGTTTGGGATTGAACTGAGCTATCGAGAATTTGTTGCCCGGACTTCGAGTTCGGTCCTGAGAGCCGAAGATCCCGTGCGCGGAGTCAATGACGCATCCCGCCAAGACGGCACCGACGACCACCAGCGTGGGCAGCCAGAGCCTGCTGACCAGTCGCCGACGTAGGGATACAGTCAACAAAATCGCCTTCCTAGGATCAGCTACAAAACGCGGGCCCGACGCCGAGCGTGTGATTGGTGTAGGGGCGATGGTTAGGTGCGCAAACCGCTGAGCATCCGCGTGAAACTTGCCAGTTCGACGAAGCCGTCCGTCGTGGGAGCGGTTTGTCCGGCTGCGCGGAACACCTCGGCGAGGTCCGCGCTGCGCGTGGTCCAGCCACGCTCGGTCAGATATACCGCAGGATCTGCGTGCTGTCCGGCGAAAGTCACGGTGCGCAAGTCTATTTCGGGGTCTAGTTCGTTCCAGGTCGCGTGATGCTTTCTCAGATTATCCCCTAGCGCGTCGGCTCTGGGGCTGTCGACGTAGTCAGCCGCGAGTTGACTGCCGGGCGCACTCAAGGTGGTGATCGCGTCGAGTATTTCGTCGTGCGCCTTGGGCGGCAAATACCCGATCAGGAGTCCCTCGACGATCCAGGCGGTCGGCTCAGTCACATCAAAACCCTCTTGCTGCAATACGGTTGGCCAGTCGTGACGCAGATCGATACCCAAGTAGTGGTGACTGTGCGTAGGTGCCCATCCCAAACCGGCCAGGACGCTGCGTTTCCACTCGATCACTTGTGGCTGGTCGACTTCGTAGATGGACATCCCCGGCGGCCAGGTCAAACGGTGGGCGCGGCAGTCCAATCCAGAGGCAAGGATCACTGCTTGACGAACGCCAGAGCGGGACGCGTCGAGGGCGAAGTCATCGAGGCTTCTCGTGCGCACGCCGAAGTACGCGGGCATCCACTCGACTTCGATGTCCGAGAATGTGATTGTGCCGTCGACTATCTGGGTGAACAATTTCAATCCGACTGCTCGGACCAATATTTCGGCGAACGGATCGCAGATCACCGGATCGGCTTGTCTGCTGGCGATGGCTCGTGCCGCGGCCACCATCGTGGCCGTCGCGCCTACGCCGGTCTTCAGGTCCCAACTGTCGTCATCGGTCCGCGGCACGGTCGCCCCCTTGAATCGTCTGGAGCCCGAACGAGTCTCGCTCGTCCGGGCGCTTTCTGCAGCAAAGTTAGGGCTACAGTCGCCGCCGGTCTACCCGAATAACGCGGCCGATGGCCGGAATACGCGGTGGCGAAGCCAGCCATGGCGCGCTGGACTTGATGGCCCGCTACTCGCTGTCTTATGGTGCTCGGCGTTGGCGACGAATCATGGGTGACCCGAAAGCCGATATCCGATCGAAATGGGTTGGACCCCAACGCCTGAGAAGAGGCTCCACTTGCCAGGAACTGAGTCATATGACTTTATCGTCATCGGCGCGGGTACCGCCGGGTGCGTGTTGGCGCGCCGGCTGAGCGATGACAGCGACGTCCGGATCTTGCTTCTCGAGGCTGGAAGTGCCACCCTTCTGCCCTCCAGCGCGCAACCACCCCTGTGGCCGACATTGATCAAAAGTTCGGCCGACTGCGGCGGTCTCACCACGGTGCAGGCGGCAACCGGCCGGGCGGTGCATTTACCCCTCGGGCGCGGAATCGGCGGGTCCTCGGCAATCAACGGCATGATGTTCGTCCGCGGACACCGCGATAGTTATGCCGATTGGCCACCCGGCTGGCGGTTCGACGATCTCTTGCCGTACTTCAAAGCGAGCGAGAGCGCGCGCCACGGTGATCCTGCCTTGCGGGGCAAAAAAGGCCCGCTGCGGGTAGCTCCGGTGGGGTCGCCGAACGAGGTACTTGCTGCCGGGCTGCGCGCCGCGTTGCAGTGTGGGCATCCGCCTGCGCAGGATCTGAGCAGCGGATTTGAGTTTGGTTTTGCAGCGCCGGATGTGACGATTTCCAACGGGCGCCGGCAGAGCGCGGCGGATGCCTATCTGTGGCCCGTGTTTCCCCGCGAAAACCTGACCGTGGTCGCGGATGCCGTCGTTCATCGGCTACGAATCGCCGACGGGCGCTGTAGCGGAGTGGAGTACCGCGTCGCCGGGCAGCCTCCGACGGTGGCCGCGGCAGCCGAAGTCGTGCTGTGCGCCGGTGCAATTGGCTCACCGCGACTGCTGATGATTTCGGGTGTCGGACCGCAGAACCATCTCCGCGACCTCGGCATTGACGTTGCGCTTGACCTGCCTGGTGTCGGTTCGAACTTGCAAGACCACCCGTTCACCGGGGTCATATTTCAAGCGACTCAGCCGATTCCGACGCCGCGGCACAATCATGGCGAAATAATGGGCATAATCCGCTCCCCATTCGCCGTCGCGGCGCCTGACTTACAGATTCTGTTCGTGGACACTGGCGCCTTGGCCGGACTCGACATACCGAATATCTACGTGCTCGGCGTATCCGCGATGCAGCCGTTCAGCCGCGGCAGCGTGCGTTTGGCGGGACCAGCCCCCGACACGGCACCCGTCGTCAACCCGAACTACCTCGGGGATGCGCGCGACGTGGAGACTTTGCTGGAGGGTCTCTTGATCGCCCGAGAGATCGGGACCGGACCCGCGCTGGATGCCTGGCCGGGCGCGGAGCTGGCACCGGGACCCGGAGTCAGCAGCAGAAAAGCATTGCGCCAGTTCATCAAACAGACGGTAGGCCCCTACTTCCACCCGGCAGGGACATGCGCCCTGGGGCAAACTCAGCATTCAGTGGTTGATGACGAGCTTCGGGTCCACGGCATCACTGGACTCCGGGTGGCGGACGCGTCTGTCATGCCCTCGCTACCCGCGAGCAACACGCTGGCAACCGTCTACGCGATTGCCGAACGGGCCGCGGCTCTCATCAAGGGGCGCGGCGCCGGTACCTGACCCTGATACCGGGCGCATCAACGGCTTGCGCGTCCTACAGCATGCAGGACACGCAGCCCTCGACCTCGGTGCCTTCCAATGCCATCTGCCGCAGCCGGATGTAGTACAGCGTCTTGATTCCCTTGCGCCAGGCGTAGATCTGCGCCTTGTTCACGTCGCGGGTGGTGGCGGTGTCCTTGAAGAACAACGTCAGCGACAGCCCCTGGTCCACGTGCTGGGTGGCCGCGGCGTACGTGTCGATGATCTTCTCGTAACCGATCTCGTAGGCGTCCTGGTAGTACTCCAGGTTGTCGTTGGTCATGTAGGGCGCCGGGTAGTAGACCCGCCCGATCTTGCCCTCCTTGCGGATCTCGACCTTAGACACGATCGGGTGGATCGACGATGTGGAGTGGTTGATGTAAGAGATCGACCCGGTGGGCGGCACCGCCTGCAGGTTCTGGTTGTAGATGCCGTGCGCTTGAACCGATTCCTTCAGCCGCTTCCAGTCGTCCTGGGTGGGGATGCGGATGTCGGCGTCGGCGAACAGCTGGCGCACCTTGTCGGTCGCCGGCTCCCACACCTGCTCGGTGTACTTGTCGAAAAACTCGCCGCTTGCATACTTCGACTTCTCGAAACCCTTGAAGTGCGTGCCGCGTTCGATCGCGATGCGGTTCGAGGCCCGAAGCGCGTGGTAGAGCACCGTGTAGAAGTAGATGTTGGTGAAGTCGATGCCTTCCTCGGAACCGTAGAAGATGCCCTCGCGGGCCAGGTAGCCGTGCAGGTTCATCTGCCCGAGGCCGATCGCGTGGGAATCGTTGTTACCCTGCTCGATTGAGGGCACCGACGTGATGTGCGTCTGGTCGCTGACGGCGGTGAGCGCGCGGATCGCCACCTCGATCGTCTGGGCGAAGTCCGGTGAGTCCATCGTCTTGGCGATGTTCAGCGACCCCAGGTTGCACGAAATGTCCTTGCCCACCTTGGCATACGACAGGTCGTCGTTGAACAACGACGGCGTGGACACCTGCAGGATCTCCGAGCACAGGTTCGAATGCGTGATCTTGCCCTCGATGGGGTTGGCCCGGTTCACTGTGTCCTCGAACATGATGTACGGGTAGCCCGACTCGAACTGCAGCTCGGCCAGCGTCTGGAAGAACTCGCGCGCCTTGATCTTGGTCTTGCGGATGCGCGCGTCGTCCACCATCTCGTAGTACTTCTCGGTCACCGAGATGTCGGCGAACGGCACCCCGTACACGCGCTCGACGTCGTACGGCGAGAACAGGTACATGTCCTCATTCTTCTTGGCCAGCTCGAAGGTGATGTCGGGGATCACCACGCCGAGGCTCAGCGTCTTGATCCGGATCTTCTCGTCGGCGTTCTCCCGCTTGGTGTCCAGGAAGCGGTAGATGTCGGGGTGATGCGCCTGCAGGTACACCGCGCCGGCGCCCTGGCGCGCGCCCAGCTGGTTGGCGTAGGAGAACGAGTCCTCCAGCAGCTTCATGATCGGGATGACGCCCGACGACTGGTTCTCGATGTTCTTGATCGGCGCGCCGTGCTCGCGAATGTTGGAGAGCAGCAACGCAACTCCCCCGCCGCGCTTGGACAGCTGCAGGGCGGAGTTGATCGATCGCCCGATCGACTCCATGTTGTCCTCGATGCGCAAGAGGAAGCAGTTATGTACGACCGTGCCGCGAATCGTGTACGTATGCGTGTCCTCGACATGCAGGTTGTACACCTTTGAGGGAACATCGTCTGTGCGCCTCAATTCACGGATTCCGTACACGTGTCTTCCATATACGACCCGATAGGTCGTGCGCGACGTCCCCTTCTGGCCGACGTAGTTGTGGAGGTTCTTGCCGATGTCGAAGATGAAGTCTTCGTTGGCCCCGGGCAGACCGGGTACAAAGACCTGGCCCGTCGCATTGCCCGATTGGTTGACGTATTGACGGACCCTGGACATGATTCCGTTGCGGCGCAACAGTAGCTGCACCTGATCAACCAGCTCAGGATTCACCAGGTCGAGCACCATGCCACCGGCGGTGCTGCACCCGTCTCCGCGGAACAAACCGGCCAGCAATCCACGCTGAAACTCTTCACCGGCCGTTAAGACATCGTGGGACAACCGCTTTGAGTGGTATCCCGTGCCGACCAGGGAGAGAAACAGCGACGCAACGACCTTGCTGTTGCAAATCATGCGCACCGATTGGTCGGACACACTCTGGTGGACCGCCAGGTCCGCTGCAAAGACTCGCTTGAATGCCGCGGCCAACTCCTGCTGGTACAACAATTCGTGCGTGCCGATCGTGAAGTGGATACCGTTGGGAATCCGGCCCGTAGGCCCCGATCGCTTGGAGATGTGGCCTTCGGCGACGTACCAGCCGAGGAGAAGGCCGAGGTCGTACGACTCCTCAACATAGCGATTGACCGAAACGAAGCGCATGTGATGGCGCTGCTTGTTGCGGTGTTTCCGATCGGTGTTGACCTTGCGTATCAGGCCGTCGACCTCTTCATACTCGCCTGCGCCGGCGTGCTCCATCAGGTCGTAGACACGTCGCGACCGTTGCCCCAGCGGCGCTGCCGTCACGATGAAGTCGGTGGGACGAATGTCTTTGGCAGCCAACCATACGAATCCGCTGAAGGAGTCGGCTCCGTCACCATCGATAAGTGTCTGCACATCGCGCGTGGTCCACACCAGGATGGGATGCTCGGGAGTGCACAGAATTGGTTCCTTGTGCCCGAAGTGTGAAATCGAGATGAGTGCTTGGTCGTTGGGGTTCTCAATGACGGACTCGACGACGGAGAAGGATCCGTCGTGCGAAAGCACCCGGTCACCTGCGCGCAAAGTCTCGATTGCCTGCGGCCCCTCGGGTGTATCCACCGGTGTTCCAGCCGGAAAGCAGCTGACCGGCTCGCCGCGCTGCTTCTTGCCCGAGTTCAGGAACGTCGGCGTGGCCGGCTGGAACCGCCCCTCGATGATCTCGTCGACCAGCTTCTCGGCCAGCCCGGTGTCGCCGGACGCCAACGTCAGCGCGACCATGACGACGCGGTCCTCGAAGCGCTCCAGGTAACGCTTCCCGTCGAACGTCTTCAGCGTGTAGGAGGTGTAGTACTTGAACGCGCCCAGGAACGTCGGGAAGCGGAACTTCTTGGCGTAGGCGCGGTCCAGCAGCGACTTGACGAAGTTGCGCGAGTACTGGTCGAGAACCTCACGCTCGTAATAGTTTTCGCGGATCAGGTAGTCGAGCTTCTCGTCCTGATTGTGGAAGAACACGGTGTTCTGGTTGACGTGCTGCAGGAAGTACTGGCGCGCCGCGAGAACGTCCTTGTCGAACTGAATCTTGCCGTCCGCGTCGTACAGATTCAGCATCGCGTTCAGCGCGTGGTAGTCCGTTTCATCGGGCAACCCATGCGTGGCGGCGGTTACAGGCTCTGCAGTGACGGTTGGTGGCACGTCTGTTCCTTCCAGAAGTCGGCGAGACCGGCGCGGACGGCATCCACGTCGTCCGGGGTCCCCATCAGTTCGAAGCGGTAAAGGTAGGGAACGCCGCACTTGCGGGAGATGACGTTGCCCGCGTAGGCGAATTCGGTACCAAAGTTGTTGTTGCCCGCGGCGATGACGCCGCGGATCAGCGACCGGTTGTGCTCGTCGTTCAAAAAGGCGATGACCTGTTTAGGGACATACCCCCCGGCATTGATGTCCGGTGTGGCCCTGCCGCCGCCGTACGTGGGCACTATCAGCACATACGGCTCATCGACCTCGATGCGCCCGTGCAGCGGTATCCGCGTGGCGGGAACACCCAGCTTCTGCACGAAGCGGTGGGTGTTCTCCGACACGGAAGAGAAATAGACCAGTGACGATCGCAAGCTCGGCGCAGCCGAACGAAGCGGGTCGTCACTCATCCAACCGAGGTTGGGCCCAGTGATCTCCATGGCACCGCAACCTTCCTTACCTAATGTCTGCCGCTATTGCTCAGGCGCTGAGCGCCGACTCCGCGAGCGCCTTGATGCGGTCGGGGCGGAAACCCGACCAGTGGTCGTTCCCGGCAACCACGACGGGAGCCTGCAGGTAGCCCAACGCCATCACGTAGTCCCGCGACTCAGCGTCCAGCGTGATGTCCACCTTCTGGTAGGCGATGCCCTGCTTGTCCATGGCCTTGAAGGTGGCGCTGCACTGCACGCACGCGGGCTTGGTGTAGACGGTGATGCTCATGG
Organism: Mycobacterium sp. UM_CSW; assembly: GCF_000455205.1. Taxonomy (GTDB): domain Bacteria; phylum Actinomycetota; class Actinomycetes; order Mycobacteriales; family Mycobacteriaceae; genus Mycobacterium. The sequence continues at coordinate 159,522 of NZ_AUWQ01000001.1, read as the reverse complement.
ATGCCGCTCCTTTGCGGAAGGGGAGAACCTGTAACGGACTGGCAACTACTCGGGTACTGCAACGAACTGCGTCTTCGCTGTGTTTCAGCGGCCCGCCAGGGCCCCAGATTCCCGTCTTGCGGCGCTCGAAGCCGAAGGCGCTGCTTCGACCTCTTCGAGCCGATTCGGGGAGGTCCCCAAGCCCGGCCAGCGTGGGGATCCTGGGATCTGCCGGTGCCTCGAAACACTACACCTAGTGGCCGACAAGTTGTCTAGATACAAGATGTTCTGAATAACAATTTTGAAATTCCCTGGTCGTAAGGCTCCGCACGACATCCGCTCGGCGTGTCGCAGATCACAGATCGGTCTCGGGAAGCCCACGCCATCCGGTATATCAGCGGCCACCGACAACGAGCGGGCGAAGGCGGCGCGAGCGCCGACCCCGCCCATCCCCGTCCGATCACCAGCAAAGCCGCCAGCGCGGGCTGGCGGCTTTGGCTATTCGGTTAGCGAAACGTCGCTGGTGGCCGGCGACCGGCTTGTGGGTTCTCGCTAAATTCAGCCGACTTCGGCCGCCAGCTTGCCGACGACGTCGCGCACGTTGGCCGAGAGCTCCGCGTGTTCGCCGGGCGCCTTGCCGGCCAGCGTCTTGAACGGCACCGAGAGCTTGAGATCCTCGATCACCCGGGCGCCCGCGATCCCGAACGACTTGCGGGTCGCGTCGTGCGCCCACACCCCGCCGTACTGGCCGAAGGACCCCCCGATGACTGCCAGCGGCTTGCCCTTCAGCGCGCCGTCGCCGAAGGGGCGCGACAGCCAGTCGATCGCGTTCTTGACGACCGCCGGGAAGCTGCCGTTGTACTCCGGGGTGACCACCAGCGCCGCATCGGCGTCGGCCGCCGCAGCGCGCAGCGCGGTCACCGCGGCCAGCGGCGGGGCGTCAGTGGTCATCGCGTGGTCGATCTCCTCGTTGTAGAAGGGCACCTCGGCCAGCCCCTCGAAGATCGTGACGTTGACGCCGTCGGGAGCGACCGCCCCCGCCAGCTCGGCGATCTGGCGGTTGATCGATGCCGCGCGCAAACTGCCCACGAACGCCACGATTTGGATCTCTGCCACCTTAGTTCCCTTCGGCCGTTGGTCTACCATCGTTGCACGCCCCAACCGGACTATGGTCCGGTTTATTCCGGCAGCGTTAAAGTGCGGATGTGAGCGGTGTCGAGCGGTCGCGCGAGTTGCCCGTGTCGGTTCCCCAGGAACGGGGCGACGCGGCGCGCAACCGCACGCTCCTGCTTCAGGCCGCACGCAGGCTGGTCGCCGAGCGCGGCGCGGACGCAGTCACCATGGACGACGTCGCCGCGGCCGCGGGCGTCGGCAAGGGCACGCTGTTCCGCCGCTTCGGCAACCGGGCGGGCCTGATGATGGTGCTGCTCGACGAGGACGAGCGCGCCAGCCAGCAGGCTTTTCTGTTCGGCCCCCCGCCGCTGGGGCCCGATGCCCCGCCGATGGATCGCCTGGTCGCCTTCGGCCGCGAGCGGATGTGCTTCGTGCACGCCCACCACGAGCTGCTGTCGGCGGCCAACCGCGATCCGCAGCTGCGCCACGCCGGGGCGGGCGCCGTGCAGCGCACGCACGTGCGGCTGCTGCTGGCCTCGGCGGGCACCACCGGCGACCTCGATATCCAGACCGACGCGCTGCTGGCCCTGCTCGACCCGGACTACGTGGAACACCAACTCAACGGCGCCGGACACACCATGGACACGCTGTGCGATGCGTGGGAAAGCCTGGCGCGCAAGCTCTGTGGGCGGTGAGGGCGCGATGAGCTGGGTCCTCCATGTCGACCTCGACCAGTTTCTGGCGTCGGTCGAGCTGCGACGCCACCCCGAACTGGCCGGACTGCCGGTCATCGTCGGTGGCAGCGGTGATCCGACCGAACCCCGCAAGGTGGTCACCTGCGCCTCGTATGAGGCCCGCGAATTCGGCGTGCACGCAGGCATGCCGTTGCGCACCGCCGCCCGCCGCTGCCCGGACGCCACGTTCCTGCCGTCGGACCCGGCCGCCTACGACGCGGCCTCCGACCAGGTGATGGGCCTGCTGCGCGACCTGGGGCATCCGGTCGAGGTGTGGGGCTGGGACGAGGCGTACGTCGGCGTCGAGGGCGGGGATCCGACCGAGGTGGCCGAACAGATCCGAACGGTGATCGCGTCGGAGACCGGACTGTCGTGCTCGGTCGGCATCAGCGACAACAAACAACGGGCCAAGGTCGCCACCGGCTTCGCGAAACCGGCCGGCATCTTCGCGCTCACCGACGCGAACTGGATGACGGTGATGGCGGACCGCCCGGTCGACGCGCTGTGGGGCGTCGGCCCCAAGACGGCGAAAAAGCTTGCGGCCCTTGATATCACCACGGTGCGTGACCTTGCGAACGCCGACGCGGAACTGCTGACGTCCACGTTCGGTCCGCGCACCGGCCTGTGGCTGCTGCTGCTGGCCAAGGGCGGCGGGGACGCGGAAGTCAGCGCCGAGCCGTGGATACCGCGCTCCCGCAGCCACGTCGTCACCTTTCCGCGCGACCTCACCGACAGGGCCGAAATGGATTCGGCCATAACGCGATTGGCGCGCCAGGCATTGGACGACGTGCTGGCGGGGGGACGGATCGTCACCCGGGTGGCCGTCACCGTGCGGACCGCGACGTTCTACACCCGCACCAAAATCCGCAAGCTGCCCGCTCCCACCACCGACGCGGACACCATCACGCAAGCCGCCCTGCGCCTCCTGGACCTGTTCGAACTGGACCGGCCTATTCGCCTACTCGGCGTGCGACTCGAGCTGGCCATGCCGGACTAGCGGCGCCGGGGCGGGACGCAGCGCGCGCGTGAAGATCACGTTGACCTGACGCATCGCCACGCTGTACGGCCACCAGGCCAGCCGTTTGAACGCGTACAGCGCACGGATGTCGCCCGACGTGTAGATCAGGTAGCGGTTCTTCGCGACGCCGGCCAGGATCTTCTCGGCCGCCCGTTCCGGCGACACCGCGTGACCGCTGAAGCGGTCCACCCAGCGGGCGACCCGCGGGTCCTCGCGGTCGACCCCGGCGATCTCGACCGTGTCCACCAGCGGGGTCTTCACCGCGCCCGGCACTACGACCGACACCCCGATGCGGTGGCGCGCCAGGTCGAAGCGCAACACCTCGGACAGGCCGCGCAACCCGAACTTGCTCGCGCTGTAGGCCGCGTGCCACGGCAGCGCCACCAGCCCCGCCGCCGACGACACGTTGGCCACGTGCCCGCCCCGGCCGGCCGCCAACATCGCGGGAACGAACGCCTCGATGACGTGGATCGGACCCATCAGGTTGATCGCGATCATCTTGCTCCACTGCTCGTGGCTCAGCCGGTCGACGGTGCCCCAGGCCGACACGCCGGCGATGTTCAGCACGACATCCATCGTCGAATGCTCGGCGTGGATGTCGGCGGCGAAGGCAGCCACCTGGTCATGGTCGGCGATGTCCAGTGCGCGGTGGGCGGGCACCGCAGCGCCGAGGGCGCGGGCGTCGGCCACGGTCAGTTCGAGGCCGTCGGCGTTGCGATCGGTCAGGTACAGCTCGGCGCCCTGCGCGGCCAACCGCAGGGCGGTCGCCCGCCCGATCCCGCTCGCCGCACCGGTGACCAGGCACCGCTTCCCCGCGAAATACCGCCCCGACGTCCTCGGAAGCCTTGGCCTCATGGCCGTGACCATACCGCGTTACTTCGGGCCGCCACCCCAGAGCGAATTCAGCCACAGCTGCTCGAGCACGCGCACGCGGCGCTCCAGGTCGTCTTGGTGACCCTGGCGTCCGGCGAGCAGCGGGTCGCCGCTCAGCGTCAGGGAGGTGGTGCCCGCCAGGATGCGCACCAACGCCGGGATGTCGTCGCTGATCGGGTTCGCGGTTCCCGCCTTCATCTCCGCCTCGACGATCGCGGTGATCTGGCCCAGCACCACCTCGAACTGCCGCTCCAGGAGCTCGCGAATCTGAACGTCGGTGTGGCGGGCCACCTCACAAGCCGCCATCACCGGGTCGTTGTGCGCGTAGACCGCGGCGGCGCTGCGGACCATCCGTTTGGCGAACTGCTCCGGCGACTCGCCCGGCTGGCGGGGGGCGAAGTACTGCGTGAGCTCTTCGAGTTCCTCGGCGGCGTCGGCCATGATCTGGGCGAGCACCGCGTACTTGGAGTCGAAGTAGAAGTAGAAGCCCGAGCGAGCCACCCCGGCGCGCAGGCTGATGGTGCTGACCGACAGTTCCGAGAAGGGCTGTTCCTCGAGCAGGTCGCGCACCGCCTGCATGATCGCCTGCCGATGCTTGTCGCCCCGGCGGCGAATGGCCGGTTCGCCCGGGTCCGAGTCGGCATGGCTGCTCACGCCATCGACCTTGCACCACGCCACACGAAAAGCAAACTTGACAGCCGTCAAGTTTTTCCCGAAGGTATGAATCAGTGACCGCTGTCACCCGCCCCGGGCCCGCAAAGGAGCGCGAAGGAGTTTCATGGCCGCCACTATCAGCACCCCCAACTACCTGCTCGATCAGGCGCGGCGGCGGCTGACCCCGTCGTTCAACAACTTCCCCGGCATGGGCCTGGTCGAACGCAGGCTGTTGAACACGCAGTTTCCGGAGCACAAGCTCGCCGACCCGCCGCCGGGCAGCGGGCTCAAGCCGGTACTCGGTGACGCGGGGCTGCCGGTCCTCGGGCACATCATCGAGATGCTGCGCGGCGGACCCGACTATCTGTTGTTCCTCTACCAGACCAAGGGCCCGGTCGTGTTCGGAGACTCGCCGGTCCTGCCAGGGGTCGCGGCGCTGGGCCCTGACGCGGCACAGGTCATCTACTCCAACCGCAACAAGGACTACTCCCAGCAGGGCTGGGTGCCGGTGATCGGGCCGTTCTTCCACCGCGGGCTGATGCTGCTCGACTTCGAAGAGCACATGTTCCACCGGCGCATCATGCAGGAGGCGTTCGTCCGGTCCCGGCTCGTTTCCTACGTCGAGCAGATGGACAAGGTCATCACCAAAACGGTCGCGAACGACTGGGTGGTCAACGACGCGCGCTTCCTTCTCTATCCGGCGATGAAGGAGCTGACTCTCGACATCGCCTCGATGGTGTTCATGGGCCACGAGCCGGGCACCGACCGCGAGCTGGTGACCAAGGTGAACAAGGCGTTCACGGTCACCACCCGCGCCGGGAACGCGATCATCCGCACGGGTGTCCCGCCGTTCACCTGGTGGCGCGGCCTGAAGGCGCGCGAACTGCTGGAGAACTACTTCCGCGAGCGCGTCAAGGAACAGCGCGGGAAGGACGGCAACGACCTGCTGTCGGTGTTGTGCCAGACCGAGGACGAGGACGGCAACAAGTTCTCCGACGAGGACATCGTCAACCACATGATTTTCCTCATGATGGCTGCGCATGACACGTCGACGTCGACTGCCACCACGATGGTCTACCAGCTGGCCGCCCACCCGGAGTGGCAGGAGCGCTGCCGCGACGAGTCGGACCGCCTGATCGGCGACGGGCCGCTCGACATCGACTCCCTCGAGAAGCTCGAGTCGCTGGACCTGGTGATGAACGAGTCGATCCGGCTGGTGACGCCGGTGCAGTGGGCGATGCGTCAGACCGTGCGCGACACGGACCTGCTGGGCTACTACATCCCCAAGGGCACCAACGTGATCGCCTATCCGGGGATGAATCACCGCCTGCCGGAACTCTGGACGGACCCGCTGAAATTCGACCCGGACCGGTTCACCGAGCCGCGCAGCGAGCACAAGCGGCACCGCTATGGGTGGACGCCGTTCGGCGGCGGCGCGCACAAGTGCATCGGAATGGTGTTCGGGCAGTTGGAGATCAAGTCGATCCTGCACCGCCTGCTGCGCCGTTACCGACTTGAGCTGCCCCGCCCGGGCTACCAGGCCGAGTGGGACTACGGCGGCATGCCGGTGCCCAAGGACGGCATGCCGATCGTGCTGCGCCCGCTCTGACGCGGCTCTCCCTGCTCGGCACCGTCAGGCGATCAGCCGGTTGGCGCACGCGATCACCGCGCGCAACGCCGACTGGGTCGGATCCTCCGAGAGGCCCATCGCCCACTCGGCGCGAATCCCGTTGCTGCCACGGATAAACGTGGCGGTGGCCGCGCCGCAACGGATCTGGTGAAACCGCAGCATCTCCACCGTGATCCCGCGCTCGTGCAGCATCGCGGTGAGGGCGGCGATCGGACCGCTGGCGGCGGCGGTCGACGTGCTGATGTGGTCGCCGACGGCGATCATCGCCCGAAAGTTGCGGGCCTGGGGGCCGAGCCGCCCGGCGGGCCGCTCGGTGTCGGTGCAGGCCCAGTGCCCCAGTCGCAGCGGGCCGGCCGCGCGACCGTAGGTGGCGACGAAGGCCTCCCACGACATCGCGTCGGCCTCCTCGCGCAGCCCGCGCGGCAGGGCGGCGTCGAAGTGCTCGCTTAAAGCGGGAAGGGATTTGGTAAGAGCCACGGTCTCGGTCTTCTCTGATCAGCAGGAGCGACCGACGGTAGTAGCTTCCGACCCACAGCGGGGGGTCGGTCTGGGATCAGACCCCGCTGCGGGTGCTGGCTACTACGGCACGCTGAAGAAGACGCACGAGCGCCGAGACTAGACGTCGCGGGCCGGCAATGCAAATCCGTTTCGCACGGCCCGGTAACTCACTGCCGGACAAGCGCTTTCGTGATGTTGCCCTATCCGTTCGGCCCGGGCGCCGCGTCGAACCGCAGGTAGGCCTGGATCGTCGTCCCGGCCGGGGTGGTGTGCGTGCGGACCAGGTCCGAAATGGCGTTGACCAGATACAGACCGCGACTGGCCGGGCCGCTCGGGCCGGGGTCCAGGCGGCCCACCAGCGGGTTGCCCAGCCGTCCGGTGTCGCGCGCCTCACAAACCAGGTGCTCGTCTTCGCGCCAGAACGCCAGCCGGCAGACTCCGTTGGTGTACATCAGGCTGTTGCTGGCCAGCTCCGTCGCGATCAGTTGCAGATCCTCGATGCCTTCCTGGGACATTCCCACCCAGCCGGCGTAGTCGACGGCGAACGAGCGGGCGGGCCGCAGGTCCGCCGACTTCCTGACCATGTACGTGACAGCGCCCGGCTTGGCGACGAGCGGTTGGTTGCAGCGATCCAAGACCTCGTCGGGCGCGTATTCGGCGCTGCGATGCAGCGCGCCACGGCTCCACAGCAGCGGGTGCGTCGCGCGGGCATCCGCCAGCACCGCGTCACCCAGCTCGCTCGCGTCGTAAAGACACAACAGGGTCGCCGGGTATCCGTCGAGGGCCGAGTTCACCAGCGCCTCGTGCTCGGAGCAGGCGACGATTTCCTCGTCGGTGCGTTCGGGCCAGGCGAGCTCGCTCACAATTCGCACCCGCTTGCCCTGGTGTTCGTCGATGAAGGAACCCTCCATGGCCATGAAGCGGCTCGGGTTGCGGCCGATCTCGGCAATGTCGACCATCCGCAGTTCCGTCGGGAATCCGCCGCCGGGACCGGCCAGCGCGTCCCGCAGGCCGCCCAGCTTGGCGCCGGGCACCGCCACCAAAACGTCCTCGCCCCGCGCCAACCCGTCGGCGACGAAGCGAACCGCAAAGTCCAGATACTCCGCCTGCGAACGGTAAAGAAGCCCGGAATGAACGAAACCCGAGTGGTCGGTGTACGTCCCCCCGAAGCCTCCCGTCACCGGTGCGCGCTCGCTTTCGATCACAAGTGCCAACCCCCTGCTGGACCGGCCATTCGTTACTTCCCTTGCCAGTACCCAAGACGGGCTTTCGCTATGCCGCCGAACGCGTCACATCCGAAAAACGGCTAGAGCCACCACGAGGCCGCCGCGTCCAGGTGGCGACGGATGCGGTAGCGGGCGAGGCTGTCGTCGCCGGCTTCGATCGCCTGCAGGATCCGCAGATGCGCGTGCTCGACGGCGACGACGTCGGCCCAGTTCGGCTCCGTCTGCGCGGTGCTCGACCAGTGCCGGCGAAACAGCTCGATGATGATGCGAAGGAACAAATCCAGCAGTGCGTTGCCGGCCAGCTGGGCCAATCCGAGGTGGAAGCGGGCCTCCTCGGCGACGGCCTTGCGTACGTCGCCCGGGTGGCTGTCCGGACGGGTCGCCAGAAACGCCGCCACCTCGGACTCGCTGCGCCGCTTGACGATTCTGGCGACGTTGTCGATCTCGATGGCGTCGCGAACGCAGCGCAGGTCTTCCCGCGTCGGCCTGCGGTACTGCAGGTACAGCGCGATGGTGTCGATGCTGGCCTCGGCGTGCGGTGTGGTGACGATCAGGCCGCCGCCCGGCCCGCGCCGCATCCGCGCGACCGAGTGATATTCGAGCAGCCGCACCGCCTCCCGGAACACCGCGCGGCTGACCCGGTAGCGCTCCAGCAGGGCCGTCTCCGTCCCGAACACCGAGCCGACCTGCCAGCCGTCGGCGGCGATGTCGTCGCCGATGGTGACGGCCAGCATCTCGCCGAGCTTGCCGGTAGGCGCGTCACCTTCGAGGGACAGGCCCGCCCGCAGCCGGCGCGCCCCGCGCGGCGGGCTGCCCTCGCCGGGGTAATGCCGCTGCAGCCAGGAGGTCACCGCTTCGACGTGCCGTTCGGAAAGCGTCTTGGCCCGGGCCGCGTCGCCGGAGGTGACGGCGGCGACGAGTCGCGAGTGGTCGCGGTGCATGTGCTCGACCGCCTCGATCGCCTCGGTCGACGAGTCGGCCCGCGACTGCAGGGCATAGCGCGTGGTGAGCCGCATCAAGATGTCGATGAACAATTGCAGGACCGGGCTTTTCGATTGCTCCGCCAACGCGATGTGGAACTCGTCGCGCGGCGCCGGCAGGCCCGGCCGCCACTGCTCCTCCGCCCGCAACACCGCCCGCAACCGGTCGATGCCGGCCTCGTCGATGCGTTCCGCCGCAAGCGAAGCCGCCAGCGGCTCGAGGACCAGGCGCGCGTTGAGCAGGTCGACCAGCGTCGTGCCCAGATACTCGAGGTAGATCACCACGGCACGGGTCGCCGGGCCGGCGTCCGGCCGGCAGATCAGCAGCCCGCCGCCCGGTCCGCGGCGCATCCGGGCGACCTGGTGGTGTTCGACCAGGCGGACGGCCTCCCGCAGCACCGATCGACTCACGCCGTACCGCTGTTGCAGGGCGTGTTCGGAGCCCAGCGATTCGCCGACGGTCCAGCCGCGGCGGACTATGTCCGCCTCGATGCGGCGGGCAATCTGCGCGGCGAGTTTGTCCGCGGGACCGGAACTGCGCTGTGCCACAAGCTATCTCAGCAGGTGAGCAACATGCATCCGGCGACCGGGCCACCGCCCACGGAAACCACGCCGACCTCGGGGCGTTTCGACACCTGGCGCTCCCCCGCGTCGCCGCGCAGCTGCAGGCACCCTTCGTGCAAGGCCCAGTAGCCGTGCATGCGCCCCGCCGACAGCTGGCCGCCGTAGGTGTTCAGCGGCAGTTGGCCGTCGCGGGCGATCCGCGCGCCGCCCTCGACGAACGGCCCGGCTTCGCCGTCGCCGCACACCCCCAGCGCCTCGAGCCACGCGAGGGTGAGAAACGTGAAACCGTCGTACAACTCGGCCAGCTCCAGGTCGGCGGGCGTCAACTGGGTGCGCGACCACATCTGCGCGGTCGCGTCCGACATCGCCATCTTCGGGTAGTCGTCGCGGTGGAACCAGCCGCCCGCACCGTCGGACCCGCCGATCGCCTCCACCGCCACCGCGCGGTGCGGACAGTCGCGGGCGTACTCGGCGTGTGACACCACCACCGCGATCGAACCGTCGATGGGAACGTCGCAGTCCAGCAGGCCGAACGGCGTCGAGACCGGCCGCGCCGCAAGGTAGTCGGCCATGGTCATCGGTTCGCGGTAGACCGCAAGGGGATTCAGCGCGGCGTTGCGTCTGCCGTTGAGCGCCAGCCAGCCCAGCTGTTCCTTGGTGGTTCCGTACAGCTCCATGTGGCGGCGGCAGTTCAGCGCCAGCCAGTTCGCGGCGGAATAGGCGTGGGCCGCAACCAGGTCGTTGACGTCGTCCATCGCGCCGACCGCCGGCTTCGGCGCGCCTTCGGGCGCCTCGAACATTCGCGCCAGTGCCGGCGCGGGCGCGTTTTCCTCCTGCTTGACCGGGACCGTCCCGCCGAGCATTTGTATCGTCCGGTAGATCACCACGTGGTGCGCGCGCCGTTCGGCGACCGCGCGGCACGCCGACATCACCGGGCTCAGCAGGCCCCCGGTGCCGAAGCCGGCCCCGCAGTCGGCCGCCTCGATGCGCAGTTCGGCGTTGACGTCCGCGGCGGGAGTGTCGCCGAGGGTGGCGATCCCGTCGATGTCGGCCGGCGACAGGCCGGCGTCGGCGATGGCCCCGCGCACCGCCTCCATGGTCAGTTCCAGGCCCGGGACCCCGGTGCGACGGCCGATTCGCGAGATGCCGAGGCCGGAGATGATCGCGTCTTTTTCGAAGTAGGTCATGTGCACCATCCGTCCAAGCAACCCGCCGCCCACACCGAACCAATAGAGTGTACTGTATTGGCCGTGTCAGGCGAGTTGCTCATCGAACACTGCGACGCTTGCGCGCGCTGGGTGCACCCGGCGGCCGGCGAATGCCGGGACTGCGGCGGCCCGCTGGTGGCGAGGCCGGTGTCGGGACGGGGCACCGTGTTCACGTACACCGTGAACCACCACCCGTACAACCCCGAGATCCCGACACCCTACGTGATCGCAATCGTCGAACTCGCCGAGCAGACCGGGCTGCGGGTGGCCGCCAACATCGTTGGCTGCGAACCGGATTCGGTGACGTGCGGCCTGCCCGTCGCCATCCAGCCCCAGAAGGGCAGCGGCGGCGCCCCGTTGTTCGCGCCGGCCTGACTCTCCGCGAGCAGACGCAGAATCGCACGAAATTCGTGGCGTTGACGCGATTCTGCGTCTGCTCGCCGAACGAAACCTAGTTGATCAGCGGGTCGCGGGGCATGCCCAGGATCCGCTCGGCGATCTGGTTGCGGGTCACCTCGGAGGTGCCGCCGGCGATCGTCATGCCGCGTGAGCCCATGATCATCCGGCCGACCACGGCACCGGGCCCGTCGAGCACCGCGACCTCCGGCCCCAGCAGCGCCGCCGAGATCGCCCCGCCCTCGACCATGTGCTCGGCCAGCTTCAGCTTGGTGACGTTGCCCTCCGGACCGGGGCCCGCCCCCTCGACACTGCGGGCGGCGCGACGCAGGTTCAGCAGCCGCAGCGCGTGGTCCTCGGCGAGGTAGTACCCGACCCGAACTTCGGCGCCCGCCAACCGATCCGAGTGCCGCTGCGCCAGTTCGACGAGTTTGGCCGCCAGGCCCTCGTAGAACGAGCCGCTGCCGCCGATGCTGACCCGCTCGTTGCCCAGCGTCGCGCGCGCGACGGTCCACCCGGAGTTGGGCGCCCCGACGACGTCCTCGTCGGGCACGAACACGTCGTTGAAGAAGACCTCGTTGAATTCCGAGCCGCCGGTGATCTGGCGCAGGGGCCGCACCTCGACCTCGGGGGCGTTCATGTCGATGATCACGGTGGTGATGCCGGCGTGCTTGGGGGCGTCCGGGTCGGTGCGCACGGTGGCCAGGCCCCGCGCACAATACTGCGCCCCGCTCGTCCAGACCTTCTGGCCGTTGATCTTCCAGCCGCCCTCGACCCGGGTGGCGCGGGTCTTGACCGATGCCGCGTCCGACCCGGCCTCGGGTTCGGAGAACAGCTGGCACCAAATCTCGTCCTGGCGCAGCGCCTTCTCCACGAATCTTTCTATCTGCCAAGGGGTTCCGTGCTGGATCAGGGTCAGGATCACCCATCCGGTGATCGAGTAGTCGGGGCGCTTGATGCCCGCGGCGCGGAACTCCTCCTCGATCACGAGCTGCTCCACCGCATCGGCCGCGCGGCCCCAGGGCTTGGGCCAGTGCGGCATCACGTAGCCCGTCTCGATCAGCTTGTCGAGTTGCGCCTTCTTGTCCAGGGCGGCGATCTCGGCGGCGTCGGCGTGAATCCGGGTGCGCAGCTCCTCGGCCTCGGGCGGCAGATCCAGGCTGTTGTCCCGGACGGCTCCGGCGGCGGTGCGCTCGAAGACATCCAGCGCCGGCGCGTCCCCGCCGAACAGGGCCGCGGTCACCAGCGCGCGGCGCAAGTGCAGGTGCGCGTCGTGCTCCCAGGTGAAGCCGATGCCGCCGTGCACCTGGATGTTGAGTTCGGCGTTGCGCGTGTACGCCGGGAACGCCAGCGCCGCTGCCGCGGCGGCGACCAGGCGGAATTGCGCCTCGTCCTCCGATGAGTCCTCCCCCGCGGCGCGCGAGGCGTCCCAGACCGCGGCGGTCGCCGACTCGGCGGCCACCAGCATGTTCGCGCAGTGATGCTTGACCGCCTGGAAGGTCGCGATGGTCCGGCCGAATTGCTGGCGCACCTTGGCATACGCGACGGCGGCCTCGACGCAGTCCGCCGACCCGCCGACGGCCTCGGCGGCCAGCAATGTGCGCGCTCGGGCCAGCGCCGACAGCCGCGCGCCCGGCAGGATGTCGTCGGCGGTGACGCGCACGCCCTGCAGGCGCACGCGACCGGAGCGCCGGGTCGGATCGAGGTTGTCGGGCACGTCCACCGTCACCCCGTCGCGGGCCCGGTCCAGCAGCAGCACGTCGTCGCCGACGGCGACCACCAGCAGCTCGGCGAGCCCGGCGCCCAGCACGATCCCGGCGTCGCCGTCCGCCACGCCGTCGGTCACCCGCACCTTGCTGTCCAGGCCGACGCCCGCGGTGACGGTTCCGTCGATCAGGCCGGGCAGCAGCCGCGACTTCTGCTCTGCGGTGCCCTCTTTGGCGATCACCGCCGAGGCGATCACGGTCGGCACGAACGGTCCCGGCGCCACCGCGCGGCCCAGTTCCTCGACGACCACGACGAGTTCGGGCAACCCGTAGCCGGAGCCGCCGTGCTCCTCGTCGACGTGCAGGCCGAGCCAGCCGAGCTCCACCAGGTTCTGCCAGAACGGGGGGCGGGACTCTTCGGCCGCGTCGAGCAGCGACCGCGCCGCCCAGCGCGCCTTCTGTGAGGTCAGGAACGCGCGGGCCACCTCGGCGAGTTCGCGATGGTCGTCGGTCAGTGCGATACCCATGAGGGGCCTCCTCGCTACCGGGCTGACTGCCTGCCCCGCTCCGAGGGGGAGCGGGGCGGCTGCCTAAAGAGTGTACTTATTCCCGCGGAGGCCCCGCGCCGGGGGTGGGTTACTTCGGCGCGAAGCGCTGTCCGGCGTCCAGCCGCAGGCACTGGCCGTTGAGCATCGGATTGTCCACGATGGCCGCCGCGAGTTTGGCGTACTCGATGGGCCGGCCGAGGCGCTTGGGGAAGGCCGCGTCCTTGGTGAGTGCGGCCGCGAACTCGTCCGGTATGCCCTGGGTCAACCCCGTGGCGAACAGGCTGGGCGCGATCGCCAGCACCCGGATGCCCAGCGAACCAAGGTCACGCGCCATGGTCAGGCACATGCCCGCGACACCGGCCTTGGCGGCCGTGTAGGCGACCTGCCCGATCTGGCCCTCGAAGGCCGCGATCGAGGCCGTGTTGATGATGACGCCGCGCTCCTCGTCCTCGGGCTCGTTCTTGGCCATGTGGGCGGCCGCCAGCCGGCTGATGTTGAAGGTGGCGATCAGGTTGAGATCGATCACCGACTGGAAGGACTCCAGGTCGTGCGGGCCGGACTTGGTCATGGTCCGCTTGGCGATGCCGCCGCCGGCGGTGGTGATGACGACGTGCAGGCCGCCCAGCTTGTCGACCGCGGTCTGCAGCGTCTCCTCGGTTCCCGCGAAGTCGGTGACGTCGACGGGGTAGAACGCACCGCTGACGGCCTCGGCGACGGTCTTGCCGTCGGAACCCTCGCGGTCGAGTATGGCGACGTCCGCGCCCCGTTCGTGCAGCAACTCGGCGCTGGCACGGCCCATGCCCGACGCGCCGCCGATGACGACGACCTTCTTCCCGTTGATCTCCATCCGGACCTCCTCGTTAGGCTTGTCAGAATCCATGAAATTTGTAACGTTTCCTAGGCACGCTAGCGTGTCGACCCGGCGACGTTGACCCCGCCTTGTTCAAGAGCCATGCCAAGCTCGATTGCGTGCTCCTTTTCGACGTCGCAAGCACCTCGCTTAATGTCGGCGGGACGTCGTCGCGGCTGGCCAAGGTCGCCCACATCGCCGAGCTGCTGCGCCGCGCCGGCGCCGACCCGCAGGCGGCGGCGATCATCGTCTCGTGGCTGTCGGGTGAGCTGCGGCAGCGCCAGATCGGGGTCGGCTGGGCGTCGCTGCGGTCCCGGCCGCCGCCGGCGTCAGACCCGACCCTGACCGTCACCGGAGTCGACGCCACCTTCACCGAGATCGGGGCGGTGTCGGGCAAGGGATCGCAGGCGCGGCGGGCCGAACTCCTCGATGCGCTGTTCGCCGCCGCGACCGAAACCGAGCAGGCCTTCCTGCTGCGCCTGCTCGGCGGCGAGCTGCGCCAGGGGGCGCTGGCCGGGATCATGGCCGATGCCGTGGCCAAGGCCGCCGGGCTCCCCACCGCGTCGGTCCAACGCGCCGCAATGCTGGGCGGGGACTTGCCGGCGGTGGCTGTGGCTTGTTTAAAGGCCGCCCTGTCCGGCTCGACCGCGGCCCTGGACGCGTTCACCCTGCGGGTGGGCCGGCCGGTCAGCCCGATGTTGGCCCAGACCGCGCCGGGCGTAGCCGATGCGCTCGAACGACACGGCGGCACAAGCATTTTCGAGGCGAAGCTGGACGGCGCGCGAGTGCAGATCCACCGCTCCGGCGACCAGGTCACGGTCTACACCCGCAGCCTCGACGACGTCACCGCCCGGCTGCCGGAGGTGGTCGAGGCGACGCTGGCGCTGCCGGCCACCGACCTGATCGCCGACGGCGAGGCGATTGCGCTGCGGGCCGACAACCGGCCACATCGCTTCCAGGTCACCGCCTCGCGCTTCGGCCGATCCGTCGACATCGAGGCGGCCCTTGCCGCCCAACGGCTTTCGGTGTTCTTCTTCGACATCCTGCACCGCGACGGCGTGGACCTGCTGGACGCGCCGACCGCCGACCGGTTGGCCGCCCTGGACGCCCTGGTGCCGTCCGCGCAGCGGGTGGACCGGCTGCTGACGTCGGACCCGTCGCGGGCCGCCGCCTTTCTGGACGCGACCCTGGCCGCCGGCCACGAGGGCGTGATGGCCAAGGCGCCCGACGCGCCGTACCTGGCGGGGCGCCGCGGCGCGGGCTGGCTGAAGGTGAAGCCGGTGCACACCCTGGATCTGGTGGTGCTCGCCGTCGAGTGGGGATCGGGGCGCCGCCGCGGCAAGCTCTCCAACATCCACCTGGGCGCCCGCGACCCGGCCACCGGCGAATTCGTGATGGTGGGAAAGACTTTCAAGGGCATGACCGATGCGATGCTCGACTGGCAGACCACCCGGTTCGGCGAACTCGCCGTAAGCGGTACCGACTCCTACGTCGTGCAGCTGCGGCCGGAGCAGGTGGTCGAGGTGGCCCTGGACGGCGTGCAGAAGTCGTCGCGCTATCCCGGCGGCCTGGCGTTGCGGTTCGCACGGGTGGTGCGCTACCGCGACGACAAGGGCCCCGCCGACGCCGACACCATCGACGCGGTGCGGGCGCTGTATTAAAACGCCCTTGCAAACAGGAATTGTCAACCTTGCGCGCGTAGGGTTTTCGCCGTGGCAATCAAAGAGCACGACAAAGGCGTCAGCTTCATCCACACTCTCCAAGAGCTACCGCCGGTCGCGATCATCGACCGGTCCCCCATCACCGCCCGGCACAAGGCCGTCTTCGCCGTGATCGCCGTGATCGGCGCCATCGCCTGGGCGATCATCGCCACCGCGCGCGGCGAGACGGTGAACGCGATCTGGTTCGTGGTCGCGGCGATCTGCACCTACATCATCGGGTACCGGTTCTATGCCCGGTTGGTCGAAATGAAGATCGTGCGTCCGCGCGACGACCACGCCACCCCGGCCGAGGTGCTCGACGACGGCACCGACTACGTGCCCACCGACCGGCGCGTGCTGTTCGGGCATCATTTCGCCGCGATCGCGGGAGCCGGGCCGCTCGTCGGCCCGGTGCTGGCCACCCAGATGGGCTACCTGCCCGGGACCATCTGGATCATCGCCGGCGCGGTGTTCGGCGGCTGCGTGCAGGACTACCTGGTGCTCTGGATATCCACCCGGCGCCGCGGCCGTTCCCTGGGCCAGATGGCCCGCGACGAGCTGGGCGCGGTGGGCGGGGCCGCCGCCCTCCTCGGGGTGCTCGTCATCATGGTGATCCTGATCGCGGTGCTGGCAATGATCGTGGTGCAGGCACTGGCCAAGAGCCCGTGGGGCGTGTTCTCCATCGCCATGACCATCCCCATCGCCCTGTTCATGGGCTGCTACCTGCGGTTCCTGCGGCCAGGGCGGGTGTCGGAAGTGTCCGTGATCGGCTTCGCGCTACTGCTGCTCGCCGTGGCGTCCGGCAACTGGGTCGCCGAAACATCCTGGGGCGCATCCTGGTTCACCCTTTCCCCCGTCGCCCTGTGCTGGTGCCTGATCATCTATGGCCTCGGCGCGTCGGTGCTGCCGGTGTGGTTGCTGCTGGCGCCGCGCGACTACCTATCGACGTTCATGAAGGTCGGCGCCGTCGGGCTCATCGCGCTCGGCATCTGCATCGCACAGCCGATGATGCAGGCGCCCGCAGTCTCACAGTTCGCCACCCGGGGCAACGGCCCGGTGTTCGCCGGATCGCTGTTCCCCTTCCTGTTCATCACGATCGCGTGCGGCGCCCTATCAGGATTTCACTCGCTGATCTCGTCCGGGACGACGCCGAAGATGCTGGAGAAGGAAAGCCAGATGCGGCTGATCGGCTACGGCGGCATGCTCACCGAGTCGTTCGTCGCGGTCATGGCGCTGATCACCGCATCGATCATCAACCAGCACCTGTACTTCACCCTCAACGCGCCCGCCGCGCAGACGGGCGGCACCGCGTCAACCGCCGCGCAATACGTCAACAAGCTCGGCCTGTCCGGCGCCCCGGCCACGGCGGACCAGATCAACCAGGCCGCCGCCAGTGTCGGCGAGAAGTCCATCGTCTCGCGCACCGGCGGGGCGCCGACGCTGGCGTTCGGCATGTCCGAGGTGCTGCAGCGGGTGTTCGGCGGGGCCGGGCTCAAGGCGTTCTGGTATCACTTCGCGATCATGTTCGAGGCGCTGTTCATCCTGACCACTGTCGACGCAGGGACCCGGGTCAACCGCTTCATGCTCTCCGACACGCTCGGCAACTTCGGCGGCCCGCTGGCCAAGCTGCGCAACCCGAGCTGGCGGCCCGGCGTGTGGATCTGCAGCCTCGCCGTCGTCGCCGCCTGGGGTAGCACCCTGCTGATGGGGGTGACCGATCCGCTGGGTGGCATCAACACCCTCTTCCCGCTGTTCGGCATCGCCAACCAGCTGCTCGCGGCGATCGCGCTGACTGTCATCACCGTCGTGGTCATCAAGAAGGGCCTGCTGAAATGGGCGTGGATCCCGGGGATTCCGCTGCTGTGGGACCTGGCCGTCACGCTGACCGCGTCGTGGCAGAAGATCTTCTCCGGCGATCCCGCCGTCGGCTACTGGACCCAGCACTCCCAGTACCTGGCGGCCAAACACGCCGGCAAGACCGCGTTCGGTGCCGCGAAGAACGCCCGCCAACTCGACGAGGTCATCAGGAACACCGCCATTCAGGGCACCCTGTCGATCCTCTTCGCGTTGGTCGTCGTCATCGTGTTCGTCGCGGGCATCGCCGTCGCGCTCAGGGCGCTCGGCGGTGGCGGACGGCCGTTGACCGAGGACGACCCGGTGCCGTCGAAACGGTTCGCACCCGCCGGGCTGATCCCCACCCCCGCCGAGCGGGAGGTGCAACGGCAGTGGGGCGCGAAGTCCGCAGCTGGCGCCGTCGAGGCAAAGGGGTAGTCGACTACTCACGACGAATGCCGCTCGTCGCTCTTACGGTGATTTCACCAACGCCGGGTTCATCCGGTCACGGGACCACCGCATCGAAAAGAGATAGACGAAATGTCGGCATCACCAACGGGACTCGCGAGAACAACCGATCCCGTCAAACAGCGCACAAGCCAGCCGCCCACGGTCGAGGCGTCGTCCGCCGAAGTCCTGATCAGCACGCAGCAAGTGGTGTTCGGCACCGCGGCGGCCCTGGGGCCGCGCCGCCAGCGAATCGGCCGCCGGTTCATCGCAATCGTGCGGCGCACGCTCATGACCTCGGCGGATGAACCGGGCCCGCCGCGAAGGCACTACCCGAGGCAGTACGGATTCCTCGAGAACTCGCTCATGGCACGAGAAATGGAAAGACTGTGAACCTGATCGTCACCTTCGCCTCCGCGGTGCTGATGCTCATGATCGCGAAGGGGACCTACAGCCTGCAGTGGTGGCTCGAGCGCAGCGACTACAACCGTCACTTCGAGGATTGATCGCCCACGCCCGTAACGGTTGATGCCTTCGGCCGTGCCGCGGTCCTAATATTGCGCGATGAGGCTCGGTATCGACTTCGGCACCACCCACACCGTCGTTGCGGCCGTCGACCGGGGCAACTATCCGGTCATCTCGTTCGACGGTCTGGACGCCTGGCCGTCGCTCATCGCCGCCCACACCGACGGGAGGTTGCGGTTCGGGCCGGACGCCGCCGCCGTCCGCCACGAGCCGGGGTGGTCGGTGTTGCGATCGTTCAAACGCCTTCTCAACGAGGCGGGTCCGCAGACCGAGATACACCTGGCCGGCCGCGACCATCGGCTGGCCGACCTGCTCACCGGCTTTCTGGAGCAGCTGAAGAGCGACCTGCAAACCCGGTCCAACGCCACCCTCGCGCCCGGCGAGACCATCGAGGCGGCGATCAGCGTGCCGGCCAACGCATCCAGCGCCCAGCGCCTGCTGACCCTGGACGCATTCGTCGCGGCGGGTTTCCACGTCGTCGCGCTGCTGAACGAGCCGTCGGCCGCCAGCCTCGAGTATGCGCACCGGTACCGCTCCACGATCACCGCCAAGCGCGAGCACGTCCTCATCTACGACCTCGGCGGCGGCACCTTCGACGCGTCGCTGCTCAGGATGACCGGGCACGAGAACGAGGTCGTGGTCAGCGAGGGCATCCAACGCCTCGGCGGTGACGACTTCGACGAGGCGATCGTGGACCTCGTCCTCGACCGGCTGAACCTGAACGCGGCGGGCCCCGCCACGCGCGAGCTGCTCAAGGACGAGTGCGCCGCCCGCAAGGAGGCCGTCGGGCCGCAGACGCGCCGTTTCCTGGTGGACCTCACCGGAATCGACGCGGTCGACCGGCCCCCGTTCTCCTGCGGCATCGATGACGTCTACTCCGTGTGTGCGCCGCTCGTGGACCAGACGACCGAACTGCTGCAGCGCGTCCTGCAGGGGCCGACCCGGGACGGCAAGGACGTGGACTGGTCGGAGGTGGCGGGCATCTACGTGGTGGGCGGGGCCGGGGGCTTCCCGCTGGTTGCCCGGATGCTGCGCAGCGCCTTCGGTGAAAAGCGGGTCAAGCGCTCCCCGCACCCCTTCGCGGCCACGGCCATCGGCCTGGCGGTCTTCCTCGACAAGGAAGCGGGTTTCGCGCTGTCCGAACGCTTTTCGCGGCACTTCGGGGTCTTCCGCGAGGCGCAGGCCGGCACGGACGTGGTCTTCGACCCGATCGTGCCCAAGGACGCGTCGCTTCCGGCGGACGGGCGCACGCCGCTGGTCGTCAGCCGCACCTATCGGGCGGCGCACAACATCGGACACTTCCGCTTCGTGGAGTGCAGCCGCCTGATCGACGGGCGGCCCGACGGCGACGTCACGCCGTATGATCCGGTGCTCTTCCCGTTCGACCCGGCCCTGCGCGACCGCGACGACCTCGGCCGCCAGCCGGTCGGGCGGTGGAGCGAGGGCCCGGACGTCGAAGAACGCTACGTCGTCGCCCCGAGCGGCGCGGTCGAGGTGACGCTGACGACGCAGCCGGCCGGCTTCAAGCGCACCTTCCGGCTGGAGCGCTGCGCCGCCACGGGTTGATGAATCGATGCCGCACCGGGAATACCCCGGACTATGGCAGAGATAGATCTGGACGCCCTTTCCACGCGCGATCACGGCTACACCGTCAACGACGAGGACGACGACGACCCGGTCCTGCTCGACCGGGACGGCAACCACGTCGACACGTGGCGCGAGCGCTACCCGTACGACCACCGGATGCCGCGCGAGGAATACGAGCGGCTGAAGCGCAGGCTGCAGATCGAGCTGCTGAAGCTGCAAAACCACGCCAAGCGCACCGGCGCCCGGCACGTGATCGTGTTCGAGGGCCGCGACGCCGCCGGCAAGGGCGGGACCATTCAGCGGTTCATGGAGCATCTCAATCCCCGCAGCGCGCGGGTGGTGGCGCTGGAGAAGCCGAGCGATCGCGAACGATCGCAGTGGTATTTCCAGCGCTACATCACCCACCTGCCGGCCGGCGGCGAGATCGTGCTGTTCGACCGCTCCTGGTACAACCGCGCCGGCGTCGAAAGGGTGATGGGCTTCTGCACGCCCGAGCAATACGCCGAATTCATGGAGCAGGCACCGCTTTTCGAGCGGATGCTGGTCGACAACGGGATCGACCTGACGAAGTTCTGGTGCTCGGTCTCGCCGGCCGAGCAACGCACCCGGTTCGCCATCCGGCTGGTCGACCCGGTGCGGCAGTGGAAGTTCTCGCCGATGGACATGGAGTCGGTGACCCGATGGGACGACTACACCGCGGCCAAGGAGGCGATGTTCACCGCGACCGACACCGACGCCGCCCCGTGGATCGTGGTGCGCAGCAACGACAAGAAGCGCGCCCGGATCAACGCGATGCGCTACGTTCTGGCCAAGTCCGACTACGACGACAAGGACCACGAAGTCGTGGGCGGGCCGGATCCGCAGATCGTGGGCCGCGCGCTGCTGGACTGAGTTGCGCCCCGACGGAAGGAGACACGTCATGTCCACCTGGCTCATCACCGGCTGCTCGACCGGGCTCGGCCGCGCGCTCGCCGAGGCCGTCATCGCCGCCGGACACAATGCGGTCGTCACCGCGCGTGACGTCGCGAAGGTGTCCGACCTGGGCCCGACGGAGCGGGTGCTCGCCGTCGCGCTCGACGTCACCGATCCCGCGCTGGTCGCCGCCGCGGCGCGACAGGCCGACGAGCGGTTCGGCGGCGTGGACGTTCTGGTCAACAACGCCGGCTACGGCTATCGCGCCGCGGTGGAGGAAGGCGAGGACGCCGCGGTGCGCGAATTGTTCGAGACGCACTTCTTCGGCAGCGTCGCGATGATCAAGGCCGTCCTGCCGGGGATGCGAGCCCGCCGCAGCGGGGCGATCGTGAATATCTCCTCGATCGGCGCAACCGTCACCCCGGTGGGATCCGGGTACTACGCCGCCG
Organism: Mycobacterium sp. UM_CSW; assembly: GCF_000455205.1. Taxonomy (GTDB): domain Bacteria; phylum Actinomycetota; class Actinomycetes; order Mycobacteriales; family Mycobacteriaceae; genus Mycobacterium. Next base: position 138,092 of record NZ_AUWQ01000001.1, on the reverse strand, counting down.
CCAAGGCCGCCATCGAGGGGATGAGCGGGGCGCTGCGCGGGGAGCTCGCGCCGCTGGGCATCTCGGTGACGGTCGTCGAACCCGGCGCGTTCCGCACCGACTTCGCCGGGCGCTCGCTCGCGCAGACGGCCACGGTGATCGACGACTACGCGGCCACCGCCGGGCAGCGCCGCAAGGAAAACGACACGATGCACGGGAACCAGGCCGGCGACCCCGCCAAGGCGGCCGCCGCGATCATGGCCGCGGTCGAGTCGGGTGAGCCGCCGGGATTTCTGCTGCTGGGCCCGGACGCCCTGGGCCTTTACCGCTACGTCACGGACGCCCGCGCGGCCGAGATCGCGAAATGGGAACACCTCACCACCGGCACCGACTTCGGCTGAGGCTCAGCCGCGTAGCGCGGGCAGCACGTCGCGCTCCCACGCCGCGAAGAACCCGTCCATGTCGGGGCCGATCTGCTGCACGTAGACCTCGTCGATGTCGGCGTCGAGGTACTTGCGCACCTGCGCGATGTGCTTGTCCGGATCCGGTCCGCACGCGACGCTCTCGGCGACCTTCTCCGGCGGCACCAACGACATGAGCGCGGCGAAGTCCTTGGGCCGCGGCAGAATCTGCGACGTCTGTCCCGGCAGCCCCTCGTTCGCCCACAATCGATGCGCCACCTTCAGCGCGGCGTCGGGATCCTGGTCCCAGCTCACTTTGGTGCCACCCTGCACCGGCTTGTCGCCGCCGCCTGCCTCCCGGAACTGTTTGACCAGGTCCGCCTCGGGCATCGCGATGCTGTATCCGTCACCGATGCGCGCGGCCAGCTGAACGGCCTGCGGGCCGAAGCCGGAGACGTAGATCGGCACCGGCCGCTCTGGCCGCGTGTAAATCTGGGCTTCCTGAACCTCGTAGTGCTTGCCGTGGTGGCTCACCTCGCCGCCCCGGTGCAACTTGCGGATGACCTCGACGGCCTCCTCCAGCATCTCCTGGCGCACGCCGGCGGACGGCCAGGGGTCGCCCAGGATGTGCTCGTTGAGCGCCTCACCGCTGCCGACCCCCAGCACGAAGCGGCCGTCGAGCTGGACGGCCGCGGTGGCCGACGCGTGCGCGATGATCGCCGGATGCGTCCGTACCGTCGGGCAGGTGACGGCCGTGCTGACCGGCAGCGACGTCGCCTCCGACAGCGCGCCGATCACGCCCCACACGAACGGGCTCTGGCCCTGCTCGTCGTTCCACGGGTGAAAGTGGTCGGAGATCCACAGCGCGTCGAAGCCGGCCGCCTCGGCGCGCTTGGCCTGGTCGACCAGTTCCTTGGGGCCGAACTGCTCACTGGAAAGGAAGTATCCGATCTTGGTCATGGCGGCGGGCTACCCGCTGCGCGGCGGATTATGCGTCGTTATCGGCAACCATCGCTCCGGTCCCGAATTAGGTTGCAATCCATCGTGTTCCGCCTCGCGGCCGCATCCGCCACCCTAGTCGCGCCGCCGGAAGGACCATCCTTTGTGCCCGCCTCGCAGCGACAATGGCTCCGCGTGGCGGCCAACTCGTCGCGTTGTCGCTTTGAGGCGGGCAGAAAGCCGATCCCTTCTGCGCTGGGACTGGTGTGACGAGAACAGATTCGCGATTTCGGAGAAGGCTATTCTCCTGGACCGAGAGACGCTTTACGATCGGTGGGTGACCCACACGCTCGAACTCGACCGGCCCTGCGACGGCGTCGTCGTCGTCCGGTTGAGCCGCCCGGAGCGGCTCAATGCGATCAACGAGGTCATGCAATCCGAATTGGCCACGGCCCTGGGCGATTTGGCGGTCGACCGGGCGGTGCGCGCCGTTGTCCTGACGGGCGCCGGTCGCGGCTTTTGCGCCGGGATCGACATGCGCGACTTCGGGCCGAACGTGCCGGAGGCGACCGCCCCGGCGCTGGACCGGATGCGCTTCCAGGAGGGCATGGCCGCGCTCGCCGAGGGGGTGCACCGGTTGCCACAGCCCGTCATCGCCGCGGTCAACGGCCCATGCGTCGGCGCGGGGTTCGCGCTGTGCCTCGCCGCCGACATCCGGATCTGTTCGGCCCAAGCCTCTTTCGGCAACGCCGCCATCCTGCTCGGGCTGTCCGGGGCCGAGATGGGCATGAGTTATCACCTCCCCCGCATTGTCGGCACCAGCGTCGCGGCCGACTGGATGCTCACCGGGCGCACGGTCTCGGCCGCTGAGGCCGATCGACGCGGGCTGGTCAGCGAGATCGTCGAACCCGATCGGTTGCTCGAGCGTGCAACGGAGTTGGCAGTGCTGATCTCCGACCTGTCCCCGCTCGGAGTCCAGCTGACAAAGCGTGCGCTGCAGGTGAATACCGACGCGACGAGCTTGTCGTCGGCCCTGGAGCTGGAGAACCGCAACCAGGTGCTCACGCACGCGACCGAGGAAGCGGCCGAACGCCGAAAAAAGTGGTCCCAGTGACCGAACCGAGAGGGGACGACGGATGTCGTGGGACTTCTCCACCGACCCGCAGTGGGCCGAACAACTGAAATGGGTCGAGGAGTTCGTACGCAGCGAGTGCGAACCGATCGACCTGATCGTCAAGGAGTCGCACGACCTGGGCGATCCGGTCCGCCAAGCGCTCATCCCGCCCCTGCAGGAGATCGTGAAGGAGCGGGGGCTGTGGGCCACCCACCTCGGCCCGCACCTGGGTGGCCCGGGCTACGGCCAGGTGAAGCTGGCACTGCTCAACGAGATCCTGGGCCGCTCGGAATGCGCGCCGATCGTCTTCGGCTCGCAGGCCCCCGATTCGGGCAACAGCGAGATCCTCGCGCACTACGGCACCCCCGAGCTCAAGGCGCGCTACCTGGAGCCGTTGCTGGACAACCGCATCGTGTCGTGCTTCTCGATGACCGAGCCGCAGGGCGGCGCGGACCCCAAGGTGTTCCGCACCAGCGCCGTGCCCGACGGCGACCACTGGATCATCAACGGGGAGAAGTGGTTTTCGTCGTTCGCCTCGATGGCGTCGTTCATCATTGTCATGGCGATGACCGACCCCGAGGCGCCCCCGTATGAGCGCTACTCGATGTTCGTCGTGCCGGGCGGCACGCCGGGCATCAACGTGATGCGCGACGTCGGGCTGGGATACCAACCGCTGGGCGGCGGTGGGCGCGAAGGTTATGTTCGCTACGAGGACGTGCGGGTGCCGGCCGATCACATGCTGGGCCCGCGCGGCGGGGCGTTCGTCGTCGCCCAAACCCGCCTGGGCGGCGGGCGAATTCATCACGCCATGCGCACGGTGGGCCTGGTCCGCCGCATCTTCGACATGATCTGCGAGCGGGCGGTGTCGCGCTACACCCAGGGCGAGGTCCTGGCCAACAAGCAGCTGGTGCAGGAGATGGTCGCCGACTCGTGGATGGAGATCGAGGCGTTCCGGCTGCTGACCCTGCAAACCGCTTGGAAGATCGACCAATTCAACGACTACAAGGCGGTGCGAGCGGACATCTCGGCGGTCAAGGCGATGATGCAGAAGGTCTTACACGACGTGTCGGCGCGGGCGCTTCAGCTGCACGGGTCGCTGGGCACCACGCACGAGATGCCCTTCGTGCAGTACCTGGTCGAGTCATTCGTGCTCGGCCTTGCCGACGGCCCGACCGAAGTCCACAAGGTGACGCTGGCCCGCCTGTTGCTGAAGGACCGTCAACCGGCGCCCGACTTGTTCCCTTCCGAACACCTGCTCCGGTTGCGCGCGGCCGCCGAGGCGAAGTTCGCGGACAAGCTGGCGGGCATCGCTTATAGCTAAACGGCTTTGGTGACGCCGACGTAGGACAAGATCACGTCGGATTGGTCGGTGATCCGCGTCAGCGTCGCATAGGAGCGGATGAATGACTGGCCCACGCAGCCGTCGATCTTGACGTGGAAGTTGCTGATCATCACCCACGGACTCGCGCCCTTGAACTCCTTCTTGATCACCGGCACCACGATCACCAGGCCGGGCTTGAGACCGACGCTCAGCACACCGTTAACCGGTGTGGAGATCAACGGCAGAATGCCCGTCGTCACACCAGGGATAAGTGCGGTCGTCCCGAGCGACGGCGTGACGCCCGCACTACCCGCCATCGTGACGCCGTTGGACGTGCTCATGTCGATGCCACAGCCGATCTCGTAGCCCACCTCGAGCTCGCCCCGGGGCTGTTCCGGCCCGATCAGCGAGCCGACGAAGATTCCGCTCGACAGGTACTCGCGGGACGACGCGGCGGTCGTCAACGGCGCCACCGGAACCTGCGACTCGTCCTTCGCGCCCAGGCCGAGTGTCCAGCCATCGGGGGTTTGGAGGGTTGCTGGAGGGTTCGAGGGAACCTGTCCCTCGGCCGCCGGCGCCGTGGCGGCCGCCGGGTCGACTTCGGGGTCGGCGGTGGCCGGCGTCGCGGTCGCCACGAGCATGGTTAGGCAGACCGCGATAACCGCGGCGCGGCGGACGACCACGGCGATGGGCCTCACGGACGACACCGTAGGCAGTGCCGAATTCATCTGGCCGCATTTGCTGCTCGGACCGCCGCAGTTGTTTTGCATTCGTGACTGAAACGCGACGTTGGACCGTAATGCTGGGGGGCAACCATTTCCTCCCCTGGAGCGCTACGATCGTCTGCTATGAAACGTCACCCGCTCGCCGTTGCGCTTTTGGCCGTAGGGATGCCGGCCATGACGCTCGCGGGCGGCGTCGGCATCGCGCGCGCAGACCCGGTGGATCCCTTCACGCCGGGGCCAGGGGTGATCGACCGAATAATCACGGAGACACCCGATCTGTACGCGTCGCCGCGCGACGAGGTCGGTCCGTCAACGCGTTCGGATCGTATCGGAATGGTCTGCCAAAATTTGTATGCCCGGTGCCGCTGAGCCACGGCTAGTCCAGCATTAACAGCGCTCGCTCCAGCAGCCTCGGCAACACGGCCGCCATCGCTTCCAATTCGGTTCGCGGAGAGCGCCTTCGGCGATTGTGCTTGACGATCAGCGCCCAGGTGGCGGCCGACTTGAAGCACGCCAGCGCGCTGAACCAGCCCAAATCGGCTACCTCGCAACCCAACTCGCGTTGGTAGATGTCGGCGAGCTCGTCGGTCGGTGGCGCGATGCCGGGCGATCGCACGCGACGATAGGTGTCGGGGTCGGAGTTGATCAGGAACCAGCCCACGTCGATGCGCGGGTCGCCGATCGCCCAGATCTCCCAATCGATCACCGCGTTGATCCGGTCGCCGTCGGCCAGCAGGTTGCCCAGCCGGAAGTCCCCGTGAACCACGCTCGGGCCCAGGGCCGTTGGGGCGCACGCAAATAACGCGTCCCGCACGCCCGGCCAGCCGGGCACCAGCGCCGCGTCGACGGTCTGCAGCGTGTCGGACCAGCGCCGCACTTCCGCGGCCGGCTCCATGACCGGTTCACCCGCAAATCCGAGGTTGGCCGGTGACAGCCGGTGCAGGGCGGCCATGACGCGGCATGCGTTGCGGTAACGCCCGGCCAGGTCGGCGGCCGGCGGGCAACCGTCGAAAAGCGGCTCTACGCAGTCGCCTTCGACGCGCGACATCACGAAGAGCGGCGGGGCGCCCGCGTCCTCCCAGAGCACCTCGGGGACCGGAACTTGGCTCCCGGCAAGCGCTTTCATGACGCGCGCCTGGCGCAGCACGTCGCGGTGTGCTACCGGCGCGACCCCGGGCGGGGCAACTTTGATCACCACCGCGCGGCCGTCGCGCTCACCGGAGAACGTGAGGCTGGACGCGCCACCGGCCAGCGGGGCGAGGCCGGCAACGCCCGCGGCCGCGAGCCGTCCCCGCAGCTCGTCCAGCTCGAGCTCGGTCACCTAGCCGACCGGCTTCGACCAGCCGACTTCCGCCAGGAAGGGCTGGGTGTGCGCGATGCGCCCGGTCATCGTCTTCGGGTCGCAGGTGCACAACCGAAAGGCCGTCTCGGTGATCAGTTCGATGTCCTCGGTGTCGGTCTTGGCCAGGTCCAGGGTGCCGGCCCCGGGGGTCGCGACCGGGTTGGACGGGGCGGCGGCGTTGACCGCGATGCCGTCGTCGTACAACTCGGCGGCGAGGCTCTTGGTGAGCCGGTTCAGCGCGGCCTTGGCCGTGCCGTAGATGCCGAAGCCGGCGGTCCGGTCGAATTCGGAGAACGGGGGCCCCGGCGGCAGGTCGCCGCCCACCGACGTCAGGTTGAGGATCCAGCCCCGCCCCCGCTCCCGCATCGCGGGGATCGCCAACTGGCTGAGGTGCAGCGGGCCGAGGACGTGCATCTCGATCATCAGCCGGGCCCGCCGCTCGGGGAAGCCGTCGAGCGGCCGCAGGAACGTGACCGCGGCGTTGTTGACGAGGATGTCCGGGGAGCCGACGGCGCTCACCACCTCCGCGAAAATCCTTTCGCGCTCGTCGGATTGCGAAAGGTCCGCCTGGACCGCGACTGCGCGGCCACCGGCGGCCACGATCTCGTCGCGGGTCTGGCTCAGGGATCCCTGGTACTTGGCATCTGGTTCCATCGTGCGGGCGGTGAGCGCCACCGTGGCACCGTGCGCGGCGAGCCGCTCGGCGATCGCCTTGCCCAGGCCCCGGCTGCTTCCCGTGACGAGCGCGACCAGCCCGTCGCATCGTCGGTCTGCGCCCATCTGGATGTCCTCTCGTCCGCGCGGAAATGGCTTCTCGGATATAGAGAATGCCATTATCGCTGGTCGATCGGAAGTACGGGCCTGGTCAGAGAACGTGCCGGTGATAAGATTCCCTGGTCATCGAAACGGGAACCTGGTGAAGCATGGCCACACCCCGCGACGTCATCGAACTCATCGACGCACTCGCCGAAGACATCTATGACGCCTACGACAACCCCCGCCTTTACCCCGCGCCGGAGAAAGCCAAGGCGCTGACGGCGTCGCGCTACCTGGCCAGAAAGCTGGTCCGGAAAGGCTGGCGGAAAGGCGGCGGCATCTACCTGCCCCGCTGCCCCTATGGAACCGTCACGTGTTTCGACCCGGAACCGCACCCGCACTGCGCGGTGTAGCGCGCCCGGCGCGCAGGGCGTCGATCGAGTAGCGCCCGCCGCCGGTGAAGACCAGCAGGAAGAAAGCGAAGCAGAACAGGATCGCCAACAGCCCACCGTTGCCCGCAGGCGGTTCGCCGACCGGCCACAGCGCCTTCGGTTGGTGCATCCAGAAATAGGCGACCGCCATCTGCCCTGACGCGATGAAAGCGGCGGGGCGGGTGAACAACCCGGCCGCGATCAGGAGCCCCGTGACGAACTCGATCAGGCCGGCATACCAGGTGGGCCAGGTACCGAACCCCGCGGGAAAGGCCGGACGGACGGGCCAATCGAAGAGGATGATCGAGCCACTCGCGGCGAAGAGCAAGCCGTAGACGAACCGAAAAAGGCTGAGCACCGAGGGCGTAAATGGGGCGAGCCGTGCATCGAGAGTCTGGGTCACGACGCACACTTTACGGTCGCGGCCCAATCGAGCACGCGCCTCCACAGCCGCTGGCGGCTCGACGCCATGTTGTGGCAGTGCGCGCTTTCGGGAAGCACGACGGTCGTGAGGTCGGGGCTGCGGCGGTACAGGCCGGCCTCCGCGCGTGGGTCCGGTGAGACGTCGACGACGCCGAAGCCGACGAGCACCGGAACGTCGATCTGTGCCGCGTGCTCGGCGACCACGCCGGGGATCATTGCGGTGCCGAATACCCGCGGTACCACCGACTTTGCGGTGACACAGTCCGCCGCCACGACGTCGGCGGGCACATCGGCCAGGTGAAACCAGCTCTGCAGGTACTCGCGCGGGCCCTCGGCATACGGCTCGGGAAGGGCGGCGAGGATCTGCCGGGCCAGCTCGGCGCGGCCCTCGGCGGTGCCCGCCCGGGCGATGAAGCCGGCATCCAGGTTCAGCGGCGCGACGTACTGGTTGGTGCAGCCGAGGACCGCCAGGCCCGCGTAGCTGGAAAACAGCGATTGCTGAACGATTGCGAGGTAACCGCCCAGCGAATGCGCCACGGCCAGCGTGCGGACGCGCTCGCCCGTCGCCTCCGGCAGCGCGGAGACGGCCCGCGCGAGCGCGGCGGCTATGTCGGTGAAATCGAAATCTCTTGCCGGCTTGGAACTTTCGCCGGTGCCCAGCGGATCGATCGTCACCACGCCGTAGCCGTTCTCGGTGGCGAAATCCGCGAAGCTGTAGCCGCTGCGGCCGGGGAACTTCAGGTCCCAGTAGTCGCGACTGTAGGTGCCGCCCGGCAGGCAGACGAGTAGGGCGTCGGCGCCGCGGGGCGCCGGGTAGTAGGTGGCCGCCAGCCAGGCCTGCTCGCCGACGGCGTCGCTGACGTCGAAGCGCATCGGACGTGGCATCTCAACAAAGTAACGCCGCGCCACTCTCCTCAGATATTCACGGCATGATCGGCACCCGCACTGCGACCGCGGCCCGGGCGGCGGGCGTGGCCCTGCTGGCGGCCGCCACCGCGCTGGGCCCGGCGGTGGTCAGCGCGCACGCCACCCCCGACCCGCCGCGCGGCGCGGGCACGCTGTACGGCAACCCCGCGGCGGCCGCCCCGTTCTGGCGCTACCAGGGATACGACGACGACTGCGTGGAGATGGCGGTCGCCGACGTGGTCGGTGAATTGACCGGCAAGCCGCCCTCCGAGCAGGCCATCGTCAAGCTGGCCCAGGCCACGCCGAGCACCGTCCACGCCGGACCGATCTACACCAAGCCGAAGAAGCGCAAACCCGGCGCCGGCACCTCGTTCGACGACGAGCCGGCGCTCCTCGCGCACTACGGCATCCGCGCCACCTCCACCGACGAGGAGAGCGCCGCGAAGACCGGTGTCCCGACCGGTATGTCGGCGCTCGAGCAGGATCTGGCCAAGGGCCGCAAGGTGATCGTCGGGGTCAACTCCGAAGTCATCTGGCGCGAGCCTGTCGAGGACAAGACCCCGGACGGCCAACCGGAAGCCAACCACGCCGTCGTGGTCACCGGCGTCGACACCGCGGCCGGCATCGTGCACCTCAACGACAGCGGCAGCGAGGAGGGCCGCGACGAACAGGTGCCGATCGACGTCTTCGCCCGGTCGTGGGCCAGCAGCAACGATCAGATGACGGTCACCGGTTAGGGACGGGGGCCGCATTCAGCAGGGTGACCAGCGCGATATTACGACGGGGCCGGCCCAGTTAGTAGCTGCCGAAAGACCGGGCCGGCCCAGCGGCTGAGTTCTTCGCGGCTGAGGTTGGCTATCGGTGTGCCGAGCACGGATCGCGTCGCGGCAAGCCCAATGACGAACGCATCCGTCAACGCAATCCGCTGCACGTGATGGTCCGGCGTGGCGCCCCTCAGCGTCGGCGCGACATGCGTGGCCAAAGTTTCGTTGAGCGTGTCCGCCGCGACCCGGCTTGTCATCGCCGCCCGCAGCAACGCCAGGAACGACTGGTCGTCTTCCCACACCGCGAAATAGCGCGGCAGCAGCATGTCCGCGATGTCGCTCGGGTCGGCCCTGGTCAGGTCCGGCAGCTTGATGGTGAATTCGGTCGCTGTGGCGAACAAGTCCTGCTTGCTGCCGAAGTAGCGGATCACCAGCGCAGCGTCCACGCCGACATCCGCCGCGATGGCCCGCAAGGTGGTGCGCTCGAAACCTTCCGTCGCGAAACGGCGGCGCGCCGCCGCGAGGATGTCGGCGCGGGTCTGAGCTGCATTTCGAGGCCTCTTCGCACCCATCCCCAAACTGTATGTCAGCCGCTGTTGACTTGAGGCCGCGACGCGGCGTACGCTTCAAGTCACCCATTGTTGACAAAAGTCACCGACCGTTGAGATCGGAATTTTTTTAAGGGCGGGTGGTCCCCATGGCGGGCGACATCGGACGGTCTGGAGCCACGACCCGTAGGACGGCGGTCACCGACACCACCCGTGCATTCCGGGGCGGCCTGCTGCGCCGCATCGCAGGGCTGGCCATTGCCGCCCCGGCGCGGACGATCGCTATCGCAGGGCTCGTGATGGTGGCCGCGGGCATCTTCGGGATCCCGGTCGCCAAGAGCCTGTCGGCCGGCGGACTGCAGGATCCCACGTCCGAATCGGCAAGGGCAGCAAAGCTTCTGACCGACAAGTTCGGCCAGGGCGACGTGCAATTGCTGTTCATCGTTTCCGACCCGGGCGGCGCCACGAGCACGGCGGCCCGCGCAGTCGGCACCGATATCGCCGATCAGCTGAGCCGGTCCGCGCACGTGACCAGCGTGACGTCGGCATGGACCGCGCCGCCGGCCGCCGCCGCGTCGCTGGTGAGCAAGGACGGAAGGTCCGGGCTGATCGTCGCGGGTATCAGTGGCGGCGAGACCGACTCACAAAAGTACGCAGACGCCCTGTCGCACCGGTTCGCGCATGACCGCAACGGGGTCGGCGTGCGGTCAGGCGGGGTCGCAATGGTCAACGCGCAGATCACGGAGCAGGCGCAGCGCGACGTGCTGGTAGTGGAGGCGATCGCCATCCCGCTCAGCTTCGTCGTGCTGGTGTGGGTGTTCGGCGGCTTGTTCACCGCCGCCTTGCCCATCGCGATCGGCGGAATGTCGATCCTGGGCACGCTCGCGGTGCTCCGCCTGATCGCGTTCACCACCGATGTGTCGATCTTTGCGCTCAACCTCAGCACCGCGTTGGGCCTGGCCCTGGCGATCGACTACACGTTGCTCATCGTCAGCCGCTTCCGGGACGAGATGGCCGGAGGAGCAAGCCGCGACGACGCGCTCATTCACACCATGGCGACCGCGGGCCGCACGGTGTTGTTCTCGGCCACGACGGTCGCGCTGTCGATGGCCGCGATGATCCTGTTTCCGATGCACTTCCTGAAGTCGTTCGGCTACGCGGGAATCGCGACGGTCGCGTTCACCGCGACGGCGGCGGTGGTGATCACGCCCGCGGCCATCGTCTTACTCGGGGATCGATTGAACGCGCTGGACGTGCGCCGGCTAGTGCGCCGCGTGCGCGGCCGGACGGCGCCGGCCCGCATGCCCGTGGAAGAGGAATTCTGGTATCGATCAACGAGATTCGTCATCCGGCACGCGATTCCCATCGGACTGAGCGTAGTTGGGTTGTTGTTGCTGGTCGGTATGCCGTTCCTTGGGGTGCGGTGGGGATTTCCAGATGACCGGGTGCTGCCGAACTCCGCGTCGGCTCGCCAGGTCGGCGATCAGTTGCGCAGCGATTTCGCCAACGACTCGGCCACCTCGATCAGCGTCGTCGTCCCGGACATCGACGGCGTGCCGGATTCCGAAATCGCCAGGTACTCAGCGGATCTATCGCGGGAGCCCGACGTGTCGGCGGTGTCGGGTCCGGTCGGCACCTTCGTTGCCGGGGCGCTGGTCGCACCCCCCTCGGCGCCGACCGGCCGGGTACAGGGCAGCGCGTTTCTCACCATCAGGACCACCGCGCCGCTCTTCTCCGACCGGTCCGAAGCCCAGCTGCGCAGCCTGCACGGGGTACCCCGGCCCGACGGGAGGACGGTCGAGTTCGGCGGGACCGCGCAGACCAATCGCGACAGCGTCAACGCGATCACGTCACGCCTGCCCCTGGTGCTGGGCCTGATAGCCTCGGTCACGTTCGTATTGCTGTTCCTCCTGACGGGCAGCGTCGTGATGCCGCTCAAAGCTCTTGTCCTCAACATGCTTTCGCTGACGGCGGCGTTCGGCGCGATGGTGTGGATTTTCCAGGACCACCACCTCGGCGGCCTCGGGACCACATCCACCGGGACGCTGGTGGCCAACATGCCGGTGCTGCTGTTCTGCATCGCCTTCGGCCTGTCTATGGACTACGAAGTCTTCGTTGTTTCGCGCATCCGTGAATTCTGGCTCGCCTCGGGACGCACCCGCGCCGACAACGACGAGAGCGTCGTGCTCGGCGTGGCCCGCACGGGTCGGGTAGTAACGGCGGCGGCGCTGGTGATGTCGATTTCGTTCGCCGCGTTGATCGCCGCGCAGGTGTCGTTCATGCGGATGTTCGGAGTGGGCCTGACGCTCGCCGTGGCCGCGGACGCCACCCTGGTGCGCGTGGTGCTGCTGCCGGCGTTCATGCATGTGATGGGACGGTGGAACTGGTGGGCGCCCAAGTGGCTGGCGCGGCTGCACGAGCGGTTCGGAATCAGTGAGGGTGGCGCCGTAGCGCACGAGACGACCGCGCCGAGAAGCTGCGTTCTCCCCGAAGCGCTTTCCGCATTCCCAACCTAGGCCGCGTCGTCGGCGAGGCCCGGGCGTCTGGTGCACGGGTCCTGGCAGGCGTGGTTGATGCCGGGCAGCACCTGGTGGGCGTAGTCCCCGCCGGTCCGGACGGTCAGCGCCGCTATCAAGGCGCCGACCACGCATGCGACGGCGGTGATGATCATCGCCACTGAGAAGCCGGGACCGAGCGGCTGTCCTGGCGCGGCGGTGATGCCGGCCGCAGCCGGCAGCACGGCGACGGCAAGCAACCCGGCGAGGCGCGCGACGGCGTTGTTGACGCCGGAGGCGGTGCCCGCGTAGCCGTCGGGAACGGCGGAGAGGACGGCGGCGGTCAACGGCGCCACGGTGATTGCCAGCCCGACGCCGAAAACGACGACGGCGGGCAGCACCGCGCCGAGATAGGTCGCCCCGGGCGCGATCCGCGCCATCAACGCCAAACCCGCCGCGGCGATCAGCGGCCCGACCGTCATGGGCAGCCGCGGCCCGGCCCGCTGCCCGAGGGCGCCGGCCCACGGCGAGCCGATCAGCATGATGATCGTCATCGGCAGCATCGCCAGCCCCGCGGCGAGCGCGGAGTAGTGCAGGCTTTGTTGCAGCTGCAGGGCCAGCAGGAACAGCGCCCCGCCGATGGCGGTGTAGACGGCCAGGGTCGCGAGGTTGGCGCCGGTGAATTGCCGGGATCGCAAGAGCCGCAACGGCAGCAGCGGCGATTGCGCGCGTCGTTCGATCGCCGGAAAAGCGAGCAGCGCCGCCACACCGACGGCGGCGGACACCGTCGTGACGAAAGTCCAACCGCGCGAAGGAGCCTCGATCAGCGCGTAGATCACCCCGGACAGCCCGACGGTGACGGCGGCGGTCCCCAGGACGTCCGGACCGCCCCGCGCAGTGGGATCGCGCGATTCGGGGATGTGCCGGGCGGCGATCCACAGCACCGCCACGGCCAGCGGAAGGTTCAGGAAGAACACCCAGCGCCACGACGCCGCATCGACCAGCCAGCCGCCGATGAACGGACCCAGCGCAGTCGTCACCCCGGACATGCCCGCCCAGATCCCGACCGCCCGGCCCCGGTCGTCGTCGACGATGCCGGCGTCGATCAACGCCAGGCTGCCCGGAACCAGCGCCGCCGCGCCGACACCCTGCACCAGCCGCGCGCCGACCAGCCATCCGACCGTCGGCGAAAGACCGCAGCCGACGGAGGCCGCGGTGAAGACGACCAGCCCGGCGACGAAAACCCGTCGGCGCCCATAGCGGTCGCCCGCCGCGCCACCGGTGAGCAGCAGCGCACTCAGCGTCAGCAGGTAGCCGTCGAGGACCCACTGTTGGCCGGTCAAACCCCCGCCCAAGTCGCGCCCAATAGCCGGCAGCGCGACGTTGACGACGGTGCCGTCCAGCAGCGCAATGCCCGAACCCAGGACGGCCGCGGCGATGAGCCAGCGTGCACCGGCCGACGCCAACGGCAACTGGCGTGGCCCGACGGGTTCACTGCCCGTGCGCTGGTCCACGGCTGAGCATTCTGCGCCATGGCCGCATCGCGGTGCATAGCGGGACCTGAACGCCGCGGGTCTAGCCCGTCGGCATGATCTGCCCCAGACTGGAATCGCCATATCCCAAAACTGGTAGCGGGACGAGCATCACAATGGCAGGGAATCACCAAGGGTAGGAGAACACGCGATGACTTCCTTGAACCTAACGAGCAGTGGCACAGCCGATTTCGACGAAGGCGATGTTTATTTTATCGGTAACGCCACCACCTTGATCCGGTTTTGCGGACTGACGATCCTGACCGATCCCGCCTTCCTCCACAAAGGCGAGCACGTCAATTTGGGCCACGGCATATGGGCCCGTCGCGAAGTCGAGCCCGCCTGCCAGATCGCCGACCTGCCACCTATCGACCTGATCGTCTTGTCGCACTACCACGGCGACCATTTCGACGACGTCGCCGCACAACAGCTCGACAAGAAGCTGCCCATCGTGTCAACGGCTGACGCGGTGGACAAGCTCAGCGCTCTGGGTTTCGAGCACGGCTACGCCCTCGACACCTGGGAGTCGCTCGCGGTGCACAAGGGCGACGCGACGTTGACCATCACCGCCATGCCGGGCAAGCACTCCACGGACGAGGCGGTCAACGAACTGCTGATGCCTGTCAACGGGCACTTGCTCGACTTCAGCCGCAATGACGATAACCTCTACCGGCTCTACATCACCGGGGACACGATGCTCGTCGACAGCCTCGAGGAGATCCCGCGCCGCTACCCCGACATCGACCTTGGCCTGATCCACACCGGTGGCACGACCTTCCTTGTCACAGTCGTCACGATGACCGGTGAGCAAGGCGTGAAGGCCGTCGAGATCACCAAACCTCGCACCGCAATCCCGATCCACTACAACGACTTCTCTGTCTTCCTTTCCGGTCTCGACGACTTCAAGCAGGCAGCCCAGGCCTCGACCACGAGCACCAAATTCGTCTATCTCGCTCACGGTGAGACGTACCGCTTCAAGCCCGACAGCTGATGCTTGCGTCGCGGACCGAACGCTTGCTCGTCGCCAGTATGTGGGCTGGCGTTCACTTCACAGACGGCAATTGCGCTCCTGATGTGCAAAAATCGCTGCCACACTGACTCTCCTGCCGCCCACCCCTAGGGAGTAGGACCACCCACGATGACCGATGTCGAGCAGACGCCCTCCGACGGAATTTCGCCCAGCCCGACGCGGGCCGACCTGGCCGAGCACTCCCGCACCGGGATGAGCGCGGCGGCGCTGCAGCGGGCGATCACCGACCACCTGCGCTACTCGATCGGTCGCCCGGCCGCGGCGCTGCGGCCGGAGCATTACTACCGGGCACTGGCCCTCGCCGTGCGCGACCGCATGCAGGACCGTCGGGTGGCCTCGACGCAGACCTCGCTGGACCTCGGCCGCAAGGTGACCTGCTACCTGTCGGCCGAATTCTTGATGGGTCCGCAGCTGGGCAACAACCTGCTGAACCTCAACATGGAGCTCGCGGCCAAGACGGCGCTCGCCGCGATGGGACAGAATCTCGAGACGGTCCTGGCTTGCGAGGAGGAACCGGGCCTGGGCAACGGCGGCCTCGGCCGGCTCGCGGCGTGCTACCTCGACTCGCTGGCCACGCTTGAGCGACCCGCGATCGGCTACGGCATCCGCTACGAATTCGGCATCTTCGACCAGGAAATCCGCGACGGCTGGCAGGTCGAGCAGACCGACAACTGGCTGGACCACGGAAACCCTTGGGAGATCGCGAAACCCGACGTCAACTACCTGGTCAAGTGGGGCGGCTACGTCGCGCATTACACCGACGACTCCGGCCACGATCGCGTCCGATGGGTGCCGGGGCGCGTGCTCAAGGGCGTCGCGTACGACACGCCCATCCAGGGTTACGGAGTCAACACCTGCAACGTGCTGACGCTGTGGAGCGCGCGGGCCGTCAAGTCGTTCGCGTTGGATGCGTTCAACACTGGCGACTACTACGGGGCGGTCGAGGACGAGGTCATGTCCGAGACCGTCACCAAGGTGCTGTACCCCAACGACGAGCCGGAGGCGGGCAAGCAACTGCGCCTGCTGCAGCAGTACTTCTTTGTGTCCTGCTCGCTGCAGCACGTCCTGCACATCATGGACGATCTCGCGGACGCCGGCGTGCGGGAACTCCCGCAACGATTCGCCGTGCAGCTCAACGACACTCACCCCTCCATCGGGGTCGCCGAGCTGATGCGGTTGCTGGTCGACGAGCGCCAGCTGGACTGGGACGAGGCGTGGGAGATCACCGTCGCGACGTTCGGCTACACCAACCACACCCTGTTGCCTGAGGCGCTGGAGACCTGGCCGCTGGACATGTTCTCCGAGGCGCTGCCGCGCCACATCGAGATCATCTACGAGATCAACCGCCGATTCCTCGATGAGGTGCGCGCGCGCTTCCCCGGCGACGAGGACCGGTTGCGTCGGATGTCGCTGATCGGCGAGGACGGCGGCAAAAGCGTCCGGATGGCGCACCTCGCCACCGTCGGCAGCCATGCCATCAACGGAGTCGCCGCGCTGCACTCCGAACTTCTGAAAAGCAGTGTGCTCAAGGACTTTTACGAGCTATGGCCGGAGCGGTTCAGCAACAAGACCAACGGCGTGACGCCGCGACGCTTCCTCGCCCTGGCCAACCCCGGGTTGCGCGAGCTGCTTGACCGCACCGTCGGCGACGGCTGGCTGACCGACCTGAGCCGCCTGCGCGGGCTGGAGCCGTTCGTCGACGACGCGGCCTTCCGCCGCGAATGGCACGACATCAAACGCAACAACAAGGCGCGCCTGGCCAAGTACGTTCGGTCGGTCGCCGGCGTCGACCTGAACCCGGACTGGATGTTCGACGTCCAGGTCAAGCGCATTCACGAGTACAAGCGTCAGCACCTCAACGTCCTGCACATCGTCGCGCTGTATCACCGGCTCAAGCAGGACCCCGGGTTGTCGATTCCGCAGCGTGCCTTCATCTTCGGCGGCAAGGCCGCCCCGGGCTACTTCATGGCCAAGCGGATCATCAAGCTGATCAACGCCGTCGGTGAGACGGTCAACGCGGACCCGGCCGTGAACCGCTTCCTGCGAGTGGCGTTCGTGCCGAACTTCAACGTGCAGAACGCGCACTTGATCTACCCCGCCGCCGACCTGTCCGAGCAGATCTCCACCGCGGGCAAGGAAGCCTCGGGCACCGGCAACATGAAGTTCATGATCAACGGCGCCCTGACCATCGGCACGCTCGACGGGGCCAACGTCGAGATGCGCGATGAGGTCGGGCCGGAGAACTTCTTCCTGTTCGGCCTGACCGAGCAGGAGGTCGAGGCCGTCAAGGCGAACGGCTACCGCCCGGCCGACTACATCGACGGTAACGACGAGCTGCGCGCGGTGCTGGATCTGATTGGGGGCGGGACGTTCTCGCACGGTGACACTGAGGTCTTCCGGCCGCTGGTGGACAACCTATGGCATGACGACCCCTTCCTGGTCTGCGCCGACTTCGCGTCCTACCTGAAGTGCCAGGAGCAGGTCAGCGAGGCGTGGCGGGACACCGAGGCGTGGACGAAGATGTCCATCCTCAATACCGCTCGAAGCGGCAAGTTCTCGTCAGACCGCGCCATCACCGAATACTGCGACGAGATCTGGAACGTGTGGCCGCTGACCGTGAAGATGTGAGCCGTCAGCGGTAGCCCGGCAAATCCGGCACTCCACTCGCGGTAAGCCAACCGCCGCCGTCGACGACAAGGACGGCTCCCGTCACGTAGGACGCCGCGTCGCTCGCCAGAAATAGTACGGCTTCGGCCACCTCGGTGGTGGAACCGGGACGCCGCAGCGGGTTCTGAGTGGCGCGGTGCTGGTTATCGCCGGTGATTCTCTTCACGCCTTCGGTGCCCGACATCGCGCCGGGGGCAACGACATTCACCCGGACCCCGTCGGGGCCCCATTCGATCGCGCAGGCGCGGCTGAACGCGTCGACGCCGGCCTTGGCCGAAACGACGTGTGCCTGAAGGGCCATGCCGCGGTACTGGATCGCGGCGCTGATGTTGACCACCGCGCCGCCGTGATCGCGCAGCCAAAGGTCGTACGCCGTCTTCGACACGTTGAAGGTGCCCAGTAGGTCGATGTCGACGACGGCCTTGAATCCCTTTGGGCTGAGGCCGCTTATCGGCACGGGGAAGTTTCCGGCGGCGTTGTTGACGACGATGTCGAGTTGGCCGAACTTTCGCAGCACCTCCTCGATGACGGCCGTCACCTCGTCGTCGCGGCGGACATCACAGACGCCGTATGTCGCCTCAATCCCCTCTTCCCGCAACGCCGCAACCGCTGCTTCGAGATTGGCTTCCTTGCGGCTGCAGATCGCGACGCGGGCGCCGTGGTTGCCCAGCACCCGGGCGACCTCCAGGCCGAGCCCCGTTGCGCCGCCGGTGACCAAGGCGACCTTGCCCTCCAGAAGGTCGGCCCGGAAAGGGCTGCGGCTGTTGGTCATGGCACGTCCGTCAGCTGTCCCAGCTAGGCATCAGACCCAACGCGCGCATCAGCTGGCCCTCGAACCCGGTCAACAGCGAAACGCCGGTGACCGACGACTGGGGCAGCGGGAAGTTCAGGCCCGGATCTAGCACCGGGTTGAACGGGTAGCCGGTCGGCATCATCGACGGCGGCAGGAGCCCGAGATCCACCAGCGCCGCCTGCGGGCCCTGAACCGCGCCGTGCACCAGGTCCGGGACGATGGTGAACGGGTTCGGCAGCTCGAACAGGCTAGCGGGAGTGGGGATGTCGGCGTACTCGCCCGACCCGTAACCCATGTCGACGATCACCCGCAGGTCCGGCTGCAGCAGATCAGCCAGCGCGTTGCCGAACGGCTGCGGCACGTACAGGCGCAGCGGCGCGACAAGCGGCAGGTTCTGCGTCAGCAGCTCGTAGTAGTGGGTGGCCCCGGTGTAGCCGGGCGACGTCGGCAGCTCGATGGCGTTGGCGATCTGCCCCGGTGTCAGGTCGACGTAGTCGTGCGTCCCGTGGTAGAGCGCGAAGCCCATGAAGGCGTTGAGGTCGCTGACCGGGTTGAGCACGTACTGAGGCAGGTTCGTCACCATGTCGTACTGATTGGTAAAGATCACGGTTGGATACGGCGAGTTGGGCGGCGTCGCGCCGTTCATCAGCACGTCGACCAACGGGATGTACAGGCCCGGGAAGCGTTCGAAGAACCCGCCGTTGGGGTTGCCCGGATCGCCGGTCAAGAAGAACGACAGGCTGGTTGGGTCCGGCGGGTTGGCCATGGCCATGAGGTTGCGGATCTCGTTGGTGGCAACGAGCGAACTTTGCGAGGTGCCGTAGACGACCACCTTGTTGCCCGCCGCGAGTTCGGTGTTGATGGCGGTGTTGAGCAACTGCACGCCCTGCGACACCGACTGGCCCAGCGTCAGGTTTCCGAGTTGCGGGGTGAAGGGCCAGAACTGCTCCGGTGTGTAAAACGACTGCCCTGAGGCCCCGAGGAGCGGCGACAGGGTGGGGTTGTTCAGGAAGTTGGCCATGATCGAGCTGACGTACTTGGCGTCCGGCAGGGGGAACGTGGTGCCGCCGACGATCAGCGCCACCGAGCTGTTCTGCGGGACGATCAGCGGCGGAATGCTCGTGGGGGCGGGGTTCTCGGCCGAGGCGGCGAAGGAGGCGAGGGGCGCTTCCAGCTCGCCGACCGTGTCGCGCAGCGCCTGCAGCGCGGCCTGCTCGGTCTGCGCGTAGGCCGCGCCGGCCTCACCCAGCAGTTGCATGAACCGCTGCTCGAACGCCTGGCCCTCCGCGGCCAGTTCCCGATAGATCCTCGATTGATTGATGAACAACGGCGTGACCGCCGCGCTCACCTCGTCGGCGCCGGCGGGCAGGATGCTGCTCGTCCGCAGCGCTGCGATCGCGTTCGCCTCTTCGAGCGCGGCGCCGATCTTGCCGACGTCCTCCGCCGCAGACACCAGACCCTCAGGAATGACCTGCACCCGGACCATTCTGGTCAACGACGGCGGTCGCCGAGCGCTCTTCGATGAATTCCTGCCGTCGCCGCGTCTTACACTGGGCCGTCGGAGGCGCGACTGAAGGTGAAGTACCCGTGAGGACCCCCACGACGATTGCTGCCGGCGGGCTGGCTGTCCTGGCCTTGCTGGTGGGCGCGGGCATCGCCCACGCGGATAGCTTTCAGGACAAAGAAAAACAGGCGTGCCAGCTGATGGACGATCCGGCCGGCCCCGAATCGGGTTACGCGCCAGCCGAATATGCATTCATGACGTTGCGGGCCAAGATGTCGGCCGAGGACGCACGGAACCTCATGTCGCTGGCGGCCCAGGACGTTTGCCCAAACCACATAATCGACCTGCCGGCGAGCTGGCGGTAATAGTCGAGTAACTCCAATCATTGCCGCGTCTCCCCCGCGGCAATCAAGATCGGCGATCTTATTTTTTCGCAGTTCAGCCCTATCTTTACTCCTTCGAAATTCATAGGGTTCACCAGAGATAGTCACCGAAACCGCAAAGGTGGCTGGATATGCACAGTTCGCGTGGTCCGCCGAGAACTCAAATAAGCGGAGAGGCCCGGAAACCCGGGCCGCGGCACCAATCTGTCCGACATCACCCGGCGCCTTATCTTGCGCCGTCAAAAAAGGGGGGTTTGCCACCGAAGTCAAGCTAAGGAGATGTGACACAATGGATTTCGCGATATTGCCACCGGAGATCAACTCCGCCCGGATGTACACCGGCCCAGGGGCCGGTTCGCTGCTGGCGGCCGCGGGCAGCTGGGACGCCCTGGCCGCCGAATTGACCACCACGGCCGAGACCTACCAATCGGTGCTCTCGGGCCTGACCACCTTGAACTGGCACGGACCCGCGTCGGAGTCGATGACGGCCACCGCCATCCCCTACATCGGTTGGCTCAACATGACCGCCGAGCAGACTAAGCAGACCGCCATGCAGGCCAGGGCCGCCGCAGCGGCCTTCGAGCAGGCATTCGCGATGACCGTGCCCCCGCCGGTGATCGCGGCCAACCGCACCCAACTGGCTTCGCTGATCGCGACGAACTTCTTCGGCCAAAACACCGCGGCCATTGCGGCCACCGAGGCGCAGTACGCCGAGATGTGGGCCCAGGACGCCGCCGCGATGTACGGCTACTCCAGCGCCTCCGCAGCCGCGGCGACGTTGACGCCATTCATCCCGCCGAACCAGACCACCAATCCGGCGGGCGTGGCCAGCCAGGCGAATGCCGTCGCGCAGGCCAACACGGTGCAAGGACTAGGAACGAACCTTGAAAACGATTGGGCCAATTTCGTTCAATACATCGAAGCCATACCGGGAAGTTCGGAGCTCGACGACAAACTTTTCACAGCCTTTGGGCCCGATGCCACTATGTGGGGCTCCCTAGCATCGAGTGGGGTTTTCGCGCTACCGACGAACATTGACATTGCGGGTATGGCAGGTGACGCCGTCAAGGAAGCTACTACAGCAGCAGCAGGACCCGCGGCTGCCGCAGCAGGACTGTCTGAGGCTGGTGCGGTTGGTGGCTCGTTGGTAGTCCCGATTACAACCGGGTTCACAAGTGGCGGAGGCGGCGTATCCGCGATGCTTACCAGCGCCAAGTCGATCGGTCCGATGTCCGTGCCGGCGAGCTGGTCCACCCCGGCGGTCAGCCACATATCGGCCCTGTCAGGCACCGGCCTAACCACGCTCCCGGGAACCGAGGAGGCAGTCGGGGCGGGAATGCCCGGCGTGCCCGGAATGCCGGCGGCGACGCGGGCCTCGGGCGTCATACCGCGATACGGGAACCGGCTAACGGTGATGCCACGGCCGCCGGCGGCCGGGTGACGCAGCCCTCGTCGTCCACGATTGGCCTTCGCGTTGTGAGCGCGCCCGGCCGGTGTACGCCAATTCGAGCGAATTGGAGTAGCCGACTACTCGTGATGAGTGCCGCACATCGTCCCTAGCATTTGCCCACGGGATTCGGAAATTCGCCCGACATCCAGCTTGGCGGCCGTCGGGCATGCGGGACAAGGGAAACATCATGGTGCGGATTGAAGAGGCATCCATGTCGGAAACTTTGGTGACCGAAAAGACTTCACCGTCGCAAACTGAGGCAACTGAAGAGGTTTCCCCGTCGGCAATCGACGCAGCCAAATGGGCGTCTCGCCGGCGGGTCCTAACGGCCGCGGCATTTGCCCTTGCAACCGCCGGTGGCGTATTGGTGTGGTATTCGTGGCCGGGCCCCGCAGGGTCGAGCTTCGCGAGGTACATCTACGGTCACGGCTCGCAATTCCCAGTCGTCGTCGATCGGGTCCGGGCAGCGATTTACTCGGATTTTCTCTTCGTCCTCGGCTACACCCTCACGCTGGGCGGGCTAGCGGGGGTCTTCCTGTTGTGGGCGATCTCGGCGGCTGGGCGACTAGCGGCCATATACGTCGCTGCGGCCGTGGCAATTGCCTCTTTAGCCGGGATTATCGAGGCTTCGCTGATTTGTTGGGCGGTCGACGGTCACAACTCGACCGCCTGGATCAACGCTATCTCGACGGCAGCAACCATCCAATGGTGCGCCTTGCTGCTAGCCCTCGGCGGCTTTCCCGCGACAGTGGGAATCGTCCTGCGCTGGGCGGCGGCGGGTGGGAGATCTTGCCGGACGCGGTCCTCGGACAAGACCACCGCGGCGTGGTGGAACGAAGTGCTGTGGACGCCACCCAAGCCGACCGAGGCTGTCGACCCCGATGAAGCGAGCTGGGTCGAAGCGTATAACGTCCCCGATGCTGGGAACGTCATCAAAGCCCGGAATGGCGAGCGGGTGCAAGCGATCTGCTTGTCCGGTGGCGGAGTGCGGTCGGCATGCATCGCGATGGGCGTCGTGCAGGAATTCTCAAAAGAGGATCCGATCAAACCAGGCATAGGTGTTCACGAAAAGTTCGGCGGCAGGGCAAAGCTCATCGACACCGTCGACTACGTGATCTCGGTATCCGGCGGCGGCTATACGGCCGGCGCGCGGCTGCTGGCCACCCAGGACACCGAGAAGAAGCCCTTGGTTTCCGAGCGCTTCGAGGAAGGGTCGCCCGAGCTCGATCATTTCCGAAGGGGCTCAAGCTATATCGCAGACTCGCCCGGAGAACTGGTCTACGCGTTGGCGGTGGTCTTCAAGAATCTGCTGGCATCGATCACCATCCTCTTCACCCTCCCCGCCTTGCTGGGGTGGGTGTTCGGATATCTGCTATCGCGCCCCGCCTTCTCCTTCGCCCAGATCATTCCCGTACTCAATCCGAACGTTAACGACGCGTTCGTGCACGAGCACCCGGACTACCTGATGTGTCTGACAGACCATCCCGCGTCGTGGATCGCAGTGGCTGTCTTCGCCGGCTTGGCTGCGTTCCTCACCAGTATCGCAATGGGTATCGAGATGTTTCTCTGGAAGAAACCTAGCGAGCGCGCGAAATTGTGGGTGCAGCGCTTCGCGGTCGGCAACGCAGTCTTCGCAGCGCTGGTGCTGATAGTGGTCGTCGGGCTACCGACGCTGATGCGGCTGTGTTCATCGCTCAGCGCGCACGCTACCCATAACCAGGGCGACGCCGCCGCAGCCGTTTCCGGCCTGGTGGGTCTCAACTACCTGGCGGCGATTACCGCGATGGCTTGGAAAAAGCGCAGCACACTGTCGGGAGAGGCGAAAAAGCTCTCACTATGGAAGCGACTGCTCCCCCCAGGCGTCATCGCGATGATTCTGGTGGTGGTGACCCTTACCGTCCTGCTGGCCGCGTGGCTGATCATCCTGGGATGTTTTGCTGCCGGCGTATTTCGCTCGTTGACCACGGGTGGACTAGAGGGCGGCCTTCGCCAGATGCCTTTCTCCGCCTTGTGGCCCTCGTTGGTATTGGTCCTAGCGATCGCATGGATCAGCTCGGTGGATGTCGCGTCGATAAGCCTGAATCCGTTCTATCGCTATCGATTAGGGAAGACGTTCGCGGTTCGGCGCAAACGAGTTTCGGGCCTCTGGCGCGCAGAAGCCTACGACCGGAATGAATACACCTGGTTGCCTGACTTTGGCAGCGTTCCCGCGGGCGGACCCAAGTTCATTTTCGCCGCCGCGGCCCCCATCAGCGGAAAGCACAAGCCTGCACCGGGATTGAACGCGGTGTCCTACGTGATCAGCCACGATTTCATCGGTGGCCCCGAACTTGGGTGGCTGCAGACTCCCCAACTGCACGACCAATCCCCACCCAGAATCAAGCGGGATCTCACGGTTTTGACTGCGGTTGCAGCGAGTGGAGCCGCCTTCGCGTCGGCGATGGGCCGACAACAGAAGGGATTTGAAAAACTACTGGCCGTTTCGGGTGCTCGCCTGGGGACATGGCTGCCCAACCCGAATTTTGTTGCCAACCTTGCCGCCTCCGAGAAAGGGGCCTGCCTCGATCCCAAGGACAACAAGAGGCCGTGGCCGAAGTCATTGCCTTACATTCGCGGCGCGGGCTACTACTACCGCGAACTCATCGGCCTCAACTACCCCGACGCGCGGTTGGTACAAGTCACCGACGGCGGCCACTACGAAAACCTTGGACTGGTCGAGGCGCTGCGCCGCCGCAGCCGACTGATCTTCTGCATCGATGGGGGCGGCGATGCACCCCCATTGGCCAGCGGGCTGGCCGACGCGATGCGATTGGCCGAATACGAGCTGGGTGTGACGATCGATTTCGACTATTTCGCAAAGTTCCCCTTGGCGGAGCTCACCCCCGGCTCCGGCGACAAGTTCGAAGAGACCGACGCGTTTTACAGCCTGAACAGCCGCCTCGCCAAGAGGACCGTCGCGGTCGGGCTCATCACCTATCCATCGGCAGCCCCTGACTTGGGGCATGGCCCACATGAGCGTCAAGGCCTTCTCGTTTTCGCGAAAGCGGTGCTGTGCAAGGGATTCCCCCAATGGCTCTTGACCTACGCGGCCTCGAGTGACGTGTTCCCCCATGACCCAACATCCGATCAATGGTTCAACGAAGGGCAATTCGCCGCCTACACCCAGCTGGGGCGCATCATGGGGCAGCAAGTGCGAGAATGCATCCACGATCTCCAGAAGGACTCGACGCTCTAGGAACGTAGCCGCTCAGCTCTCCACAAGGTCCGGGAGAGGCTCCGCGTCCGTCAGCCAGTGGCGTCCGGCCCGTCGGGCCGCCTCCCACTTGGGGATGCTCACCGCATCGTCCTGACCCAGGTCCGCCGGGGTCGGGCCGATGCGCTCGACCAGACCCGCGAGCGCAGCCACATCGAAGTTGTATACCTCGGCTGCGATGAGCCCGAGGATTTGTCGCGTCTCGTCTATTGGAATGTCCCAGAACGAGCGCCGCAGCCAATCCCGGGTATGCGGCCATGTTCCTTCCGGGTGAGGATAATCGTTGCCCCACAGCATGTTTGGTACACCAATCTCGTAGCGACGGGCCAGCTCCCGGCGCTCGGTCGTGGTGGCGCCGATAAAGCAGTTCCGGTCGAAGTACGCCGAGGGCAGCATCGTCAGATCGCCCTCCAAGAGACGGCTCATCTTCTTGGCCGAGTGCTCACGCATGAACCGGGTGTCCATCAGCCACAACAGGTCATTAGCCCAGTAGGCACCGCACTCGGTAGCCCCCCAGCGCAGGTTCGGGAACCGCTCGAACACGCCGGCCCACAACGCGAACCACAGCGGCCGCACTCCCCACCAGCGCACCTCGGTCGTGTAGATGCCCAGGTGCGGGCCGTACTGCTCACTGGGCGCGGCACCGACGTGGGTGTGAACTGGCATCTGCAGGTCCTGGCAGGCGGCCCACACCTTGTCGTAACGCCGGTCATGGTAGGGCGGATAGTCGCCCCAGAGCACCGGGATCATGATGCCGCCGCGCAACCCGGCCTCGGCCGCCCGAGCGATCTCCGCCACCGCCGCGTCGATGTCCGCCAGGATCGGCACGACCGCGACGCCGGCCCGCCGCTCGGGGCTGTGGCTGCACAGCTCGGCCAGCCAGCGGTTGTGGGCCCGCGCTCCGGCCATCGCACGTCCCGGGTCCAGGTCGCCGGACTGCCCCAGGCCCGCGCCGAACGGAGCCCCGGCGACACCGGTGACGGCGTCGGCGTCGGGAAAGATGACCTCACCGGCGACGCCATCGCCGTCGAGTTCGCGGTCGCGCTGGGCGACGTCCCAGCCACCCGCGATGCCGTCTCCGTGTTCGTCGAACCACTGCTCGGCGAACTCCTCGTCGATGAAGGCGCCGGCCTGCGCCGCGGCGGCGGTTTTCTCGGCGAGGAACGTCTCGAAGTCCTCCCGGTATTCCGGGTCCATGTATTCGCGATACTGCTCGGTGGGAAGCTCGGCGTGGGTGTCCGCGGAGATGATGAGGTAGGGCGCAGCGTCGTTCATGGAGGTCCTCTCGCTTACCAGGTTCGGATCGGGTCGGGCTCGAAGACGGTGCTGCTCGCATCGGCGGGCGCGCCCGCCAAAGGCTCGGCAACCTCTGCCACGGTCGGGCCGATTCGCTCAACCAGGGGCGCCAACGCGTCGAGGTCGAAGCCGTAGACGGCCGCCGCATTCCCGCCCACGATGGCCGCCACCTCGTCAGCCGGCACACCGCTGAAGGTGTAGCGCAACGCTTCTCGGGTGTATGGAGCGGTGCCCTCCATGTGCGGGTAGTCGCTGCCCCACATGATCTTCTCGACGCCGATCCGGTGGCGCTCGGCGCATTCGACCGGCCGCATGAAACTGGCGCCTACGTAACACTGTCGGGACCAAAACTCGCTGGGCCGCAGGCTCAGCGAGCCGGCGGTGGGCCCGGCGAAGCGGGCGATCGCCGAATTCGCCCGTCCGTAACGGGCCGCCGCCACGTCGAGCGAGTCCAGGGTCGCCGGTATCCACCCGGCACCCTGCTCGGTGAAGACGACGGTGAGGTCCGGATGGCGATCCAGTGCGCCGCTGAAGATCAGGTGCCAGAGCGCCCGGTGCGCAAACCAATGCGTCTCATACACCCAGACCGCGAACGAGCTGCCCCATCCGTCCGTGGGGTTCGGTCCGGCGTTGCCGCCGTGGTGGTTGACCACTAGGCCCGCCTCCGCGCACGCCGCCCAGAGCGGCTCCCAATGCTCGGCGTAGAGCTGGGGAATGCCTGCGCCGGGCGGGATCCCGGGCAGCAGCACACCGCCGCGCAGGCCCAACTCGGCGATCTGAGCTATCTCGGCGACGGCTTCGTCGAGGTCCCCGAGCAAGATCTGACCCACCCCGGCGCGCCGCTCCGGCGACAACGAGCAGAAGTCGGAAAGCCAACGATTGTGCGCACGCAGGCCTGCCCAGCGCAGCTCGAGCTCTTGGGCGTCCACGGGTTGGGGGGCAGCCAGACTCGCCTGGGGAAAGAACGGCGGCACGGTATTGGGGAAGATGACCTCCCCCGCGACGCCTTCGGCATCGAGGTCCGAGTTCCGGCGCGCGCTGTTCCAATTGCGCTCCGCGTCGGCCTCGGTGAGGTCCCCGAACGGGTTGACGTATGCCTTTGCCCAGCCGTCGAATTCGTCCCTGTACTGAGGATCGAGGTACTGGCGATAGTCGAGCAGGTCAGCGCCCGCGTGGCAGTCGGCCGAGATGACCGTGTACCGGTCCATGGTGCGCTATACCCGCGTCGGCTCGGGACGTGGCGCGGCGAGCAGGGCCACGTCGTCGTAGCGCTGGTGCACGTACGGCAGCAGCCATTCCTGCGGTACCTGCGACGCGATCCGCCCCACCTGGATGGTGCGCCGGCGACACCACGTGATCGACGTGACCTGGCGGATCGCGATGTCGGCCACCGGGTCCAGCGGTGACTCGCCCAATTCCACGGTGCCGTCGATGTTCTCGAGCAGCTCGTAGTGGCGGTGGTATTCGCCGTAGACCAGGTGGGGGTCGGTGATGCCGCTGCCGTCGGGCGCACGCAGGAACTTGAAGTAGAACTCGGTGTTCACTTGGTCGGGCGGCAGCTCGGCGGCGCCGGTGATGCGCCCGTTCACTCGGATGAGCTGATAGCCCAGCCGGTCGACGACGGCGGCGACGCGATCGCCGTCGCGCTCCACCTCGATGTGGGCCAGTTTCTTTGGCTCACCGAATGTTTCGCGCCCGCCCGTGACCGACTGTTCGGTCGACTGGGGCATGAAGAGCGGGTAGTCGCCCGCGAGGTCGCCGTGCCGCGCGGTCACCGAGAACACCGCGGACCCGAACGGCGGCCTGCCTTCGATTTGGACGCGCTGAAGCTGGACCCGCACCAGCGGTTCGGCCGCCGACTCCAGCGGCTTGGGCAGCACGGCCGCGACGATCTCCGGATCGGTGAGGTAGGTGACGGTGATCGCCTCGGTGGCGATGGGCGCCTTGGTGGCATCGATCTCGTGATCGACTTGCGCCTCGGGTGCGCGAGGACCGTAGCGAATTTCGTTGGCGCTCAACGTGTTCCTCCTTCGGATTTCTCGGCATTCCGGCCGAGGACGTCAACCAGGTAGTCGGGTTCGCCGCGGGCGAGGATCGATGCCGCCTTCTTGCTGACGACTTGATCGGCCGGCGTGGGCGGCCCCATCATCCAGAAGCGGTCCGCCCGAATCCCTTCCACGACGAGGTCGGCGACGGTCTCGAGCGGGGTGAACTCGACATGTGCGCCGGCGGCCTCGAAGCGGGCCACCACGTTTTCCAGTGTCGCCTCCGGCGTGCGGCGTTCCTGCGTCGCGGCATAGCGCTCCGGGCGGTGCCGCCACGACTCCCAGATTCCGGTGTTCAGAAAGCCGCCGGGGAAGAGGACGTGCGCCCGCACCCGCGTCCCAGTCATCTCCAGGTGGGTGTAGAGGCTTTCGGTCAGGCAGAGCACCGCGGCCTTGGTCATCGGGTAGACCGCCGTGGCCGGGCCGCCCATGGCCCCCCGGGCGATCGGTGCGAATCCGCCATTGCCCGAGCAGGTGTTGACCACGTGCCCGTCGCCCTGCTCGAGCAAGATCGGCGCGAAAGCCTTGATGCCATGGATGACGCCGAGCACGTTGACGTCGATCCCCCAGCGCCAGTCGGCCAGGTCGTGCTCCCACATGTAGCCCTCGGAGACGCCGCCGGTGCCGGCGTTGTTGCAGACGACGTGCACCGCGCCGAAGCGAGCGAGCGCCTCCTTGGCCAGCGACTCGACCGAGGAATAGTCGGTGACGTCGGTGACCACGCCGACCGCCTCGAAGCCCTCGTCCACGAGCGCCCGGGTTGCCTCGTCCAGCGGTTCGGCGAGGACGTCGGCCAGCACCACCTTCATGCCCTCCCGGCCGAAGCGCCTGCCCATGGCCTGGCCGATGCCACCGGCTCCCCCGGTTACGACGGCGGTCTTGCCTCGAAGGTCAGACATTGTGGTCATGGTCACATGGTCGCGCATGCCACCGCAAGAAGTCGCATTATGCGACCATAGGCTTCATGCCTCCGCGCCCCTCCCCCCAGACCGAGCGGGTGGTGAAGCTGTTCGAACACCTGGCGGGTGATGGCAGCGGGGGGATGACATTGGCTCAGGTTTCGCGCCAGTTGAGCGTCCACAAGGCCAGCTGCCACTCGATGCTGTCCGAACTACTCCGGACCGGCTGGCTGCTGCGCGACCCGGTTCGCAAGACCTACCATCTCGGGCCCGCACTGGTGCGCCTCGGCCGAGAGGCAGCGGGCCGTTATCCCGCTTTGGTGTTGGCCCGCTCCGCGATGGCCGAGCTGTCGGCCGCGACGGGTGCGCACTGCGTTGCCTTTTCGGTGAGCGATGACTACTCGAGCGTCGTCGATCAAGTACGGAGCAGCCGCGGCGGCGGTAACCCGATGCCCGTCGGCACTCAGTTCCCGCACCGCCCGCCGTATGGCGCGTCGACCGTCGCCTGGGCCGGGCCGGAAGCTCGCGAACGCTGGCTGGCGACCCTGCCCGACGACGTGCGCGATCGCTACCGGCAGGCCATCGCCGCCGCCAAGCAACGCGGCTACGCGGTCGGCCTGCACATCCTGCCCGACCTGCGCCTGCGCGAACTGGCACAGATCGTCCGCAGTGCCGAGGTGCGTTCCACCCGGCTGAGCCAGCTGGCACAGGAATTGACCGACGAGCTGATCCATCAGGAGGAGTGGTTTCCGATCAGCCTGGAGCCGGACCGCACCTACGAGGTGAGCCACATCGACTCTCCCATTCTGGAGGCCGAATCTCGCATCGCCCTGATGCTCAGCCTGGTCCCCAGCGCCGAGCCGATGAGCGGCGCGGCGGTCACTCAGCTCGGCGCGCAGCTCGCCGCTGCGACCCGCCGGCTAAGCGAGGCGTTGACGGCAGAGTCCCAGCGCCCGGCGGGCCAAATAGGTTGGTAAGCAATGCCTACTCGGCGGTCGTCGGCCGGTCACGATGTGGCTGTCCGTCAGACAGTGGAGTCGCTGATCAGACTCAGGTAACGCATCACCGGTGGCGGTTCTGTCTCGACCGCAACCGGTTTGGACATGCGACCCTCGGCGAACGCCGCCCGTAGGTTGGTGCGCGCCGCGTCGACGTCGGTGTCGATCTCGTAGAGCGTGACGAACGAGTCACCATCGGTCTGCCAACGTCGGGCCGACACGAATCCATCAATTGTCAGCATCTCGGGCACATGCACCCGATCGTGCCAATGATGGTATTCCTCAACCAGTTCCGCTGACGCCGGCTTGCTCTCCACGAACAGTAGTGACTTTGTCATTCACGGTTCCCTTTACTGGATCGGCTCGTCGCCGAGGACGGTCGTGCGGAGCATTTCGCGGGCTGAACGGGGGTCGTAAGGAGCCGCGCGATGGAGGACCCCTCGGTTGTCCCAGATGACGGTGTCCCCGACCGACCAGGTGTGGCTGTAGACGTTCGCGGGCACGGTGGCGCGCTCGAGGAGTTCGGCCAACAGGGCACGCCCTTCGTCGAGATCCATTCCGACGACGTAGTCGGCCGATGCGCCCAGCACCAGTGACTTGCGGCCGCTGCGGTGTGTCCACACCAACGGGTGCTCGTGGGTGCGCCGGGATCGCCATCGCGCCAACTGTTCTGGGGTCGGATCCGGGGTGACGCTCCGTTGTGAGGCTTCCAGGGAGTGCACGACACGTAACGTGCCGAGACGGCGCTTTTCTTCGTCGCTCAGCCTGTCGTAGGCGGCGTATGAGTTGGCGAATTCGGTTTCGCCGCCACATTCGGCGACCTGCACGGCCGAAAGGACGGTGGCTTTTTGGGGATACTCGTCCCCTAGCGGGGTGCATCCGTCGATATGCCAGTCAAACGTCGCCCGAAGATAGTCCGCCGAGGAGTTCTTCGATTTGTCCAGCGTGATCGGGTATATCCCGGGCACGGGGTGGTGCCCGTCGGAGGAGTGATCGACCTCTCCGAGGCGGCGGCAGAAGGCGACCTGGGCCTCCGGTTGCAGCCGGAGCCCCGGAAAGACCAGAACACCGTTGTGCTCCAACGCATCCAGGAGGACTTCACCGACCGGGTCGTCGGAACTGAGGTGAGCCGGATCCAGGCCGGTGACTTCGGCGCCGACGGAGTCGCCGAGCTTGGTGATGGTGAGCAGACTCATGAAAATCCCTGCCTGGCCTTCCTTGTGGTCACGCGGATGTCACGGGACCGGTTCGTCGGTGCGGATCATGACCGCATCGGCGGCATCGGTCGGAATGGGCTGGTGCATGACCTCGACCGCCATGGCGACCATGATCAGCGAGTAGATCAGGTGGAGCAGGTTGAGCGCATCTTCGGGTAGGTCGTCGAGCGGGAACTTGTCGCAGTAGTCGATGGCCTCTTCGAGGCGCGGGAAGAACGCATCGTAGAACTCGTGCATTTCGGGCATGGTGCTGGCCACCCGCGCGTTCCAGCGCTCGGTCTCGGTGGCCAGGCACCAGATTTGGGCATAGCGCTCCAGCTCGGCGAATGCACTGGGCAGCAGGGCGTCCGGCATGATCAGACCCCCGCCGGCGCCGGAGCTTTTTCGCGTTGGTATGCCTCTACCCAGTCGACGATGACCTTGTGCAGGTGGCGCACCAGGATCTCCTGGTCGTTGAGCGGGAACTCGTCGACAACGCCGTACTCCAGTGCAGCCTGCGTTCCGCCGAGCATGCCAGCGTCCTGCAGCGCGAACTCCTTCAGCACCACCGCGGCGACTTCGTGTTCAATGCGTTCCCGGACGGTGCGCGCCGGGTGGAAGTAGGTGTAGGCCTCGAACCGGTGGGTGTTGTACGAAGTCGGCCAGTACCGGTACAGGAGATACCAGCCGCCGTAGATCAATATCTCGGTGTTCGGGAAGATCTGGAAGTTGCTGATTCCCCAGGGCTCAATGCCCCCGGGATTGAGGCCGGCCGGGAGCTCCCCGATATCCGGTGTGCGCCACGGGCCGACGAGGCCGCTCTTGGTGGCCCGCTCGATGGGATACATGAACTCCGGCGGCAGCAGCCAACGGCGCCGTCCCGCGGTCGACACGAGCCGGTGCGGGCCGTCGAGTTGGAAATGCCCACAGGTGAATCCGGACTTAGGGTCGCGCACCTCCGCCGGCACCTGTTGTGGGTGCAGCGACGGCACGTGGTAGTACTCTTGGAACGCATCGGCGAAGATTTTCCAGTTGCTGTTGTTGTGCGCCACCCACTCGTAGCGCTCGGTCAGCTTGCCGAACGGGTAGTCATCAAGGCCGGTGATCATCGGACCCAAGAACTCGCGCAGGCTTTGACGCGGTTCGGCATCAAAGTTGATGAAGATAAAGCCATTCCACACATCGCAATGCACCGGCCGCAATCCGTAGTCCGCGGCGTCGAGGTCGAAGAACTCTTCCGGCTGCTGCACGAATGTCAGCGCACCGTCGAGGCCGTAGCGCCACCCGTGGTACTTGCAGGTGAACTGACGACAGGTCCCGCGTGTCGCTTCACCGGGAAAGTCGTTCCATACCAACTTGTTTCCCCGGTGGCGGCAGACGTTGTAGAAGGCGCGAATGCGATCGTCGCGGCCCCTGACCAGAATCACCGACGCGCGGGCCACCTCGATTTCCTTGGTGACATAGCTGCCTACGCGCGGCAACTCCTCGACGCGGGCAACGTTCAGCCACGCCCGTTTGAACACGGCCTCGCGTTCCAGTTCGAAGAATTCCGGCGATGTTGAGTCTCGAAACGAGATGGGGCCGGTCCCCAGCTCGGGATAGTGCTCCGTCCAGGAGCCCTCCGAGGGCCTGCCGGACCGCGTCATCGTGAACCTCCCTGTGTCACCATGCTTTTAAGACCAACCTCGTCACATCACCGCTCCGCCGTTGACGCCCAGCACCTGACCGGTGATGAAGCCCGCCTCGTCGGAACACAGAAACCCGACCGCCGCGGCGATGTCGGCTCCGGTGCCCAGATGGCCCATCGGGATATTCCTGGCGATTTCCTCGTTGGACTTCACAAATCCCGCCTCCTGCGCCTGGAGCTGCATCGGTGTTTCGATGCCCGATGGCGGGATGTTGTTGACGGTGATCCCGTGCATTGCGTATTCGCGGGCCAGCGATTTGGTGAGGGTGATGACCGCGCCCTTGGACGCCGCGTAGTGGGCGGCGAACGGCGATCCACGCTGGGCACTTGACGACGAGATCATCACGATCCGGCCCCATTTCGCGGCGACCATGTCGGGAATAGCGACTTGGCAGCAGTGAAAGGTGCCCGTCAGGTTGACGTCGATGATCTTGGCCCATGACTCGACGGTGATCTCGGTGAACGGGGAGTGCCCGAACATGCCCGCGCTCGTCACCAGGATCGAGACCGGGCCCAGCTCACTGCGCACCTTGGCGAACGCCTGCTCGACGGCGCCTCGGTCGGTGACGTCGGCGCCGACTCCGATGGCCGTCACCCCCGCCGCACGCAAATCCTCGGTGACGCGTTGCGCCGCTTGCTCGTTGACGTCGAGAACCGCGACATGGTGGCCGCGCCGGCCCAGCTCGTGGCACGTCGACTCTCCCATGCCAGATGCGCCCCCGGTCACAACGCAGACCCTGTTCACTCGTACACCACCCGCACCGTGGGGCTAGTCGGCAGTGCCTGACAGGTCAGCACCCAGCCCTCCTCCACCTCGTCATCTTCAAGTGCGTCGTTGTTGATCATCCGGGCGCTGCCCTCGGTCAAGCGGGCCATACACGTTCCGCAGTTCCCGACTTCGCACGACGACGGGGGGCTCAGATCCGCCATGCGGGCCGTCTGCAGCAACGTGTCGCCGGGACTGTAGGTCACGGTGATGGTGCACCGGTCGAGCTCGATGGTCACCTCTGTTGTGACGACGTCGGCATCGGTCGGCTGCACCGTAGCGCGGGAGTCTTGCATCGTTCGCCACAGTATCAACTACTTGCGATTAATCTCAAGTACTAGAGACATGAATCAGCTCTCGATGTTGTCTTTGAACAACTCGTGGCCGGTGCCCTTTTCGACCACCCTTGCGAGCAGTTCACGCAGGGTTTCCTGCTCCTCGCCGCTGAGTACGCCGAAGACCTCCGCGTGTGCGGTCAGGGCGTCACCCAGCACCTTCGCCACGACGTCGCGTCCTTCGTCGGTGAGATAGGCCTGCAAGATGCGCTTGTGTTGGGGGTCCTGCTTGCGTTCAACCAGGCCGCGGCGCTCGAGCGCGGTGAGAGCCAGTTGAACACCCTGCGGGCTGATCAGCAGACGTCGGGCGAGTTCGGCGCCCGACAGCCCGGGTTCGTTGGAGAGCTGACGCAGCACACCGATCTGGGCCGTGCTGACACCGTGGCTGCTGATCGCGTCGTTCACGCTGGTCAGCGAGAAGTAGAACGCCTGCTTGAGCAACCACAGGAGGTTTTCGGTGAGTTCCATGCCGGTCTCCTTGTCCCGATTCACGCGGCCAGCTCCTTGAAAATCCGGCCGTCCTTCATGACGAATGAGACGTCCAGCGTGTTGGCGATGTCCTGAGACGGATCACCGGGTACGGCGATGATGTCGGCGAGGTAACCCGGCGCCAGCCGGCCCAACTCGTGGTCGGCCTCGACGAGTTCGGCCGCCACGACCGTCGCGGCCCGGATCGCTTGCATGGGGGTCATGCCGCGCGCCACCAGCGCCCCCAGCTCCTTGGCGTTCTGGCCGTGCGGGATCGCCGGTGCGTCGGTGCCGCACGCGATCCGCACTCCGGCCGCAATTGCTTTGGGCAGCATCGCCTTTGCGCGGGGAAAGACTTCCTCGGCTTTCTTCCGAAGTTCCGGCGCGATCCGGTCGATCGCCATCGCCTCCGTCAGATAGGTGGTGGAAACCAGGAAGGTGCCGTGGTCGACCATCATCTGGATCGTCTCGTCGGTGGCCAGAAACCCGTGTTCGATGCAGTCGATGCCGGCGCGAATGCACGCTTGGATCGCAGTGTCGCCGACGGCGTGCGCGGCGACCCGCACCCCGGCGCGGTGGGCCTCGTCGGCGATCGCGGCGAACTCCGCATCGGAATACTGCTGGGCGCCCGGAGCGGTGCTGTGCGACATGACGCCCCCTGACGCCGAGACCTTGATCAGCTTGGCGCCGTGGCGAATCTGGTAGCGGACGCAGGCGATGACGTCGGGCACACCGTTGGCGATGCCCTCGGCGATGGACAGCGGCATGATCCCGGGTGCCAGCCGCTGAAACACCGTCGGGTCCAGGTGCCCGCCATAAGGGGTGACGGCATGTCCCGCGGGATAGATGCGGGGCCCGATGTGCCAGCCCTGGTCGATGGCACGCTGCAGCGCGACGTCGAGCAGGTAGCCGCCGGTCTTGACCATGAGCCCGAGGTTGCGCACGGTGGTGAAGCCGGCGTCCAGCGTGGTGCGCGCGTTCACCGCGCCCCGGAGTGTGCGATACGCCGGATCGTCCTGCACGCCGTGCATCGGTGCCGGGAGGCCCTCGGGGCCGCCGGGGCCGCCGATCAGCAGGTTGAGTTCCATGTCCATCAGGCCGGGTAGGAGTGTGACGTCGCCGAGCTCCACCACGGTGGCCGGATCCGGCTGTGGCCCTTCGGGATTGACGGCGCTGATGCGCTGCCCGTCGATCACTACAACCGCCGGGGAGCGCACCCGACCGGCGTCGACGTCAGCCCAGCGCGCTGCCCGAAGGACAATTGTCACGGCACCGGCTCGAACACGCAGTCCAGGGTGGAAGCACCGGAATCGGGAACCCGTCGTTGCTTCCAGCACTCCACCGGAAACGACACCATGATCATCGAATACAGCAGGTGCATCAGGTTGAGGACGTCGTCCGGCAAGTCGTCAAGGGGGAACTTGTCGCAGAAGGCCAAGGCCTCCTCTGCGCGCGGGATGATCGCGTCGTAGAACGCCTTCATCTCGGTCATGGAACTGGCCAGCCGTTTGGCGTAGCGCTGGGGTTCGGTGGGCAGGCACCACTCCGCAAACGGCTCCAGGTCGGCGAATTCCGTTGGCAGCATGGTGGACACCGCGTTCACACTCCTGCCTTGGTTCGTTGATACTCATCGATCCAGGCCGCGGTCTCCTTGTGCAGGTGGCGCAACAGTATTTCCTGGTCGTTGAGCAGAAACTCGTCGATCGCCCGTGACTCGATCATGCTTTGGGTCGCCTCCAGGGTGTTGGCGTCCTGCAGTCCGTACTCCTTGAACGTCACCGCCGCGAGTTCCTGCGCGACGCGGTCACGCGGGGTGCGTGGCTGCGGGAAATACAACGTCCCCTCGAACACGTGGCTGTTATACGACGTCGGCCAGTAGTGGTAGGTCAGATACCAGCCTTGACCCCAGAACAGCATGACGAAGTTGGGAAACAGCTGGAACGAATCCAGGCCCCACGGATTGCATTTCGCGGGATTGAGCCCCGCCGGCATCTCCCCTAGGTCCGGCTTTTCCCAGGGGCCGAACAGCCCGCTGCGGCAGATGTCGTCGATGGGCTTACGCATCTCGTCCGGCATCTCCCAGGCCCGCACTCCCGACGTGCTGACCAGCCGGTGCGGACCGTCCAGGCGGTAGTGCGGGGCCTCGAAGCCGGCCTCGGCGGCCGCCTTGGAGTAGGCGGTCGGCGACTGGTTCGCATGCAGCACCGGCGCATGGTAGAACTCCTGGAACGCGTCCATGTAGAGCTTCCAATTCGCCTTCACCTGCGACCTGTAGTGCCAACGCGACGTCAGCTTCCCAAACGGGTAGCCCTCTAGCGCCGTCACCATCGGCCCCAGAAACTCGCGCAACGACTGTGCGGGCTCCTGCGCGAAGTTGATGAATATGAAGCCCTCCCAGACGTCGCAGTGCACCGGCACCAGCCCGTAGCGGCTCTTGTCGAGGTTGAAAAACTCCTCCTCCTGTTGCACGAACGTCAGGTTGCCATCCAGGTCGTAGCGCCAGGCATGGTACTTGCAGGTGAATTGCCGGCACACGCCGCTGGTCTCCTCCAGCGGCATGTCGTTCCAGACCAGCTTGTTGCCACGGTGCCGGCAGATGTTGTGGAAGGCGTTGACCTCTCCAGAAGCGTTGCGCACCAGAACGACCGACGTGTTGGCTACCTTGAGCTCCTTGGTGAAGTAGCTGCCCTTACGCGGAAGCTGTTCCACCCGGCCGACATTCAGCCACGCGCGTTTGAATATCGCCGCCCGCTCCAATTCGTAGATCTCCGGGCTGATGGAGTCTTCGTAGGACACCGGCCCGGTGCCCAGTTCCGGGTAATGCTGCGTCCAGCTGCCCTCCGAGGGCTTGGGGAAGCGAGCCACAACCTCTCCTATCTGTAGGAGTCCGTCGGGCCGACGGTATATGCTGATCACCCGAATCGCAAGTAGTTGATACTTGGCAGACGAAGGGTCAAAAGGTGCGGTCGCAGGCCAAGCTCATCGAAGTCATCTCACCCCACACCGAGCAGACAATCGCCGAAGTCCCTGCCGCGACGCCCGCCGACGTCGACGAAGCCGTCAACGCAGCGCGCACCGCCTTTGACACGGGAGCCTGGGGCGCGAGCAGACCCTCGGATCGCATCGCCGCGGTCCGCCGGCTCGCCGACGTCTACGACCAACGGCGCACTGAGATGGCCGAGACGATTACGGCCGAGATCGGCGCTCCCATCACCTTCGCCCAGCGCGCGCAGGTCGGTCTGCCCGCCATGATGATCAACGCATTCTGCGACCTGGCCGAGCGACATCAATGGCAACAGAGCCGCGCCGGCTTTTTCGGCGCCGATGTAGTGGTCCAGAAGCAACCGGTCGGCGTAGTCGCAGCGATTGTCCCGTGGAACATGCCGCAGTTTCTGATCATTACGAAACTGGTGCCCGCGCTGCTGGCCGGGTGCGCCGTGGTACTCAAGCCCGCACCCGAATCACCCTTGGATGCACTGCTTTTAGCGGAGATGATCGAACAAGCCGGTCTGCCTGAAGGCGTGGTCAGCGTGGTACCCGGCGACGCCGCGGTTGGCGAACTCCTCGTCGCGCACGCGAAAGTAGACAAGGTGTCGTTCACCGGATCCACGACCGCGGGGCGGGCGGTCGCCGCCGCGTGCGCCTCCAACCTGACCAGGGTCAGCCTCGAACTCGGCGGCAAATCGGCCGCCATCGTGCTTGACGACGCCGAACCTCACAAGGTGGCCACCGGCATCCGGTCGGCCAGCCTGTCCAACAGCGGCCAGATCTGCAACGCGCTGACCAGAGTGCTCGTACCCGCACACCGCCACGACGAGTACGTCGACGCGCTCGCAACCGAGATGGCCAACCTGATTGTTGGCGACCCGAACGATCCCGCCACCCAACTCGGCCCCCTGGTCTCGCAACGTCAACAACGACGCGTCCGCGACTACATCCAGGTGGGTGAACGAGAAGGCGCCCGGCTCGTCGTCGGGGGCTCCGGCATGCCCAACGGCCTCGAACGCGGGTGGTACGTCCAACCCACCCTCTTCGCCGCCGCCGACAACGCGATGCGCATCGCGCGCGAAGAGATATTCGGGCCGGTGATCACCGTCATCCCCTATCGCGACGAGGACGATGCGGTGGCCATTGCCAACGACTCCGAGTATGGCCTTGCCGGTTCGGTGTGGACCGCAGATACCGTGCGAGCCTTGGCGATAGCCGGGCGCATCCGCACCGGCACCTTCGGGATCAATGCGGGCTACACCATGGATCCCTTTGCGCCGTTCGGCGGCGTCAAAGCCAGCGGTTACGGGCGCGAACTGGGCCCGGAAGGCCTCGACGGCTACCTGGACACCAAGTCCATCGCGGTCTTGCCTGGCGGATGACCACGTACCAGCGGCTCCTCGACGAGCAACCACGCTATGCAGTCCTAGGATCGTTGCCATGCCCGACATCCATGTCCTGGTCACGGGGCGGTCCTTCTTGGAGGGTCCGCGTTGGCACGATGGGGCGCTATACGTCTCGGACATGCACGGTGACGCCGTGCTGCGCGTCGGGGAGGACGGTGAAGTTCGCACCGTGGTCGAGCTGGAGCAGCCGTCGGGGCTGGGCTGGCTCCCTGACGGCTCGATGTTGATCGCTTCGATGGCACGTCGCCACGTGATGCGCTTCGACGGTTCGGATCTCGCCGTCCACGCCGACTTGAGCCCATTCGCATCACACGAAATCAACGACATGTGCGTCGACCCCCGCGGCGGCCATGCCTTCGTTGGCCAGTTCGGCTACGACTACGCGGCAGGCGATGAGCCGGTGCCAGCCGCCCTGTTGCGTGTCGACCCGGATGGCTCGGCTCGCGAAGTGGCCGACGATCTCCAATTCGCCAATGGCATGGCGATCACGGCCGACGGGTCGACGCTGCTGGTGGCGGAGAGTTTCGGACGTCGCATCACCGGATTCGACCTTGCGGACGACGGCTCGCTTGATAACCGCCGAGTCTGGGCCGAGCTCGAGGATTTTCCCGACGGCATCGCCATCGATGAAGACGATGGCGTCTGGGTGGCCAGCCCGGCGTTTGACCGGTTCGTCCGCGTGATTGCCGGTGGCGCGGTGACGACAACCATCGACACGCCAGGTCGCCACGCGATCGCGTGCGAATTGGGCGGTGCCGACGGGCACACGCTGTTCATGCTCACGGCCACCACCCTTGGTCAGCGTGCCGAGTCGCAGACTGCGATGGGCGCTGCCATCGAGACGGCGCGCGTCTAGAGCGAGCGCTGCCGTCCGACCACGAATCTCCCTGTACGCGAACGGATTAGCACTGGCGTAGTCAGACTGCCGTGGTGCCGCCGTCGACCATCAACTCCATGCCATTGACATAGCTCGAGTCGTCTGAGGCGAGAAACAGTGCGACCGATGCAATCTCCTCAGGGCTGCCCATCTTTCCCCGCGGGATCATTGCCTCAAACTGCGCCTTGGTCTCCTCGTCGAACAACTGCTCCTGTATCGGCGTGGCGACCTGGCCCGGCGTCAGCACGTTGACCCGAATCCTTCTGTCTTTCAACTCGTTCAACCAGACGCGGGCGTAGGCATGCAGCACGGCCTTGCTCGCCGCGTACACACTAAAGTGAGGAAAACCCTTCACCGAAGCAATCGACCCGGTCATGAAGATCGAGCCGCCGTCGTTGAAAAGCGGCAATGCCTTCTGCACCGTGAAGAGCGTGCCACGCGCGTTCAGCCCGAAGGTCGCGTCGAAATGCTGCTCCGTGATCTCGCCGAGCTTGCCCTCCTCGCCCATCCCCGCACTCACCCACAACACGTCGACGGCGCCCTTTTCTTGCCTGACCGCGTCGAACAACCGGTCCAGATCGTCCAGGTTGGCCGAATCCGCTTGCACGCCCGTCACATTCCGGCCGATCAGCTCGACGGCTTCATCCAGCGCTTCCTTCCGCCGACCCGAGATGAAGACGTGAGCTCCTTCTTCAACGAACAACTTGGCACCGGCCAACGCCATCCCGCTTGATCCGCCCGTGATCACCGCTACCTTGCCGTCAAGCTTTCCCATCATCACCCCATCGATCGATTACCTGGCTGGCGAAGTCGAGCATCTCGCCAAGGCTAGAAAACATTGCGAAGGCATCCACGATTCCCTCATCAGCCCCCGACCGGGCGAGGCGCTCGAGCCTGAGCGCAACCGAGTCAACGGACGTGCCTGGTTCGAGATTGATCCGCATGGCCGTCTTCAGCGCGTCAGGATCGCGGCCGGCGTCCTTCGCCGCACGGCGCGCAATCGACCACAGGTGGTCGGTGACCTCGTCCTGCAGCCCCTCGACCCCGAGCCAGCCGACGCCGCTGCGGCCGACCCGGCGCATCGCGGCCTCGCTGGCACCTCCGATCCAGATGGGCGGACCGGCGGGCTGGACCGGGCGGAGGTCGGCATGGACCTGCGGCAGCGAGAAGAACTCGCTCTCCCAGGACACCGGGGTCGTCGTCCACCACTCGTGCAGGAACGCGAGCACGTCATCGAGCATCCGCCCGCGCCGGCGCCAGTCCGCGCTCCGGGCGATGTCGTGTTCGTCCTTCATCCACCCGATTCCCACGCCAACATCAAGGCGGCCATCGCTGAGCACGTCGAGCGTGGTCAGCAGCCGGGCCAAATGCACCGGCTCGTAGTAGAACGTGCTGAGCGTGCTGGCGTTCAGCCGCACCCGGCTGGTCGCCGTCGCAGCGACGGTCCACAGCAGCACCGGATCGAGGTAACGGCTCATCTGCGGCGGGTACGGCTGTTCCTTGCCCGGATAGGTGCTGTGCATATCGACCGGCGTGACGAATCGATCGCCGACCCACAGCGTGTCGTAGCCAAGGTCCTCGAGCCCGCGGCAGAACGCGCTCAGACCAGTGGCGCTGCTGATAGCGGGACCGACTATGGGGAGTGCGAAACCGAGCTTCATAGCGAATCCTTTCGGTGATCCATCAACCAGTCTTTGGGCGCACGGTGCCCCGGTGGGGTCACGGCTTAGCCGGGAACCGCGGCGCCGAGGGCGAAGTCGAAGTTCCCCACTCCGTGACGCGCGAGCCCCATCACGACCAGGCCCGTTCCCTCCAGCCAGTGCGCCATGTCCAAGCCGCCGACGTCCAGCGGGCGCAGCCCGAGGCTCTCGATGAACTCCGCCACCCTCGCCTTGGCGCGCGCATCGTCGCCGGCCATGAAGACGTCGAGTCGGCGCCCCTGGGCCAGCACGACGCCGAAGACGGTGTTGAATGCCTTCACCACGCTGGCGCTCGCCGGGGCCGCCTTGGCAACTTCCTGCGCGATCGAGGTGTCCTCGGGGATGGCCAGCCCGTCGGCCGCGGCGTTGAAGGGGTTGCTGATGTCGACGATGACCTTGCCCGCGAGGGCGTCTCCATATTGGACGACGACCGGAACGACGTTGGCGTACAACAGGGCAACGACGACGATGTCCCCGGTCGGGACGGCGCCGAACTCTCCCGTCGTGGCGCTGCCGCCGAGGGCCTTGGCCAGGTCAGCGGCCTTGGCTCGATCGCGGCCGATGACCTCGACGCTGTTGCCGCCCGCTACCGCCAGCGCGCCGATGGCGCGGGCCATGTTCCCGGTGCCGATGATGCTGATGCTGCTCATGAGGTGTCCTGTCCTAGTTGACGGTGGAAAAGGTTGACGTCTCAACCTTAAAGAATCTTTGTTGATGCGTCAACCAATTGGTAAGGTGGACGCCGATGGAACCGAACTGGCTGACCCCGCGTGAAGACCGCGCCTGGCGGGCCTTCCAGCACGCGCATCACCAGCTCGCCGTGCACCTGAACCGGGGCCTGCAGCAAGCGGGCCTCTCCGCGGCCGACTACCAGATCCTGGCGGTGCTGTCGGAGCACGACGGGGACCGCATGCCCGCGCACGACCTGTGCAACACACTGGGCTGGGAGAAGAGCCGGGTCTCCCACCAGGTGCGGCGCATGCAGGAGGACGGGCTGATCTGCCGCGAGCCCAACCCCGACGACGCCCGCAGCACCATGGTCCGCCTGCTGCCGGCCGGCCGCGCCGCCATCGAGAAGGCGGCGCCCCGCCACGTCGAGGACGTCCGCCGCAAATTCATCGATCTGCTTTCCCCGGCGGAGCTCGACATGCTCGCGGCCCTTAACGAACGCGTCCTGCACCACTTGGCCAACGACGACGACTCCGCCGAAGACGAGCGCTCACAGCCTTAATCAGCCGTGAGGCCTTGACCTTTACGCCGGCCGCGAGTTACAGCCCTCAGGACGACAACCCTTGGCCTCCAAGCCATAGCGGGGGCTCCTGGTCGTTGTACATGCTCTTGGGCCGCCATCGCTGTCTGCGCAGCAGACGACCGGCGTGGTGCTCGGCAACGTCCTTCAGGTACTCGACGTCGTCGCTGGTCCACGGATGCTGGCCGGTCCCGTCCAACCACCACCTCGGTTGGCCGTCCTGCTCATACCGGGTTATCCGGTAGCGCCAGGCGACGTGCCTACCCTTAGCGTCAATCTCCCAATCCAGCAGTCGCGGGCGGAGGGCCTCGGGCGTCGACTCGAGAGATTCCCAGGGGTGGGTTATGCGGATCTCGATGAACTCGCCACCCATGAATCAACCCTAATCGAATTGATCGAGGCGGCATCGGATCAAATTCGAAGCGACTGGTGTTGAAGTGCTTGACCGCGTCCTGTGACCCGGCACTGGTGTATCGACGAAGGCGCAGCAGGCAGCTTGCGCTGATGTTTAGGTTGGAATCATGAGCGACCTGCAGTCCCAATTTTCGGCCCTGAAACGAACCGCCGATCCGGACATCGCAGACGCTGTCGCGCTGCTGATCCAGGACGGCGAAGATCATGAGCTCAATCGAATCAACGCCCTGGACTTTTCCGAGCGCACCGGCTTCGACGAAGAGAAGGTGATTTCCGGCTTCCTGCATGCCTCGCGGCTTGGCCTGTTCGATCTCACCTGGAATGTGCTTTGCCCCGGTTGCAGCGGCGTGCTGGACGCGCACGACACGCTGAAATCGCTGCGTGATGACGACTATCGCTGCGGATTATGCGCGTGCGGCTATGAGCCTTCCGTCGACGAGCAGGTCGAGGTGGCGTTTACGGTCAGCCCCAAGGTCAGGCGGATTGGCGCGCACGATCCCAACACGCTCCCGCTATGGGACTACTACAAGCAGGTGTTCTGGAGTTCGGGCATCGATCTCGGCGAGGATTCTTTTGCCTCGCTGACCGGAGAAGCGACGTTGGATGCGATGGAGCTGGCTGCTGGTGAAAAGGCTGTGCTGTCGTTGGAGCTTCCGTCCCAATTCATCATCGTTTTCGAGCCGGTCACGCATTCCGCACATTTCATCGATGTTCAAGGCGAGCCGACCGAGGAAACTCAGCAGCTCGGGCTGACCTTCAATCAGGCGCATCCGCCGACCGAGTCGATCCCCTTGCGACCGGGTCCGTTGCGGCTCGTGCTCGACAACCGGTGCAGCGTGCGGACACTGCCCACCGTCTTCGTCGCCGACGCGCTCCACGACGTGCTGGCCAAGCGCAGGCCGTTCCTCACCGCCAAGCGGATGCTGTCGAACCAGACGTTTCGCGATGTCTTCAAGGCCGACAACCTCACCATCGATCAGCGCCTCAAAATCACCTCGTTGACCTTTTTGTTCACCGACCTCAAGGGCTCGACCGCGCTTTATGAGCGGGTCGGCGACCTTGCCGCTTTTGACTTGGTGCGCGCGCATTTTCACGCGCTTCTGGAAATCATCGCGGCCGAAAAGGGCGCCGTGGTCAAGACCATCGGGGACGCTGTGATGGCGACTTTTGTCCAGCCGGACCACGCGCTCGCCGCGGCCTTGCGGATGCGGGCCGCGATGGAAAAGCTCAATGCCGAACGCGGCAGGACCGACCTGATCGTGAAGATCGGCATCCATGAGGGGCCGTGTCTTGCGGTGATGCTGAACGAGCGGCAGGACTATTTCGGCCAGACCGTCAACATCGCGGCGCGGGTGCAGAGCCTGTCGACGGCGCAGGAGATCCACATCACCGGTCCCGTGATCGACGCGCCCGGCGTCGCCGCCATCCTTGAGAAGGAGTCGATCCGACCGGTTCG
Organism: Mycobacterium sp. UM_CSW; assembly: GCF_000455205.1. Classification (GTDB taxonomy): domain Bacteria; phylum Actinomycetota; class Actinomycetes; order Mycobacteriales; family Mycobacteriaceae; genus Mycobacterium. The sequence continues at coordinate 93,556 of NZ_AUWQ01000001.1, read as the reverse complement.
GAAGGAGGCCGCCCTGCGCGGCATCGCCGACAAGATGGTTGTGTACGAGATTCCGTAGCCCGGGTTCAAGCGCCGCGTCCCCTCATCCGCTGTGGCCATTAACTCGGGCCGGTGAACCGCAAAAACCGATTTGATATCGACTGCTGCCGGCTACTTCTGTTCGCAAAAGTCGAATACTTAACATCACGCGATGCAGGACTTGTCGGCAAATGTGTGTCTCCAGGGACTACGCGCTATTCCGCGGCGCGACGTATTGCGCTACGCCGCCGCTTTGTCTGTATTGCCAGGGTTGTATGCGGCATCGGCAGTTGTCACCGCCCGTGCGGCGGTTGGCACTACCCCCACATTGATCGACTTCGCCATGCGCCAGATTCCAGCGCAGCAGATTCGAGCTGCCGGCCACTCCGGGGTCATCAACTACGTCTCGCTATCGCGTCCCGGCTCGTCCATGGGTGCCAAGCCGATCACCCGGTCCTACGCCGAGCAGCTGACCGCTGCTGGGCTGATGATCGTCAGCAATTACCAATACGGAAAGCCAGGCGGGACGGCACCGTCGGACTTCAGGCGCGGGTTCGAGGGCGGCGCCGACGATGCTCGCACCGCCTGGAAGCTGCACACCGCGGCGGGTGGCGGTCAGAGTGCCCCGATCTTCTTCAGCGTCGACGAGGACATAAACCACGACACCTGGAACAACTTGGCACTTAAGTGGTTTCGCGGAATCAATTCCGTACTGGGAGTGCAGCGCACCGGCGTCTACGGCGGTATCGATGTGTGCCGATGGGCCGCCGCCGACGGCGTAATTGGAAATTCGCGCACCCCCGGTCACCGGTGGGCCTGGCAGACCCGGTCCTGGTCCCGCGGCCAGGTCGAGCCGACCGCGGTCCTCTACCAACGCGTGGTGAGTACAGCGTCGAATCCTGGCCCAGTCGTCGGAGGACTCGAAGTCGACGTCAACGACGTCCTTGCCGACGATTGCGGTCAGTGGAACCTGCATCCCTGAGCCTGGCGCTTTGCCGGCGATCGTCGACGAGTCTTGACTGACGATATGGTCGTATGTGACGATTTCGTCATCCGAAGGTGATGCAGCCAACGCGCCGTACACGCAACCGATTGTCGAAGCGCACCGCGGCGCGGTAGGCGTAGCACCCTCGTGCTGTCCGTGCCCGCGGGCGGGCATCGAACTCAACAATTAAGGCGATCTGTGGTGCACCGACCTCGCGACATCCCGTCGTACCGGCCTGACGTCTACAGCACATCGGCCATCCTCGACCCTTACTCGCACTACCGGACGCTTCGGCGCCTTGGTCCGCTTGTCTGGCTACCCCGCCGCCGCATGGTCGCTCTCCCCCGCTACGCCGAGTGCAAAGCCACCCTGCGCGCCGACGACTCATACCTCTCCGGACATGGTGTCGCCGCCAACGCTGCTGCCAACTGGTTGTCCCGCGGCACCACGCTCAACAGCGACGGCGCCGACCACGACCGGCGTCGTAAGCTCGTTGCCCATCGCCTGATGCCCAGGGCGCTGCGTGGGGTCACCACCTCCGTGGAAGACGCGGCAAGCGCCATCGTCGACCTCGCGCTCACCAGGCGCCGAGTCGACGGTGTCGCCGATCTAGCGACCGCACTGCCGCTCGCTGTGGTCCCGGATCTGGTCGGCTGGCCGCAGGACCAACGCGAGCACCTGATTCCTTGGGCCGCAGCAACCTTCGACTTCCTTGGCCCGCTCAACCATCAGGCGATCCGAGCCATCCCGCGCAGCATGCAGATGCTGCGCTTCGCGCGTGCTGTGGTGCGTGACCGAAACGTCCTGCCCGGCAGCATGGCTCACGAACTCTTGACCGCCGTTGATGAGGGCAATCTGTCGTTCGAAGACGTGCCGCCGCTGATCATTGACTACATTGCACCGTCATTGGACACCACCATCAGCGCGATCTCCAGCGCGATCTACCTATTCGCGACCCACCCTGATCAGTGGGAAATGCTCAGAGCAGAACCAGAATTGCTGTCTAACGCGATCAACGAGGTGGTGCGGTACGAATCGCCGGTGCGTGCGTTCACGCGGAAGACCGCCCGCAATACCTCAATAGCCGGAACGAACGTCCCTGCCGGAACCCGATTACTGGTGCTCTATGCCTCGGCCAACCGCGACGAACGCGAATGGGAGAACCCTGAGGTGTTCGACATCCGCCGTGACGCCGGACGGCACATCGGGTTCGGCAACGGCGCGCATGCCTGCGCCGGCCAGGGTCTGGCAAGGATGGAGACCGCCGCCATCCTCTCCGCGATGCTCGAACGCGTCAAACGCATCGAGGTCGATGGGACTCCAAAGTGGGCAGTCAACAACGTGATTCGCCGGCTCGAACGGCTGCCGGTCACGCTGATTCCGGCGTGACTTCCCGGGACTGGGCGCTGCTAGATGACGGGATTGCGTGCTACTGAGAACCGTTCGAGCTGCATCGGCGGTCCGCCCGCGGGCGGCGGTGGTACCACGCTGGCCACCCCGTCCACCACAGCCATGACGGTTGAGGTTTGCCGGTTGAAGCTCAGTGTGCCGTGCTGAAAGTTCTGCACGATCCACTCCGGCTCGTGAATCTCGGCGCTGGTCGGCAGGCCCAGCGGGCCGCGCTCGTAGCCCAGCGTGGCCCAGGCCTCGTAGATCCTGCCGGTGAGCGGCTGAGCCCCGGTGGCCGGTGACCAATAGATCGCGCCCTTGGCGAAGACAACGTAGCGGATCAAATCACCGATGGGTGCTTCGGGTGACGTCGGTGCGCCGAGGCCGCCGGTCATTCCGCCCGTCGCCTGCCAACGGTCGTAGATCGCGCCGCCGTTCAGCGACTGCGCAACATCTTCTGGGCTGGGCGGTTGCTTGTACCGGGCGGCGATGTCGCGGATCCTTTCCATGAACGCATACCCGGCGTTGCCGGGGCAGGCGGTTTCGCCGACGTCACGATGGGCGAAGATGCTCGGTAAGGTCGCCGTGGCACCTCTCGGGAAGCGCGTGTTAGGGCCGCCGGCGGAAGTCAGTGCGACGGTGTCCTTGGGATCCACCGTGTCCATCGCGAGCCGCCATCCCAGCAGCTGGCCGACCGCCCGCACTTGTTCGGGCGTGGGCGGCGCCTGGCTGAGATCGCCGATCATGCATACCGCCCAGGTGTCGGTGTTGAATCCGCCGGTGTGGACGCCCAGGACGGGTTTGGCGATGCCGCCGAACCGGCCCTCGAAGACCTGGCCGTACTTGTCGACCAACGCGTTGTAGCCGATGTCGCCCCAACCTTCAGTCAACGCGTGGTGCTCGTAGATCGAGCGCACGATGGCCGCCGAGTCTGTCGGCGCATAGTCGTTGCCAGTCGCGGAGTGGTGCACAACCCCGGCACGAATTCCATTGCCCCAGATAGGCCCTCCGCGCCGTAACGACTCATTGGCGCCCCATCCGGCGCGGGTGATGATGTTGATCGGCTGGCCTGGCGCCATCGCCGCTGACGACAAGTAGGGGTCCGCGGGTGCCCGCGCCGGGCCCACGAGCACGTCCGTGGCGATTCCCAAACCGAGGAGAACCGGCGCGGCCACAGCGCATTTCAGCACACTACGCCGGGAGGCCCGCGGTTGCGATCCACAGCTGCAGCGATGTTGCACGGCGACACGGTAACCCGCGTCCGGTCGAACAAAGTTTTGCCGCGCCGTTACCGAAACGAATGAATTGCGTACCCATTTCGAGTTGCGAAGCCGCTACACATCCCGTGGAGGCCGCCACCGCGGCACCAAACCGGTATCTCACGCGCTCACCGACCGCCAAGGCCCTCAACGTTTTCGACGATGACAACACAAGTTTGCAGTCTTATGCGGACCAACCTCGTCCATCCATCCGCAGCCGCGGCTCCCGGCCGTTGTATATACAGCTGTCGGCGCACTCGACGTCGTCCCTGGACCATGGGTGCTGAACGGTCCAGTCCAGCCACTACCTGGGTTGGCCGTCCTGGTTCGTCAATCCGTCGATCAGCCACCGCATCAAGCCCGACAAAAGCCACTGGCGCAACCAAAACAAACCCGGCCGATGGCCGGGCAATCTTTAGCCCAGAGGGCGACTCATCACATGGTGGAGCTAAGGGGACTCGAACCCCTGACCCCCACACTGCCAGTGTGGTGCGCTACCAGCTGCGCCATAGCCCCAAGAAGTTGTGCCCATCGAAGCTACACCACTGTCATCCAGCGTTCAAAGTCGCTGGTCAGGCGGGCTCGAGCGCCGTCCGCGTTTCCGGTGCCGGCAGCCAGGCGAGGGCGGCGACCAAAAGAACAATCCCACTGATGCCGAACGCCCAGCCGTAGCTGAGCCGCTCGGCGACCCAGCCGACCACTATCGAGCCGACGATCGCGCCCAGATCTGACGCCATCTGCACCGCGGCCACCGGAGTGCCCGCACGCGCCTCCCTGCCGAGGATGTCGGCGACGGCGGCCTGCATAGGTGACATGAAGATGCCCGTCGTCACGCCGGACACAAACCCCACGACCATGAACGCGGGCAGCGACGTCGCGACGCCCAGCCCGGCGGTGGCCACACCGGACGCCGCCAGGCCGACGATCAACAAGGTGCGCCGTCCCATCCGGTCCGACAAATAGCCGCTGGGAATGACGGCCACGGCGTTGCCGGCCGCGAACGCCGCGAGCACCACGCCGATGACGCCGACGCTGCGGCCCATCACGTCGGAAATGAACAGTGGGACCAGCGCGACGCGGAGCCCGAACGCCGACCAGCCCATCGCGAAGTTGGACAACAGCGCCGACCGATATGCGCGGAACCCCAACGCCTCTCGGATCGTCACCGTCGATCGTGTCGGCGGCAGGGGCGCGGCCAGCGCGGAGTTGCGCAAGCCGTAAAACAGCACCACGGCCACACCCAGCATCGCGGCGCCGTAGACGATGAACGGAGCCGTGAGCCCCCAGCCCGCCGTCAGGGCGCCGACCGCCGGCCCGCCGACCGCGCCGATCATGAACGAGCTGGTGAAAATGCCCGCGATCCGCCCGCGCACGTCGGGCGGGCTGATGTGGATCATCAGCGCCAAGGCCGAGACGTAAAACAGCGTCGACCCCAAGCCGCTGAGCGCGCGGAAAAACAGCAGTTGCCAGTACGCCTGGGAGAACGCGCACGCGGCGGTGGCCAGCCCAACGATCAGCAAACCACCGATGTAGATCCGCCGTTCACCCAACCGTTGTGCCAACAGTCCGCTTATCGGTGCGAAACACAGTCGGGTCAACGAGAAGACGGTGACCAAGAAGGTCACCGCTTCGATGCTGACCCCGAATGTACGGGCGAAGGCGGGCATCGCCGGCGAGATGACGCCGTAGCCCAGTGCCACCATGATGTTGGCCCAGCTGAGGATCCAGACTTCGCGCGGCAGCCGTTCAGAACGAGGACCACGCCCCCCCAGGCGTGTAAGGCGGAGGGAAAGGGTCACCCGATGACTTTATTCACCACCTCGCGCGCGGCTTCCTGCACCTCCGCCAAATGCTGCGATCCGTTGAACGATTCCGCGTAAATTTTGTAAACGTCTTCGGTGCCCGACGGCCGCGCAGCAAACCACGCATTGGCGGTCGTGACCTTGAGCCCGCCCAGTGGTGCGCCGTTGCCGGGGGCGCTCGTCAGCTTGCCGGTGATCGGCTCGCCGGCGAGCTCGGTGGCGGTCACCTGCTCGGGCGAGAGCTTGGAAAGCCGCGCCTTCTGGTCCCGGTCGGCCGGCGCGTCCACGCGCGCGTAGAACGGGGTGCCGTACTCGGCCGTCAGCTCCCGATAGCGCTGAGACGGGCTCAAACCGGTGACCGCCAGGATCTCGGAGGCGAGCAGCGCAAGGATGATGCCGTCCTTGTCGGTGGTCCACACCGAGCCGTCGCGCCGCAGGAACGACGCCCCCGCCGACTCCTCGCCGCCGAAGCCGATTGTGCCGCCGATCAGGCCGTCGACGAACCACTTGAACCCGACCGGCACCTCGACGAGCTTGCGACCGATGCCGGCGACCACGCGGTCGATGATCGACGAGCTGACCGCCGTCTTCCCGACCGCGATGCCGTCCGGCCAGGACGGCCGGTGGGTATAGAGGTAGTCGATGGCCACCGCCAGATAGTGATTCGGATTCAGCAGCCCGTGGTCGGGCGTGACGATCCCGTGGCGGTCGGAGTCGGCGTCGTTGCCGGTGGCGATCTGGTAGCGGTCCCGGTTGGCTATTAATGACGCCATCGCGTCCGGCGAGCTGCAGTCCATCCGGATCTTGCCGTCGTGGTCGAGGGTCATGAACCGCCACGTCGCATCTACCAGCGGGTTGACGACGGTCAGCTCGAGGCCGTGCCGCTGCGCGATCTCGCCCCAGTAGTCCACGCTGGCGCCCCCGAGCGGGTCGGCGCCGATGCGCACCCCGGCCTCGCGGATCGCGGCGACGTCGACCACGTTGGGCAGGTCATCGACATAGGTGCCCAGGTAGTCGTAGCGCTCGACGCTCCCCAGCGCGCGGGCCAGCGGGACCCGCTGTAAGCCCGATCCGCTGCGCAGAATTTCGTTGGCGCGCTTGGCGATTGCGTTGGTCGCGTCGGTGTCCGCTGGTCCCCCGTTGGGCGGGTTGTACTTGAAACCGCCGTCGGACGGCGGGTTGTGCGACGGCGTGACGACGATCCCGTCGGCCAGGCCGTCGGTGCGGCCGCGGTTGTAGGTCAGGATGGCGTGGCTGACCGCCGGCGTCGGCGTGTAGCGGTCGCGCGAGTCGATCATCGCGACGACGTCGTTGGCGGCCAGCACCTCCAGCGCCGACACCCACGCCGGCTCCGAGAGGCCATGGGTGTCGCGGCCGATGAACAACGGTCCGGTGGTGCCATGCGCGGCCCGGTATTCGACGATGGCCTGGGTGATGGCCAGGATGTGGGCCTCGTTGAACGCCCCGTTGAGCGCCGAGCCGCGGTGCCCCGACGTGCCGAACACCACCTGCTGAGCGACGTCGTCCGGGTCGGGCTCGATCGAGTAATACGAGGTGACCAGGTGCGGCAGGTCGACGAGGTCTTCGGGCTGGGCCGGCTGACCGGCGCGCGGGTGGGCCATGGTTATCAATTCTGCGCGCTGCTGCAGTCGCATGTCCCTCTATGCTGCGAAGCGTTCACCCGCCGGAAAGGAACCGAACGCGTGGCACGACCCGACTATCGCGAACTGGCCGCGGTTTTCGTCGGCGGAGCGATCGGCGCGCTGGCCCGGGCGGGTCTGAGCACGGTCCTCGTCCGTGACACGGATCAGTGGCCGTGGCCGACGTTCATCGTCAACATCGTCGGCGCCGCCCTGGTCGGTTACTTCACCACCCGACTGCTGGAGCGGTTACCGGTGTCGAGTTACCGGCGCCCGCTGCTCGGCACCGGGTTCTGCGGCGGCTTAACGACTTTCTCGACGATGCAGGTCGAGACCGTCCGGATGATCGAGCACGGCCACTGGGCCATGGCCGCGACCTACACGGTCAGCAGCATCGTGCTGGGATTCGTGGCCGTCTACCTGGCCACCGCCTTCGTTCGCCGGGTCAGAGTGCGCCGATGACGACCGTGTTGGTCTGGTCCGGCGTCGCGCTCGTCGGCGGCATCGGGTCGGTGCTGCGGTTCGTGATCGACCGCGCGGTGGCCCGCCGGGTGGCCCGGTCGTTTCCGTTCGGGACGTTGGCCGTCAACGTCAGCGGTGCCTTCCTGTTGGGTTTCCTTGGTGGCCTGGCGCTGAGCAAGGACGCGGCGCTGGTCGTGGGGACCGGGTTCGTCGGCGCCTACACCACCTTTTCCACCTGGATGCTGGAAACGCATCGCCTCGGTGAGGAACGCCAGACATGGACGGCGCTGGCCAACGTCGTCGTCAGCGTCGCCCTGGGCATCGCCGCCGTAGTCCTCGGCCAGTGGGCGGCAACGCAGGTTTGAGCCGGCGCTCAGGCCTCGCGGAGCTTGGGCACGTCGTCGGGGGTACGGGGCAGCGCATACAGCGCCATTCGCCGGTTCGACATGTCGTGCTCGCCCAGGAACGCGCAACCCGCGCGCTCGCAGAATCGCCGCGCGGTCTTGTTCCGGTAATCGGGATCGAACATGATCCGGCGACACCGTGGGTCCTGGCCGAGCACGCTCGCCACGAAGTACGGCAGTATGTAGCCGGCGATACCCCGATTCACGAACTCTTCGTCGGCGATGGCGGCATGTATCCCCAGATCGTAGGGGTCCGCCTCGTACCGCGTGGCGATGGAATCCTTTGCGGCCCGGTACAACTCAATGTAAGCGTGGTCTCGGCCATCCTGGCTGGCAAAAAACGGTCGGGAATAGCTACCGTCGAGTTGCGCGCTGAGGTATCGGTGCCAGCGCTGGGGCGGCCAGGCGTATTCCCATGATTCGGCGAGGGCGGGCCGGTTCATCCACTCCGAGATCATCTCGGCATCTTTGTCCGGGTCGGCAAGCCGGAAAGCATACGGTTCGGGAACGTCGGCGGTGCCGGGCGGCGGCGGCACGCGACGCACCTCTTCGCTGATGTCGGTCAGTTCCCGCGGCAAGATCACTTCGGGTTCGCTCATATCAAACGCGCAGCCTACCCAAGCGCCTCCGCCCACTTGTCGGCCAACGCGGAAACCCAGCCGGTAGCGGCCTCGGGGCGGTCAGGCGGCGCCGCTACCAGGACCAGTTCGTCGACGCCCGCCTCGCAAAGCGCGCCGATGTCGCGAACACGTGGATCCCGCAGCGCCACGGACACCCCCAGCTCGGCGCGGTCGCGGCCCTCGTCGGCACAGAGTCGCTCCAGCCTGTCGATGCGGTCGCGCACCGCGGCCGGCCCGTCGAGGTTGAACCCGTACCAGCCGTCGCCCCAAGCGGCCACGCGCCGCAGCGCCGCATCGCTGTTGCCCCCCAACACAATTGGGATGCGGCGTTCACGCAACGGCTTTGGGTTGACCCGGATCGCATCGAAGCGGACGAACGTCCCGTCGAACGAGGCGAGGTCGTCGCGCCACAACGTGCGCATCGCCGCCACGTATTCGGCGGTGCGGGCCGCCCGCTGCTCGAAAGGCACACCGAGAGCGGCGAATTCCTCCCGCGACCATCCGACGCCCACGCCCAGCGTCAGGCGCCCGCCGCTCAGCCGGTCCAGGCTGGCGGTCTGCTTGGCCACCACGACCGGGTTGTGTTCGGGGAGCAGGAGCACACCCGTCGCCAGGCCGATCCGGGACGACGCAGCGGCGGCGAAGCTCAGTGCGATCATCGGGTCGAGCCAATCCGCTTGCGCGGGAACGGCTATGACGCCGTCGTCGGAATAGGGGTAGCGGGATGCGGATCGATCCACCATGACGACGTGTTCACCGGCCCAGAGTGTGGCAAAGCCATAATTGTCCGCGGCCGATGCGACGGCGTCGATCACCGCGCGGTCGGCGCCGGACCCGATTCCCAGCGCGTGCAATCCCAACCGCATTTCAGTTGCCTTTGAGGAGCTTCGCCAGCACCGCCGCGTGACTGCCGTCCACTTCACGGACGGCGGTCACCAGGGTCACGACGCCGCTCTTGGCCAGCTTTCTCAGCTCCGCCAGCGCCGGGCTGTCGTGCAACTCGTCGGTGTAGCGCGCCGCGAATTCGTCGAACCGTTCCAGGTCATGGTGGTACCACTCGCGCAGCTCCTTCGACGGCGCGACGTCCTTGCACCAGATACCCACCCGGGGGTCGTCCTTGCGCACCCCGCGCGGCCAGATGCGGTCGACCAGCACCCGCTGCCCGTCGTTCGGATCGGTTTCGTCATATACGCGCGCCACACGAATGCGGCTTTTGGCGCCCACGGGCTCAGGTTAGCGATCTTGTCGGTGGCCCCGGTATAATCGAACGTATGTTCGAACCGAATGCCGACGAGGCCGCTCTCATCGAGAGGATCGCCGAGTTGGAGCGCGAAAAGTCGGCGGCCGCCGCGGGTCAGGCGCGGTTGGCCGCGGCCCTGGATGCGTTGCGACGCTCGAACGAAGCCGCCGCCGGGGTGCCGGCCGCGCAGCGCGGACGGGGGGTGGCCAGCGAGATCGCGCTGGCGCGACGCGATTCCCCCGCCCGGGGCGGCCGGCATCTGGGATTCGCGAAGGCGCTGGTGCACGAGATGCCGCACACGCTGGCCGCGTTGGAATGCGGGGCGCTCTCGGAGTGGCGGGCCACCCTGATCGTGCGCGAGAGCGCCTGCCTGGACGTCGAGGATCGCCGCACGCTGGACGCCGAGTTGTGCGCCGACCCGGAAAAGCTGAACGGCGTGGGCGACGCGCGGTTGGCCGCCTCCGCCAAGGCGATCGCCTATCGCCTGGACCCGCATGCGGTCGTCGAGCGAGCGGCCAAGGCCGAGAACGAGCGAACGGTCACCATCAGGCCGGCGCCGGACACAATGACCTACGTGACCGCGCTGCTGCCGGTGACTCAGGGAGTCTCGGTGTACGCGGCGCTGCGCCGTGAGGCGGACACCCGCTGCGACGGGCGCTCACGCGGCCAAATTATGGCGGACACCCTGGTGGAACGGGTCACCGGACGCGACGCGGCAATCCCCACCCCGATCGCGGTCAACCTGGTCCTCACGGACGCAACGCTGCTGGGCGGTGACAATGCGCCGGCGGACCTGGGCGGCTACGGCCCGGTTCCGGCGGCGGTTGCCCGGACCATGGTCGCCGGCGCGCTGGCGGACCGGCGCTCCCGGGCGACGCTGCGCAGGCTCTACGCGCATCCGCGTTCGGGGGCGCTGGTCGCGATGGAGTCGCGGGCGCGCCTCTTCCCCCGCGGCCTGTCCGTCTTCATCGAGATGCGAGATCAACGTTGCCGCACTCCTTATTGCGACGCGCCGATCCGGCACCGCGACCACGCCCGGCCGTGGGCTGCCGGCGGCCCCACCACCGCCGACAATGGGATGGGCTGCTGCGAGCTGTGCAACTACGCCAAGGAGGCCGCGGGCTGGCGGGTCAGGACCACCGTGGACGAAAACCATACGCACACAGCCGAGTTCACCACGCCGACGGGGCAGACGTACCGGTCGACCGCCCCACCTCGGGCTCCCACGATCGAGGTCAGCGAGATCGAATTACGAATCGGCGTCGCCATTGCCCGACACGCGGCTTAGTCCCTCGAGGTCGATGACTTCGCCGCGGTTGATGCTGACCCAATCGCGCCCATCGAGATACGGGCGCAGGCTTCGGCCGATGAGATCGAGATCGGCCGGCGCCTTGGGCCGCTGCAGTTCATAGACATGCGGCAACTCGGCCATCCCGGTCACGACGTTCCACAGGGTCAGCGCGGGAGGCCCAGTCGGCGGATCCACCAACACGGGTCCAAACAGGCACTGGCCTAACAGAAAAAGCGTGGGCACACCGAATCCGCCCGCGTCGAGGACGCGCTGATGTTCGTCGCGAATCTCGTCGTGGGTGGTGGGGTCGCCCAGCGCCTCGTCCAAAACCGCCGCGTCGACGCCGATGTCGCCCAGCAGTTTTCGCGCCACCGCCGGATCGTGCGGCTTGCCGCCCAGGGTATGCAGCTCGCGCCCGATCGTGCCGTACCACCGGTCCAGCAACGACATGTTGCTCCGCCGCAGCAGCGCCCCGATCCGCATCAGCGACCAGCCGTAGGACCACTCCCGTTCCCACGGGTGCTTTTGGCCCTCCGACCGATTGACCTCCTCGAGGCTGAAAAACCGCCAGTTGATGGTTATGCCGAGCTGCTCACGAACGTCGCGGATCCACAACGACGTTTGGTAGGCGAACGGGCACATGGGGTCGAAGTGAAAGTCCACCGTGGCGCTCATCGGACCGACTCCTAGTAGTGATACGTGTCCGAGGGCGCGGGCGAGTGCACGCGCTCCTCGTCGTCGAACTCCGACACCTCGATGCCGTAGGCGCGGGCCAGATCCAGGATCTTGGTGGCCCTCGCGATACGCGGCAGGTCGGAGCCGTTGCGGATCTCTCCCCCGTCACGTTCGAACTCGGCGAAAAACTCCTTGGCCCAAGAAATTTCGTCCTGGGATGGGGAGAGCCCCTCGTTCACCACGGCGCACTGATCTGGCGTCAGGCAGATTTTGCCGGTCATCCCGAATTCGACGGAAACGGCCGTGGCCTCAATGAGCTTCAAGGCATTCGAGCCGATCGTCGGCCCGTCGATCGCGCTGGGCAGGTTGGCCGCCTTCGCGGCGATCGTGAAGCGCGAGCGCGCGTACGCCAGGGTGCTCGGGTCCTCCCCGAAGCCGGTGTCGCGGCGGAAATCGCCGATCCCGAACGCGAGCCGGAATGTGCCCTTGGCCGCGGCGATTTCGGTGATGCGCTCTAGTCCCCGGGCCGTCTCGACCAACGCCACGATGGGCACGTTGGGCAAGCGTTGCGCGGTCTCGGTGACGTGGTCCACCGATTCGACCATCGCCAGCATTACCCCGCCGACGGGCGTACCGGCCAGTGCCGCCAAATCATCGGCCCACCACGGGGTGCCGAACCCGTTGATGCGGACCCAGTCGGTGTTTTCGGCGCTGAGCCAACGCACCACGTTCTCGCGGGCGGCCTGCTTGTCTTTGGGCGCCACCGCATCCTCGATGTCGAGGACGACGATGTCGGCGCGGGAATGCGCCGCCGCCTGGAAACGGTCGGCGTGCGCGCCGTTGACCAGCAGCCAACTGCGGGCGAGAACGGGATCGATGCGCCAGCCGATGTCGGCGGGATCCGGCGCCTGGTCGTCGACCTGTTCGTACATCTGATCTGTCGCCATGTTCATTCCGTTGAGTGAAATTCGTGTTTCTTAGACCGTAGTCGCCTGGCGAACCGATGATCACGCGGGCTTGTGCGAGCGTCGCCAGAGCAAGCCCCCCACAGCCAGGATGGCGAACACCAGGAGCGCGGCGAGCAACGACTGCATCGCAAAGACCGCGAAGTCGTTGACGTCGTACGAGTCGGCGTCACCGACACACTGGAAGCTCACGCTGGTGCCCGACTGGCCCGGCTTGTAGCTGTAGTGCGAGGTGTTGTACGCCATCGCGTATCCGCTGCGGCACACGATGGGACTCATCCACAGCGCGCTCGACGGGATGAGGGCGGTCGCCGCCGCCGCGATGCCTACGCAGAGGCCGATCCCCCCGCCGAGCAGCGCAACGATCGGCCCGATCCAACCGGCCCCGGAGAGCTTGCGCTGCGGCGCCGCGAAGCCCTGACCGCCATAGGCTCCCCGCGGGCGCGGTGCCAGGAAAACAGGGTCGGATGGGTCGCAACGCTGGTAGACCACTTGTCCCCCGACTTTGATCGTGCCGCCCGCGCGCAGGCCGGCCCGGTCGAGGACGTCTCTGTACTGCTGCTGCGACAGTCCTGCGTCGACGACGGCGCGTGAAAGTGCCTCCCGAAGCGGCGCCGGTCCGCCAAAGGGCTGCCTGCGGTCGGCCGCCAACGCTTGGGCCAGCCGGCGCGCGTGCTCGTCGATCGCGGCCAGCTGCACGGCGGAGACCTCGGCCGGACGCTCGACTGGCTGGCCGTCTCCCGCGGCCGCTCTCGCGTCGGCCAGCTGGCGCTCCAGCTCCGCGATGCGCTTCTGCTGCGCGAGCTGCAGCTCCAACTCGGCGATGCGCTGTTGCGCTTCCTGCTGATCCATCAGCAAACGATCGTACTTGGCAAAATCCTCGGGTGTAGTTTCATTCCTCTCACGCCGGGTAGCCATGCACTTGCGACGCATCGGGCCTTGTTTTCGTGTCGCTTTTCCGCGCGGGCTAGAAGCAACTGGTCCCGATCTGATGCTCGGTCTTCACTCGATCGAGCACAACAAATTCAGGAGCAAACATGCGTAAGACGATTGCGGTCATTTCTGCCACCGGAGCACTGCTGTTCGGCGGGGCGGGCGTCGCCAACGCCACCACTCAAAGTGCGCCGGCGCCGTCATCGACCACAACGACGCTGGCCGACAACAACAATGGCCAAAACACCGACCAGCGCAGCGACAACAACGGGCTGTGGGGGCTGCTTGGCCTGCTCGGGTTGGGTGGACTCGTGGGGCTCAAGCGCCGCAAGGACACTGACACCGTCGCCGCTGTCGGGACACCCACCACACGCGGCAACATCTAGCTGAATCCGCCGAAGCCCCCGTCGGATGCTGCAAGCGGTCCGACGGGGGCTCGCGTTTACCCGTCCCAGCGCCGGGTATTTCTGGCAAAGCGGTGCACAGCCCATAGCCCGCACCCCCGGATCCCCTATCGATGGAGGTATCGGCGATGGCCGACATGATTGTCCAATCTCCCGAGGAGGTCGTCGCGTTTCTCAAAGCGCAGCACAACCTCATCGAGGACATGTTTGACGAAGTGCTGCACGCATCGGACCCCAAGGCACGCGAGAAGCCGTTCGTGGAGTTGCGCCAACTGCTGGCCGTGCACGAGACGGCCGAGGAGATGGTGGTGCATCCGCGGACTCGCCGCGAGGTCGACGGCGGCGACGCAATCGTCGACGCCCGGCTCAAAGAAGAGCACGAAGCCAAGGAACTGCTGTCGGGGATCGAGAAACTCGACTTCACCTCGCAGGAGTTCGTCGACGAGCTGACCAAGCTGCGCGACGCCGTGCTCGACCACGCCCGGCACGAGGAGGACGAAGAATTCCCCCTGCTGCAGAAGGAAGTCGACGCGAACGACCTCAAGCGGATGGGCTCGGCGGTGCGTGCGGCCGAGGCGATAGCCCCCACCCGTCCGCATCCGGGCGTGGAATCGGCGAAGCTGAATTTCGCCGTCGGGCCGTTTGCCTCGATGCTGGACCGCGCCCGCGACTTGATCGCGCAGGCCATCGGCTAGGTACGGGACTTTCCGTAGTCTCGGTGAAGTGAGCGTTGCGCCGGATACCACCGTTGCTCTGCAGGACCGGTTCTTTCGCCAGCTGCCGGAGATGGCCGTCCGCTGGCAGGCCGAGCTGGCACCCGACCTGCGGCTGCTCGCGATCAACGAACCGCTGGCCGCCGAGCTCGGTCTCGACGCCGACTGGCTGCGGAGTCCCGACGGGCTGCGTTTCCTGGTGGGCAACCTCGTCCCCGGCGGCGCCGTTCCGGTGGCCCAGGCTTACGCCGGGCACCAGTTCGGCGGGTACGTCCCGCGGTTAGGCGACGGCCGCGCACTGCTGTTGGGCGAGCTCGTCGACGACGGCGGGCGCCTGCGCGACATCCACCTGAAGGGGTCCGGCCCGACGCCATTCGCACGCGGCGGCGACGGTCTGGCGGCGGTGGGCCCGATGCTGCGCGAGTACGTCGTCAGCGAGGCGATGCACGCGTTGGGCGTCCCAACGACCCGGTCGCTGGCCGTCGTGGCCACCGGGCGGCCGGTGCAGCGCGAGACGCTGCTGCCCGGCGCCGTGCTCACCCGCGTGGCCAGTAGTCACCTGCGCGTGGGCAGCTTCCAATACGCGTCGGCCACCGGCGACGTCGATCTGCTGCGCCGCCTCGCCGACCATGCGATCGCGCGGCACCATCCGAGCGCGGCCGAGGCCGAGCGACCGTACCTAGCTCTGTTCGAAGCGGTGGTGGGCGTCCAGGCGTCGCTGATCGCCCGATGGATGCTGATCGGTTTCGTGCACGGGGTGATGAACACCGACAACATGACGATCTCCGGTGAAACCATCGACTACGGGCCGTGCGCATTCATGGAGGCCTATGACCCGGACACGGTTTTCAGCTCGATCGATTTCTGGGGTCGCTACGCTTTCGGCAACCAGCCGGTGGTGGCCGGGTGGAACCTGGCGCGGTTCGCCGAATCGCTGATTCCGTTGTTGTCCAACGATGTTGACGAGGCGGTGGCGCTCGCCGAGGAAGCGTTCGGAACTTTCCGGCCCAGCTATGACGCGGTGTGGTCGGCCGGCATGCGCGCCAAACTGGGTCTGCCCGAGGACCTGGACGCCGGAGTCGTCGCGCCGCTGGCCGACGAGTTGCTCGCGCTGCTGAACGAAAGCCATGTCGACTACACGTCCTTCTTCCGCCACCTCGGGCGCGCGGCGCGCGGCGAATCGGAAGGAGCGCGCGGGCTGTTCATCAACCTCGCCGGGTTCGACGACTGGTTGGCACGCTGGCGCGCCCTCGGCCCGGACGCCGAATCGATGGACCGCACCAACCCCGTCTACATTCCGCGCAATCACCTTGTCGAGGAGGCACTGGCCGCGGCCACGGCGGGCGATCTCGATCCGCTCGGGCGCCTGCTCGACGCAGTCACCGCCCCGTATGACGAACGACCGGGCCTCGAGCGCTACGCCAGCCCCGCGCCGGAGGATTTCGGCGCGTACCAAACGTTCTGCGGCACTTGAACTATTGCGCGACGGCGCGGTTCTCGTAGGCCGCCGTCAGCCAGAACACGGCGCGCTCGATTCCGGGCACGATCTCGGTGACCTCGATCTCGCCCTGCGCAAAGCGTCCTAGGAAGCCGAAGACGACGCCCGTCAGGATCAGCTCGAGATCTTTCGCGTAATCCGAATCCACCTGGGCCGTAATCGATTTAGCAACGGGGACCACGGCGTCGACGCCACGCTGGATCAGCCGTTCGCCGCCCGGCCCGGATCGTGCGCGAAAGTACGAACGCAGCATCGTCGGGTGCCGCTCCCACGGCTCGAAAATCGTCCGCATCACAGCCATCAGGTCGGAGTAAAGCGATTCGCCGCTTTCGCCGGTGGCGGGTGACGGCAGGTTCGCGTAACGATTGGTGTCCATCCACCATTCGAGGGCGGCGACGATCAGCTCGTCGCGGGTCGCGTACCGCTTGTAGATCGTGGCGAGGGATACCCGTGCGCGCTTGGCCACCTCGCGGAGCTGCACGGCCTCGTAGCCCTGCGTGTCCAGCAGCTCGACCACGATCTCGATGATCGGATCCGGCTGGCGACCCCCTTCTGCAACCACAGTAACCATGTTACTCTACCGCTCGGGTAACCACGTTACTGAAGGGCAGCATCATGGGCCAACTGGAAGGCAAGGTCGCCTTCATCACCGGGGTCGCGCGCGGACAGGGCCGCAGCCACGCGATTCGCCTGGCGCGCGACGGGGCCAGCATCGTCGGCATCGACATCTGCGAAGACATCGCCGCCAACGGCTACCCGATGGCCAGTCGCGCCGAGCTCGACGAAACGGTGGCCCTCGTCGAGGCCGAGGGCGCCAAGATGCTCGGGCTGGTGGCAGACGTCCGCGACTTCCATCAGGTCAAGTCGGCGGTGGACGCCGGCGTCGAGCAGTTCGGCCGCCTCGACATCGTGCTGGCCAACGCGGGGATCGCACCGGTGGCCTTCCGCGAGCTGACCATCGAGGAGGAGCTGGAGCAGTGGAAGGCGGCGACCGGGGTCAACCTCGACGGCGCCTACCACACCGCGTGGGCGGCGATTCCGCACCTGCTCGCCGGTAATCGCGGCGGGGCGATCATCTTCACCAGCTCCACCGCTGGCCTGAAAGGTTTCGGCGGCCTGCAAGGCGGCGGCCTGGGCTACGCGGCCTCCAAACACGGCATCGTCGGGCTGATGCGGACACTCGCCAATGCGCTTGCGCCGCTGAACATTCGGGTCAACACCGTGCACCCGACCGCGGTCAACACCATGATGGCGGTCAACCCCGCCATGACCGAATTCCTCGAGAACTACCCCGACGGCGGCCCGCACCTGCAAAACCCGATGCCGGTCGGCCTGCTGGAGCCCGAGGACATCAGCGCCGCCATCGCCTACCTGGTTTCCGACGAGGCCAAGTACGTCACCGGCGTGACCTTCCCCGTCGACGCCGGATTCTGCAACAAGCTATGAGCGCGAACGGACGAGTCGCAGGCAAGCGAGTGCTGGTAACCGGCGCCGCGCGGGGAATGGGCCGCAGCCACGCGGTGCGCCTGGCCGAGGAGGGAGCCGACCTCATCCTGGTCGACATCTGCGCCTCACTGCCGGAGATCGAGTATCCCCTCGCCTCGCGCGCGGACCTCGAGGAAACCGCACGGCTGATCGAAAAGCATGACCGCCGCGCCGTCCTCCACGTGGTCGACATCCGCGACGCGGCGGGCCTGGCCGCGGCGGTCGACGACGGCGTCGCCGAATTGGGCGGCCTGGACGCCGCCGTGGCCAACGCCGGGGTGCTGACCGTCGGCACCTGGGACACGACGACGCCGGAGCAGTGGCGCACCGTCGTCGACGTCAACCTCATCGGCACCTGGAACACCTGCGCCGCCGCCCTCCCCCACCTCGTCGGCCAGGGCGGCAGCCTCGTCCTCGTCAGTTCGTCGGCCGGGCTGAAGGGCACCCCGCTGCACCTTCCGTACACGGCGTCCAAGCACGGCGTCGTCGGGTTGAGCCGCGCGCTGGCCAATGAGCTTGCCGCGCAGAGCGTTCGCGTCAATACCGTGCACCCGACGGGGGTGGAGACGGGAATGCGCCCGGAATCCCTGCAGGGCCTCCTGGCCGAGACGCGGCCCGACTTGATCCCCATCTTCCTCAATGCCCTGCCCACCCTCATGGCCGAGGCGATCGACATCAGCAACGCGGTGCTGTTCCTGGTGTCGGACGAGTCCCGATTCGTCACCGGGCTGGAGTTCAAGGTGGACGCCGGCGTCACCCTACGGTGACGGCCATCAAACCCCAACGCCGAGAGTGGGTTTCATGACAGAACGCTCCGAACTGGGCCGACACCGTTTCGCCGAGGTGATGACGGTGCCCCCGCCCGACGATCCGAGCCCCACGACCACCAGTGGCCTGATCGATTTCGTCTTCGCCGAAATCTGGTCGCGGCCGATCTTGAGCCGCAGGGACCGGCGTTTCGTCACGCTGGCCTGCGTCGCGGCCGCCGACGCCGAGGAACCCCTGCAGGATCACGTGTACGCGGCGTTGAACAGCGGCGACCTGACGATCACGGAGATGCGCGAAACGGTACTGCATTTCGCGGTATACGCCGGTTGGCCCAAGGCGTCCCGATTCAACATGGCCGTCGACGCGCAATGGGAACGGATCCAGCGCGAGCGCGGCCAGGATGTGCCGCCGCCCGAGCCGCTGCTGCCCTTGGTCACCCCGAGCGACGCGGAGAGCCGATTGGCGGGCGGGGAGGAATGCTTCAGGGCGGTCAACTGCATTCCGTTTGTTCCGATCCGCGACAACCCCTACTCCGGCGCGGGGATTTTGAACTTCGTGTTCGGCGAGATGTGGCTGCGGCCGGGTCTGGGAATCAAGGAGCGGCGGCTGGTGACGGTGGCGTGTGTGGCCATCCAGGACGCGCCTATCCCGATCCTCAGCCACGTCTACGCCGCGCTCAAGAGCCGCGACATCTCGTTCGACGAGATGGACGAATTGGCCCTGCATTTCGCCGCCTACTACGGCTGGCCGAAGGCCTCCCACCTGAGCCAGGTGATCGGCGAGCAGAAGCAGCGGGTGTCGGCGGAATGGCACGCGGAAGCCGCCGCGACGTGAGTTCGTCGCTGTCCGGAGAACTCCTGATCGGCGGCGACCGCGTGACCCGGTCGTCCGGCGGGGTCCACCAGCACATCTACCCTGCCACCGGCCAGCCCAACGCGAGCGTGCAATTGGCCGGCGCCGCCGAGATCGACGAGGCGGTCGCCTCCGCATGGGCGGCCCATCGAGAATGGATGTCGCTCACCGCCGATCGCCGGCGGGATAAGTTGATCGACCTGGCCGACGCGGTGCGCGACGATCTGGACGAGCTGGCCCGGCTCAACGTGCACGACTACGCCGTCCCAATCTCGCTCGCCGGCAACGCGATTCTGCTCGAACGGTTTTTGCGCCACTTCGCGGGCTACGTCGACAAACCGCACGGCCTCAGCACGCCGGTGGCCGAATCGTTCGACGTCAACCTCGTCGAGCGTGAGCCCTACGGCGTCGTCGGCGTCATCACCCCGTGGAACGGCGCGCTGGTGGTGATCGCGTCCTGCGTCGCCCCGGCGCTGGCGGCGGGCAACGCCGTCGTGCTCAAGCCGTCGGAGGTGGCGCCGTTCGCCGCCTTGCGATTCGGCGAGCTGTGCGTGGCGGCGGGCCTTCCCGCCGGGCTCGTCAATGTGGTGCCCGCCGGACCGGAAGGCGGTGACGCCCTCGTCCGCCATCCGGGTATCCGCAAGGTGCACTTCACCGGCGGCGTGGCGACCGCCCGCAAGGTTCTCGAGGCGGCGGCGACGAACCTGACACCGGTGGTCGCCGAGCTCGGCGGCAAGTCGGCGATGATCGTCTTCGACGACGCCGACCTCGATGCGGCCGCCATGCTGTCGGCGCACCAGGGCCCGCTGATCCAGTCGGGACAGAGCTGCGCCTGCGCCAGCCGGATCCTGGTGCACGAATCGGTCTATGACGCGTTCGCCGAACGCTTCGTGCGCGCCGTCACGAGCGCCAAGGCGGGCGACCCGTTCGACCTGGGCGTGGTGTTCGGGCCCGTCATCAGCCAGCCCGCCGCCGATCGCATCATCGCCGAGATCGATGGCGCCGTCCGCAGCAAAGCGGGTGAATTGCTCACCGGCGGAACCAGATTGGGCGGCGAGCTGGCGGCAGGATACTACATCGAGCCGACCGTGTTCGGCGACGTGGACAACGCTTCCACGCTGGCCCAAACGGAGACCTTCGGCCCGGTGGTGTCCCTGATGAAGTTCGGCAGCGAAGCCGAAGCGGTGCGCATCGCCAACGACACGCCATACGGCTTGAACGCCTTCGTGCAGACGCGCGACCTCGCCCGCGCGCACCGGGTGGCGCGCCGGCTCGAGGCGGGCTCGGTTTGGATCAACACGTTCAGCGACATCTCGCCGCAGGGACCGTACGGCGGTTTCAAGCAAAGCGGCTTCGGCCGCACCGGCGGCCTGGACGGCCTCTACGAATTCCTGCGAATCAAGAACATTCGAATCGCCATGGGCTGA
The DNA here is from genome assembly GCF_000455205.1 of Mycobacterium sp. UM_CSW. Classification (GTDB taxonomy): domain Bacteria; phylum Actinomycetota; class Actinomycetes; order Mycobacteriales; family Mycobacteriaceae; genus Mycobacterium. The sequence goes on along the minus strand of NZ_AUWQ01000001.1, from coordinate 72,726 downwards.
AGCGTTTAGAGTTCCAGGATGGCTGGAAACGTCGCGGTGATCGGGGCGGGACCGGGTGGTCTCATCGCGGCGCGTTGGCTGCTGTCGCAGGGGTTCGAGCCGACGATCTTCGAGCGCTCGCCCGTGCTCGGCGGGCAATGGGCGGGCCTGGACGGCCGCAGCGGCGTATGGCCCAGCATGCACACGAACAGCAGCCGCGTCCTGACGGCCTTCAGCGACCTCGAGCACGAGACCGGCCTCGTCTATCCGTCCAACCGCGCCATTCTCGACTATTTGCGCCGCTTCGCCGAAAGGTTCGGGCTCGTCGAACGCATCCTGTTCGGGACTCCGGTCGAACTCGTCACGCGAGACGGCGCCCGCTGGCTCGTTCGTTATGCCGGCGGGGAGGAAAGTTTCGAGCGGGTCGTGGTGGCCACCGGAAGGTTCCACGCCGCAGCCATTCCAACTGTGCCTGGGCTCGAGACCTTCGCCGGCTCGGCCGGAGCGACCGCGACATATCACTACCGCGGGCCCGCCCCGTATCAGGGTAAGCGCGTTCTGGTGGCGGGCTGCGCGATCAGCGCGCTCGAGATCGCGACGGAACTCGCGCAACTCGGCGCGGCGCGCGTCGTGGTGACCCAGCGACGCCAGCGGTACGTGCTGCCCAAGTTCGCCGCCGGCGTCCCGTCCGATCACCGGGTCTATACGCGGTACGGAACGCTGGCCGACGAGACGCTGCAGCCGGCCGAGATCGACCGGCAACTCAAGGAGCTGGTGGTCGCGGCGGGAGGGAGCCCCCAGCAGTACGGCGCGCCGGCGCCGGACCCTTCCATCTCGGTGGCCGGCCTCACCCTCAACCAGCACTACCTGCCGCTGGTGGCCGAGGGCCGGATCTCGGTGCGCCCGTGGATGGCGTCGGTCGCGGGCACGACGGTGGCGTTCGCCGACGGCCGCACCGAGGAATTCGACGGGATCGTGTTCGGCACCGGGTTCAGTCTTTCGATGCCATTCCTCGGGGAAGACATCCGGCGCGTCCTCGACCTGGACTCGGTGCACCTGGACGCCGACCGCTACACCTTCCATCCCGACCTTCCGGGGCTGGCCTTCGTGGGCATGTGGGATCAGTCGGGCGGATACTTTGTGCCGCTTGAACTTCAAGCCAGGTGGATCGCGTACACATGGGGCGGCACCATCCCCTCGCCCACCGAGACCGACCAGCGGTCGGCGATCAAGGCCTACCGCTCGCGGCGAGGGACGTCGCAGAAGACGCGGATGAACGTGGTCGCGGTGACCTTCGCCCGGGCCGCTGGTGTCGAGCCGAAGCCGGATGACTGGCCGGAGCTGCGGCGCGCCCTGCTGTTCGGTCCCCTGGCGCCGAGTTGTTTCCGGCTCCAAGGCCCGGACGCGTTGCCCGACGCGCCGACCCGGTTCGCGCGCGACGCCGCCACCTTCGGTGCGATCACATCGAACGTGCTGACCGAGCGGGAACGCAACTACTGGTCGCTCGTGGAAGCGGCCCTGGTCCGATAGATCCCCTGCCCGGCAATGGTTTACGCCAATTGCGCGAACTCGGCCTGCAGCTCATCCAAACGCCGCAGCGTCTCGTCGCGCGGCTCGGTGGCCAGCTCCACCAAAACCTGCTCGACGCCCAGCGGCGGGTAACCCTCGAGCGCTTGCGCCGTGTGCTTCCCCATGTGCATGTTGATCACCGGGACGTCGTGCCCGGCAATGGCGCGCAGCTCCTCCAGCTGACCCGACAGGGCGTCCGCCGACCCGCTCATGGCGAGCCAGCCGGCGTTGAGCCGGGCGATGCGCTTGAAAGCCCCCGACCCGCCGCCCACGTACAGCGGCGGATACGGCTTCGTCAGCGGCTTGGGCCAGCTGTAGATCGCATCGAAGTTCACGAATTCGCCGTGGAACTCAGCCTTTTCCCGCGTCCAGATCTCGATCATCGCGTCCAGCCGCTCGTCCGCCGTGCGGCCGCGCACACCAGGATCGACGCCATGGTTGGCGATCTCCTCGCGCAGCCAGCCCACGCCCACACCAAAGCGGAATCGCCCCTGCGACACCAGGTCGAGCGAGACCACCTCCTTGGCCGTCAGGATCGGGTCTCGCTGCGGGACCAACGCGATCCCGGTGCCCAGGACGAGTTGCTCGGTCGCGACGGCCGCGGCGGTCAACGCCACGAACGGATCGAACGTCCGGTAGTACTTCCGCGGAATCGGGCCGCCCATCGGATACGGCGTCTTGGCGTCGACGGGGATGTGCGAGTGCTCCGCCAAGAACAGGGAGGCAAACCCGCGCTCCTCGAGTGCCCGGCCCAGCTCGACCGGGCCGATTCCTTCGTCGGTGATGAACGTCAGGACGCCGATTCTCATGGTTGCTCCCCTCGTCGCCCGACGACGTTACGCCGCGTCGCGCCCCAAAGCCCCACGCCGATACCGACGACGGCACCGCCGAGGCCGATAAGCCGCTGCGACGGCTTCAACTCGTCGTGCACGCTCATCCCGCCCAGCAGGTCGGCCGCGTCGGCACCGCCCGAGGCCAGGAACCAGCCGCGGGTGTCCTTGCCGCGCAGCGCCGCCGCGGCGAGCAGCCCGCCGATCAACGCATCGCGATAGCCCATGGAACGCAGCAACAGTCGCGCCGTCGGCGTCGGTTCCTCCGGGTCGCCCCACAGCCGGTTCGCCCGGAGCGGGTCGACGAGGAAGGAGATGCCCGACGCGAGTCGGATGCTGCCCGCGACAAGCGCGGCCCGGTCGATTGCCATGGCCGCAGCCTAGAGCCAATCGCTCCGGTGCACGAGCACGACGTTTCGCTTGTCAGTGAACTAGAGTTCACCGAAATGGTCGTTTTCAGTTATGAATTTTCGCCAGCAAGACGTTTAAGAAAGTTGCGGTACGTTGCTCGACTTCAGCAAACCCGTTCGGGTGAAACGCAATTGCCGCGTCGCCGTCTGCGACCCGCAAGACACGCCACCGAAACGGCCGAGACCAGCCACAAGTCCTCGAGAACTATTCGAGCGCGAACAATTGTGCATTTGTCTAATAGAAGGCTCGGCCAACATTTCCTTCGCGCTCGTACCTGCGCGACGTCAACTCGCCCGACACGGGGTTTCCGAAAGCGGGTGTGTACGAGCGATCAGCGGATTATTTTTACAAACTATGACGGGACAGGGGGATCCGCGAGCGCGTCCGCAGCAATATGCCAGCCACACGGTCACGCCACGCCGCAAGAAGCTTGCGCCCGACCCCGACGTGCGCCGTGCGATCGTCGATGCCGCGGCGAAATCGGTTCGCGAGCAGGGTGTTCGGGGACTCAGCGTGGCCACGGTGCTCGAACGCGCGCAGCTGAGCACCCGAGCGTTCTACCGCCATTTCGAGTCGAAGGACCAACTGGTGGCGGCGGTCTTTCTGGAGATGACGCGCAGCGAAGTGACGCGGCTGCGCGACAAGATGTCGCAAGCCACCGACCCGATCGAGGCGGTGGCCGCCTGGATCGACGGGCGGCTCGACCTCGCGTTCGACGAGGACATCAGGGCGGAGCTGCGGCAGGTGTCGCTGGAAGCCCAATCGAAAATGGTCTCGACTCCCGAGGCGGTGACACCCGCCTACGGTGCAATCCTCGAGCCGCTCGTCGAGCAACTCCAGCGAGGCCTGGAACTGGGCGTGTTCAAGGACATCGTCCCGGCGGTCGCGGCCAAGTCGATACACGGCGTCGTGTGGGCCGGCACGCAGCGGCAGTGGGCGACGAACCATTGGGACCGAGACGAGGTCCGCGACCGAGCCGTGCGGTTCTGCCTGCGCGGGTTGGGCGTGGCGCCGAACACCATCGAGCAAGTCACCGCCTTGGGCTAGCCAGAGATTTCGAAAACGTAAATTTTCGATCGGTCGATGTTTGGAGGTTTCCGCTGGCAATCACGCGGGGTACCTACGCACCTATGAAACGCCTGTATAACCGGACCACCCTCTTCTGACCCATGACTACCTCGTTGACGCAACGACGGAACAAGCTCGCCCCCGACCCGGACGTGCGGTACGCCATCCTGGACGCCGCCTCTCAGTCGATGCACGACTACGGCGTCCGAGGGCTTAGCGTCGCCGCCGTGCTGGAACGCGCGCAGCTCAGTACCCGCGCCTTCTACCGGCATTTCGACTCGAAGGACCAATTGGTTGCGGAGGTCTTTCTGGAGCTGGCCCGCATGGAGACCCAACGGTTGAGAGGCCGGATGGCGAACACCACCAACCCGGTCGAAGCCGTCGTTGCGTGGGTCGACGGGCGACTCGAACTCGCCTTTGAAGACAACGGCGAATCGGGTTCGCGCCGCCTGTCGTTGGAGGCTCACTCGCAAGCGCTCTCCTCGCCGGAAAAGGTGGCCCCCGCATACGGTGCGATACTCGAGCCGCTCATCGAGCAGCTCGAGCGCGGGCTCGAACTCGGCGTGTTCGAAGACATCGTCCCGTCGACCGCGGCGAAATCGATCCACGGCGTCGTTTGGGCAGGCACCCAGCGGCAGTGGGCCACCCATCGTTGGGACCGAGCTGTCGTCCGCGAACGCGCGCTGCGGTTCTGCCTGCGCGGACTCGGCGTTGCGCCCCAGACGATCGAACGGGTAACCGGGGACGACGCCGCGGCGGGTTAGCCGTTACTTGGCCGGGCACGCATCGGCGATTTGAATCGAAGCCGGCCACAGCGCCGCCGTCAGGCCAAATGCCGCGACGTCGGGGGCCGTCGGGAACACGGTTTCGAGTCGCGCCCGGATTCGCTGGGTCTCGTCGGTGTGCAGGACCGCCCACACGAAGCCGATGGACAGGTACGGGATCGCGAGCCACAGCGCCAGTTCGATCAGCGCCCCGACGCTGACCTCGTATTGCAGCACGCGCCGAAGCAAATCCATCGCGCGCTCGACGCGGCCTCCGGAAACTCCCCGGTCGTCCGGGTCGGCGTGGTGGTCAGGCGAGGCTGACATAGCGCGAGGTTCTCACAATCGCTCGGCGATGGCTACGATGGCCGTCATGGCCGAGCCGTCTCCGGCTGCCGACGAAACATTCGGGCTCAACCGCGCCGAGACGGTTGCCGTACCCAATCACGCGGCTTCGGATGAAGCCGACCGCACGTCGGCGCGCGACTACGACGATGTCCGGGATGAACCACCGGAAGACCGCCAATCATGGAGCGCCACTTGGCGAAAGGCCGCGGCGCTGCTGATGGGCGGCCTCGGGTTGGCGGGCGCGATCGTGCTGGTCTTCTGGTTCTTCAGCCCGTCGCCCAAGGGTCCGCAACCGGCCGCGCCGACGCCTGCACCGACCGCATCCACGGCGCCGCCTTCAGCGGCCGGGCCGTCGTCCATCGTGTCCACGCCGGATCAGGACAACAAGTACGTGCAGGACCTGAACGATCACGGCATCTCGTTCGCCAATCCCGAGGCCGCCATTCACAACGGGAAGGTGGTGTGCGACGACATCCGTCAGGGGATGACGGTGCCACAGATAGTCGGGGCGTTCCGGACGAGCAATCCGGGGCTCGACGCCGATACCTACGTGACGATCTCCGTCCACGCGTACTGCCCGCAGAACGCCAACCTGGTCGGCCCGGTGTCGTAGCGGTGTCTGTACGGACCGCCGCCGCCATGACAGACTTCGACATCGGCCATTGACGTGTCGTTGAACTCCGGAGCGTAAACGGTGCGATATTGATTGGACTTGGGGTTGCCTGGGGAGTCCGGGCGAGGGGTCGGCGTGATCCACGAAGCGCGTGCGCCCTTGGCGACCATCCGAGAGTCAGAGGAGGCCGCGCATGACGGGCAGCCAAACCAGGCAGACGCCGGTTGGGGTGCTCATTGGCGGGGCGGCTCTCGCGGTAGCCGCCCTGGCGGGCCTCATTTCGGTGGGGGTGTACCTGTCACGGGACAAAACGGCGATGTCGCCGGGCCCGCAAACCGTCACGGTCAGCGCCTCGAGCGCCGCCAACGCTCCGGCCGACGGCGCGGACGCACAATTCCTGTCCACGCTGGACAGCTACGGCATCAACGACAGCGGAAAGGCGGCCATGCGTCAGCGGTTCATGGAGCTTGGGCATCACAGCTGCTTCATGATGCTGCCGCCGCGGCCGGAGCCCATCGAGTCCACGGTGAACAACATCCTGGCCGCACAGAATCAGGACAGAGCCGCGGGTAATCCATGGCCGAAACGGTTCAGTCATGACGACGCCTTGCATTTGGCGCAGGCCGCCGTCTTTGCGTACTGCCCGAGTGCGGCGAAGTAGGAGCGCTGGCCCATGGTTGACCGCCGTCAGCTGCTGCGGCTGGCGGGCGGCATCGGCTTGTCGGTGTTCGGCGCGGGTGCGGCACGGACGGACGTCGCCTCGGCTGCTACGTCGGCGCAATTGCTCTGCCGAGACGCGTGGGGGGCGCGACCTGCCCGCGCCGGCGGGAAGCCCCACACCATCACCCGCATGACGCTGCACCACGAGGCGGTGGTCCTCGGCGAAAACCGCAACGCCCCAAGCCATTTGCGCCAAGACCAGCGGTACCACCAAGACGAGAAGGGCTGGATCGACATCGCGTATCACGTCGGCGTCGACCGCAACGGCAACATCTACGAGCTGCGAAGCACCGAATTCGCGGGTGACACCGCCACCGACTACAACACGACCGGCCATTTCCTGGTGCTCTGTGAAGGAGACTTCGATCAGGAAGCGGTGTCCGAGGCCCAGCTGCAGGGAGCCGCGCTCGCGTTCGCCTGGGCGGCGCAGAACTTTCGGGTCGCGAGCAACACATTGGCGGGTCATCGCGATTTTGCCTCGACGTCCTGCCCGGGCGCGAACCTCTATGCCCATCTCTCGTCGGGTGACCTCAAGCGCCGCATTGACGATCTGCTGGCCGCGGGCCCGGTGGACCTCCAGCGGTTTTGCGGGCCCGACGCGGCCGCAAGAGTCGCGGCCATCGAGGCGGGCAGCTGATCCGGCTCACACGTCGTAATACAGCGCAAATTCGTACGGGGTCACCCGGAGGTTGAACGGCGCGATCTCGTAGTCGCGCTTGTAGTTGATCCACGTCTCGATCAGGTCGGGCGTGAAAACGCCTCCCTCCGTGAGGTATTCGCTGTCCTCCTCCAGCCTGTCGATCACGGCGGACAGCTGGGTGGGAGCCTGAACGATTTCCGCGGCCTCCTCGGGCGGCAGCTCGTAGAGGTCCTTGTCGACCGGTGGTGGCGGCTCGATCTTGTTTTTGATGCCGTCCAGGCCGGCCATCAGCATGGCCGAGAACGCCAGGTAGGGGTTGCCCGACGAGTCGGGGCAACGGAACTCCAGTCGCTTGGCCTTCGGATTGTTGCCGGTGATGGGGATGCGCACGCACGCCGAGCGGTTGCGCTGGCTGTAGACGAGGTTGATGGGGGCCTCATAGCCGGGAACGAGGCGCTTGTAGGAGTTGACCGTGGGGTTGGTGAAGGCGAGCAACGACGGGGCGTGATAGAGCAACCCGCCGATGTAGTGCCGCGCGGTGTCCGACAGGCCGGCATAGCCCTCCTCGTCGTACATCAGGGGGACGCCGTCCTTCCACAGCGACTGGTGGCAGTGCATCCCCGAGCCGTTGTCGCCGAACAGGGGCTTGGGCATGAACGTCACGGTCTTGCCCGCCTGCCACGCGGTCTGCTTGACGATGTACTTGTACATCTGATGGTCGTCGGCCGCGTGCAGCAGCGTGTTGAACTTGTAATTGATCTCGGCCTGGCCGCCACCCCCCACCTCGTGGTGGCCCTTTTCCAGGGAGAATCCGGCGTTGGTCAGGTTCGTCAGGATCCTGTCGCGCAGGTCGACGTAGTGGTCGGTGGGGGCGACCGGGAAGTATCCGCCCTTGGGCCGGACCTTGTAGCCGCGGTTGGGGCTGCCGTCGGACTCCGTCTCTTCGCCGGTGTTCCACCACCCTGACGTCGCGTCCACCTTGTAGAAGGAGCTGTTGATGTTGGAGTCGAACTTGACCGAGTCGAAGATGTAGAACTCCGCCTCCGGGCCGAAGTAGGCGGTGTCCGCGATGCCGGAGCTGATCAGGTAGTTCTCGGCCTTGCGGGCGACGTTGCGCGGGTCGCGTGAGTACAGCTCGAGGGTGAAGGGGTCGTGCACGAAGAAGTTCACGTTCAGCGTCTTGGCCTCGCGGAACGGATCGATCGTCGCGGTCTCCGGGTCGGGAAGCAGCAACATGTCGGACTCGTGGATCGATTGGAAGCCGCGAATCGAGGAGCCGTCGAAGGCCAGGCCTTCCTCGAACACGTTCTCGTCGAACACGTAAATCGGAATCGTGAAGTGCTGCATGGTGCCCGGCAGGTCGCAGAAGCGGACGTCGACGTACTCGATGTTCTCGTCTTTGACGAGTTTGAAGATGTCGTCGGGCGTGTGTTCGGACACGGAATGCTCCTTCGCTCGCCACTATCAGACTGTTGTCGCGGGTAGCAGTGGCGCCAGGGTTTTGTACACCTCAACTATTTCGTCAGCGTGACGCGCCCGAGTCGAACCTGTTGCACCGCACGACTTTCTGCATCCGTACTCCTCAGGTGGCATGAGCCGCCACGGTGGCCGATAGTCATAGGAACGAAAAGCGAAAGGCCGAACCATGAAGACGATGTCGTCGGTTCCCCGGCTTAGGCCACAAATCGACCATCTCGACGGTCGCATGGAGCAACCCGTTTCCCAACCGGCGCGCGAGATCATGCATCGCGAAATCATCGTCGCCGGTGACGACGCTCTGTCGAGAACCATCGCCGAGGAGTTGCGAGGCGCCGGCGCGCGGATCATCAAGATCAGCACCGCCGCCGATCTGCTCGGTGCCGGAGTACATCGCGCGCGGGCAGTCGTCTGCGCCGGGCCAAACGACGCGATAAATCTCGAAATCGCATTGCTGGCAAGGCAATACAGCCCGGACGTCCGCGTGGTGGCGCGGCTGGCCAATGACGTGCTGCGCGAAGCGGTGTCGACCGTCAACGGCCCCGGCGCGATCCTGGACGTCGCCGAGCTGGCGACGCCATCGCTCGTCGAGGCGGTCCTTTCGCGCAACGCGCACCAGTTCGACACGGCCGGTATCGAATTCGTCGTCTGGGGAGCCGAGGCACCGCACGACGGGACACTGCGCGAGATATACGGCGACCTGGCACCGGTGGCGGTGGTCCACGGCAAGAAGTCACCCGCCCCCGGCGAGGTGGTGCCATGCCCCGGACGGGATCAGCGGGTCTACGCCGGCGACTGGACGTCGATGATCGGCGTCAAGGACGAGTTGGAAGCCCGGGGGATCAAGGTGCCCCCCGCGACCGCGACGCGCTCTCGCCACTCCCGGGTGCGGCGCATCATCGATGCCACGCGCGCCATGCGCGACGACATCAACCCGATGCTTTATCCCTCGTTGGGATTCGCGCTATTCCTCACGCTCGGTTCGACAGCCGTGGTGCACTTCGCCTACCGGAACCCGCGGATGTCGTGGATCGACGCCCTGTACTTCACCTCCGAGACGATTACCACCGTGGGCTACGGCGAATTCAACTTCACCCAACAACCCGTTTGGCTTCGGCTGTTCGCTGTGGGGTTGATGTTCAGCGGCGCGATCGTCACGGCCATCCTCGTCGCGTTCCTAGCGGACCTGCTGCTCTCGCGCCGCTTCGTCCAGTTGGCCGGACTCCGGCGAGCCCGGCAAATGCGCGACCACGTCGTCGTCATCGGGCTGGGTTCCGTCGGCATCCGCGTCGTGAGCGACCTGGCCGCGGCCGGATATGACGTCCTGGTCATCGAGAGCGACGAGAACAACCGCTTCCTGTCGACCGCTGCGGAACTCGACGTCCCAGTGATCTTCGGAGATCCGGCGATGCGCCAGACGCTGGAGTCGGCGCGCGTCGATCGCGCCCGAGGAGTGGCGGTGGTGACCAGCGACGACATGGAGAACATCGAGACCGGGATCGTGCTGCTCGAGATCCTCGGATCCGATACCAAGACGCCGATCGTGATGCGCGTTCAGGGCCGGGCGCTGGGCACCGCGGTGAATCGGCGGTTCGGCTTCGAAAACGTGCGGTCGATCGTCGACCTGGCGGCCCCCTGGTTCATCGGCGCCGCGATGGGCCTGCAGGTGCTGGGGACGTTCTGGGTCGGGCAGCGCTCGTTCATGGTGGGCGGGATGCTTGTGGCGGAGGGCAGCGAGCTCGACGGACTGACGATGATGCACATGTCGACGCAAACGCGCGTGATCGCGATCATCCGGCCGGAAGGACCGGTCAGGCTGCGCCCCCGCCGCGACGCCCGCCTGCAGGCGGGCGACACCGTCTACCTCATCGGCCCGTACCGCGAGCTGATCGCGACGCTGCGTAAGGGCCAGCCGCCGCCGCTTACCGCGATCAACGGCGGGACTGCGGCGACACTCGCCGCGGCGCGCTCGCCGCACAGCCGGGAACCGCGCCGGCCGCGATGGGCGCAGGAGACAGAGGTTTAAAGGCCCCGCACGCTCGATAGGGCCGCTCAGCCGGACTTTTCTTGCTCGTCGCCGTCCTCGGAGTCGTCCGACTGGTCGGAATCGTCGGACGCGTCGGAGTCCTCGGACTTGTCGGAGTCGTCGGACTTTCCCGAGTCGTCGGATTTGTCCGAGTCGTCGGATTTGTCCGAGTCCTCCGACTTATCGGAGTCCTCGGATTTGCCGGCGTCCTTGGACTTGTCGAGCTTGTCTGCGTATTTCGTCAATAGCCCACTCAATTCGCGGGCCTCGTCGGCCGCTAACAAGTCGTCGAATAACCGCTCGTCGCTCTCAGAGACGCGCTCGAGGTAGACCGCGTCGTCCTTGGTGCCGACGTCCCATCGGCCCCCTTCATGACCAGGCATCCGATGCCACCTTCCGATTACTGACGTGATTGGCCAAGCTGATGCCGGTTGTTTACCCACTTCTGCTGTAGCACAGGCTGCGATTTCCGTCCGCGGTAGCGTTGGCACCGGACTTGTCCGGGATAACGGTGAGGATTCATCTCCATTGACGCCCTTCCAGCGGCCCTGTGCCGTATTGGCGGAAGTGCTCGCGGCCGGCGTCGTGCTAGTGCAATGCACCGCCGCGCCGCCACCGCATGCGGCCACATCGTCTCCGTCGTGGTCGGCGGCCGTGTCGTCGTCACCCCCCGCGCCGTCGCCGGCGAGCGCGTCGCCGGCACCCGCGGGTGCGACGGTAGAGCCGGTCACCGCCGCAGAACTCGGCGCGACCTGGCGGCCGGGTTGTCCCGTCGAGCCCGAGCAGCTGCGACGGCTCGACGTCGACTACCTCGGTTTCGACGGCCAGACCCACCGCGGCCAGCTCGTCGTGCATCAGGAGCTGGCGCCGGAGGTCATCGCGATCTTCGAGCAGCTTTACCGGCTGGGCTATCCGATCGAGAAAATGCAGACGGTCGACCACTATTCGGACGCCGACGACGAGCTGTCGATGGAGGACAACAACACGTCGGCGTTCAATTGCCGACTCATCCCCGGAACCAATGAATGGTCACCGCACGCTTACGGGCGGGCTATCGATATCAACACGCTCGTCAACCCATGCCTCTACGCCAACGGGTATTTCGAACCGCGGAACGCCGCGGCTTATTTGGATCGCACCCGCACCGACCCGGGACTCCTTCATATCGGCGACCCGGCGGTGCGTGCCTTCACCGACCGTGGTTGGCGGTGGGGTGGCGAGTGGTCCGCTCCCCTCGACTATCAACATTTCGAGCGGACCTGAAGGCCCCTTAAAGACCCAACGCCCGCGCCGCCGCCGTCGCCACTTCGCCGCGCAAATCCGAGATCGGTTCACTGCCCCGCGTGTGGATCGAGTTGGCGAGCAGAACTACGTAGGTATCGGAGCGCGGGTCAAGCCAGAGTGAGGTTCCGGTGAACCCGGTGTGGCCGAAGCTGCCGATCGGAAAGATCATGCCCCGCGCCATCGAAAGGGGCGTATCGATATCCCAGCCAAAGCCGCGCAGGTTTTGGCCCGCGATCGCCGGATAGCGCGCGGCGAGCAGCGGATATGCGGGGCTTCGCCGCATTGCGAGGGCTTGGCGGGCGGCGTCGTTGGCCGCCTGGAGCTGCTGGGGCGTATGGCCCGGCTGCTGCGGAGTGGTCATCAACTCCAAAGTCGTTTGCGCCAAGGGAAATTCGCTGGGACGGCCCGCAAGCCGATCGAGCAGCGCCTGCGCGTAGATGCCCACATCGTGCGCCGTCGAAAAAACCCCGGCATGCCCGGCCACTCCGCCCATGCGCCGCGCCGTCGTGTCCTGCACGGTGCCCCGAATCAGGTAATCGAGATCGGGATTCTTGCCTGGATCGGCCCGGCCATCTTCGTCGCGCGCCGTCGGCGCGATGCGCGGCAAGAGGTCCATGCTCCACGCGCCCGCGGGACATCCGTTCGGAGTTGACGGGCCGGCCCATCCAATCGCGGCTCCCCGGACCGTGTGCGGGCCACAGGCTTTGTCCGCGGGGAGGTAGCGGGTGTCTTGCATGCCAAGAGGTGCGAGCACGTGTTCGGCAACGTAATCGTCTTCCGCCTCGCCGGTGATTTTCTCGATCAGCGCACCGAGCAGGATGAAGTTGATGTCGGAGTAGCGGAAGACCCCGCCGGGTTCCGACTCCAGCGGCGTCGTGAGCGCGCGATGGATGCCTTCCGCTTTGTTCGCTTCGTCCAGTCCCCATGGATCTTTGAGTTCGACGTCGCCCGTTTCGCCCGACGTGTGCGTCAGCAACATGCGAACGGTTACCTTTGCGCGCCGTGGGTCGTCCGTCGCGTTGAAGTCAGGCAGGTACTGCTGCACCGGGTCGTCGAACTGAACCTTGCCTTGTTCGTAGAGCTGCATGACGGCAGGGGCTGTCGCCAGGATCTTCGTCAGGGACGCCATGTCGAAGAGCGTGTCCTCGGTCATCGGCTCGGCCGGTGCGGGCGATCCGTCCAGCCCGGGTTCACCGGCGAGTTTGCGCGAGCCGTACGCCTGGTGGAAGACGACCTGTCCGGCGTGCCCGATCACGACCACGGCACCGGGCAGCCTGTTCGCGGCAATCGCGTCGTTGATCAGCTTGGAAACCGTTGCGAAATCAGGTGCCGGGGCCGCGTCGGGCGGTTTGGAGAGGGTTGGGAAGCTGGGCGCGGGAGCCGCGGCGGGCAACGGCGCCGGCGTCGTCGGCGGTGGCTGCGAACTGCCGATTACCGCCGTCTGCGATACATGGGCATGCGAGCAACCCGCCACGAGTACGACGGCTCCGACGGCGATGGCCCTTCGCATGCGCTTCATGTTGATCCCGCCATGATGTTGGGTCCGACAGCAAGGCTTGTCAAGGAAGCGGATTTCATTGCGGCGCACCCGTAATGAGCGCGTCCCGCACGCGTCCGCGGGCCCGGTCGAGCCGACGGGCGGCCTCGGCCGCGTCGACGCCGGCGAGCAGCGTGACGATCGCGGTCTTGGCGTGGCCGCCCGCGGCGGCGAGCGCGGCGACCGCGGCCTCTTCGTCGACCCCGGCCGCGTCGCGGACGATGCGCACGGCGCGGCGACGCAACTTGGCGCTGGTGGTGCGGACATCGACCATCCGCGGCCCGTAGGCTTTGCCGAGCGCGATCATGACGCTGGTCGAAAGCGCGTTGAGCACCACCTTCTGAGCCGTCCCCGCGGTCAGCCGGGTCGAGCCGGCGAGCACCTCCGGTCCGGTCAACAGCTCGACCATTATGTCGGCGGACGCCTCGCTGCCCGGGTTGTTGACGATCGCGACCGTCAGCGCTCCCACCGCTCGCGCATGCTCGAGCGCCCCCAGCACGTAGGGTGTCCGGCCCGACGCCGTGATCCCGACCAGCGCGTCGGCGGCGCTGAGATCGGCGAGATCGGCGGGGTCGAACGCGTCCTCGGCACCCTCGATCGCCTCGGTCAATGCCGCGCTCCCGCCGGCGATTACGCCACGCACGAGGTCGGTGCCGAACGTCGGCTTGCACTCGGCGGCGTCGAGCACACCCAGGCGTCCGGGTGTCCCGGCCCCGACATAGATCAGGCGGCCTCCCCGCTCGAGCCGCGCGACGATGGCTTCGGCCGCCGCGGCGATCCGCGGGACCGCCGCCGCAACCGCTGCGTGCGCCTCGCCCTCGGCGGCGACGAGCAGCGCCACGACCTCGCCGATCGGCCTCAGGTCCAGGTCGTCGAGGCCGGGTCGGGAACCCTCGGTGGCGAGCGCGTCGAGCCCGTTCCGGGGGGCGGCCGCCTGCACGCGGATCACGTGCGGCTCGTGAATCGCGGCGAGCCGCAGCGCGCCGTCGAGCGCGTCGCCGGCGGCCGGGATCAAGTCGAGCTGTTTACGCAGCGCTTCCACCCCCGCCAGGCCGCCGACCATCGCGACCGGCCCATCCCCGGCCGCGCGGGCGGTCGCGCTAAGCGACTCGGCGGCGGCGCCGACGATCGCCGACGCCACCGGGTCGTCTTGCGCGGCGAGGACGGCGGGCGCGAACGACGCGACCGCCGCCGCGTCAGTGAGCTGCGCCGGCCACGATTCGGGCGCACCGAATCGGGCGCGGGCGGCGTCCAGCAGCGTGGTGGACGGGCCGCGGCCGTCGTGGGCGCGCAGCGCCGCGCGCAGGCCCGCGGCGCCGATCCACGCGCCGCCTCCCTCGTCGCCCAGCCACGGGCCCCAGCCGTCGGCGGTGCGCAGCGCGCCGTCCGCGCCGATCGCGAGCGCCACGACTCCGGTCCCGGCGACCAGCACGACGCCCGGCTTGCCGTTCAGCGCGCCCGCGTGGGCGATCACGCTGTCACCTGTCACGGCGACCCGCTCGGCCCGCAGCGACGTCAGCAGCGACTCGGCCAGCGCGCGCGCCGCGGCCGGCGCATTCAGCGCCCCGGCGGCCCCCACGATCACCTCGTCGACCGGTCGGAAATCTCGCGCGACGGCGAGGATCGCCGCCTCCGCGGCCCGCACGCCGCCGGGCGTCGCGAGGCCGGGCGCGCCCGCCCCCTCGGTCCTCCGGCCGTCGCCGCAGGCGCGACACGACGTCTTGCCCAGGTCGATGGCGAGGATCATTGGACCCATATTTTCATCGCGGGTCAGCCGCTGACTGTGGGGCTCAGTCGTGTTGCTGACGGAGCAGTTCGGCCCAGTTGCGCGGCACCCGATTGCGGGGACCTGGGGCCGTCTGGTCCCGGGGACGGCATTCCGGCGGGGAGAGTTGGGGACCCTCGTAGTAGTCATTGGCCTCGTAGTCCCAAAACCAATCCTCGCCCGGCTCGAATGATCGGATGATCGGGTGCCCACTCTCTCGCCAGTGCTTCGTCGCGTGCCGTGCCAGCGAATCGTCGCAGCAACCGACGTTGCCGCAGGCGGCGCACCGCCGCAGGTGCACCCACCAGCCGCCGGTGGCATCACACTCGGCGCAGCCGGTCCCACTGGGCGGCACCGATGGATCGACAGCAGCAGTCATCGCGCCTCCCGGAACAATGTGCCAATAATCGAGCCCTAGCGAGGGCCGTCGAGCGCGAGAACCAGTTTGCCGGTGTTATGCCCGCGAAACAACGCCAACAAGACCTCGGGAAAGTTGCCGACGTCGCCGTGGATGACCTGCTCACGCGAACTCAACTCGCCGCTGCGAAGCCAATTCGCCAGCTGCGCAACGGCTTCGCCGTATCGATCGGCATAGTCGAAGACGACGAAGCCGGTCATCGATGCCCGCGCGACCAGCAGCTGCATGTAGTTCGCCGGGCCGCGGCGTTCGCTCGCGGTGTTGTACTGCGAAACAGCCCCGCAGATGACTACACGCGCGCCGCGCGCCAGCCGGGACAGCGCGACCTCCAGGGCCTCTCCCCCGACGTTGTCGAAAAAGACGTCAATGCCGTTGGGAGCGTGCGTCTTCAGCTCCGCACGAAGGTCGCCGGCCTTATAGTCGATGGCGGCATCGAATCCGAGCTCTTCCACGAGCCAACGACACTTGTCCGCGCCGCCGGCGATGCCGATCACCCGACAACCGTTGATCCGGGCGATCTGCCCGACGATGTTGCCCACCGAACCGGCGGCCCCGGAGACGACGACCGTCTGGCCCGGCTGCGGGCGACCAACGTCGAGTAGCCCGAAGTAGGCCGTCAGTCCGCTGCCGCCGAGGGCGCCGAGATGCACCGGAGCGGGCGCGAGGGTGGTGTCGACCGAGGTTACGCCGGCCCCATCGGAGAGCGCGTAGCGCTGCACCCCGAACATGCCATACACCTCGTCGCCGACCGCGAAATCCCCGTTACGCGAATCGATCACGCGCCCGATGCCGCCAGCACGCATGACCTCGCCGATCCCGACTGCCGGCACGTATGACCGCCCCGCGTTCATCCACGTCCGCATCGCCGGATCGACCGACAAGTACTCGACGCGCACGAGGAACTCGCCGTCCGCGGGACTTCCGGCGGGCTCTTCGGTGATCTGCCAATCCGACGGCTTGGGCAGGCCGCTCGGACGCGCGGCCAGGCGGCATTGGGTGTTGATGAGCGTCAAAATTCACCTCTTCTGGATAGCGCCGAGGGTTTCCCGTCCGCCCGGGTCTTCGGCGGTCGAGGGCACCACCGCGACGCAGTCGGCGCCGGCTTCGCGGTAGGCGTCGAGCCGTTCGGCGACTCGATCGGCGGTCCCCAATGCGCCCACCCGGTCGGGCAATTCGACGGGAATGGCTGCGGCGAGTTCGCGGCGGGTGGCACCGGCACGAGCCTTGCCGACGAGGTCGGCAAAGCCCAAGGCGCTGAACATTTCCCCGTAGCCGGGCGGGCCGAGATATACCGCCAGCTGAGCGGCCAGCTGGGCGTGCGCGGCGGCACCGGGGTTGAGCGCGGCGGGCACCCACACCGTCAGGCGCGGGGCGGGGCGCCCGGCAGCGGCGGCTGCGGCGTCGATCGCCTCACGAACCCCGGCGACGCGGGCCGTCGAGGCGAGGTTGAGCACGACCTCGTCGGCGCGCCGCGCGGCCAGGCGGATCATGCCAGACCCAAACGCCCCCAAAGCAATTCGCGTATCGGGACGCGGATCGCGCAGCCGAAACCCATGACTGCCGACGTGCCGGCCGCTGTACTCGACGCGCGTGCCCGTCAATATCGCCCGCAGACATTCGATGGTTTCCCGCATGACAGGGACGTGGTGCGCCCATTCACGGTCATGCCAGCCGGTCACGATCGCCGGACTGGAGGCCCCCAACGCGATGTCGACCCGGCTACCGGTGAGGGAGGCGACCGAACTGACACCCAGCGCCAGTCCCACCGGGCCGCGAACACCAACGGCCAGCGGCCCGATCTTCAGCGTCATGCCGGGCGCGCGCAGCCCGACCGCGGTCGCGAGCGCGAACGCGTCATAGGTGGCCATCTCGCCGATCCACACCGCGTCGAAGCCCGCATCGGACGCCGCCAGCGCAACGTCCATTGCCTCGTCGTCGGGCCGGTCCAGCCAGAACGGCAGGGCGACTTCGATGCCGGTCACAGCATCGACGCGTCGGAGGGCACGTCGAGCAGGACCCGGCCGGGCAACTCGCGCGATGCCTCGTTGACCTGGAAGTGGGCGGTGGCCGTGAACGCGTCGCGCAACCGGCGCTGCAGGGGTGCGCTGTCATAGATCGCGCTGCCACCCGCCAGGTCATACATGGTGCGCACCACGTCGGCCGACGTCCGCACTGCATGCGTGGCCGCCAGCCGGAGCCGGTTGCGCATTGCCACCGGCACCGCGTCAGGATTTTGGCTGGCCCGCCAGGCCTCCTCGATTGCCTCGTAGTACAGCGCGCGGGCGGCGCCCAGCGTGGCCTCGGCGGTCGCCACCGCCGCCTGGGTCGCCGCCCGTTCGGCCAGAGTCCGCGTCGCGCCCAGTCCCTTCTTGGCGCCGGCCAGCTCGACGAGATCGTCGATCGCGGCCCGCGCATTCCCCAACGCGGCCGCACCGATGCACAACGCGAAAAATCCGAACACCGGGAAGCGATACAGCGGGCGGTCTATCACCGGCCCGTCGAACACCGAGAGCACGCGATCGGCCGGCACAAAGACCTCCTCGGCGACGGTGTCGTGGCTGCCGGTGCCGCGCAGGCCCAACGTGTGCCAGGTGTCGAGCACCTGCAGGTCGTCTTTGGGTAGCGCGACGACGGAGGGCACGCGCTGCTCGTCGACGAAGCAGCCGGCGAACATCATGTCGGCGTGGTTGATCCCGCTGCAGAACGGCCATCGCCCGGACACCACCACCCCGCCGTCGACCGACCGGGCCTTGCCGCGCGGCGCCCACACCCCCGCCGCGACGCCCCGGCCGCCGCCGAACATCTCGCCGCGGCTCGACGCCGGCAGGTAAGCGACCAGCAGCGCGCTGGTGATCGCGATCGACACGCACCATCCGGCCGATGCGTTGCCGCGCGCCACCGCTTCGGCGCACCGCAGCGCCGGTCCGGGCGCCAGCTCCAGCGCCTCGACCTCCCGCGGCATGGTGGCGCGCAACAGCCCGGCCTCGCGCAGCCGGGCTACCAGTTCGTCCGGAAGTCGGCGATCGCGGTCGATCTCGGCCGACATCTCCCCGGCCGTCAACGCGATCTTCTCGGCGAGGGTCTCGGTGTCGCTATGAGTCATTGGGGCTCCCGGTGGCTGTAGTGGTTCAATTACGTTACCACCTATGGTTCAGCAATTGAACCGGGTACAGTTATTGAACTATGGCCGCCGATCTGTCCCACCGCTTCGAAGGGGAGTCGGTCGGGCGTGCGCTCGAATTGGTGGGCGAGCGGTGGACGCTGCTGATCCTGCGCGAGGCGTTCTTCGGGGTGCAGCGCTTTGGTCAGCTCGCGCGCAACCTCAACATTCCGCGGCCCACGCTGTCGTCGCGGCTGCGGATGCTCGTCGATGTGGGCCTTGTTGACCGGGTGCCCTATTCCCGGGATCCCGAGCGACACGAGTACCGGCTCACCGATTCGGGACGGGAACTCTTCGGGGCGATCGTCGTGCTCATGCGGTGGGGTGACGAGCACTTGCCGAACCCCGACGGGCCACCGATCGTGCTGCGCCACCAAACCTGTGGCGAGTCCATCGAGCCCCGCCTCATCTGCGCGCACTGCGGCGACGAGATCACCGCACGCAATGTGACACCCGAACCCGGGCCGGGCTTCCGCGCCCACCAGGCATCGCGTAGCCGGCCGTGACTGGCTCAGAGGGCCGCCTGCGAGACGACATTTCCCGTGAGCGGATCTTGCTTTGTACTGCTGCTGAGGATTCCGCCGTCGACGGCGGGCCAGCTAGCGCAATGGACTAGTTAAATCCCCCGCGCGCTTACGTGGCTCAAGGTCAGTGCACGAGACCGAGTTCCTGATCGATCTGCGCCCAGTAACGGGGGCCGGTCGGGGTCAGCAGAATCCAGTCGTGAACTTGGCCCTGCGCAAGCACGAAGCCCATCGGGGCCCCGTCGGCCAGGGCTATTTGCTGGAGGGCAAGCGTCTCGTTGTAGAGGGAATCGAACGAGCCCGAGTAGACATATGTCGGGGGCAGGCCGGTCAGCGGCCCGTACAGCGGACTCACCTCGGGATCGGTGATGGAAAGGCCGCCCGCCCACACCCTGCCGATCTGACCCCCGTCGTGCGCCAGGTCGAGCCAGGGAGAAAGCAGGACCATCGACGACGGCACCGGTTGACCGTGGGCCACCAGGTATTTGGCAGCCGCCAGGGCGAGGTTGCCGCCCGCGGAGTCACCGGTCACGCTGACGTGCGAGGCACCGTGCAGGGTGATCTCCTGCGAGATGAGGCCGGCGATATTGGGCACCACGGTGTTGGCGGTGCCGCCCTGCTGCAGCAGCGGGTAGATCGGCACCTCGATGGTCGCGCCGGTCTGATAGGCCATCACCGTGTAGTCGATCCAATGGAAGATCGACGGCGGCAAGATGAACGCGCCACCATGAATGGCCACCACGTAATCGCCGTTCGGATGAGCCGGCGTGATCTGCACGACGGGCATCCCGTTATAGGTGGTGTGCTGCACCGTTTCTCCGAGCAGCAACGTCAACAACCGCGGCGGGTTGTTGGTTCCGATGATGCCCGTGAACGGATTGTCGCCGGTAAGCAGCGCCAACAGGGGTGAATGCGGGTCTGCGAACAGAACATCGAATCCCTGGCTGACACCGTTCCCCAGCGCCGTGGGGATCTGCTGGATTTCCTGCTGCACACCGAGCAGCGCCTGCTCGAGCGCCGCCAAAGGCGATGCGTTGGCCGCCTCGGCGGCGGAGTACGCGCCGGATGCGCCGCTCAAGGCCTGCACGAACCGGTTGTGGTAGGCCGCCGCCTGCGAACTGAGGGCCTGATAGCCCTGGCCGTGCGCGGAGAACACGGCGGCGATCGCCGCGGAGACCTCGTCCTCGGCCGCGGCCAACACCTCCGTGGTGGCGCCTGCCACGCCGCGGTTTGCCGTCGCGACCACCGAACCAATCGAAGCCACGTCCGTGGCCGCGGCGGACATCACCTCTGGCAACGCAACAACATACGACACCGAGCCGCTCCCATTACCGATCGCCGAATAGCCTGAGCCTATGCCCGCGCCGCGGAGTCAGGGGCAAGTTTGCGAGTACCTCTGCCCCCTGCGAATACAGGGTTTAAGAGTGTCCACCCCCGGCTATGTATGGATGACCAATATCAGCGTCCGTGCGCGTCCGGCCGATGCGGTCGATGAGCACCGCGGGAGCGAGACGAAGCGATGACCGCCACGCAACCGGTTACACCTGATCCGCCGACGACTGACATTCCTCGCTACTGGGCAGAGCCGTATTCGCCCCGAGAAAAGGCGCCCCTTGTTGCCGGTGCCACGATCGCGGGCGGCCGGATTCGGCTAATGATCTTCTACGGCAAATCTTCGCATCTTCAGTTCTGGCAAGCCGCTGACACGGTCACGGGGCAACATCTGGCCGTCACGGTGGTCGACTCCGAGAACTCGCTCCCGACCAGCACTGTCGACGCGATTCTTTCCAACACCTCAAGCCTGCGCGGCATCGAGTCGCCGGGCTTGGCGAGGGTAATTGATGTGGGACGCGACTGGTGCGGCGGAGTAGTTGTTTCCGACTGGACGCGCGGTGCCACGCTGAAAGAAGTAGCCCGCACGCAGCCGTCGCCCGTCGGGGTCGCAGACGCGGTGTTATCCCTGGCGGAGACCGCCGACGTCGTGCACGGGGCAGGTTTCGCGTTGTCAATCGACCATCCCGAGCGAATCCGCGTCAGCGTCGACCGGCGCCTGGTGTTGGCTTTTCCGGCGACCATGCCAAATACAACGCCGCGGGATGACCTTCGGGGCATCGGTGCGGTCATGTATGGATTGCTTGTCAACCGCTGGCCCTCCAAAGTCGGTGCCCCGGTTGAGGATTGGGAGAGCGTCGAAACCGATGCAGAGGGCCTGATCCCAGCGCCCGCGGTCCTCAACCCGCAAGTTCCGTTCCTGATTTCATCCACCGCCGCGGGGCTAGTGCGTGATGGCGACGGCATCCGCAGTGCCAAGACGATTTCGACGCTGCTGCGTGAGGCCAGCGACGACGCCAAGAATTACGCGGGGCCCTCCACCACTCGCGAGCTGCTCTTACCTCCACCGCCCGGCTGCTATGCCAGCTTTCGCAATTTCGGACCGGCCGAAAAGGCCGAATACGCGCGCCGTCAGCTGTTGAAAACAATGCTAGGGACAGCGGCGGCTGTCGTTCTCGTCGTGTTGATGACGTTCGCTAGCGCAATCAGTCGGATTGTGGGCGCCGTCAACACCGACGCAGCGATGCACCCGGACAGGCTGGGACTCCAGACCACCACGCCGAGTCCGGCGTCGCCGGCAGCGCCTCCGCCTGCGGCACGAAGTGGAACGGTAAAGCCGCTCAAAGCCTCAGTCTTTTCACCCGGCGGCTCCCCGGACAGCCCAAACTCGGCCGGGCTGGCGATTGACGGTAATCCCGCCACGGCGTGGTCGACCGACACTTACTTTGACCCCGAACCGTTCCCAAAGTTCAAGGACGGGGTCGGATTACTGTTGGAACTTCCCGAACCGACATCGCTGAGTGCCGTGACCGTCGACCTGGACAGCACCGGCACGGTTGCACAGATACGGTCATCGGCGGGCGCGGCTCCCGCCAAGCTCAGCGACACCGCCGAACTCAGCCCGCGAACCGGGTTGCGGCCCGGCCACAACGTCATCTCCGTGAACAAGCCCGCCCCGGTGACCGTCGTGGTGCTGTGGATAAGCACCCTCGGCAGCACTGGCGGGAAAAGCCACTCCGACATTTCCGAGGTAACGCTTCAGCGGGCAGTCAGCCCAAGGTGATGAACAAAGCAGTCCGGATCCGCTTGGACAGTCGTATGAGCGCGAAGACCACGAAACCGACGACCAGTCCCACCACCGCGGACACTCCGGTGTCGACCAACCAGCCCAGCACCGCACCAAAAGACTTGGCGCTGTTGCGAACCTGATCCTCGGCATGGTGGAGCAGGTCATACGGCGGGTGCCAACCGAGGCGGTCGCTCCCCGCCAGCAGTATGTGGCCCCCGACCCAGAGCATCGCCAGCGTGCCGACGGCTGAAAGCGCCGAGAGCACCATGGGCATCCCCGCGACGAGACCTCGGCCGACCCGTTGCCCGATTCGGGATCTGGTCTCGGTGAGGCGCAGGCCGACGTCGTCCATCTTGACGATGACGGCGACGACGCCGTACACGACGACGGTGAGGACCAAGGCGACGACGATGAGAATGATGAGCCGCGGCACCAACGCCTGGTCGGCCACCTCGTTGAGGGCGATCACCATGATCTCGGCGGACAAGATCATGTCGGTCCGGATCGCCCCGCTCACCACTTCGTGCTCGGCGACCGGCGGAGCGTCGGCATCATGACCGCGGATGCTGTCCCAAATCTTCTCGGCGCCTTCGTAACACAGGTAGGTGGCGCCGAGCATCAAGACCGGGGTCAGTAGCCGCGGCGCGAACTGACTGAGCAGCATCGCGACCGGCAGGATCACCACGAGCTTGTTACGCAGGGATCCGATCGCGATGCGTTTGATGATCGGCAGCTCGCGCTCGGCGGCGATGCCGTGGACGTATTGGGGCGTCACCGCGGTGTCGTCGATGACGACCCCGGCGGCCTTGGCGGTCGCGCGGCCGGAGGCGGCGGCGAGTCGTGCGAGGACCGCGACGTCGTCGAGTAGTCCGAACAGGCCGGCGCTCATCGCGTCTCCCCGATCGCGTGGGAGGTTATGCGGGGTCGGCTGCGGGGTTGGCGAAGACGGGTTGCTCCCCGGACATTCCGGCGACGACGGCAGCGATCTGGTTGGGCGTGCCGATCAGCCCCCTTTGCAGAACTGATTCCCGCGCAAGAGCCGTCGCGGGTTCGTCGCTCATCCATGTCTCGTTGTAGAGGCGCTTCGCGGCCCGGACGGCATCCGGTGACTTCAGCGCGATCTCGCCCGC
Organism: Mycobacterium sp. UM_CSW; assembly: GCF_000455205.1. Taxonomy (GTDB): domain Bacteria; phylum Actinomycetota; class Actinomycetes; order Mycobacteriales; family Mycobacteriaceae; genus Mycobacterium. Next base: position 49,343 of record NZ_AUWQ01000001.1, on the reverse strand, counting down.
GAGTGCCAGCGCCGCCGACAGCGGATCCGCGGCTGTCCGGGTGACCAAGCCGAGCTCGGAACCCTCGCTGCCGGAAACGATACGGCCGGTGAACGTCAACTCCTTCGCGACGTCGATCGGTAGAAGTCTCGGCAGTGTCTGCGTGATGCCCATGTCGGGAACGAGGCCCCACTTGATCTCCATGATGCTCAGCCTCGCGTCCGGCGCCGCGATCCGGATGTCCGCGCCGAGCGCGATCTGCAGACCGCCGCCGAAGCAGTTGCCGTGGATCGCGGCGATGACCGGCGCCGGTACCAACGACCAGTCGTAGCTCACGCGCTGAGCGAGGTTCGCGGGCCGGTCCTGGTCTCTGTCCAACAGGACGCCGGTGCCACGTTCGCCACCCATGAAACTCGCGACGTCCAAACCCGAGCAGAAGCTCTTGCCCTCACCGTGCAGAACGACCGCGCGGACCGACGTATCACCGGCCAGCTTCTCCGCGGCGTCCACCAAGGCTTCGAACATCGCTTGGTCGAGCGCGTTGTGTTTGTCGGCGCGCACCATCGTCGCCGTTGCCACGCCGTTGTCCGCGGCCCGCACACGGACCCTGTCCTCGCTCACGCTTAGCAATCTATCGGGCCGGCACCCGACCAAGTCGGCCGCGGCAACCAAAGGTGGAGCTGCCGGAAATCGAATAGCTAACCGGGCAGACCCACTCGCAGCGCAAGGTGCTCATCGAGTATCCGGCGCAGCGCAGCGTCCATCGGATGAGCGGATGCGAGGTCGCGGCCGAACCGATTGTCCACCGCAACCGCCGCGCCTTCGCGCAACTCGGCGGTGTCGACCTGATCGACGAAGGGATCGAACAACGCGGGCGGCGTGGCCAGGTAATACAGCGCCCGGCGCGACTCGGTCAACCCGACCGCATACATCAGTCCGTGTTGGGTGATCACGAAGAGTTCGGAGGTGACCCTGGCGTTCGGGGTCTCGGTCTCGCCCCATGCCATTGCGGCGCGCCGGCTCTGCGCCAATCGATCCGGGACGTGGTCAGTGAGCGTGAGCAAACTATCGACGAGTGCTCCGCCGGTTCGCGGATATGCGCCGATCGCTGGTCCGAAGTACCGCTGGAAGATCTCGCCGAAAAAGTCGTACTGTTGCTCGCTCATCGCGCACTCCCGGGTTTCAGACAGGCCCTTCAATTGTGCGCCCAAAATCGTCAGCTGGGCAGCACGAGTTTGGCCAGGACGGCGACCTCGCTGATGTCGACGTCCTTCAGCCGAACGGCCCACCCGCGGCATCAACAACGGGCCGCGATCGCGGCCAGCGCGTCATACAGCGACGCCGCCGTCGACGGTCATCAGTGATCCAGTGGTGTAGCTCGAAGCATCGGACAGCAGATAGATCACGGCGCCGACGATTTCGTCAGGACGTCCTATCCGGCCCAGTGCGATGGGTCGCAGGATGTCAGGCAGGAGTGCAGCGTCCCGCACGAAGCCCGAAGCCGCGTCGGTGTCAAAGGTTCCGCAGATGATTCCGTTGACTCGAACACCCACTTGCGCGTATTCGATGGCGGTCGCGGTGGTCAGCGCGTTCAACCCCGCCTTGGCCGCGGCGTAGACCGTGGTGACGGGCGTGGGTCTTACCGACGCAAGCGAGCTGACGTTGACGATCGATCCGCCGCCGGTGCGGGCCATGGCCGTTGCGACCAGCGCCGTCAGGCGCGTCGGCCCCTTGAGGTTGACGCCGATCACCTTGTCGAACAAGGTCTCTGAGGTCTCCAACAGCGACGGAGCCAATGGACTCATCCCGGCATTGTTCACCAGGCCGTCGAGCCGCCCCCACCGCGCGGCGGCGGAATCGACGACGGCATCCAGCGTGTCCCAGTGACCGACATGGCAGGCCAGCGGATGAGCGTGACCGCCCGCATCGGTGATCCGGGCGGCGAGTTCTTGGCACGCTGACACCTTTCGACTGGCGACGATCACCCGCGCCCCGCGCTGCGCGAGGCCGAGGCTCATCGCGGCGCCGAGGCCCCGGCTGCCACCGGTGATCAGCACCACGCGGTCACTGACGTCGAACAGTGGATCGGTCATTGCGCGAACCTTTCGGCGCGCAGGAGGAGTTGGTCGGCGATAGGCCCGAATAGCTCGTGCAGCGGGTTGCGGGATTCACCACGAAGGAACGTTGCGTAGGAACCTTCGAGCACGATGGCGAGCTTCCACGCGCTGAACGCCTGATACCACCCGAATAGGGACAGGTCGCGTCCCGTGGCATCCGCGTAGCGGTTCACCAATTCCGAAGGCGGCTGGCAGGATTCGGACGCCATGCCGTTGGGCGTGCCCGGGGCGGCCAGGGCGATGGAGTTGCCCTCTTCTGGCCAGAAGATCATGGCCCACGCCAGGTCGATGAGCGGGTCGCCGACGGTGGTCATCTCGAAGTCGACGACGCAGGCGACCCTCGGTGGCGCGGCCGGCGCCCAGATCAGGTTGTCCACCTTGTAGTCGCCGTGCATGACGGTCAGTTCGCCGTGTTCGGGCATGTTCGTCTGCAGCCAGCGCGCGATGTCGTCGACGCCGGCGAGGCTGCGGACCCGGTAGCTGTCGAGTTGAGTCATCCAACGATCGACCTGCCGGTCCAAAAAGCCCGCCGGGCGCGATATCTCGGCAAGCACTGTCCTGGTCCAGTCCACCGCGTGCAGATCGACGAGCGTGTCGATGAGTTGCTCACCGATCAGCCGCTGCGAGCCGGGGTCGTCGCGCAGCTGCGATGGCAATCCGTTTCGGCGGATGACGCCACCGTCGACGAAGGACATCACGAAGAACGGAGCCCCGAGGACGCTGACGTCTTCGGTCCACGCCAGCACGTGAGGCACCGAAACCCGCTGTTCCGCCAGCGACTCCATGATGCGCGCCTCGCGAACGACTTGGTGGGCCGTATCGGACACCGCGGTCCGCGGGGCGCGCCGCACCACCCACGATTCACCGAGCCGGTCGACGCGGAACATCTCGCAGCTACCGCCCCCGCGAATCGCCGTCACCTCGAGATTGGCATGCTCGCCAGTTCTTTCCGCCAACCATGCGGCGAATCGGGGAATGTCGAAATCGACCGGCGGCGCGCTCATCGCGTTTCCTCGTCGCGCCGGATGCCCTCGATGAGGTATCCGATGTGGGCCGTGAACAATTCGTCGATCTCGCCGGACGTCACGCCGGCCGGGTCACTGCCGGCCAGTCGGTTCCGTCGTCGAGACCGTGTGGCCGATGGGGGGTGATCCATGGCGACGAAACCCACGGTCGCCCACGTCAGTAGCCGGCACGCGCGCACCGCTGCGTCCTTCGAAATTCCGTCGCGACGCATGCATTTGAGCAGCGGTCTGGTTGCCTCCAGGTATGTCGGCCGCTTCACCTGCAGAAAGAGCCCGCTGTCGGCGGCCTTGGTGAGGCGCCGGCGCATCTGCTGCGTCCAGCGTCGGGCGTAGTCCGGCCAGGGTTCGTCGGGCTTCACGGCAGGCGCGAGGTCGGCCAGGAAGTGCTCGGCGATCGCATCCAATAGTGCGTCCTTGTTGCCGATCCGCGCGTATACCGGGGGCGGGGTCACGCCCAGCCGACCGGCCACGTTGCGCATGCTCACCGCATCGAGGCCGCCTTCGTGCAGGATCTCCACCGCGGCGGCCACGATCTGCTGCGCGTCGAGCTCTATCTCATTGGGCACGTACACCTGCTGCCTCGCACAATTCGGACCATTTCCGTTGTGCGGCAGGTCGACGCGAGGGCAGGTGCTCGGTTGGCCACCCCTCGACGGGTCGGTACTTCTTGAGAACGTGACGCGCCAGCACGGACTTGTGCAACTCGTCCGGGCCATCGCCGATCGAACCGAAACGGGTCATGCGGTACCACTGCTCGACGGGCAGATCGCCGGAATATCCCAAGGCTCCGCATACCTGGATTGCCCGGTCGAGCACCGCCAGCACCACCTTGGACACATGTGCCTTGACCATGCCCAGCTCGGCGCGCACCGCGCTGGCCCCGTCACGATCCATCTTCCACGCGGTCTGGAATGTCAGCAGGCGCGCGGCTTGAATCTCCATGTGCGATAGCGCGATATAGTCCTGCACCATCTGGTGCTCGCCGAGCAGCCGGCCGTGCGATCGCCGGGACACCGCCCGCTCCCCCATGATGTCCAGGGCACGCTGGGCTTGACCGAGCCAGCGCATCGCATGATGAATGCGGCCGCCGCCAAGTCGCTGTTGCGCCAACCGGAACCCCTCGCCGCGGGCCCCGATCAGATGATCGCCGGGCACGCGGCAATCGTCGAAAACCACCTCAGCGTGGTTGCCGCGACGGCCAAACTCGGGATTCGGGTGAGCCATCGTGGGAATCTCGCGCAGGATCTGCAACCCGGGCGTGCCCGCCGGCACCACGAAGATCGAGGCGTGCCGATGCGGACGACCGGCCGGATCGGTCTCGGCGACAACCAAAATGATGTCGGCGCACGAGGCATTGGTGGTGAACCACTTGTGCCCGTTGATAACCCAGTCGTTGCCGTCGAGCACCGCCGTGGTTTCGATCACGGTCGGATCGGCACCAGCGAGGAAAGGCTCGGTCAAGGCGAATGCGCTGGAGATCTCCCCGCGCAGATTCGGATACAGCCACCGCTGCTTCTGGGCTTCGTCGGCGCCGTGGGCGAGCAACTCCATGTTGCCGCTGTCGGGTGCCTGCACGCCGAACAACTCCATCGAGACCATGCAGCGGCCGATGATCTCCGACATCAGCGCGAGCTTGAGCTGACCCGAGCCCGAACCGCCGAGGCTGGGATCGAGAAACATCCCCCACAGGCCCTGGGACTTCACGCGGTCCTGCAACATGCGCTTGACCGCCGCCCATTCCGAGGCAGGCAGCTCCGCGAGGATGGGTTCGAGGGGGATGACCTCGGTGTCGATGAATTCGCGCATCCACGCAAGCTTCTCGTCGAACTCGGGGTCGGTCTCGAAGTCCCACGCCATCCTCGACCCCTTCCAATCGATCAAATCACAGTGTAATCATGGTGTGATCGTCGTTGGCAATACCGTCGACCGGAGGACTCCGATGAAGGCGTGGCAGGTGGATGGGGCCGGCGAGCCCGCCGAAGTCATGCGGCTGGTGGAGCGGCAGCTCCCCGATCCGGGGCCGGGCCAGGTGAAGGTCCGGGTATCCGCGGCAGGAATCGGATTGCCGGACGTCCTGATGTGCCGCGGCACCTACCCGCTGACGCCCCCGGTGCCGTTCACACCCGGACAGGAACTGGCCGGCACGGTTGTCGCGGTCGGTTCCGGCGTCGACTTGTCCCTCGGCACCCGGGTCATGGGTGTCAGCGACTTCATGAACGGCAACGGCTCGTTCGCCGGCGAGGCCCTCGCCTTGGCAGACACCGTCCTCCCGATCCCCAATGCCATGGATGATGTTGCCGCCGCTGGCTTTTGGATCCCCAACATGACCGCGTGGATCGGGCTGGTCGACCGAGGTCAGCTTCGGGCAGGCCAACGGCTCGTGGTCCTCGGTGCCGCCGGGGGCAGTGGAATCGCCGCGGTTCAGCTGGGCAAGGCGCTCGGGGCCGAGGTCGTCGCGGTCGCGGGCGATGAGTCCCGGGCCGAATTCTGCCGGTCATACGGTGCCGACGATGCGGTGGTGTGCAGTGGCGACATTGCCGCCGATGGACGGCCGCTCGCCCAGGTACTACGCGAGCTCAGCGATTGGCATGGTGTCGACATGATTTTCGACCCCGTCGGCGGCGTGCAAGGAACAAACGCGATGGGCGCACTCGCCCGCGACGGCAAGCACCTCGCCGTCGGATTTGCAAGCGGCACGTGGCCGACCGTCAACGTGCAGATGATGACGCTGACCAACACGTCACTGGTCGGAGTCCTCGCCGCCGGCTATTCGCGAGAGCACATTGAGGGAATTCTGCACGGCCTGACGGCCATGGTGAACCGCGGCGAACTTCGCCGAACCGTCCTAGAGACGGTGCCTTTCGGCGAGGTCCCCGCGGCGCTGACGCGGGTCGCGGCCCGAACGACGCTAGGGAAATGCGTTGTTGAAATCGCCAGGTGAGTGCAGGCGGGCAGGCTTCACCGGTCGCAACGGCCTAGGGGGTCATTCGCGCCATGCGACCGTCTGAACCACCGCTAAAAAACAGAAAACTAGCCAGGACTTTCGATACTGACTAGTTTTCTTCTGTTGTGGAGCTGCCGGGAATCGAACCCGGGTCCTACGGCATTCCCTCAAGGCTTCTCCGTGCGCAGTTCGCTATGCCTCTACTCGGATCTCCTGGTCACGCGAACCAGCCAGGATGACGATCCCAGTCGCTGTGTATGTCCCGATGAGTCCCGCGACCGGACTCACCGGTGGATCCCTCTAGCTGACGCCAGGCTCCGGGTCGAGGGCGTTCCCGGTCTGACGGACTAGCTGTCGCTTAGGCAGCGAGAGCGTAGTCGCGCTGATGTGAATCGGCGCTTATATGGTTGCAACGACGCTTACGGTGGTCTCTTGCCTGCACCGGCACGCTTCCCTTGATTCGATGCGCGAAGTCGAAACCTTTCAGCCCCTTGTCTTTGTTGCTTCGAGCATCCCCGCCGATTTTCGGCAGGACAATCAATGGTACGCGGTAACCAACAACGGGCAACGGAATTAACTTCCCGCGCCGACCGCCCCGACCGCCAAAAGCCGAGTACCCCCCGGTCGGGCGACTGCAGGGGGTACTCGGTGCCGAGACGGCGCTTTTGGGTATCGGTTACTTGATGCCGACGACGTCCTGCGCGATGGCGGCGACGTGGGTCTGCGCAGCGGAAACGATGCGTTGCCGGTTCTTGTGCGCCTCCTCGTAGGCGATGATCGCCCGAACGTCGCTGGGGTCCGTCAGCTTTCTGATCGCGGCCACCGCCTCGTTGACGTTGAGGTCGTCGTACTTGCGGATCGGCAGCTCCTTTGCGTCCAAGACACCGGCGGCCGTCCGGCCCGAGTGCAAGGCGCTGGCGGCCCCGTCGGCCCCCTCGGACCGGGTGACCCGCTCGGCGGCCTTCAGCGCCGCGCTCTGGGAAGCAGACAGCGCCTTCGCCGCGATCTCGCCGGCGTGGCCGCCCCGCTTGACCAGGTCGTTGAACGCCGGACCCGCCGAGCGCATCGCCTCAACGGTCCGGTCGACCCCCCGCGCCGACCACGCTGCCGGCAGGTTGACCAGCCTCACCGCGGTGCCGGCGGCCGCCTGCAGCGGCGTGCGGCGCAGCGCGGCCGGCCCGCCAAGCGCGTCCTCGGCCAGCACGGTCGTGAGCCAGTCCACGGTCGCCGAATGGGCAGTGATCAGGCGCTCGGCCAAATTCTCGATGTCCTGGCGCTTTGCGGCGACGGCCAGCGCCTTGAGGTACCGAGCGCGGTCCAACAGCTGGTCCTCGAGCGCGAGATCGCCCAGCAGCGCCTCGTCGAACGGTTGCGCCTGCTCGGTCAGCGCCTTGACTGCCGCGGCGGCACGACCCAGGAACGGACCGATGACGTCGGGGTAACCCCCCACCTTGCGGATCGCGGACTCAAGGGACTCGGCGCGCTTGCGGGCATTGGCCGCGTTCTGCGACAGCTCACGGCGCACGGCGTCGGTCCGCGCCTGGACAACGCGGGTTTCCGCGATCTGGATCTCGGTGTTGGTCAAGTCGAGCAGCGTGCGCAGCTGCGCGAGCAAACGGGTGGTGTCGGGTGCAGTCATTCCTGTCGGCCTCCTGGCGTTGACGATTTTGATATCGGCGCGAGGTGCGCCTGTAAGTTCCGGCTACCCGATCGGCCCCGGAGAACAAACCCCCGCGCGCCGGGTGTGAGATGTCGCTTCGCTTGTCGCGCGTGCGCCAAATATGGTCTTAGATCACGAAATTGAGGTTTTCAACGATCTGCCTGGCGATGTCTTTGTCGCCGCCCAGCTCGATGTCCTGGGCGCGCGCGGGGCACATGGGACGCCCGCCCGCCAGCCTGGTGAACTGCAGCCCGTCCAGCCGAATCGTCACCGTCGGGTCCTGGCCGCCGAAGTCCTCGACCAGCTGGGCGCGACCGTCGACGCTGACACGAATGTCGCGGGCCACCGGGCCGGTCAGCTCGAACAGGATGCGCGAACCGTCGGGCGCCTTGCCGCGCTTGCCGACCACGTAACCCATGGTGGCCGCGATCTCGTCGAGCGAAAGCTGTGACGCGGGCCCGACGAGCTCGCTCTCGGACGACGGCCGCGACAGCGCCTCGCGGATGTCCTGCTCATGCATCCAGCAGTCGAACGTGCGCACCCGCATGAACCGGCCGTACGTTTCCGGGCCCACCGGCGTCGGCATCACCGCGTTCCACTCCTCTTCCGACATGCCGGCCAGCGCCTTGCGTCGATCGGCGGTGATGTCCCTGAACCGGGCGAGCACTTCCGCGCCCGACTCCCCGCTGAGGTGGCGCACCCAGCACTCGTTCATCACGCCAATGTCGTTGCGCACGTGGTCGAGCGCCGACACGTCGATATCGGGCTGCGGGGCCGCGATGCCGGCCAGGAACGACTCGGTGCCGATGATGTGCGACACCACGGCCTTGACGTCCCAGCCCGGTAGCGGCGTCGGCGCCAGCCAATCGCCCTCCGGCAGCCCGTCGAGCAGCGCGTCGATGGAGTCCCACACGGCGAAGAGCCCGGACAGGACGTCGGATTTATCCAGCTGCGTGACGGGGCGGTCGGCCATGGACGGATAGTAGGCCGATCGCGAGCCGATCCGTTAGCTTGCGGCGATCATCGCCACGGAACCCATGGCCATCACCATGCCGACGCCCTGGCATCGGCTCACCCGCTCGCGCAGCACCACCATCGCCAGCACGACCGTCGCCGCCGGGTACAGCGAGATCAAGATGCTGGCCAGCGAGAGCAGCCAGGTGTGCAGCGCCAGCAGCATGGTCACGTTCGCGCAGATGTCCAGCACGGCCACGCCCAGCGCCAGCTTCAGCGGCTTGCCGGCCGGCATCTTCAGGTTCTTGCTCATCGCGGACATCGCGAAGACCACCGCGGAGGCGGACAGCCGGGCGAACACCAGCGGCCAGAGTTTGGTCTCGTGCGGCGCCTGATGAAGAAACACCAGGTTCAGCCCCATCGCCGAGCCCGCGACCACCGTGAGCCAGGCGACCTTCGGGGTGAATCGATACGGCGTCACTCCCTCGGTCGCGGCTTCGCGGCTGACCAGCATGACGGCGACCAGGGCCAGCACCACGCCCAATGAGGCCGCGCGACCCGGCCGCTCCCCCAGCGCCACACCGACCGCCACCGGTACCGCGGCATTGAGCACGGCGGCCAATGGAGAGACCACCGATATCGGGCCGGCGCCCAGCGCGGCGAAAAACGCCCACATCCCGAACGCCATCCCGACGCCGTACAAGCAGCCCCACACGACCGCGCCGGACTGAATCGGGCCGCCCACCACGACGGCCAGCAGACCGAGCAATACTGCCTCGACCGGGTAGGCCACGAGCATCACTCGCAGCGCCGCTACCCGTCGAGCGGCCACACCGCCCACGAAATCGCTGACGCCGTACGTAACGGCCGACAGCTGGGCGTAAGCCGCCCCGATCAGTTCATGCCCTTGGCGCGTCGCCCCAGTTCGCGAAGCACTTCGCGTTGGGCATCGCGCTGGGCCATGTCCTGACGTTTATCGTGGGCCCGCTTGCCTCGTGCCAGCGCGAGCTCAACCTTGACCTTGCCCTCGGAGAAGTAAAGTGACAGTGGCATCAGGGCGAGGTTACCATCTCGTATCTTGCCGACCAGTCTGTCGATTTGTTGCCTATGTAACAACAACTTTCGGTTGCGACGCGGATCATGGTTGGTCCAGCTACCGTGCTGATACTCCGGAATGTGCAAGTTACGCAACCAGACTTCGCCGTCATCAATGGTTGCGTAGGCATCGGCCAGAGAGGCGTGCCCTTCCCGCAGGCTCTTTACTTCGGTGCCCTGCAAAGCGACTCCCGCCTCGAAAATCTCGAGGATCGAATAGTTGTGCCGCGCTTTGCGATTGGTGGCCACGATCCGTTTGCTGCCGGGCTTGTCGCCGGCCGCCTTGGCCCCGCGGGAGTCCTTGGCCACAGCTACCGCCGTACGTACAGGCGCAACGTCACGTAGGCGGTCAAGGCGGCCATCGACACGCCGAGCAGAAACAGCCAGGGCGAGATGTAGACGATGTCGGCGTAGTCGACCCGTGCGATCAGGTTGGCCTGGTAGAACTGGTTCAGCGCGTTGTCCAAAAACGTTGCCCGTACCAGGATTAACCCCGCGACCGAGATCGCGACACCGACCGCCGCGGCGACCATCGCCTCGACCAGGAACGGCAGCTGGGTATACCAGCGGCTCGCGCCGACCAGGCGCATGATCCCGATCTCCGTGCGGCGCGTATACGCCGCCACCTGGACCATGTTGGCAATCAACAGGATCGCGCCGACGGCCTGCACCAGGGCGACGGCAAACGCTGCCTTGCTCAGCCCGTCCAGGACCGCGAACAGGCGGTCGATCAAGTCTTTCTGGTTGAGCACCGAAAGCACCCCGGGCTGTCCCTGCATTGCAGAGTCAAAGTCCTTGTGCTGCTCGGGATTGTCCAGCTTGACGATGAACGAGGCTGGGAAGGAATCCTTTCCGGCAACGTCTTTGTACTGCGGGAACTTCCGGATCGCGTCGTCGTAGGCGTCCTGACGGTTGAGGAAGCGCACCGATTTGACGTCTTGCCGTGCTTCGATCTTTTCCCGCAGCGCCTTGCACGGGTTGGTGCCGCAGGACGGGTCGTTCGCAGACACGTCCTCGGTGAGGAAGACCTGCGTCTCGACGCGGTCCAGGTAGATGGCGCGGGAATGGTCGGCCAAGAGGACCACCAGCAGCCCGCCGCCGAACAGGCCGATCGAGATCGCGGTCGTCAGGATCATCGCGGCCGTCATCGTGACGTTGCGACGAAGGCCGGTCAGGACCTCGCTGAGCAGGAAGCCGAAGCGCACTTAGCGATCCATCCCGTAGACGCCGCGCTGCTCGTCGCGAACCAGCCGGCCCAGCGACAGCTCGACTACCCGCTGCCGCATGGAGTCGACGATGTGGTGGTCGTGCGTCGCCATGAGCACCGTGGTGCCCGTGCGGTTGATCCGCTCCAACAAATCCATGATGTCCTTACTGGTGTCCGGGTCGAGGTTGCCGGTCGGCTCGTCGGCCAGCAGCACCAGCGGGCGGTTGACGAACGCGCGGGCGATGGCGACCCGCTGCTGCTCGCCGCCGGACAACTCGCCCGGCAGCCGGTTGGCCTTTCCGGACAGCCCGACCGTCTCCAGCACCTCGGGCACCGTCCGGTTGATCGCCTCCCGGCGCTTGCCGATGACCTCCAGCGCGAAAGCGACGTTTTCGTACACGGTCTTTTGCTGCAACAGCCGGAAATCCTGAAATACGCAGCCGATGACCTGACGCAGCTTCGGTACGTGGCGTCCGGGGAGCTTGTTCACGTGAAACTTCGATACCCGGATGTCACCGGTGTTCGGGCTCTCCTCGGCCAGCAGAAGCCGCATGAACGTCGACTTGCCCGACCCCGAAGGGCCGATCAGGAAGACGAATTCACCCTTGTCGATTTTGACGTTGATGTCGTCCAGCGCCGGACGAGCCGACGCTTTGTACTTCTTGCTGACGTTGTCAAGGGTGATCATCACGGCACGCCAGTGTAGCCGTGAATTTCGCTGGCGAACCAAGTCAGCTGGCCGGCGGCGGGGAACTCGGCACCGGACCGGGCCCGGGCTGGGGTAGCTGCGACGGCGTCGGGGTCGGGCTGGTGCTGGGCGGGCAGAAGGGCGGCGGCAGCAGGCACGGCGGCGTGGGCAACTGGAATGGCGGCGGCGTGGTGGTCGTCGTCGTGACGGGCGGGGGCGTGGTGGTGCTTGGGGTCGTGGTCGGCGTCGGCGTGACCGTCACGGTGGCCGGCGGCTGCTGCACGCGGCTGCGCGGGACCCAGGTGTAGTTGGGGTCGGGCACGAAGCCCGGCGGCACCACCTGCGGGGCCGGGGGCTTGGGGGTCGCTTCCGGACGGTAGGTGTCGTAGACCCACCACACCGCCAAGAACGCGATGATCAGCACCAGCGTGGACGTGCGCATGCGGCCGCCGAACAGGTGGCTCCAGCGTCGTCGTTGCTTTTCCTCGCTGCGCTTCTCGAAGATGCTGAGGGTCAACTTCACCGCCGCTGCACCGCGTCTTCGACTTTGCCATCGGCCGACCCTTCGGCGGCTTCGGCGGCCGGGACGGACGGGTCTTCGACCAGGCCCACCGTCGCGTCGGCCGCGGTCACGATGCCGACGCGGGCCAGTGCCCGAATGACCATGACACGCAGCTGGCGGCCTACCTCGAACTGTTTGCCTGGCAGGGTGCGGGCCACCACGCGCAGGGTGACGGTGTCGACCTGGATGCTTTCCACGCCCATCACGGTCGGCGGATCCAACAGCAATTCCCCGAGGACCGGGTTCTCCATGGCGCGGTCGCATTCCTGGTGCAAGACCTCGTAGACCCGGTTCAGGTCGGCGCTGGTCGACACCGGGATGTCCACCACGGCGCGCGCCCAATCCTTCGACAGATTGACCACCTTGACGATCTGCCCGTTGGGAATGGTCAGCACCTCGCCGTCCGGTGAACGCAGGCGGGTGACGCGCAGCGTGACGTTCTCGACCGTGCCGGTGGCTTCCGTCGAGGAGACAACGGTGAGGGTGACCAGGTCGCCGAACCCGTACTGCTTCTCCACCAGGATGAAAAAGCCGGAAAGCAGGTCCCTGACCAGCTGCTGGGCGCCGAAGCCCAGCGCGGCGCCGACCACGGTGGCGGGTGCGATGAGTCCGCCCACCGAAAACTGCAGGATGCTGGCGATCTGCATCATTACCCAGATGCCGATGATGACGACGGACACCCAGGAGATCACCGACGCCACCGCCTGGCGGTGCTTGGACGTCTCCGAGCGCACCAGCGCGTCGCTTTCGGCGAAGCCCTCGGTGAGCTGGCGCGTCACCTGCTGCGCCACCCAGTTGACGAAGCGGGCCATCAGCATGGCCGCGATCAGCACCATGACGATGCGCAGGCCGCGGGTGATGATCCATTGGCCGGCTTCGCCGCGCCAGAAGTCGTGCCAGCCCAGCGCGTTTATCGAAGCGGTCGATGCATGAACAGTGGTGTTAGTCGTCATCTTTTCGGTTGCGCCACCGGATTCCCGCTTCCAGGAACCCGTCGATGTCTCCGTCCAGGACGGCGGCCGGATTGCCCACCTCGTACTCGGTACGCAGATCCTTGACCATCTGATACGGGTGCAGTACGTAGGAGCGCATCTGGTTACCCCAGGAGCTGCCGCCCTCACCCTTCAACGCGTCCAGCTCAGCGCGCTCTTCTGATCGCTTGCGCTCCAATAACTTTGCCTGAAGCACTCGCATTGCCGAGACCTTGTTCTGCAGTTGCGATTTTTCGTTCTGGCAAGTCACGACGATACCCGTTGGGATGTGGGTTAAACGAACCGCCGAGTCGGTGGTGTTCACCGACTGACCGCCCGGACCGCTGGAGCGATAGACGTCCACTCGCACGTCCCCGTCGGGGATGTCGATGTGGTCGGTGGTCTCCACCACCGGAAGCACCTCGACTTCGGCGAAGGAAGTCTGGCGCCGGCTCTGGTTGTCGAACGGGCTGATCCGCACCAGCCGGTGCGTGCCCTGTTCGACGGACAGCGTGCCGTAGGCGTACGGCGCGTGCACCGCGAACGTGGCGCTCTTGATCCCGGCCTCTTCGGCGTAGGAGGTGTCGAACACCTCGACGCCGTACTTGTGTTGCTCGGCCCAGCGGATGTACATCCGCATCAGCATCTCGGCCCAGTCGGCCGCGTCCACGCCACCGGCGCCCGAGCGAATGGTTACCAGCGCCTCGCGCTCGTCGTACTCGCCCGACAACAGCGTGCGCACCTCGGCGGCCTCTATATCGGCGCGCAGCGCTTTGAGTTCGGCGTCGGCCTCGGCGAGCGCGTCGATGCCGCTGGCGGCATCCCCTTCTTCTGCCGCCAGCTCGTACATCACCGGAAGATCGTCGAGGCGCTGGCGCAGCTCTTCGATGCGGCGCAGCTCGCCCTGCGCGTGGGACAACTGGCTGGTCACCCGCTGTGCGTTGCTCTGGTCGTCCCACAATTTGGGATCGGACGCCTCGTGCTCGAGCTTCTCGATGCGGCTGCGCAGACCGTCGACGTCGAGCACCCGCTCCACCGTGGTCAGGGTGGAGTCAAGGGCGGCAATGTCGGCTTGACGGTCGGGTTCCACAGCCGCCCACGTTACCGGCGACGAATGCTCAGCTCGTCGTCCGGGCCGCAGCGTTTAGCATCAGGTGACCCGTATGTGCAGCCCGGACCGCGACGCTCAACCCCCTCGCGCACGGCCCGGCACGAGTAGAAGGCTCGAGGATGCGCTTATATCACGTCGCGATTGTTGGCTCCGGGCCGTCGGGTTTCTTCGCCGCGGCATCGTTGCTCAAGGCGGCCGACGCGTCGGAGGACATCGACGTGGCGATCGACATCCTCGAGATGCTGCCGACGCCCTGGGGTCTGGTCCGCTCCGGCGTCGCGCCCGACCACCCGAAGATCAAGTCGATCAGCAAGCAATTCGAGAAGACCGCCGAAGACCCCCGCCTTCGCTTCTTCGGCAATGTGGTGGTCGGTGAGCACGTGAGCGCCGCCGAACTCGCCGAGCGCTACCACGCGGTGATCTACGCCATCGGGGCGCAATCGGATCGGTCATTGAAGATCCCCGGCGAGGACCTGCCGGGCAGCATGGCCGCCGTCGAATTCGTCGGCTGGTACAACGCGCACCCGCACTTCGAGGCGTCGACCCCTGACCTGTCGGGCGCCCGGGCGGTGGTCATCGGCAACGGCAACGTCGCGCTGGACGTCGCCCGCATCCTGGTGACCGACCCTGACGAGCTCGCCCGCACCGACATCGCCGACCACGCCCTGGAGTCGCTGCGCCCGTGCGGCGTCGAGGAGGTGGTGGTCGTCGGCCGGCGCGGGCCGCTGCAGACGGCGTTCACCACGCTGGAGCTCCGCGAGTTGGCGGATCTGGAGGGGGTCGACGTGATCGTTGACCCGGCGCAGCTGGAGGGCATCAGCGACGAGGACGCGGCCGCGGCGGGCAAGACGACCAAACAGAACATCAAGGTGTTGCGCGACTACGCCGCGCGGGCGCCGCGCCCCGGCCACCGCCGAATAGTCTTCCGCTTCCTGACTTCGCCGATCGAGATCAAGGGCGACGGCAAGGTCGAGAGCATCGTGTTGGGCCGCAACGAACTGGTCACCGATGAGAGCGGGTGGGTATCGGCCAAGGACACCGGCGAGCGAGAGGAACTGCCGGCCCAGTTGGTGGTGCGGTCCGTCGGATACCGCGGAATGCCCACGGCCGGGCTGCCTTTCGATGACAAGAGCGCAACCATCCCCAACACCGACGGCCGCGTGCACGGCAGCCGCAACGAGTACGTCGTCGGGTGGATCAAGCGCGGGCCGACCGGTGTGATCGGTACCAATAAGAAGGACTCCCAAGACACCGTCGACACGCTGCTGAACGACCTGGCCGGCTCGAAACAACAGGGCGCGCTCGCGGAGTTTCCCGACGACCACGCCGACAAGCTGGCCGAGTGGCTGGAGTCCCGGCAGCCGAAGGTCGTGACGTCGGCCCACTGGGAGGTCATCGATCGCCACGAGCGAGCGGCCGGCGAGCCGCACGGGCGTCCCCGGGTCAAGCTGCCGAGCGTGGCCGAGATGCTACGAATCAGCCACGGCTGACCCGGCACCTCAAAACCATTGGCGGTACGCCCGATTGGGCTGGCGGGACACCCCCAGTTTGACCAGCAGGCGCGACACGTGGTTTTTCACGACGTCTTCGCCAAGCAGCGTCCGGTCGGCGATTTGCCGGTTGGTCAGGCCGTCGCCGAGCAATCCGAGCAACGTTCGCTCCCGCTCGTTGAAGGCCCACAGTTCGTCGCTGTTCTCGATGGTCCACCACAGTCTCGTCATCAATGCCGCCGCGGCATGAGTGTCGAGCAGCGACCGGCCCGCGCCCACATCCTTGATGGCGCAGGCCAATTCCATTCCCTTGACGTCTTTGACGACATAGCCGCTGGCACCGGCCAGGATCGCGTTCAGCATCGCCTCGTCGGAGGTGAACGACGTCAGGATCAGGCAGCGCAGCTCCAGCATGCAGGACAACAGTTCTCGGCATAGCTCGATGCCGTTGCCGTCGGGCAACCAGTCGTCGAGCACCGCGACGTCGGGGCCGACCGCGGGAATCTTGTTCATCGCCTCGGCGAAGGATCCGGCCTCGCCGACGCAGTCGAGTTCGGGGTCCGCACAAAGCAAATCGACCAGGCCGCGCCGCACCGCCTCGTGATCGTCGACCAGAAATACTCTTAACGCCGCTCCTCCGGAGCCCAACCGAGTCCCCACCCGTAAGCCTCTACAAGTTGCTCGAACGCGCGGCGAGAACGGAGGTTCCCGGGTGATGCGCGCCGCACAGGTCGAAACAGGTGCGCGCGTCGGTGACGAACAGCTGATCCCGCTCCCCGTCGGCGGCCAGGTATTGATCGACCGACCCGCGCACGACGGCGGATTCGACGGGCACGCCGGGATACAAGCGAGTCCACCGCGCAATCCGCCGCCTCAGTTGGGCTCCGGCCGAACATTTCGTGTCGGCATCGTCGTCCCCCGCGGCCACCGCGATCGCCAGCACCGGCGCGTGGCGCAGCATCGCCTCCTCGAAGGCATGGCGCAGCGCCACCGCGTTGTCCGCCTGCACGATGACGCGGTCGAGCTTGGCGGTTGCCGGCCTGCCCGCCGGGCGGCGGATGACGGCTACCGGACAGAGGGCCGACGCGGCCAGGCTCGCCGACAGGGACCCGGCCCCACGGGCCGCATGACGCAGTCCGACGGATCCGACACAGATCATCGCCGCCGACCTCGACTCTTCGGTTAGCTTGGCAAGCGGGCTGCCCCAAAGGATTTCAGCTTCGATCTTCACCTGTTGCCCGGTCGCCTCGACCGCCCGACGAGCGTCGTGCAACACGGCGCGGGCCGCGGCCAGTCGGCCGTCATGGGCCCAGCGTGGTGGAGAATCCGGCGGCGCGACCACATACACCAACCGCAGCGGTATGTCTCGGCTGACCGCCTCGTCGACCGCCCAGCGCGCCGCATCGGTGGCCGTTTTCGACCCGTCGACACCAACGACGACCGTCGGGGCTGGCTGAAGCATCGCGGTCTCCTGTGCTGATCAGAGGGGACAAATCACGGATTCGTCCCACCCAACGCTATTGAGCGGAGACCGCCGCAACCCAGGGGCATTCGGTTCACAAATGGGGGCCATTGGTCCCTATCGATGACGGGGCAGACGGTCACCTTCGTCGCAATGCCGCATCGCTTCGCGGATTCCGCTGCGGGCGCCCGACCCCATAAACGAATTCGGTCGTTTTCAGGTATCAAAACCCGGCGCACATTATCGCAATGACCCACTTGCCTTTTCGCCTTAAAACTCCAGTAGAAACGCGGACTGGCGCCTACATTTTTATGACCACCGCCGACGGGCCGGCGGCGGAAAAGGTGCCGATTCGGGCTCGGCACGGTTCACCCGGCACACCCTTAAGGGAGATCTGACAATGGATTACGCCTTTTTTCCGCCCGAATTCAATTCCGCCAGGATGTACAGCGGTCCGGGTTCCGGGTCGCTTTTGGCGGCGGCGGGAAGTTGGGACTCGCTGTCCGCCGAACTGGGCACCACGGCCGAAACGTATGGCTCGGTGCTCTCGGCACTGACCACGCTGCACTGGCACGGCCCGGCGTCGGCAGCGATGACCGCCGCGGCGACTCCCTACGTCGAGTGGCTGACCATAACCGCCCAGCAGACCAAGCAGACCGCGATGCAGGCGCGGGCGGCGGCCGCGGCGTTTGACCAGGCGTTCGCCATGACGGTGCCCCCACCGGTGATCGCGGTCAACCGCGCGCAGCTACAGGCGCTGATCGCGACGAACTTCTTCGGCCAGAACACCGCGGCGATCGCGGCCACCGAGGCCCAGTACGCGGAGATGTGGGCCCAGGACGCCACCGCGATGAACGGCTACGCCGCGACCTCGGCGGCCGCTTCCCGATTGACGTCCTTTGCGGCCCCGCAGCAGACCACCAACCCCGATGGCGTGAACGAGCAGACCGCCGCGGCCAATCAGGCGGCCAGCGACCCGCTGTCGCAGTTATACGACACGCTGCTCGGGTTTAGCACGCAGATCTCCAACGGTCTGCAGAACTTGCTGAATCTCAGCCCGATTCCAATCAGCCCCACCAGTTGGAACAACGTCAGCGTGCTCGACTCCATCCAGCTCGTGAACACGGCGATCTCCGGGACCGGAACCATGGCCGGGATCCCGGCGTCGCTGAGCGGTAACACAGCCAATCTCTTCGGCATCCAAGCGAATATGGCGTACCTCGCTGGCCTGGGGGCACCCGCGCCCGCGCTCGGGCCGATAGGGCTCGGCCAATTGCAGGGCGCCGCGACGGGGGTCGGCGGATTACCGAACGCGATCACGGTGAGCATGGGGCGGGCCAACGCGATCGGGCCGATGTCGGTGCCGGCCAGCTGGTCGGTGCCGTCGGCCAGCCGCGTCTCGGCGCTGCAGCCCGCCGGCCTCACCACCCTTCCGGGCACCGACGAGCTGGCCGGTTCCGGCTATCCGGGTGTTCCCGGGATGCCGGCGGGGACGTTGGCCCGGGCGTCGGGCGTCCTGCCGCGCTACGGGACCCGGCTCACCGTGATGACGCGCCCGCCCGCGGGCGGGTGACCGCTACGCGGCCGGCGGTTCGGCGGGAGCGAACCGCCAGTTGTCGGGGTTCGTGGGCGAATAGACCACCGGGAGCAGCTGGCCCATGGTCGGCCAGTGGTCGACGTCGACCGCCATGCGCTGATATACCTCGTGCTCGCTGACCGTGGGTCCGTTGATGACGCCGGCGACCGTGACGTACTGCTCGCCGGTCGCGTCCGGCCGCGGGCTGACGCCCGTCACCAGGAGGGTGCCGTGCGCGAGCTCACCGCGGGGGCCGCGCGGGGCGAACCGCTGCGCAAGGGCCACTCCCAGGACCGCGACGAGCAGAATCAGCACACCGTATTCCCACATCCGGCCATGGTAGGACTGCTCAATGACCGACGACGATCTGGCGCTGGCACTCGCGTTGGCCGATCACGCCGACGCGCTGACCTCCGCGCGGTTCGGGGCGCTTGACCTGCGCGTCGACACCAAACCCGATCTGACCCCGGTCACCGACGCCGATCGCGCGGTCGAAACCGAACTGCGTGACGTGCTCGGGCGCGAACGGCCGGACGACGACGTCGCCGGCGAGGAGTTCGGTGGAACCGCCACCTTCAGCGGGCGGCAGTGGATCATCGATCCGATCGACGGCACCAAGAATTTCGTGCGCGGGGTGCCGGTGTGGGCCAGCCTGATCGCGTTGCTCGAGGACGGCATATCGTCGGTCGGCGTCGTGAGTGCACCGGCGCTGCACCGCCGGTGGTGGGCGGCGCGTGGGCGCGGCGCGTTCGCCGCGGTCGACGGCGGTCCCCCCCGAGCGCTGTCCGTTTCCTCAGTGGCACAACTGGATTCGGCGAGCCTGTCGTTCTCCAGCCTGTCGGGATGGGCGCAACGCGGGCTGCGCGATCGCTTCGTCGGCCTGACCGATGCGGTGTGGCGGGTACGGGCCTACGGCGACTTCCTCTCTTACTGCCTGGTCGCCGAGGGGGCGGTCGACATCGCCGCCGAACCGGAGGTGTCGGTGTGGGACCTGGCGGCGCTCGACATCCTGGTGCGCGAGGCGGGCGGAACGTTCACCGGCCTGGACGGGACCGCGGGCCCGCACGCGGGCAGCGCCGTGGCGACAAACGGACTGCTGCATGAGCAGGTGCTTTCGCGCCTGCGGGCCTAGTCTTTGTGAATTAGTTAACAGGCGGTCGCATCTATCTTACTCCGGAGTAAGATCGGTTTTATCCGCAACGCCCATCGATAGAGGCTGAAATGACCGACACCCGTTCCGGTTCAAAACAGACTTCAGAAAACACTCGCTCACGCATCCGGCGGCGCGGCCGCAAGACCGGCGTCGGGCTGCAACCGCACAAGCGCACAGGCATCGACATCACCCTGGCGCTGCTCACCCCGTTGGTCGGCCTGGAGTTTTTGGACAAATACCACCTGCGCGACCCACTGAACCGGGGCCTGCGCTACGGCACGAAGACCGTCTTCTCCACCGCCGCGGCGACTTCCCGCCAGTTCAAGCGGGTCCAGAACCTGCGCGGCGGACCGACCCGGCTGAAGTCCAGCGGCAAGGACTACTTCGACCTGACGCCCGACGACGAGCAGAAGATGATCGTCGAGACCCTCGACGAGTTCGCCGCGGAGGTGCTGCGTCCCGCGGCGCACGACGCCGACGAGGCCGCGACCTACCCGCCCGATCTGATCGCGAAGGCCGCCGAGTTGGGCATCACCGCGATCAACATCCCCGAGGACTTCGACGGCATCGCCGCGCACCGCTCCAGCGTGACCAACGTGCTGGCGGCCGAGGCGCTGGCCTACGGCGACATGGGCCTGGCGCTACCTATCCTGGCACCCGGCGGCGTCGCCGCGGCCTTGACCCATTGGGGCAGCGCCGACCAGCAGGCCACCTACCTGCAGGAGTTCGCCGGCGAGAACGTCCCGCAGGCCTGCGTGGCGATCGCCGAACCGCAACCGCTGTTCGACCCCACCCGGTTGAAGACCACCGCCGTGCGCACCCCGAGCGGCTACCGGCTCGACGGCGTCAAGTCTTTGGTTCCCGCCGCGTCCGACGCCGAGCTGTTCGTCGTCGGCGCCCAGCTGAACGGCAAGCCCGCGCTGTTCATCGTCGAATCGTCCGCCAAAGGCCTTACCGTCAAGGCGGATCCGAGCATGGGAATCCGCGCCGCGGCGCTGGGCCAGGTCGAGCTGTCCGGGGTGTCGGTGCCGCTGGGTGCCCGCCTGGGCGAGGACGAGGCCTCCGACGAGGATTACTCCGAGGCGATCGCGCTGTCCCGGCTCGGCTGGGCGGCGCTCGCGGTCGGCACTTCGCACGCCGTGCTCGACTACGTCGTCCCATACGTCAAGGAGCGCCACGCCTTCGGCGAGCCGATCG
Source organism: Mycobacterium sp. UM_CSW (assembly GCF_000455205.1). Taxonomy (GTDB): domain Bacteria; phylum Actinomycetota; class Actinomycetes; order Mycobacteriales; family Mycobacteriaceae; genus Mycobacterium. The sequence goes on along the minus strand of NZ_AUWQ01000001.1, from coordinate 28,152 downwards.
CGCATCGTCAGGCCGTGGCCTTCATGTGCGCCAACATCGCCATCGAGTTGGACGGACTGCGGCTGATCACCTGGCGCGGCGCCGCCCGCGCCGAACAGGGCCTGCCGTTCACCCGGGAGGCAGCGCTGGCCAAGCGGCTCGGCGCCGACAAGGGCATGCAGATCGGCCTGGACGGCGTGCAACTGCTCGGCGGCCACGGCTTTACCAAGGAGCACCCGGTCGAGCGCTGGTACCGCGACCTGCGGGCCATCGGCGTCGCCGAGGGCGTTGTCGTCATCTGAGTCGTCATCTAAAACGAGCCGAAAGTTCAACCATGGCAATCAATCTGGAACTGCCCCGCAAGCTGCAGTCGGTGATCGTCAAGACCCACCAGGGCGCCGCCGAGATGATGCGGCCGATCGCGCGCAAGTACGACCTCAAGGAGCACGCCTACCCGGTCGAGCTCGACACCCTGATCAGTCTTTTCGAGGGCGCGTCCGAATCGGTGGCATTCGCCGGGGCCGACGCGCTGCGCGACGAGGACGAGGACAGGGACCGAAACCACAACGGCGCCAACATGGCCGCGCTGCTGCAGACGATGGAAGCCTGCTGGGGCGACGTCGCGATGATGCTGTCGGTTCCCTACCAGGGGCTCGGTAACGCCGCGATCTCCGCGGTCGCCACCGACGAACAACTGGAACGCCTGGGCAAGGTCTGGGCGGCGATGGCCATCACCGAGCCGGGCTTCGGGTCCGACTCCGCGGCGGTGTCCACCACCGCCAAGCTCGACGGCGACGAGTACGTCATCAACGGCGAGAAGATCTTCGTCACCGCGGGCTCGCGTGCCACCCACATCGTGGTGTGGGCCACGCTGGACAAGTCCCAGGGCCGCGCCGCGATCAAGTCGTTCATCGTGCCGCGCGAACATCCCGGCGTCACGGTCGAACGCCTGGAGCACAAGCTCGGCATCAAGGGTTCGGACACCGCGGCGATCCGGTTCGACAACGTCCGCATTCCCAAGGACAACCTGCTGGGCAACCCCGAAATCGAGGTCGGCAAGGGCTTTTCGGGGGTGATGGAGACCTTCGACAACACACGCCCGATTGTCGCCGCCATGGCCATCGGGGTCGGCCGCGCCGCGCTGGAGGAGATCCGCAAGATCCTCACCGAGGCCGGGGTCGAGATCTCCTACGACAGGCCCTCACACGCCCAAAGCGCGGCCGCGGCGGAGTTCCTGCGGATGGAGGCCGACTGGGAGGCCAGCTACCTGCTGTCGCTGCGCGCGGCGTGGCAGGCCGACAACAAGATCCCCAACTCCAAAGAGGCCTCGATGAGCAAGGCCAAGGCCGGGCGGATGGCCAGCGACGTCACCCTCAAGTCCGTCGAATTGGCAGGCACCGCAGGGTATTCCGAGCAGTCCATGCTGGAAAAGTGGGCGCGCGACTCCAAGATCCTGGACATCTTCGAGGGCACCCAACAGATCCAGCAGCTGGTGGTCGCGCGGCGGCTGCTGGGGCTGTCGTCCGCGGAGCTCAAGTAGCGATCGGTCGCGGCGGAGCCGCATCCTCGTCGGGGCCGAGCAGGTCGAGCTGCCACCACTCGACGTCGTGCCACGCGCCAAGCTTCCACCCCACGCGCGGGTAGTAGCCCACCGGCCGAAAGCCGAACGCCTTGTGCAGCGCGTTGCTGGCCTCGTTGGGTTGGGCGATGCCGGCGAACGGCCGCCGGAAACCGCGTTCGGCGAGCCGGCGCAGCAGTTCGGTGTAGAGCAGCCGACCCCCGCCGGAGCGCAGTCGATCCGGGGCGAGGTAGATGCTCGTCTCGACCGACCATCGGTACGCCGCGCGCGGATTGAATTGGTGCGCATAGGCGTAACCGGTCACGACGTCGTCGTCCTCGAGCACCAGCCATTCACGGGCGCCGGCGATTCGGCGCGCCATCTCCTCGACGGTCGGCACCTCCGTCTCGAACGAGATGACGGTGTCCAGCACGTAGGGCCGGTAGACGTCGACGCACGCCGCGGCGTCGGCGGCGGTGGCGGCCCGGACGCGCATCAAGGAGCGAGGGCGCCCAGCCGCACCGAGGAGGTGGCGGTGATCGGCGGCCGAACGGTTTCCATGAGGTGAGGTTAGCGTCGCCGGTATGGACAGGTTTCCGGCGGATTCCGAGCCGGCGTTAGGCTGTCCGACCATGCGGGCGGCACGGGTGACTCGGTTGGATGGTCCAGACGCGATCGAGGTGGCGGAGGTCGACGAACCAGCCGGGGACGGTGTGGTCGTCGAGGTGCACGCCGCCGGCGCGGCGTTTCCCGACGCGCTGCTGACCCGCGGTCTGTATCAGTACCGGCCGGAGCCGCCGTTCGTGCTCGGAGCCGAGATCGCCGGCGTGGTGCGGTCGGCCCCCGACAACATCCACGTCAAGGCCGGCGACCGGGTCGTCGCGCTGACGATGCTGTCGGGCGGAATGGCCGAGGTGGCCGTCGTGCAGCCCGACCGGGTGTTCAAGCTGCCGGACAACGTGAGCTTCGAGGCGGGCGCCGGGCTGCTGTTCAACGACCTGACGGTGTACTTCGCGCTGACCGTGCGCGGCCGCCTGGCCAACGGCGAGACCCTACTGGTGCACGGCGCGGCGGGCGGGATCGGGACCTCGACGCTGCGGCTGGCCTCGCTGCTGGGGGCGTCGCGCACCATCGCGGTCGTCAGCAGCGAAGACAAGGCCGACGTCGCGACGGCCGCCGGGGCCACCGACGTGGTGCTGGCCGAGGGGTTCAAGGACGCCGTCAAGGAACTCACCGGCGGCCGCGGCGTCGATGTGGTGGTCGACCCGGTCGGCGGCGACCGCTTCACCGATTCGCTGCGCTCGCTCGCGCCCGGCGGTCGGCTGCTCGTCATCGGGTTCACCGGCGGTGAGATTCCCACCGTCAAGGTGAACCGGCTGCTGCTCAACAACATTGACGTCGTGGGCGTGGGTTGGGGAGCCTGGACCGCGACCCACCCGGACGCGCTGGCCGAGCAGTGGGCCGGCCTGGAGCGCCTGCTCAGCTCGGGCGAGCTGGCCGCCCCCACGCCGGAGGTCTACCCGCTGGAGCAGGCGGCCGCGGCGGTCGCATCGCTCGAGAATCGTACGGCCAAGGGCAAAGTCGTGGTGCGCATCCGCGACTGACGCACTCCGTTCACGTGTGCCACACAGGCCGCAGCGGAGAAGGAATTGCCTCTTTGCCCGCCTCGCAGCGACAACGGCCGCGCCCGGTCTTGCACCAAGGAACTTGTCGCTGAGAGGCGGGCACAAAGGGTGTCCCTTCCTCCGGGAGACGCTCGGGGCGGATGTGACCAAAGCTACGAAGCCCTCGCCCCTTGTGCATCCCAAAAACAAAAAGTAATGTCACTTTCAGTTTTGCCGCCGCCGCCGGAGCCCAGGAGTCGCCCCATGGAATCCTTCGTTCACCTGCGAAAAGGCAAGACGCCGCGGCGGCTGCACGCCGACCTCGACGGGCTCAAGGACGACGAGCTTGGCCGGGGCGGATTCACCGGGCGGACCGCCAACATGTACCGGCGCAACGACCCCACCGCCTATCGGTCGGTCGGCGCGCTGCGCCCGGTCGACGTGCTCGCCGGAGAGCTGAAACCCAGCGATGCCACCGACGCCGGCGGCGGCCCGCTGCTGATGTTCAGCAACGACGACTGCCGAATCCTGTTGAGCCGCCGCCACGAGCCGATGCCCTTCTACGTCCGTCACGTCGACGGCGACCTGCTGTGCTTCGTGCACCGCGGCGCGGGTCTGCTGGAGACCGAGTTCGGGCCGCTGCGTTACAGGGAGGGCGACTGGCTCTACATCCCGAAGGCGTGCACCTGGCGGCAGCTGCCCGATAACGAGACGACGCTGCTGATGATCGAGGCCAGCGACGAGTTCCGGGTGCCGCCGCCCGGCGCGCTCGGCCGCCACTTCCCGTTCGACCCGTCGCAGGCCACGATCCCCGAACCGCAGCCGATCGACGATGACGGGCGCGACGAGTACGAGATTCGGCTCATCCATGCGGGCGGCCCGACAACGCTGTTCTACCAACACAATCCGATCGACGTCGAAGGCTGGCGCGGTGACAACTTTCCGTTCACCTTCAACATCTCCGACTACAACGTGGTCACTTCGGACAGCGTTCACCTGCCGCCGACCGTGCATCTGTTCATGCAGGCCACCGGCGTCTACGTGATGAACTTCCTGCCCAAGCCTGCCGAGGGGGTCCCCGGCACCGAACGCACACCCTGGTATCACCGCAACGTCGACTACGACGAGATCGCCTTCTTCCACGGCGGGTCCCTCTACGGCATCCCGATGCCGCCCGGCCTGATCACCCATGCGCCGCAAGGGGTTCACCACGGCGCGCCGGAGAAGGCGCGGGAACGCGCGCGCCGCAAGTTCGACGAGCATTCGCGGGTGGACTGGCAGGTCATCGCCGTCGACACCCGTCGGCGGCTGACCCCGTCGGCCGAGGTGCTGGCGCACGACCTCGGGCAGCACTGATGAAACACGAATACGACCGCATCCCGTATCTCGTTGCGTTCCAGAACAATTCCGCGGTGCGCGACGTGTACGGCGGGCTGGCCGAGATCACGGTTCTGGAAAGCTATCTGCTCAAGCCCAGGGACAAGCCGTCCGACACCGTGTTGGTGTTCATGCATCCCATCGGTGGCGGCGCCTACCTGCCGATGATCAACGCGCTGGCCCGCGCGGGCCACCACGTCATCTACTGCAACAGCCGGTTCCGCGGCACGGATTCGGGACTGCTGATGGAGAAGGTGGTCGAGGATCTCGGCGAGTGCATCAAGGACGCCAAGAAGAGGCTGGGCTACGCCAAGGTGGTGCTGGCCGGATGGAGCGGCGGCGGCTCGCTGTCGCTGTTCTACCAGCAGCAGGCCCAGCACGCGACCATCACGTCGAGCCCGTCCGGGGACGGCCCCGACCTGACGCGGCTCGACCTGCCCGCTGCCGACGGCGTCATGCTGCTCGCCGCGCACATCAGCCGGCACGGCACACTCACCGAGTGGCTGGACGCGTCGATCCTCGACGAATCCGACCCAACCAAGCGCGATCCCGAGCTCGATCTCTACAACCCGGACAACCCCAACCAGCCGCCCTACTGCCACGAATTTCTGGCCCGTTACCGGCAGGCGCAGATCGACCGCAACCGGCGCATCACCGCGTGGGTCAAGGAAAAGCTCGCCGAACTGCGGGACTCTGGCCGCCCCGACGACGAATTCTGCTTCGTCGTGCACGGCACCATGGCCGACCCGCGTTGGCTGGATCCGGCCGTCGATCCCAACGAACGCACCCCCGGAACGTGCTACCTGGGCGATCCTCGACTGGTGAACATGAGCCCGGTCGGGTTGGCCCGGTTTTCGACGCTGCGCGGCTGGCTGTCGCAATGGAGCTACAACGACGCCCGCGGCGACGGGGTGGCGTGCGGGCGCGACCTCGCGGTCCCGGCGCTGGTCATCGGTAACCTGGCCGACGACGCCTGCACGCCCAGCCACACCCGACGGCTTTACGAGGCGATCGGGCACCCGGACAAGGAGATGCACGAAATTCCCGGCGCCACACACTATTACGCCGGCCCCGACCAGCGGGACAAGCTGCGCCACGCCGTCGACGTCGTCACCGACTGGCTGGTCCGCCACGACTTCGCGAGCAAAGAGTGACGGGCCCGCTGGACGGCATCCGGGTGCTGGAACTCGGCACCCTGATCGCCGGGCCGTTCGCCGGCCGGCTGCTCGGCGACATGGGCGCCGACGTCGTCAAGGTGGAACCCCCCGGTGCGCCGGACCCGCTGCGGACCTGGGGCCAGGCCGACGTGGACGGGCACCACGTGTTCTGGACGGTGCACGCGCGCAACAAGCGCGCCATCACGCTCGACCTGCGAAAGCCACGCGGCCGCGGGCTGTTCCTCGACCTCGTCGCGAAATCCGACATCGTCGTGGAGAACTTCCGCCCGGGCACCCTGGAGAAATGGGAGCTGGGCTACGACGTGCTCTCCGAGCGCAACCCGGGCATCATCCTGGTCCGGGTATCCGGCTACGGGCAGACCGGCCCCGAGGCGCACAAGCCCGGCTACGCGTCGGTGGCCGAGGCCGCCAGCGGGCTGCGGCACCTCAACGGATTCCCCGGCGGCCCGCCGCCGCGGCTGGCGCTCTCGCTCGGCGACAGCCTGGCCGGCATGTTCGGCGCCCAGGGCGCGCTGGCCGCGCTGTATCGCCGCGGCGTGACCGGGCGCGGGCAAGTGGTCGACGTTGCGTTGACCGAATCGTGTTTGGCGGTCCAGGAATCCACGATCCCCGACTACGACGTCGGCGGCGTGGTGCGCGGGCCGTCGGGAACCCGGCTGGAGGGCATCGCGCCGTCCAACATCTACCGCAGCGCCGACGGGTCGTGGGTGGTGATCGCCGCCAACCAGGACACCGTGTTCGCGCGCCTGTGCAAGGCGATGGGGTGCCCGGAGCTGGCCACCGACGACCGGTTCGCCACACACGGCGGCCGCGGCCGCAATCAGGACGAACTCGACGAGATCATCGGCGCGTGGGCCGCCGACCGCCAGCCCGGCGAAATCATCGAAACCCTTTCCGCCGCAGGCGTGATCGCCGGGCCGATCAACACCGTCGCCGAGGTGGTCGACGACCCGCAGTTGCGGGCCCGCGGCATGCTGGTCGAGCACTACGACGAACGGGTCGGCCGCAACGTGCTCGGACCGGGCGTCGTCCCGGTGCTCTCGGACTCCCCCGGCGGCGTCCGCTACGCCGGCCCCGCGCGCCCGGGACAACACAACGACGACGTCTACATCGGGTTGCTCGGCAAGACGGCCGCGGAGCTCGAAGAACTAAGGGCTGAGGGGGTGTTATGACACAACACGTCGACATTCGCGAGGTGGCCCTGCGCGACGGCCTGCAGATCGAAATGCCAATCCCGTTGGCCGCCAAGCTGGAGCTGCTGGCCGCGGTGGCCGCCACCGGGGTGCGCGAGGTCGAGGCCACGGCGTTCGTGTCGCCGTCGAAGGTGCCGTCGATGGCCGATGCCGCCGAAGTCGCCGCGCACCTGCACAACTACCCCGACATCGAGTTCTCCGCGCTCGTGGCCAGTCCCAACGGCGCCCGGCGCGCGGTCGCCGCGGGGCTGCGCTCCGTCGAATACGTGGTGGCCGCCAGCGACGCGTTCAGCGAGGCCAACGTGGGGCGCGACAGCGCCGAGGCCACCAGGCACATCGAGGAGATCGTCGCCATCGCGCACGACGCCGGCGCCACCGTCGAGGTCATCGTCGCCACCGCGTGGGACTGCCCGTTCGAGGGGCCGACGCCGCCCGGGCGGGTGCTCGAGATCGCCGCGGCCGCCCAAGAACAACATATCGACCGGTTCTCCATCGCCGACACCATCGGCACCACCACCCCGCGACGGGTGAGTTCGCTCGTCGCCCAACTGCGTCCGGTGATCGGCGACATGCCGCTAGGCGGCCATTTCCACAACACCCGCGGCACCGGGTTGGCCAGCGCCTACGCGGCCGTCGAATCCGGGGTCACCCGGCTGGACGCGTCGGCCGGCGGGCTGGGCGGCTGCCCCTTCGCCCCGGGCGCCACCGGCAACATCGCCACCGAGGACCTCGTTTACCTGTTGACCGACAGCGGTGTCGACGTCGACGTGGACCTCCGGGCCGCCATCGCCGCGGCCGAGGTCGCCAAATCCGTTGTCGGCCACGACCTGCCGAGCGCCCTGCTGCGCGCAGGCGACCGAATCCGGAACTGATGCCGACCGACACGTTGACCGCAAAGGGCCGCCAGACCAGGCAGGCCATCGAGCAGGCCGCCCGGAAACTTTTCGCCGAACGCGGTTTTCACGGCACCACGCTGGCCGACATCACCTCGGCCGCGGGCAAGTCACCGGCCGTCTTCTACCGGTATTTCGATGACAAGGAAGACCTGCTGGCCGCCCTCGCGGAGTCGTTTCTGCACGAGGTCGTGGCGCCGCCCGGATTGCGCCTCGAGCTCCCCGAATCCCCCGACGACGACGCGTTCTTCACGTCGGTGGTCACCGGGTACTGGAACATGTTCAAGCAGAACATCGGCATCATGATCGCCGTGGCACAGCTGGCGGCCACCCAGCCGCGCTTCGCGAGCGTACAGAACGAATTCCGGCGCTTCGGCATGGACATCGTCGCCGCCTCGGTACGCCGCGCGCAGCAGCAGGGCTACGGAACCGAGCTCAATCCCCAACACACGGCGGCCGCGATCGCGCTGCTGTTCGAGAACTTCACCACCGTCTTCGCGGGCCCGTCGGGCCTGGACCTTCAGATCAGCGACCACGACGCCATCACCACCTTGTCGACGGTCTGGAAGAAAACCCTCTACGGCACAAAGGAGTAACCGTGGATTTCACTCTGCCAGAGCATCTTCCGGGAGTGCTCGCCGAGATGGATGCGTTCATCGAGTCGGAGATCAAGCCGCTGGAACGCGACAACATCCAGTATTTCGACCATCGCCGCGAGCATGCTCGCACCGATTGGGACAACGACGGCATCCCGTCACGCGAGTGGGAAGATCTGCTCGCCGAGATGCGCAGGCGCGCCGACAAGGCGGGCTGGCTGCGCTACGGCCTGCCGGCGTCGCTGGGCGGCCGCGACGGCACCAACCTGGACATGGCCGTGATTCGGGAACACTTGGCGCACAAGGGCCTTGGTTTGCACAACGACCTGCAGAACGAGTCGTCGATTGTCGGGAATTTCCCGCAGGTGATCATGATGGAGCGCTTCGGCACCGACGAGCAGCGCCGCGACTGGTCGGAGGCGTTGATCACCGGGGAACGGTCGATGGCGTTCGGGCTGACCGAGCCGCGGCACGGCTCCGATGCGACCTGGCTGGAAACCCGGGCCGAACGCGACGGTGACGGCTGGGTGCTCAACGGCTCGAAGCGGTTCAACACCGGGGTGCACCGGGCCACTCACGACCTGATCTTCGCGCGCACCTCCGGCGAACCCGGGGCCGCGCTGGGCATCACCGCGTTCCTCGTCCCGACGGATGCGCCCGGGTTCCGCGTCCCCTACTACTGGTGGACGTTCAACATGCCCACCGACCACGGCGAGGTCGAGTTGACCGACGTGCGGGTCCCCGCCGACGGGGTGCTCGGCGAAGTCGACCGCGGCCTGGAAGTCGCGCAAACCTTCCTGCACGAGAACCGGATCCGGCAGGCGGCGAGCAGCCTGGGTGCCGCCCAATACTGCATCGACCGTGCCGCCGAATACGCCGGCAGCCGCATGGTTTTCGGCAAGCCCCTGTCGGTCAACCAGGCCGTCCAGTGGCCGCTGGCCGAGCTGCAGACCGAGGCCCAGATGGTGCGGCTGCTGGTGCAATACGCGGCCTGGCATCTGGACCGAAACCACCACATGGAGGTCTCGGACAAGGTGTCGATGGCCAATTACCGCGCCAACCGGCTGGTCTGCGACGCGGCCGACCGGGCCATGCAGGTCTTCGGCGGCCTCGGCTACAGCCGCCACGAGCAGTTCGAGCACATCTACCGCCATCACCGCCGCTACCGGATCACCGAAGGCGCCGAGGAGATCCAGATCCGGCGGGTGGCGCAGCGGCTGTTCAAGTTTGGCCACAAGTGACCGACAACGGCGAACTGGCCGGCAAGCTGGCCCGGGTGCTGGAGCCGGCGCTCGGCGCGACCCCGGCGATCGAGAACCTGCGGGCGCTGACCGGCGGCGCCAGCCGCACCACATGGGCGTTCGACGCCGTCGCGGGCGAGCAACGCCGTTCGCTGATCCTGCGCACCGGCCCGCCCGACGACGTGCACGCCGGCATGGAGCTCGAAGCACGCGCCCAGGCCGCGGCCGCGGCGGCCGGTGCGCCGGTCCCCCACATCCTGGTCGCCGACGATTCGCTTGCCGCCCTGGGCAATCCGTTCCTGATCTGCGACGCGATCGGCGGCGAGACCATCGTCCGGCGCATCCAGCGCCAGCTCGAGGCCGCCGACGGCCACGCGGGCCGCACTCGCCTGCTGCACCAGTGCGCGCGGGCGCTGGCCGCCATCCATCGCGCTGATCCGGACATTCCCGGCCTCCCCCACGAGGACCAACTCGCGCAGTGGCGCGAGCGGCTCGACGCCATGGGCGACACCACCGCAACCTTCGAGTGGGCGTTTCGCTGGCTCGAGGCGAACCGGCCGCAAAAATCCGAGCCGTCGAGCCCCGTTCTGGTGCACGGCGACTACCGGATGGGAAACCTCATCGTCGACGGGTCCGACCTGGCCGCCGTCCTGGACTGGGAGCTGGTCCACCTCGGCGAGGCGTACGAGGACCTGGCCTGGTTCTGCATCCGCGCCTGGCGGTTCGGCGCCCCGGCCGGCCTGGCCGCCGGCGGCCTCGGCAGCATCGAGGCCTTTCTCCGCGCCTACGAGGAGGCCGGCGCCGCCGGCGTCGACCGGGTGGCGTTTCACTGGTGGCTGGTGCTGGCCACGCTGCGCTGGGGTGTCATCTGCCGCTACCAGGCCGAGCGGCACCTGAGCGGCGAGTTCCGCTCGGTGGAGCTGGCGACGATCGGGCGCCGGGTCTGCGAGACGGAGTGGGACCTGCTCGACCTGCTGGAAGGAGCGCCAGCGTGATCGGCGCATACGGCCGACCGCTCGCCGCCGAGCTCGTCGCCGCGGTGGCCGAGTTCCTCGAAACCGACGTCCGCGAGGCCACCACCGGGCAGGTCAACTTCCACGCCAGGGTCGCCGCGAACGCGCTGCGCATCGTCGAGCGCGAACTGCTTGACGAGAGCGAGGCGGAGGCCGGCGCGGCGCTGGCCGGCCTGGGCTTCGCCGACGAGGAAGAGCTTGCCGCCGCGATCCGGGCCGGCGAGCTGGACGGCCGCGCCAACGCCGTCACCGCCTGCCTGCGCACGCTGGTCCGGCGCCGCCTGGCCATCGCGCATCCCGGATACGAGCAATCGGACTAGGAGGGTGACGATGCGCGCCGCGCTGGGGCGCGAGGAGGAACCCGACAATCGGACTAATAGGAGCCCTCATGCCCGCAGCCACCGCACAGACCATCGTCGACGTGGCCGACCGCCTGTTCGCGGCGATCGAGAACACCGACGTGCCCGCGGTCGATCGACTGTGGAGCGACGACATCGCGGTCTGGCGGACGGGCGCGCGCCGCGATAACGACAAGGCCCGCGCGATGCGGGTCATCGACTGGTTCATCACCGCCACCACCGAGCGCCACTACGAAATCCTCGACCGGCGGCTCTTCGATGACGGCTCCGTCGCGGGCTTCGTGCAACAGCACATCCTGCACGCCACCGGCCATGCCGGCCAATCGATCTCCATGCGGGTCTGCATCGTGATCAGGGTGGGCGCCGACGGGCTCATCGATCGGATCGACGAATACTTCGACCCCGCCGAGATCGCGCCGTTGCTCGCCTAACGGCTAGATTTGCCACGAGTCAGAAGGGGGGACGATGACGACGCTGGAGACGCTGCTGAGCGATCCCGACCTGGCCGGCGTGTGGAACCTGGTTCCCGATCGCTCGACCATCACCTTCAAGGTCAGAAACTTCTGGGGCCTGCTGAACGTCAAGGGCCGCTTCGGCGAGTTCAGCGGCGACGGGCAGCTCACCGGCAAGGGCGCCGTTTTCGGCCGCGTCGACATCCGGGCCGCGTCGCTGTCCACCGGCATCGGCCGCCGCGACAAGCACCTGCGCTCGGCCGACTTCTTCGACGTCGAGCGTTTCCCCGAGATCAGCGTCGTCGTCACCGGGGTGAACCCGACCAGAGGCAACGCCGCGGAACTTCGCGCCAGCTTCACAATCAAGGGCGTCACCGCCCCGCTGGCGCTGCCCGTCACGATTACCGAGCTGGAGGACGGTTCGATTCGGATCTCGGGCGAAACGAAGGTCGACCGGTCCCAATTCAACCTGGGCTGGAACAGGTTCGGCATGGTCGGCGCGACGGCAACGGCGGCGGCGCAGGCGGTCTTCGTTCGGGCAACCCGGTAGGGCTTGCGCGCCACCAGTACCATCTGAGCGTGCCCGACTCCAGCAGCGCCCTGCGGATCCTCGTCTACAGCAACAACGTCGAAACCCGCGAACGGGTGATGCGCGCATTGGGCAAGCACCTGCACCCGGACCTACCCGAGTTGACCTACGTCGAGGTGGCGACCGGCCCCATGGTGATCCGCACGATGGACGAGGGCGGCATCGACTTGGCCATTCTCGACGGCGAGGCGACGCCCACCGGCGGCATGGGCATCGCCAAACAGCTCAGGGACGAACTCGAGACCTGCCCGCCGATCGTGGTGCTCACCGGCCGCCGCGACGACGCGTGGCTGGCCAGCTGGTCGCGCGCGGACGCCGCCGTGCCGCATCCGCTGGACCCCATCGTGCTGGGCCGCACGGTGCTCGGCCTGCTCCGCGCCCCCGCCCACTAGCAATCACCGCTCTCACCTGCGCCGACACGGAACCGTGGACCGTGTGGGCGGGTGCTCAGCACCCCCGCGACGACTCGCCCAAATGCGGGGACGTTAAAACCGGGCAAATAGCACCACCCCGAGCACGTGCGCCGACGCCAACGACGCTATGTTGAAAGTCACTGTGACGGGCCACAGACCCGGTTCGTCACAGCAGCCCGGTCACCGCCCGGCCGCCCGCTCAGTCGAGAAGGCGGCCGCATTACGACGGATCATGGAGCGAGTTGAACGTCTACATACCCATCCTGGTACTCGGCGGGATTGCCGCCGCCTTTGCCGTCGGCTCGGTCGGAATCGCGAGCGTGGCCGGGCCGAGGCGCTACAACAAGTCGAAGTTGGCCGCCTACGAATGCGGGATCGAGCCCACCGAATCCCCGGTGAGCGGCCCGCACGCGACGGCCGGACAGCGGTTCCCGGTGAAGTATTACCTGACCGCAATGCTGTTTATCGTCTTCGACATCGAAATCGTGTTCTTGTATCCCTGGGCCGTTAGCTACGACGCCCTCGGAACATTTGCGTTGGTCGAAATGGTGGTGTTCATGCTCACGGTCTTCGTGGCCTACGCCTACGTGTGGCGCCGCGGCGGACTGACATGGGATTGAGGTAAAGAGTGGGCCTGGAAGAACAGCTGCCCGGTGGCATCCTGCTGTCCACCGTCGAGAAGGTGGCCGGCTACGTCCGCAAGAACTCGCTGTGGCCGGCGACGTTCGGGCTGGCGTGCTGCGCGATCGAGATGATGGCAACCGCCGGACCGAGGTTCGACATCGCGCGCTTCGGCATGGAACGGTTCTCGGCCACCCCGCGGCAGGCCGACCTGATGATCGTGGCCGGGCGGGTCAGCCAGAAGATGGCCCCGGTGCTGCGCCAGATCTACGACCAGATGGGCGAGCCGAAATGGGTGCTGGCCATGGGCGTGTGCGCGTCGTCGGGCGGAATGTTCAACAACTACTCGATCGTGCAGGGCGTCGACCACGTCGTCCCGGTCGACATCTACCTGCCCGGCTGCCCGCCCCGCCCGGAGATGCTGCTGCACGCAATCCTGAAGCTGCACGAGAAGATTCAACAGATGCCGCTGGGCGTCAACCGCGAAGAGGCCATCGCCGAAGCCGAACAGGCCGCCCTGACCGCGAAACCGACCGCCCAGCTCGAAGGGCTGCTGCGATGACGACCGGCGGCCAGCGCCGCGGAATGTTCGGTGTCGCCGGGACCGGCGACACCTCCGGCTACGGCCGGCTGCTCCACCCGGTCGTGGTTCCGGGCGGCGCCTCCCGTCCGTATGGCGGCCACTTCGACGCGGTGGTCGATGCGCTTGCCGCCGCGCTGGGCGAGCACGGCTACGCCTACGCGATCCAGCGGGTGGAGATTCACCGAGGCGAGCTCACGCTGCACGTGCACCGCCAGGAACTGCCCACCGTCGCCAGGGTGCTGCGCGACGATCCCCGGCTGCGGTTCGAGCTGTGCCTGGGGGTGAGCGGCGTGCACTACCCGAACGACGCCGGCCGCGAGTTGCATGCCGTCTATCCGCTGCTGTCGATAACCCACAACCGGCGCGTCCGGTTGGAGGTCGCCGCGCCGGACGCGGATGCGCGCATCCCGTCCCTGTTCTCCGTTTATCCGACCGTCGACTGGCACGAGCGCGAGGCCTACGACTTCTTCGGGATCATCTTCGACGGTCACCCGTCGCTCACCCGGATCCAGATGCCCGACGACTGGTTGGGCCATCCGCAGCGCAAGGACTACCCGCTGGGCGGCATCCCCGTGGAATACCACGGGGCCAGCATCCCCCCACCGGATGAGCGCAGGGCATACACCTGATGACCGCCGACACGCTCGTCGCCGTCGGCGGCAACGACTGGGACCGCGTGGTGGCCGCGGCCCAGGAGCACGCGAGCCAGCGGCTCGTGGTCAACATGGGACCCCAGCATCCGTCCACCCATGGGGTGTTGCGGCTGATCCTCGAGATCGAGGGCGAGACCGTCACCGCGGCGCGCTGCGGCATCGGGTACCTGCACACGGGCATCGAGAAGAACCTCGAGTTCCGCAGCTGGACCCAGGGTGTGACGTTTGTGACCCGAATGGACTATCTGTCACCGTTTTTCAGCGAAACCGCGTACTGCCTCGGCGTGGAGAAGCTGCTCGGCATCAGCGACGAGATCCCCGAGCGGGCCAACGTGATCCGCGTGATGCTGATGGAGCTCAACCGCATCTCCAGCCACCTGGTGGCGCTGGCCACCGGCGGGATGGAACTGGGCGCCATGACCGCGATGTTTCTCGGCTTCCGCGAGCGCGAGCTCATCCTGTCGCTCTTCGAGACCATCACCGGCCTGCGGATGAACCACGCCTACATCCGCCCCGGGGGCCTGGCCGCCGACCTGCCCGACGAGGCCATGCCGCAGCTGCGCGACCTGTTGGCGGTGCTGCCCGGGCGGCTGCGCGACCTGGAGAACCTGCTCAACGAGAACCAGATATGGAAGGCGCGCACCGCGGGCATCGGGTACCTGGACCTGACCGGCTGCATCGCGCTGGGCATCACCGGTCCGGTGCTGCGGGCCACCGGGCTGCCGCACGACCTGCGCCGGGCGCAGCCCTATTGCGGTTACGAAACCTACGATTTCGACGTCGTCACCGACGACCGCTGCGACTCCTACGGCCGCTACCTGATCCGGGTCAAGGAAATGCGCGAGTCGCTGCGGGTCGTCGAACAATGCGCGGACCGGCTCTCCCCGGGCCCGGTGATGTTGCAGGACAAGAAGTTGGCGTGGCCCGCGGATCTGGCGCTTGGGCCTGACGGCCTGGGCAACTCGCACGGCCACGTCGCCAAGATCATGAGGCGATCGATGGAGGGGCTGATCCACCACTTCAAACTCGTCACCGAGGGCATTCGCGTCTCGGCCGGCCAGGTTTACACCGCGGTGGAATCGCCCCGCGGCGAGCTCGGTGTGCACATGGTCTCCGACGGCGGCACCCGCCCTTACCGCGTGCACTACCGCGATCCGTCATTCACCAACCTGCAGGCCGTGGGGGCCATGTGCGAGGGCGGCATGATCGCCGACGCCATCGCCGCGGTCGCCTCCATAGACCCGGTGATGGGCGGGGTCGACCGGTGACGGTGTTTTTGCCGCTGGGCGCGAAACCCGACGAGCCGCAAGGCCTCGGCGGCCCAAGGTCATA
Organism: Mycobacterium sp. UM_CSW; assembly: GCF_000455205.1. Lineage (GTDB taxonomy): Bacteria > Actinomycetota > Actinomycetes > Mycobacteriales > Mycobacteriaceae > Mycobacterium. The sequence continues at coordinate 12,518 of NZ_AUWQ01000001.1, read as the reverse complement.
TGCGTCGGAAACGCGTGCCCGGCTGGCGGCCGAGGCGTCCGAGATCATCAAGCGATACCCGCACATTCGCTCCGCGTTGCTGCCGTTGCTGCATTTGGTCCAGGCCGAGGACGGCTACCTCACGGCCGCCGGTATCGAATTCTGCGCCGCTCAAGTGGGTTTGACCGGCGCGGAGGTCACCTCGGTGGCCACGTTCTATTCGATGTACCGGCGCACCCCAACCGGCGACTACCTCGTCGGCGTCTGCACCAACACGCTGTGCGCCGTCATGGGCGGCGACGCGATACTTGTTGCGCTGCAAGAGCATCTGGGCGTTGAACCCGGGCAGACGACAGACGACGGCCAGGTCACCCTGGAGCACGTCGAGTGCAACGCCGCCTGCGACTACGCCCCCGTCGTTATGGTGAATTGGGAGTTCTTCGACAACCAGAGCCCGTCGTCGGCGCGCCGACTCGTCGACGCGCTGCGCGCCGGCCGCCCCCCCGCGCCGAGTCGCGGCGCGCCGCTCTGCACATTTCGCCAAGCCCAGCGGGTCCTCGCGGGCTGCACGCCCGAGCACGCCGACAGCACGACCGCGGGTGCGGCGACGGTGGCCGGGCTACAGGCCGCGCGGCAAAAGGGAATGGCCGCACACGGTTTGGAAGGCGAGGACTGAGATGGCGCTTACCCCCGTGCTGAGCCGCTACTGGGATCACCCGCAGTCGTGGGCGCTCGACGTTTATCGCGCGCACGACGGCTATCGGGCGCTGCAGAAGGCGCTGGCCATGGAGCCCGACGAGGTCATCGACACGGTGCAGCGCTCCGGCCTGCGCGGCCGCGGCGGCGCCGGTTTCCCGACCGGCGTGAAATGGTCGTTCATCCCGCAAGACGACGGCCCGGGCGCCAAACCCCACTATCTCGTCGTCAACGCCGACGAGTCCGAACCGGGCACGTGCAAGGACGTTCCGCTGATGATGGCCACGCCACATGTCCTGATCGAGGGCACCATCATCGCCGCCTACGCGATCCGGGCGCGGCACGCATTCATCTATCTGCGCGGCGAAGTGATTGCGGCGCTGCGCCGGCTGCAGACGGCGGTGTCCGAGGCCTACGCCGCGGGATTCCTCGGCGGGGACATCCTCGGCTCCGGCTACCGCTTGGACCTGGTGGTGCACGCAGGGGCGGGCGCCTACATCTGCGGTGAGGAAACCGCGTTGCTCGATTCACTGGAGGGCCGCCGCGGCCAGCCGCGGCTGCGGCCGCCGTTCCCCGCCGAAGCCGGGCTGTACGGGTGCCCGACCGTGGTCAACAACGTCGAGTCGCTGGCATCGGTCCCGCCGATCATCCTCAACGGGATCGACTGGTTCCGCTCGATGGGAACCGAGGACGCGCCGGGATTCACGCTGTATTCCCTTTCGGGCCATGTCAACCGGCCCGGCCAGTACGAGGCGCCGCTGGGCATCACGCTGCGCGAACTGCTCGACCACGCCGGCGGCGTGCGCGACGGGCATCGCCTGAAGTTCTGGACGCCCGGCGGCTCGTCCACCCCGATGCTGACCGCCGACCACCTCGACGTTCCGCTCGACTACGCGGGTGTGACTTCGGCCGGGTCGATGTTGGGCACCAAGGCACTTCAGATCTTCGACGAGACCACGTGCGTGGTGCGCGCGGTGCGCCGCTGGACCCAGTTCTACGCACACGAGTCATGCGGCAAGTGCACCCCGTGCCGGGAGGGCACGTACTGGCTCACCCAGATCTACGAGCAGCTGGAGACCGGCTCGGCAACCACCGACGACCTGAATCTGCTGCTGAACATCGCGGACAATCTGAACGGAAAGTCGTTCTGCGCGCTGGGAGATGGGGCCGCGAGCCCGATCCTGTCGTCGGTGCAGCATTTCGCCGACGAGTACCGCGCCCACCTGACCACCGGTGGATGTCCCTTCGACCCGCGCGAGTCGATGCTGCAATCGCCCGAACTGGCGGTGCGGCCTTGATAACGCTCACCGTCGACGGCACCAGCGTGACGGTGCCCAAGGGCACGTTGGTGATCCGGGCCGCCGAGTGCGCGGGCATCCAGATCCCGCGGTTCTGCGACCACCCCCTGCTGCAGCCGGTCGGGGCCTGCCGGCAGTGCTTGGTGGAAGTCGAGGGCCAGCGCAAGCCGATGGCGTCGTGCACCACCGCGGCGGCCGACGGCATGGTGGTGCGAACCCAGCACACGTCCGTCGCCGCGGCGAGCGCGCAGCAGGGCTTGATGGAACTGTTGCTGATCAACCATCCACTGGACTGCCCTGTGTGCGACAAAGGCGGGGAATGCCCGCTGCAGAACCAGGCAATGTCCAACGGCCGGGTTGAATCCCGCTTTCGCGGCGTGAAGCGAACGTATCCCAAGCCGGTCAGCATCTCGTCGCAGGTGCTGCTGGACCGCGAACGATGCGTGTTGTGCGCGCGCTGCACCCGGTTCGCCGAGCAGATCGCCGGCGACCCGTTCATCGAGCTGTTGGAACGCGGCGCGGACCAGCAGGTGGGCATTTACGCGACGGAGCCCTTCGAGTCGTACTTTTCCGGCAACGCCGTGCAGATCTGCCCCGTCGGCGCCCTCACCGGCAGCTCCTACCGGTTTCGGGCGCGTCCATTCGACCTGGTGTCCAGCCCCACCGTCTGCGAGCACTGCGCGTCGGGTTGCGCTCAACGCACCGACCACCGGCGCGGAAAAGTCTTGCGCCGCTTGGCCGGCGACGATCCGAAGGTCAACGAGGAGTGGAATTGCGACAAGGGACGCTGGGCGTTCACCTACCTGCGGCAACCCGACCGGATCACGACTCCGCTGATCCGCGGGGCCGACGGCACCTTGGAGCCGGCGTCGTGGTCGCGCGCATTGCGGGTCGCGGCCACCGGGCTTCGCGACGCCTACAAGCGAACCGGCGTTCTCACCGGGGGCCGCGTCACCTGGGAAGACGCGTATGCGTACGCGAAATTCGCCCGACTGGCGTTGGGAACCAACGACATCGACTTTCGCGCCCGTCCGCACTCCGCTGAGGAAGCCGACTTCTTGGCGGCGCGCGTCGCGGGCAGGCCGATGACCGTGACATACGACGACCTGGAGGCGGCGCCCCTCGTCCTACTCGTGGCGTTGGAGCCGGAGGAGGAATCACCGATCGTCTTCCTGCGCTTGCGCAAGGCCGCCCGCACCCGCGGGCTGCCGGTGTACTCGATCGCGCCGTTCACCACCCGCGGCCTGACCAAGATGGCGGGCACGCTCCTGCGGGCCGCGCCCGGTGCGGAGCCCCTCGTCCTCGACGAGCTGCATCGCGGGCGGCTGGCTGCCCAGCTGCGCCAACCGGGCGCGGTCATCATGGCCGGAGAACGCCTGGCGTCCGTGCCCGGAGGACTTTCGGCGGTGTGCCGGCTGGCCGATGCCACCGGCGCGCGGGTGGCGTGGGTGCCGCGGCGTGCGGGCGAGCGCGGCGCACTCGAGGCCGGCGCGCTGCCGAATCTGTTGCCCGGCGGCCGCCCCGGCGGTCAGCCCGGCCGCGACACCTCGGGAATCCTGGCCGCCGCGATCGATGGCACACTGGATGCCCTTTTGGTCGGCGGTGTGGAGGTCGCGGACCTGCCGAAACCGCATGTCGCCCGGGAGGCGCTGTCGCGGGTGAACTTTCTGGTCAGCCTGGAGCTGCGCCGCAGCGACGTCACCGAGCACGCCGATGTGGTACTTCCGGTCGCGCCCGTCACCGAAAAGTCCGGGACATTTCTCAGTTGGGAAGGGCGACAACGGTTCTTCGCGGCGGCGCAGGGCGACTCCGGGGCGCTGACCGACCTGCGGGTGCTCGGCGCGATCGCCGCGGAGATGGGCGTCGGACTCGGCCTCCCCGATGCCGCCGCCGCGCGCGACGAAATGCGCCGGCTCGGGACCTGGGCGGGCCCGCGCCGAGACATGCCCGCGACGCCCCCGGCCTCGCCGCCGAGCCCCGGCGCCGGCCGGGCGATCCTGGCCGGGTGGCGGATGCTGCTTGACAACGGCCGGCTGCAGGACGGCGAACCGAACCTGGCCGGAACGGCGCGAACGGCGGTCGCCCGGCTCTCGTCAGCGACCGCGTCGGAAAACGGTATGGCAGAAGGGGACCCGGTGACGGTGGGAACGGATTGGGGCGCGGTCACGCTGCCGCTCGAGATTTCGGACCTGCCCGACCGGGTGGTGTGGCTTCCGATGAATTCGGGCGCCTCGGAGGTGCACGACCGGCTCGGCGTGACCGCTGGAGATGTAGTGACGATCGGAGCGCCGAGATGACCGATACCTGGTGGCTGGTCACCGCGAAGGCGGTCACCGTCTTTGCCTTCCTGCTGGTGACCGTCCTGGTGGCGATCCTGGCCGAGCGGCGGGTGCTGGCGTGGATGCAGATGCGGTGCGGCCCGAACCGCGTGGGACCCGCCGGGCTGCTGCAAAGCCTGGTCGACGGCATCAAGTTGGCGCTCAAGGAAGGCATCACCCCGAGAAGCGCGGACCGGGGCGTGTACCTACTTGCCCCGGTCATCTCGGTGATCCCGGCCATCGTGGCGTTCGCCGTCATCCCGTTCGGCCCGGACGTTTCGGTCGCGGGCCACCGCACGGCACTGCAATTGACCGACCTTCCGGTGGGTGTTCTCTACGTGCTCGCCGTCGCCTCCATCGGCGCCTACGGGCTGGTCCTCGGCGGCTGGGCGTCCGGCTCCACCTATCCGTTGCTCGGCGGCCTGCGTTCCACCGCGCAGGTGATTTCGTACGAGATCGCGATGGCGCTGTCGTTCACGACGGTGTTCCTCTTCACGGGCACCATGTCGACCGCGGGCATCGTGGCGGCCCAGGGCCGCGTCTGGTATGTGCTGTTGCTGCTGCCGTCCTTCCTGATCTACCTGACCTCCATGGTGGGCGAGACCAACCGGGCGCCGTTCGACCTGCCGGAGGCCGAGGGCGAATTGGTCGGCGGGTTCCACACGGAGTATTCGTCGTTGACGTTCGCGATGTTCATGCTCGCCGAATACGTCAACATGACAACGGTTTCCGCGCTGGCCACGACGGCATTCCTCGGCGGCTGGCGCGCCCCATGGCCGATCAGCGCCTGGGCGGCCGCCAATGCCGCGTGGTGGCCGCCGCTGTGGTTCGCCGCGAAGGTATGGGGCTTTCTCTTCCTGTTCATCTGGCTGCGCGGCACCTTGCCGCGGATGCGCTACGACCAGTTCATGGCGCTGGGCTGGAAGGCGCTGATCCCGATCTCGCTGGTGTGGCTGATGATCGTCGCGACGGTACGCGGCCTGGGTGGCGGCGCGCGCACGTCGGCGTGGGCCGTCGGCGCCGGTGAGCTCTGCCTGATCGTGGGTGTTGCGCTTGCCGCGAAAGTCCTTGGCAGGCGGGCGAAGCGATCCGACGTTGCGCCGCCGGCTCCCGGTTTTCCGGTGCCGCCGTTGCCGGGCCGACCCACGTTCGATCCGGTTTTCGTCATCCGTCGGGAGGAAATCGATGCCTAACGCCTTTGCGGGGATCGCCGGGTTCGCCGTCACCTTCGCTTCGATGTTCAAGCGACCGGTGACCGAGCGGTATCCGGAGCGGCCGGGGCCGGTCGCCCCGCGCTATCACGGCCGCCATCGGCTCAACCGCTACCCCGACGGCCTGGAGAAGTGCGTCGGCTGCGAGCTGTGCGCGTGGGCCTGCCCGGCCGACGCGATCTACGTCGAGGGCGCCGACAACACCGAGGAACTGAGGTACTCGCCGGGGGAACGTTACGGCCGGGTGTACCAGATCAACTATCTGCGCTGCATCGGCTGCGGCCTGTGTATCGAGGCCTGCCCGACCCGGGCCCTGACGATGACAAACGAGTACGAGATGGCGGGCGACACCCGCGCCGACCTCATCTGGGGGAAGGACAAGCTCCTGGAGGCACGCCAATGAACACGGTTCTGTTCTGGGTCCTCGCCGCCATCGCGGTGGCCGGCGCGCTGGGCGTGGTCATGGCCGCGAAAGCGGTCTACTCCGCGATGTCCCTGGCGATGACAATGATCGTTCTCGCCCTGTTCTACATCGCCCAGGACGCCGTGTTTCTGGGCGTCGTTCAGGTCGTGGTCTACACCGGCGCGGTGATGATGCTGTTCTTGTTCGTGTTGATGCTCATCGGCGTCGACTCCGCCGAGTCGCTGCGAGAAACCCTGCGAGGGCAGCGGATTGCGGCCATCGGTGTCGGTCTCGGCTTCGGAATCATGTTGATCGCCGGGATGGGCAACGTCGCCGGGACCCCGTTCACCGGCCTGACGCAGGCCAACGCCGGCGGCAACGTGCAGGGCCTGGCCGCGCTGATCTTCGCGCGCTACCTGTGGGCGTTCGAGCTGACCAGCGCGCTGCTGATCACCGCGGCGCTGGGCGCGATGGTGCTGGCGCACCGGGAACGGCTCGAGCCCCGCAAGACGCAACAGGAGCTTGCCCGGGAACGGTTCGGGCCCGGTGGGCACCCCACCACCCTGCCCGGCCCCGGCGTCTACGCCCGCCACAACGCCGTCGACACACCGGCGTTGCTTCCCGACGGCTCCCCCGCGCCGCAGTCGGTGTCCGCCACACTGCGGCCGCGACGCGTACCCGCGCGGGCTCCGCGGACCGCCGGAAAGTCACATCTGCGCCTGCTGACATCGGGACCGAGTGTCGGCACCGACTGGGTCGACGCATGGGCGGACGGCGCCGAAAAGAACGGCCGATCATGAACCCGGCGAACTACATCTACCTGTCCGCGCTGTTGTTCACCATCGGCGCCGCGGGAGTGCTGTTGCGGCGCAACGCGATCGTGATGTTCATGTGCGTTGAGCTCATGCTCAACGCGACCAACCTGGCGTTCGTCGCGTTTTCCCGCGTGCATGGAAACCTCGACGGCCAGGTGGTGGCGTTCTTCACCATGGCCGTTGCCGCGAGCGAGGTGGTGGTCGGCCTCGCCATCATCATCACTATCTTCCGAAGCCGTCGCTCGGTCTCGGTCGACGACGCCAGCGTGCTGAAACACTGAGGCCGACAACATGACTCCGGTGTGGCCGGTAATCGCGCTGCCGCTGGCGGGCGCCGCGATCCTTTTGCTCGCGGGCCGTCGCTGGAACGCGAGGGGCCATCTGCTGGCATGCGCGACGGCGGTCGCGTCGTTCGGGTTGGGCACGGCACTTTTCGCCGAAATGGCCTGCCGCGACGCCGAACACCGGGTCGACCACGAGACATTGTTCTGCTGGGTGCCGGTGGCCGCGCTTCGGGTGGACTTCGGTCTGCAGCTCGACCAGCTGTCCGTCTGCTTCGTGCTGCTGATCACGGGCGTCGGTTCGCTGATCCACGTCTACTCGATCGGCTACCTGGCCGAGGATCCCGGACGCCGACGGTTTTTCGCGTATCTCAACCTGTTCGTGGCCGCGATGCTGCTGCTCGTGCTCGCCGACAATTACCTGGGGCTCTACGCCGGCTGGGAGGGCGTGGGCCTGGCCTCTTACCTGTTGATCGGGTTCTGGTCGGAGAGGCCGTCGGCGGCGACCGCTGCCAAAAAGGCTTTCGTGGTCAACCGGGTCGGCGACCTCGGCCTGGCCGTCGCGGTGATGATGATGTTCGGCCACCTCGGGTCCGTCTCGTTCGCCGCCGTCTTCGCCGGCGCACCGCGGCTCGGCACGGGCGCGCTGACCGCGCTCGGCCTGCTGATGCTGTTGGCCGCCTGCGGAAAGTCCGCGCAGGTTCCGTTGCAGTCGTGGCTGGGCGACGCGATGGAGGGCCCGACGCCGGTGTCGGCGCTCATTCACGCCGCGACGATGGTGACCGCGGGCGTGTACCTGATCGTGCGGTCGGGCCCCGTATTCAACCTCGCCCCGACGGCGCAAACGGCCGTGGCGGTCGTCGGCGCGGTGACGCTGATGTTCGGCGCGATCGTCGGCTGCGCGAAGGACGACATCAAGAAGGCGCTTGCGACCAGCACCATGTCGCAGATCGGCTACATGGTACTGGCCGCCGGATTGGGGCCGGCCGGCTACGTCGTCGCGATCATGCACCTACTGACGCACGGGTTTTTCAAGGCAGGGCTGTTTCTCGGCGCGGGGTCGATCATGCACGCGATGAACGACGAGGTGAACATGCGCCGCTACGGCGGGCTGCGCACAGCCCTGCCCGTCACATTCACGACTTTCGGGCTGGGATATTTGGCGATCTTGGGCGTGCCGCCGCTGGCCGGCTTCTTCTCCAAGGACGGGATCATCGAGGCGGCGCTCGGCGTCGGCGGCGCAGAGGGTTTCGCGCTCGGCGGCGCGGCGATCCTGGGCGCGGGCGTCACGGCCTTCTACATGACCCGGGTCATGCTGATGACGTTCTTCGGGGAAAAGCGTTGGGCAACAGGCGTTCGGCCGCATGAGCCCGTCGCGGTGATGACGTGGCCGATGATCGTGCTGTCGGTGGGCTCGGTGGTGTCCGGCGCCGCGTTGGCGATCGGCGGGACGCTGCGGCACTGGCTGGAGCCGGTCACCGGCGTTGATGAGGCTGTTCACGCCACTCCCCCCGCCGGCATCGTCACCGCGGTGATTTTGGCGGTCGTCGCCGCGGGCGTCGCCGTGGCCTGCCGCATGTATGCGGCTAACCCCGTGCCCGCACCGGCGCCGACCGGGTCGGCTCTTACCGTCGCGGCCCGTAACGACCTCTACGGTGACGCGTTCAACGAACGGGTCTTCATGCGCCCCGGCGCGCAGCTGGCCCGCGCGTTGACGGAGATCGACGACCGGGGCATCGACGGGGTGGTAGGAGCGGTCGCGGCGCTGACGACCCGAGCGTCGGTTCGCTTGCGGCGGTGGCAAACCGGGTTCGCGCGTTCCTATGCCCTGTCCATGCTGGCCGGTGCGGTCCTGGCGGTCGCCGCCGTGTTGGTGGTGAGGGCGTGGTGAGTGAGTTGCCGTGGCTGACCGCCCTGTGGCTGGCCCCCGCCATCGGTGCCTGCACCGTGCCGCTTGTGCCGCGTTCCCGACCAACCGCGGTGAAGTGGGCGGGCCTTGGTGTGGCGCTGATCGTCCTGGCCTTGGCCGCCTTGCTGGTGGCTCGGTTCGACAGCGAGGGTGCGCAATACCAGTTCGTCGAATCTCACCGGTGGATACCGGCTTTGGGGGCCGGCTACGCGGTCGGGCTCGACGGCATCGCGCTCGTGCTGGTGGGGCTGACCGCCGCGCTGGTGCCGTTGCTGATCGTCGCGGGATGGATCGACGCCGCCGATCGCCCAATGGCGACCCACACCTACGTCGCGCTGATGCTGGCCGTCGAATCCTTGGCGCTGCTCTCGTTCGTCGCGCTCGACGTCGTGCTCTTCTACGTCGCCCTCGAGGCGACGTTGGTCCCGTTGTATTTCCTGATCGGTCGATTCGGTGGGCCCCGAGGTTCGTCGGCCGCTCTGAAGTTCCTGCTGTACAACCTCTTAGGCGGCCTGGTCATGCTCGCCGCGGTCGTCGGCCTTTACGGGCTCGCGACGGCGGCCGGGATAGCGACCTTGGACATCCGCGACCTGCTGAGCGCCACGCACGCAACGGATCCGGTGGCGCAGCAGCTGTTGTTCCTCGGTTTCATGACGGCATTCTCCATCAAGGCACCGCTGTGGCCGTTCCACACCTGGCTGCCCGGGGTGGCGACGTCGGCGACACCCGCGACGGCCGTGCTGATGATGGCCGTCGTGGACAAGGTCGGCACCTTTGGGATGCTGCGCTACTGCCTGCAGCTTTTCCCCGGCGCGGCAATACATCTCCGGCCGCTGATCACCACCCTGGCGGTGATCGGCATCGGCTACAGCGCCGTTGTGGCGATCGGCCAGAGCGACCTGATGCGCCTCATCGCGTACGCGTCGATAAGCCACTACGGGTTCATCATTTTGGGCATCTTCGCGATGACGAGCCAGGGCGAGTCCGGCTCCGCTCTGTACATGGTCAATCACGGCGTCTCGACCGCCGCGCTGTTCCTCATCGCCGGGTTCCTGGTGTCGCGCAAGGGCACCCGCGCGATCGCGGACTACGGCGGCGTGCAGAAGGTCGCGCCGGTGCTGGCGGGCACCTTTCTCGTGGCGGGGCTCTCGGCTCTGGCGCTTCCGGGCTTGGCCCCCTTCATCAGCGAATTCCTGGTCCTGATCGGCACCTTCACGCGCTACCCGCTAGCAGCGGTCGCCGCGGTCGTCGCCCTGGTGCTGTCGGCCGTCTACATACTGTGGATGTATCAGCGAACCATGACCGGCCCCGTCAAGGCGGGTGACGACCGCCTGCGTGACCTGGTGCCGCGTGAGGTCACGGTCGTGGCGCCGCTCATCGCGCTCCTGCTCACGCTGGGCGTCTACCCGAAAGTCGCTCTCGACGTGATCAATCCGGCCGTCGCGCACACACTGACCAGCGTCCCGGAGGTGACAGCGAAGTGACCGTTGGCGTGCCGAGCGTCGAGTACGCGCGGCTTTCCCCCATGCTCATCGTGTTCGGCGCCGCCGTCGTGGGCGTCGTCGTCGAGGCCGCGCTGCCCCGCGGCCGTCGGTATGCCGCGCACCTCGCCTTGGCCTCAGCTGCCCTCGTCGCGGCCTTCGCCGCGGTGGTTCTGGTCGCCGGCCGGCGCGGCGGCGCCGTCATGGGATCGGTGATGGCCGACGGGCCCGCGTTGTTCTTTCAGGGCGCCGTCGTGGTGCTCGGCATGGCCGCCCTGTCGCCGATCGCGCAGGACCGCCTTGCCGCCTTCGCGCGCCAGGGTTCCGCCGTGCCCGGCGTCCCGGAGGAGCGGCGGCTCGCGGGGCGCGGGATCATCCAGACCGAGGTCTTTCCGCTGTTCATGCTCGCCGTCGGCGGCATGCTGGTGTTCTGCTCGGCGGCGGACCTGCTGACGGTCTTCGTTGGGCTGGAAGTGCTTTCGCTGCCGCTGTATCTGCTGTGTGGCCTTGCGAGACACCAGCGGTTGCTGTCCCAGGAAGCGGCGCTGAAGTATTTTCTCCTGGGCGCGTTTTCGTCGGCGCTGCTCTTGTATGGCGTCGCACTGCTATACGGATACGCCGGGACGCTGACGTTTTCGGGTATCGGCGGCGCGCTGGCGGGCCGCGGCGGCCAGACATCGCTGGCATTGACCGGAGTCGGGTTGCTGATCGCCGGGTTGTTGTTCAAGATCGGCGCGGTCCCGTTTCATTCGTGGGTTCCCGACGTGTACCAGGGCGCCCCGACCCCGATCACCGCGCTGATGGCGGCGGCGACGAAAATAGCCGCGTTCGCCGCCCTCGCGCGGGTCTGTTACGTGGCCCTGCCCAACCTAGTTCTCGACTGGCGGCCCGTCCTCTGGGCAGTGGCTGCGCTCACCATGGTCGTCGCGGCGGTGCTCACCGTGACCCAGACCGACATCAAGCGCCTGCTCGCCTATTCCTCGGTGGCCAACGTCGGGTTCCTGTTGCTCGGGTTTTCCGGGACCGAGGCCGGGTTGGCCTCGACGATGTTCTATCTGGCCGCATACTCGGTCAGCACGATGGGCGCCTTCTCGTTGGTCACCATGATCCGGCAGCCGAACGGCGAGGAAGTGCCGGAAACGTTGCACTGGGCGGGATTAGGGCGGCGGTCGCCGGTGGTCGCCGGCGCAATGTCGCTTTTCCTCCTGGCTATCGCCGGCATCCCGCTCACCAGCGGGTTCGTCAGCAAGCTCGCGATCTTTCAGGCCGCCGCGAGCCAGGGCGCGGTCGGGCTCGTTGTCGTCGGCGCGGTGAGCAGTGCGATAGCCGCGTTCGCGTATGCCCGCGTCATCATGACGATGTTCTTCCATGAACCGAATTCGCATACGCCGCAGTTGCATTCGCCGGCGCCAATTACCGCGGTGTCCGTCGCCGTGGCGGCGGCGACGACGGTGCTGCTCGGTGTCGCGCCGCAACCGCTGTTTGATCTGGTGGCTCAGACGAGCCAGTTCATGCCCTGAGGAGCGCGCGTCACAAGCGGGCGCCGACCAGTGCGACGAGGTCGATGAGGCGGTTGGAGTAGCCCCATTCGTTGTCGTACCAGGACACCACCTTGGCCTGGTTGTCGATGACCTTGGTCAGCCCGGAGTCAAAGATCGAGCTGTGCGGGTCGGTGACGATGTCGGACGACACGATCGGGGCGTCGTAGTACTTCAGGATGCCCTTCAGGCGGCCCTCCGCGGCGGCCTTGAACGCGGCGTTGATGTCCTCGGCGCTGGCGGCCTTGGCCAGCTCCACGGTCAGGTCGGTCACCGAGCCGGTCGGGATCGGCACCCGCAGCGCATACCCGTCCAGCTTGCCCTTCAGCTCGGGCATCACCAGCCCGATCGCCTTGGCCGCCCCGGTCGAGGTCGGCACGATGTTCAGCGCCGCCGCCCGCGCCCGACGCAGGTCCTTGTGCGGACCGTCCTGCAGGTTCTGATCCTGGGTGTAAGCGTGGATGGTCGTCATCAAGCCCTTGACGATGCCGAACTCGTCTTGGAGCACCTTGGTCACCGGCGCCAGGCAGTTCGTCGTGCACGAGGCGTTGGAGATGATGTTCTGGCTGCCGTCGTACTTGTCGTCGTT